>NZ_PAQR01000028.1 GCF_002709775.1 Thalassospira sp.
TCACTTCTTTTCTATTTGTATGAGGATTGTTTTGCTTGCTCATGCCGTACCCCCCGACAGATCAGCGCCAAGCTGGCCAAGGAGTTCGGCCTGTTGTGCCAGAATTCCCGGATCGGCGATGTTGCGCGGGCTTTGGCCCTTGGGCGTGATGGCATCCTGCAACCGTGCCGGGTTGCCAAACAGAACATGGACATGATCGCCAAGACGCAGCGCTTCAAGCGGATCGTGGGTCACAAGCAACACCGTTTTACCGCGCAGAACCCGTGCGGCCAGTTCCTGCAGGCGCAGACGATTGAGCGGATCAAGCGCGGAAAACGGTTCGTCCATTAACACAACCGGACGGTCTTCCATCAGGGTGCGAGCAAGGGCAGCGCGCTGTTTCATGCCGCCCGATAGCTCAGCCGGGCGGAGATGGGCGGCCTCAGCCAGGCCGACCTCGTCAATCAATTGTGAGGCTTTGTCATGTTCTGGCTTCTCACCGCGCAAAACAGCGCCCAGGACCACATTTTCAAGAACACTGCGCCATGGCAAAAGCAGGTCTTGTTGCGCCATATAGGCGACCCGGCCAGCAAGCGGGGTGTTGTCAGAACACGTGATGGTACCGCTAACATCACCTTCGACCAGCCCGGCAAAATAACGCAAAAGCGTGCTTTTCCCGACACCACTTGGCCCCAGCAAACAGGTAAAACTGCCTGCGCGCAATGTCAGGTCAAGGTCATGGAAGATGTCCGTGCCGTTAAAGGCAACGCTTCCGCCACGCAGGGCGACATCAAATTTGGTGAGATTTTGCGCTGTCTGGGGCGCTTGTTCTGTATTGCGCATACGATCCTTCCTACGCCGGTCTTAACCGGTTCAGGTTCAAAGGGTCGTTCGGCAACACCGAACCTCTCAGCCGATTTACGATCGGCCCCCCCGGAGATCACGGGACTATGCGCAGACAAAACGCAGACGTCAAGGTTTGTGACAGCAAAGTAAATGAGATCGGCAAAATGAAATGCGAGGATCCCTCAGGTTTCCTCACGGACCTGATCAAGCGTCTTGCGCACCGCGTTGGCCAGTTCGCGGTTATTATAGGGCTTGTTGATCAGCGGATAGACCGGCTTGTCAGCCGCACGTTGGTGCAAGACATCGGCGGTAAAGCCCGAACAGGTCAGGACCGCAAGATGGGGGCGGCGTTCGCGTGCCTTGTCGGCCAGCTCCAACCCGTTCATGCCGCCGGGCATGACGATGTCGGTAAGGACCATGTCGATGTCATCGCGTTCTTCAACAAGCGCGAGGCCTTCCTTGCCACTATGGGCGGTGATGGTCTTGTAGCCATATTCGCCAAGGACCGAGGCCGCGATTTCGGCCAGTTGCTGTTCGTCATCAACGATCAGAACGGTTTCTGTGCCGCGTTCCGGTTCTGCTTCGGTATCGAAGCTTGTGTGCAGAACCTTGTGGTCTTCATCATCGGCAAGCGGCAGGTAGATACGGAACGTGGTGCCAAGCCCAACCTCGGAATAAAGCGAGATATAGCCACCGGATCGTTTGACAAAGCCATACACCATTGCAAGGCCAAGGCCAGTCCCCTTGCCACGTTCCTTGGTGGTGAAGAAGGGTTGGAAGATCTGTTCGGCGACCTCAGACGTCATGCCCTTGCCATCGTCGCTGACGATCAGTTCGACATAATCGCCTTCCGGGACTTTCTGAACGGCCGGAACGGTGACAGCATCAATGTGCGAAACACGGGTCTCGATGGTGAGCTGGCCGCCTTCGGGCATGGCATCGCGGGCATTGACGGCAAGGTTAATGATCGCATCTTCAAAATCTCCGACATTGAGGCGGACCGGCGGAAGATCGTCGGACAAGCGCAGCTCAAACAGGATTTTGGACGTGATCGATTTGCCGATCAGTTCGCGCAACTCGATCAGAACATCGTTGATGACAACTGCGGCGTTTTCCTCTGGCGCCTGGCGCGAGAAGTTCAGGAGACGCCGGGTCAGGGTCGCACCGCGATCTGCCGCCGTCATGGCCTTGCCGACGAACTTTGTGATCGGGGAGTGTTCATCAAGCTTGCGCCGGGCAAGATCAAGGTTGCCGACAATAATGCCCAGAAGGTTATTGAAGTCATGGGCGACCCCGCCGGTCAACTGACCGATGGCTTCCATTTTTTGCGAGCGGCGCAGTTGCTGTTCAAGGGCGTGTTCGACGGTCAGATCGGTGATCGAGGCAATGAAATGGCGGCGGCCCTGCACATTCATCTCGGCAATGCCAAGGTTCATCGGAAACAGGGTACCATCCTTTGTCTTGCCCGTGACCTCACGGCCCTTGCCGATGATCTGGGCATCCCCGGTGCCAAGGTAATTCTTGATATAGGTGTGATGGCGTGCGCTGTCCGGATTGGGCATCAGGATCGAGACATTCTGACCAATGACTTCCTCGGCACTATAGCCAAAGATGTTTTCGGCCTCGGGGTTGAAGCCTTCGATCACGCCGGTTTCGTCGGCAAAGATAATCCCGACCGTGACACTTTCGAACGCCACCCGGAACCGTTCACGGGTTTCAATCAGGGCAGTGATGTCACGCCCGGTGCCGCGATAACCAAGGAAGGTGCCAAGATCATCAAATACCGGCACGCCGGAAATCGAAATCGTCAGTACGGTATGGTCATTGAGTTGGACCTGATACTGGAAATCGCGAAATGGCTGCCGGGCTTCGAGCAATTCGTAATGCTTGCGCCATTTGGGGGTGTCGGTCGGTTCGGCTGCATATTCGTCGCGCCGCTTGCCCTGTACGTTATCGATATCGAAGTTGGGAATGTCGCTTGGTCGAATGCTAGTATTTTTGACGCGATGTTCGACATCGGTTTCCCAAACCCAATCCGATGCAGTCTGGGTGAAATCACGGAAACGCTTTTCGCTGTCACGGAGTTCGCGTTCCTTGGTTTTCAGTCTTGTAATGTCGGTTCGAACGCCAACGATACCGCCATCATCGGTACGTTGTTCGGAAATAAGCAGCCAACGCTCGCCAACCTGTTGTTCAACGCGGCTTTTTGGTTTGCGATGCTGTTCAAGTCGATCCGCAAGCCAGATTTCCTCAACCCCAACTGCATCAGGAAACGCCCCGCGAGACAAGCCGACCCGCAGGATATGCTCAAACCGGGCACCCGGTTTGATGGCATCCGCATGGGTTTTATAGATGTCGCGATAGACATCGTTACAGATCACCAGCCGGTCATCGGCGTCAAACAGGGCAAAGCCCTCGCTCGATGATTTCAGGGCATGTTCAAGCACTTTTTTGGCGGCTTGGGCCTCGCCAAGGGCCTTGTGGGCGTCCTCCTGCGCGCTGAATGCGCGCTTAATCACATGCATGATCTGGGAGTAGGTATAGGCGGTGGCGACACCAATGGCAGCGATCCCCAGCGTGATCAGCATGATGGCGGTAGCCTTGAAAGGCGCGATCAACTCGTCACGGGTAATTTCAACCAGTACGGCGACGGACATCTTGGGGACGGGGGCATAAGCGACAAGAAGTTCATTACCGTGATCGTCATGGACCCACATCAATCCCGACTTGCCATTGAGCCCCTCAATCATGGGTTTGGCATAGTCGGACTCAAGCGGGATCGAGGCGCTATGATCGCGTTCTTTAATCTTGGTTTCCTGATGAACCAGAATTTCAATGATGTTGCCTTCTTGATGCACGATCAGAAGTTCTTCGGTGCCCTCAAGTGCTGAAAGGGCGTTAAATGCCGCGGTGACCTGCGACAGGGTTACGCCAAAGGCACGTTCTTTATGTTCGGCCGGGGCATGGCGATAGTCATAGGCGGCAACCGCGTTGATCAGTTCAGCATTGGTTTTCGCCAGACTGAGCATCGATGCACTGCGTTCCTTGAGCATGTCCTTGTAAAGAACCTGAAGCGCACCGATGCCAATGATCAGGGCAACCAGGATCATCGGGGTCAGGATTTTCGCAAGGAGCAGGGGCTTTTTCATCGGCGTGCCGTCACTTTGAAGTTGAACCCGAATTCAGGACAGGAAGCGTTCTTCGATTTCTTCGGGCGAAATGGGGCGCGACATCAGAAATCCCTGACCGATTTCACAGCCCAATTCCTTGAGCCAGTCATAGGTTTCCTGATCCTCGATCCCTTCGGCGACGACGCGCATGTTAAGCCCGTGGGCGAGTGACAGCGACATCTGGGCGACCGCCTGACATTCACGGTCGGTAAGGGCCTGACGAATAAAGGACTGATCGATTTTCAGTTCGTTGAACGGCACGCGCACCAGTTGCTGCATTGATGAATAACCGGTGCCAAAATCATCAATCGACAGATTGAAATTCTTCATCCGAAGCCGGGTCAGGATATCCATATAGGAGCTGACATTTTCCATGATGGCGGTTTCGGTCAGCTCAATGATGATCTTTTCTGGCGCGATATCACGTGCCTTGATCATGTCATCAAGCTTTTCGGGCATATCCAGATCAACAACTGTTGTTGGCGATACATTGATCGACATGGTGATGTCGTGATCGCGCCATTTCGCCATTTGCGACATGGCTTCTTCAAGCACATATTCCGTCAGTTGGTTGATCAGCCCGGATTGCTCTGCCAGCGGGATGAAAAGCCCGGGATGGATCAAGCCACGTGTCGGATGCTGCCAGCGTAGCAATGCCTCGACACCTGCGATCTTGCCGGTCTTGAAATCGAATTGCGGCTGATAAGCCAGAAAGAATTCGCGTTGTTCAATGCCGCGACGCAGCCCCTTTTCGGTTGGCAGGGCAGAGGGCGTGTCTTGCGGGCGATATTTATGGGGAACGAATTTCCTGAGAACGGCCTCGAGTTGATCGATCGTGAATGGCTTTTCGAGTACGCCGAGCACTTCGATATTGCGTGCGGAGGCCAGTTCTGATGCAGAATGCAGGATCGATTTGTCCTTGCCGCTCATGAGGATAAGCGACGCGCTGGAGCGATTTTCATGCAGGAAACGAATGATTTCGATGCCATCAAGTTTCGGCATGAAAAGATCAAGGATGATGACGTCAAACGCCGTCGAATAGGCCCGAACAAAATCATCCGCATCGGATACGGCAACCGCATTGTGCCCGATGGCGGTGACCGCGTCGGCCACGAATTCGCTCATATCCGTTTCATCATCAATGATCAGAATGTTGATCTGATCCGTCTTCGAAATATGCAAGGCTAGTCTCACCAGATGTCAAAAAGAATACGCGAAAAGACCGGAGAAAAACTGTCCATTAAGAACGATATGGGGAGACTATTGGGATGTATAAGGGGCGATATCCCCATTTGAGGATATATTTTTGCAACCTCGGCGCGATCAGGGATGCAATCCCGTTCTGACGGGGCGGGTTATCCGGGGATTTTGATTAAATCCAGTCTTGCGCCGACCCAAGAAACCGGTCACTTCTGACGATACATCTGCATCATCATCTGGTTTGAAATGGTGAACCTGCCTGACTACAGAACCCCAGACGTTCCAGCCCGCATGATCGCGGCCGAGATCTATCGCGGGTCAAGCTATGGCCCGAAACATCCGCTGGCGATCCCGCGGGTGTCGCTGGTGGTTGATATGGTCCATGCGCTGGGGTGGGTAGATGAGGAAACCTATCTGACCGGGCCGGTGGCAACACCCGATCAATTGGCGCGCTTTCATGATCCGGACTATATCGCTGCCGTCATGCAGGCCGAACGTGATCAGGCCTTGCCCGATGATTTGATGGAAAAGTTCGGGCTCGGCAAGAACGGTAATCCGATTTACCCGGAAATTTTCCGGCGTCCGGCGACCGCGGCCGGATCATCGGTGATGGCAGCCAACCTGATCGCCGATGGCGGGATCATCCATCATCCGGCAGGGGGCACCCATCACGGTCTGCGTGATCGGGCATCGGGGTTTTGTTACTTCAACGACCCGGTTCTGGGTATTTATGCCTTGCTTGATAGCGGGTTGGACCGGGTCCTTTATGTCGATATCGACGCTCATCACGGGGACGGGGTGCAATACGCCTTTGCCGAGGATGAGCGTGTTCTGACCGTATCAATGCATCAGGAAGACCTGTGGCCCAAAACCGGCGCAATTGATGACATTGCGGGCGGCATGGCGCGCAACCTTCCGATGCCTGGTGGCATGCATGATGATGAGATGCGCTACGTCCTTTTTGAATATTTGATTCCTCTTGGATTAAGTTTTGCGCCGCAAGCTATTGTTTTGCAATGTGGATGTGATACTCTTGCTGAAGATCCACTGTCCAGACAGCTTTTGGGCAATCAGTCGATCTGGGAAGTCGTGGGGACGATGACCCGATTGGCGCCCCGAAGTCTGGTTCTTGGCGGCGGAGGATATAGTCCATATGGCGTTGCACGCTGTTGGTCCGGGGTGTGGGCAACCATTAACGGGATCGAAATACCTGATGTGTTACCCATCACAGCGGAAAATATCCTGCGTGTCATAAAATGGTCGCATAGCCGTGGCAGACAGCCCGCAAGTGAGTTGTTTACCACACTTGCAGATCCATGGCGGGGTGGCGCCATCCGGGACGAGGTTCGGGAGCGCGTCAGAAGACTAAGAGGATATGGGGTATGAAGTCGTTCTTTCAGATGGCTTTGGTTGTGTGCTTTGTCAGCGCGGCGGTTGTTGCCGGGCTGAATGCAAAGGCAACCGGATTTGAACGGTCGCGTCTTCTTGTTGATGGCGAAGTGTTCAATGTTGAAATGGCCGTGACACCCGAAGAAAGGTCACGCGGCCTGATGTTCCGCACCGAAATGGCCAATGATGCCGGCATGCTGTTTGATTTCGGCGGCGCGCGCGACATTTCGATGTGGATGAAAAACACCTTTATCTCGCTTGATATGCTGTTCATCGCAGCCGATGGCACGATTGTCGGTATTGAAAAGCGCACCGTCCCGCAATCGGAAACCATCATTCCGTCGCCAAGGCCCGTACGCTTTGTGCTGGAACTGAATGGCGGATCAGCCGACCGGATGGGCTTTGAAGTTGGTGAGAAGGTCGAAGGACTTCCGCGCTGACCAGCAAAGCCCCGGCCAACAGACAGCCGGGCGATCAATCAGCAATAGCAAGGCCGCAGGTGATATCTGCGGCCTTTGGTTTTTGCGAAACTTGTTGCGCCATTTTTTACATAAAAACGCGTAATGCGGTCTTGCCCACCCAGCAAGATGGTGCTAAATCCACATCCGCGTCGGGGAGTAGCGCAGTCTGGTAGCGTACCTGCTTTGGGAGCAGGGGGTCGCGAGTTCGAATCTCGCCTTCCCGACCATTTTCCCCTTTTATCGTTTTTCGGATGCCCAACGGGATTTCCAATTGGCGATAAAAGGTGTAAAAGATGAAGAGATAGCAGGGGTTAGAGAGGCCCGCTTAACTGCCATCACCATCTTATCCCGACGGTCAAGACGAGGGTCCAGATGAAGGTCCGTGTTTACAAACCTGCCAAGAACGCCATGCAGTCCGGTCAGGCTGCAACCAAGCACTGGGTCATGGAATTTGAACCGGGTGCGAAAAAGGTTGCCGATCAGTTGATGGGCTGGATTGGATCGACCGATACCCGTGGTCAGGTCCGCATGTATTTCGAACCCCTCGAAGAAGCGCAGGCCTTTGCGGCCAAGCACAAGCTGATCGCGGATATCGAAATGCCGAAACCGCGCAAGGTTCAGATCAAATCCTATGCCGATAACTTCGCGTTCAAGCGCGTTGTCTGATCTGGCAGTTGCCAGCGGCGATTGACCAATTCTCGGGGCGGATTTCCGCCCCGTTTCGTCTGACAGGGGACGTTAAACCCTGCACTCAATCGGGCAGGCGTCCAAGGCCATGCCCCGGGGGATAAGCAAACCAGCCCCCACCCAGCGGTCCCTTAGCTCAACTGGATAGAGCAACAGACTTCTAATCTGTAGGTTGCAGGTTCGAGTCCTGCAGGGATCGCCATTTTTATCTCCCAATAGCGCAAAACAAAAATCCGAAGCCCGCAAAGCAGGCCCCGGATTTCAGGTGATCGCCGATGATCAAGCCGCGGGATGTTGGTCCCGCTGGATCAGATGTGATCAGTTCTTGGCTTCTGCCGATTTTTCGATGGCATCAAGAACCTTGTGCAGTTCAACGCCGTCAGCAAAGGTCGGTGCTGTTTTAGTGCCGTTTTTGATGTCATCGGCGATACGGGCATAGATGCCCGCGACGTTACGTGCACCGGGGAATTCCGGCATGCCTTCATAGACGGATGCATCTGGCATCAGATCGCTCAGTTCCTTTTCCTCGCCCTTGGCACCCTTGATGGTCAGCTGAACCATCTGGGCATGACCAAGGCCTGCGGTGACCTGAATGTCGCCTTCGGTCCCGTTGATTTCCCAAAGAAGGTTGGTGCCGCGTGAAACGCCACCACGGTAATGCACCGAAAGGGCCGCACCACTTGCCATGGTGCCCTGAACAAGAACCTGATCGGCGGCGTTTTTCGGTTTTTCTTCGCCGGTTTCTGCGATCTTTACGGTGTCAAAGTTACTGAGGAACGTGGCATCAAGGGTGCCGAAATCGCCCAGAACATCCTTGACGGCTGCCAGGGTATGAGCCATCGGGATGTCCTGCATGGTCGCACCATTTTTGCGATCAAACAGGTAATAGTGTTCAGCGATGCACTGGTTGGCCCAGTTGCCGCCGGTGCCGATCAGGCTGGTCGACAGAACCTTGCCGACATAGCCATCCTTGATCAGCTTTGCCAGATGGATAATTTCCGGCGCGGTGCGGGCCTGCGTGCCGACAGCGGCGACGACGCCTTTCTGCTTGGCGAGTTCGGCCAGACGAACTGCTTCATCAAGACCATTGCCCAGCGGCCATTCGCAATAGACATGCTTGCCAGCTTCAAGGGCCTGTGACACCAGCTCGTAGTGATAGGGCACTTTGACGGTAACGACGACAAGGTCGATTTCCGGGGATGCAACAAGTTCGGCGGGGCTTGAGAAGGCATATTTCAGGCCCAATTCATCGGCGGTGCGCTTGGCACTTTCCGGTGTGCTGTTGGCAACGCCAACGATCTCATAGGTATCACCAAGTGCCTTGAGGGCCGGAAGGTGGGCGGTTGCGGCCCAGTGGCTGTCAGGGTTCAGGCCGATAAAGCCAACGCGAATAGGTGAGTTAGACATAGAAGGTGCTCCTTGCACGAAAGCTCCGGCAAACGCCGTCTTTGCGTCCTTGCCTGCAATGCGGCTGCGCAAAGATGGATTTGCCAAAAACGTTCATGGCGTCTTATGCTTTGATATGTGCAAAGCCTGCGACGCCGTGTGTATGGGCACCATTTAAGCTCGTTGTCGGGCTTCGTGCTTGCAGGTTTCGATCTATTATTTGCCTAATTTGATCATTTGCCGATTGCGGCCGTGCTCTTGCGGGCAAATATGGCTTAAATCATCGATGGATCGTGCTTCCGTCCTTCACCGTTTCAGAGCATCAAGATGCAAGAAAAACTCCAGCAACTTTGTTCTCAGGCCCGCGAAATCGCCAAGCCGGGCCAATTCGTCAACATCCTTGACGGGTTTGATCTTTATGCGGTGACAGAGGCCGGGGCACCTGTGGTCACACTCTATGAACCGGTGGCCTGCATCGTTTTGCAGGGATCGATGGAAGTCATTGTCGGCGACAGCATCCTGCATTATGCGCCGGGGTCCTGCTTTGTCGGTTCGATCGACCTGCCTGTGGCGGGTCAGATCACCAAGGCGAGTTTAGATGAGCCCTATATGGCGATCAGCATCGCGCTTCATCGCGATCATCTGGCCGATCTGGTGGCCCAGGCCCCGGATGTTGACCCGGATGCGCGTAAAGGTTTTGCCGTCGGCCCGGCCCCCGATGCTCTGTTTGATGCCTGCCAGCGCTTGCTTGCGCTCAAACACGCCCCCGAAGACGTCGCGGTGATGGGCGCCTTGCTTGAAAAGGAAATTCTTTATCGCCTGCTGCGCGGGCCGCAGGCGGCAGCGCTGCATCAGATCGTTGCGTCCGATCCAAAAATCGCGCAGGTTCGCCGCGCGCTCAACTGGATCCGCAACAATATCGATCAAAGCGTTCCGATTGGCGACATGGCCAATTGTGCGGGCATGAGCCCGGCATCGTTCCGCCGCCATTTCCGCAACGCAACGGGCATGAGCCCGCTGCAATATCAGAAAACACTCCGCCTGCAGGCAGCACGCCGCGCCATCCTTGCGGGTGCCGAAGTCGGCCGTGCAGCCTTTGACGTCGGCTATGAAAGCGCCTCCCAATTCAGCCGTGAATACACCCGTCTGTTCGGTCTGGCACCGTCGTACGATGCCAAGCGGTTGCAGGCCTCGGGGACGGATGCAGCGTAATCTCGACGCGGTGAATACTATCGCGCGGAGAAATACCGCCCCGGACGATGGTTCAGCGCAATGATCAGGTTGAGCACGACGGCGCCGAGGATTGAGAGTAGGACCTTGTCAAACGGCAAGGTCAGGAAAGCGCAGACGAGGATCACCATATCGACGGCAAGTTGGAAGTAACCGGCGCGGATGTTGAAGTTTTCCTGCAGATACAGGGCCAGGATATTGACCCCGCCAAGGCCGGCGCGATGGCGAAACAGCATGAGCAGGCCAATCCCCATCAACGCACCTCCGGCAACGGCGGCATAGATCGGGTTGAGCGTCTCGAACGTCGCCAGCATCGGGGTCAGTTTCGAGAAGGCCGAGACCAGACCAACGGCGATGAAGGTCTTGATGGTAAATGCCTTGCCCATGCGTTTGAACGCCAGCCAGTAAAACGGCAGGTTGATCACAAAGAAGATCACGCCAAAGGACAGGCCCGTGGCATGCTCGATCAAAAGGGCGGCCCCGGCGGTACTGCCGGTGACAAGGATGCTTTCGCTATAAAGCGTCACACCGAGTGACACCACCATGGTGCCGAGCAACAGGGCCAGCACATCCTCATACAGGCGATGGGCGATATCGTCCTTTTTCGGTGTGCTGGTGGTGGTTGCAGTATCGGTTGTGTTTTCGGTGCTCATAAGCGAAATGCCGCCAGTTGGTTGATTAATTAGGGTCAGGACCTATCAATTTGGTTCGAATGGTTGATCGGATTTGTGCGGATACGCGAAGCAAAACCGCGGGAAGATGTCTATCTTTCAAGGTTTTGCGACAAAGTAGCCCGTGCAAATCCGTTCAATCCGAAGGACAGACGTTATATTTGCAAACTCCTGCGTCAAACCCCTTGTCCGGGGCACCAGCCCGCCCGGCGCGCTTTTCCTTGAATTTCACAAATATAACGTCTGCCATTCCAATCAAATTGATAGGCCCTGACCCTCACTAAAAATACGCCTTTCGCAGGTGCGAAACAAGCTGTGCGCAAGAAGGGGGCGAAAATCGCGCGTTTTTGATATGGGGGCATCCCCAAACGCAAAAGACCGACCCAAACGGGGCCGGTCTTGGTAATTTTATGCGTGTTTGCGAAGGTCTTCTTTGCTGGGGTCAGGCGGCCTGATCCCATTTCGGGGCAAAGGACGGATCAATCAGGCGACCGTCCGGTTTGGCAAGATCATGGATCGCGGCCATATCGCTTTCAGACAGCTCGAAATCAAAGATATCGAAATTGGCTGCCGCATTTTTCGGCGATCCCGATTTCGGAATGGCCACGACGCTGTCTTGTTGCATCAACCAGCGCAGCGTCACCTGAACAGCCGATTTGCCATATTTCTCGCCAATGGCCTTAAGCGTCGGGTCCTTCAGGACCGTGCCACGCGCAATCGGGCAATAGGCGGTCAGCAGCATGTCGCGTGCGCGCAGGCTTTCGAGCACCTTGGTCTGATCAAGATAGGGGTGATATTCGACCTGATTGACTGTGAGGGGAATATTGGACAGCGACACGGCCTTTTCGATCAGGGCAGTCGGGAAGTTTGAAATCCCGATCAGGCGGGTCATGCCGAGGTTTTTGACCTCGTTCAATGCCGCAATGGTTTCTTCAAGCGGCACATCGTCGGTCGGCCAGTGCAGAAGCAACAGATCGACATGTTCAAGATCAAGCTTGCGCAGGCTTTCCATGACCGAGGTCTGGAGATCGCCGCTTTGGAATTTGTCGTACCAGATTTTGGTGGTGACGAAATAGTCGTCGCGTGCAAGGCCGGATGCCTTCAGGCCGCGACCGACGCCTTCTTCATTGTGATACATCTGGGCGGTATCGAAATGGCGATAGCCGATCTTGGCGGCTTCCGCGATCATGGTCGCGGCATCATCGTTATTGAGCTCATACGTCCCAAAGCCAAGGGCGGGAATTTCAACGCCCTACCAGTTCCGGTAAATCATGCTGGTTTACCCCCTGTGAAGTTTGATTGTTGTGATTTTGGCTGTTCCCGAGGTCATGTGCAAATGACGATCAGGTGTCAGTTTGCCCGATATGTGCGCCAGATTTAGTCCAATGACGTAACGGCGCAACCTGTACATCAGGATGAGAAAGGCTGTGCATTCGGGGTGTTGTGCGGGAACGCCTGATATTCGGAGCCTGAATTCAGGCAAAGAAAAAGGGCGACCATGGGTAATGAGTCGCCCGAAGTTCAGGACTTAGAGTGAGGCTGTATCAAGCCAAGAACGAGATTGGCCCAATCCCGGTGGGCAATCCTTGATGTGGCTCAAACGCCGTGGATTATTATTTGCCTGCGTTATCTTCGCTGGTTTCGCTGACCGCGGCATTGAGATGATAGAATGAGTCACGAATTACCTGCGGGCCGAGATCCTTGGTGATGAAAACGATCTTTGATCGATGGTCGTTGCTTGGCCAGGCGGGAAGGGATGCCGGCGGGTGAAAGACATGCTGCACGGCATGAATGGCGACCGGCGCATCTTCGCCCACCAGATTAAGGATGCCTTTTACCCGCAAAAGGCTTTCGCCGCGCATCTGGGTAAAGATTTCGGCCCACGTAACAAACGCGTCCCAATGGATTGGTTCATTAAAGGTGATGCAGAAGGACCGGATGTGATCATCATGGCGGTTTACATCATGGCTGTGATCATGGTGGTGGTGCTCGTGATCATGGTCATGGGAATGATCATGAGCATGGCCGTGGTCGTGAGAATGATCGTGCGTGTGCCCATGCTCGTCATGATGATGGTCGTCGCCATGCTGTTCATAGGCTTCATCACGCAGCCATTTCTGTACATCCATGCTTTTGGTCGTCGGATCATAGAGCCCGGCATTGAAAAGCTTGGAAACCGCAATATCGCCATTGACCACCGGATAAATCGGCGCGGCCGGATTAAGCGCACGCAGGCGGTCTTCAAGTTCTACCCGTGTGGCGTCATCAGCCAGATCGGCCTTGGTCATCAGGATGCGATCGGCAACCGCGGCCTGCTTCACACTTTCGGGATGGTTATCAAGCTGCCCCGCACCATGGAGCGCATCGACCGTGGTGACCACGCTATCAAGACGGAACTTGGTGGTCAGAAGCGGGTCAGTCATCAGGGTGTGCAGGATCGGGGCCGGATCGGCAAGGCCGGTGGTTTCAATGATCACCCGATCAAATTCCGGGATTTCACCGCGCGTACGTTTGACAAACAGATCGCGCAAACCGGAAATCAGATCGCCGCGCACCGAGCAGCAAATGCAGCCCGAATTCAGCAACACCACGTCTTCGGAGACTTCGCGCACCAGAAGGTGATCAAGCCCGATCTCCCCAAACTCGTTGATCAGGACCGCGGTCTTGTCCATGCCGTCCTGGGTCAGCAGGGCGTTGAGAAGCGTGGTCTTGCCACTGCCGAGAAAGCCGGTAATGACGGTGGTGGCGATGCGGTCAAACTGTTCGTTGGAAAGGGCCATGATCAATCAGGTTTTGTGGTTTGGGGCAGTGAAAGTGACAATGACAGTGGGGCTTATTTCTTGCCGTAAAGCTCTTCGACCGAGACTTCCGGTTCGGAAATCACGACTTCTTCGCCGTCACGTGCGGCGAAATAGAAACAGTTGCGCCGACCGGTGTGGCACGCGACCCCGATCTGATCGACTTCGACCAGAATGGTGTCCATGTCGCAGTCATAGCGAAAATCGACAAGTTTCTGTACTTGACCGCTGCTTTCGCCCTTACGCCAGAGTTTGCCGCGAGAGCGCGAGAAATAGCAAACTCGGCCGGTTTCAAGTGTCTCAAGCACCGCGTCGCGGTTCATCCAGGCCATCATCAGGACTTCGCCGCTGTCATGTTGCTGGGCGATTGCCGGGATCAGGCCGTTTTCGTTGAATTTCAGTTTGTCGGCAATCAATGCATTTGAGCCCGTCATGGGGGTGCTCCGGTCGATGGTGGTTGACTTTTGACGTTCGGCGCGTCAGAAAATGATATATTATAACATTTCATCAGATGCCACGGCTTTTTGAAATCGCTGCAGCCTCAGCTGCCGAAATCAGGTGGCCGTCGTTACGAGATATTCAGCTATGAGCGATCTTTTCCCGAAAAAGGGCCACGATCACGACAGATGTGTGCATAGCGCACTTGCGCAGGCAGAGAAAGTCTGTGACAGCGAAAATGCCCGCTTTACCGATATGCGCCGGAAGGTCTTTACCCTGATCTGGCAATCGCACAAGGCGGTGACGGCTTATGAGCTGCTCGATGCGCTGACGGCCGAAGGGCAACGTGTGCAGCCGCCCACGGTCTATCGTGCGCTGGAATTTTTGACCGAGCTTGGACTGGTGCACCGCATTGAGTCGCTTAATGCCTATTTCGGCTGTGACCGGCCCGATTGCGAACATCTGGGGCAGTATTTCATCTGTACTGATTGTGGCCGCGTGGCCGAGGCGGTGAACGAGGATATGAGCAACGCGGTGCGCAAGGCCGCGCGCAGTGTCGGCTTTACCATTCAGGCGACCACGGTCGAGATCAAGGGGCTGTGCCATGACTGCGCCACTCATTGAAGGCCGTGACCTGATCCTGTCCTTTGGCAATGAGCGCGTCCTTGATCAGGTATCGCTTGCCATTCATCCGGGCGAGATCATCACCCTGATCGGGCCGAACGGGGCGGGCAAATCCACATTGGTCAAAACGCTTCTGGGCTTGCAGAAGCCCGATAGTGGCGAGGTCGTGCGCAAACGCGGGCTTACAATCGGCTATGTGCCGCAGAAGCTTGCTATCGATCAGGTTCTGCCGATGACCGTGAAGCGGTTTCTGACATTGACCCGCTCTGCCAGCCGGACTGAATGCGAAGGCGTTCTGGGCCAGGTCGGGGCGGGGCATGTGATCGATGCGCAGATGAGCCAGCTTTCGGGCGGCGAGACGCAGCGTGTGATGCTGGCGCGTACCCTTTTGCTGCGCCCGAACCTTCTGGTGCTTGATGAGCCGACGCAAGGGGTTGATGTGTCCGGTCAGGCGGAGCTTTATCGCCTGATTGATGACATCCGCCGCGAGCTTGATTGTGCGGTTCTGATGATTTCGCATGATCTGCATCTGGTGATGGCCAAGACCGATCAGGTGGTATGTTTCAACCGTCATGTCTGCTGCCACGGGCAGCCCGAAACCGTGCGCCAGCATCCGGAATACCGGTCGCTGTTTGGGGTGCGTGAGGCCGATGCGATTGGCATTTATCACCACGAACACGATCATGAACATGATCTGTCGGGGCATGTTGTCGGCGGATGCGGCCATGATCATACGCACGATCATTCGCACGACCATCATCACCACGCACATGATCACGGCACAACCGTCAAAGAAGGGGCAGGGACACACCAATGATGGATGATTTCCTGTTTCGTGCCGTTTTGGGCGGTGTTTTGCTGGCCGTCGTTTGTGGCCCATTTGGGGCTTTCATCGTCTGGCGGCGCATGGCGTTCTTTGGCGATATGCTCGCCCACACGGCCCTTTTGGGGGTCGCGCTTGGTCTTCTGATCGGGGTGGATGTGCGGATTGGCATGATCGCGACCTGTCTGGCAGCGGCGCTTATTTTGGCCTTTGGTCAGCGGCAATCACGGATTGGCAATGACACCGTGCTGGGCATGCTGGCCCATTCCACGCTGGCACTTGGTATGGTGGCCCTTGCCTTTGTGCAGGGTGTGGCGATTGACCTCATGGCCTATCTGTTTGGCGATATTCTGGCGGTCAATGCGGCGGATATCTGGCTTCTGGGTGTTGGTGGGGCGTTTGCGCTTGGGATCCTGACATGGATGTGGCGCCCGTTGCTGGCACTCACGGTCAGCCCGGAAATTGCTGCGGCTGAGAGCATTCCGGTCGAACGGTTGCGTTTGATCTTCATGCTGTTGATGGCGCTTGTGATCGGCATGGCGATCAAGATTGTCGGTGTTCTTCTGATCACAGCTCTTTTGATCGTGCCGGCCGCGAGCGCACGCTTTTTTGCCCGGACGCCGGAACAAATGGCGATTGGGGCGGGGATGTTTGGTGCAGCTGCCGTTCTGGCAGGCATTGCCCTGTCATGGCATGTCGATACCCCGGCCGGGCCGAGTATTGTGATTTCGGCAGCTGCGATCTTTATCCTGTCGGCAGGATTTGCGCCGGTTATGCGGAAGCTTGTTTCGTAAAGCGGATCTTGTCGATGGTGACAAAGCAAAACGGCGCGGAATTTCCGCGCCGTTTTTCATTTTGATGATGGCTGTTTTTAGGCCGTTTTCAGGCGCTCAAATCCGGCTTCCAGATCGGCGATCAGATCGTCTGCGTCTTCAAGGCCGATATGCAGGCGGATCAGTTGGCCGTCTTCGTCCCATTTGGTGGCAGTACGGATTTTGGTTGGATCAGACGGCAGGATCAGGCTTTCAAAGCCGCCCCAGCTAAAGCCCATGCCAAAGAGTTCCATGTGATCGACCATATTGGCGAGTTGGGCTTTCTCGACCGGTTCCATGACAAAGGAAAACAGGCCGCATGCGCCCGAGAAATCGCGTTTCCAGATAGCATGGCCCGGATCATCGGGAAGACCCGGATGCAGGACGCGTTTGACTTCCGGTCGGGTTTGCAGCCATTTCGCAACCTTAAGGCCGCTTTCGTGATGCTGTTTAAGGCGCACGGCAAGGGTGCGCAGGCCACGCTGGGCAAGGTAGCAATCATCAGGCCCAACCGCGTCACCTGAAATCAGGACCTGCTTTTTAATGGTCAGAAGGTCTTCCTCGGTCGCGGTGGTGATGGTGCCCAGCATGACGTCGGAATGGCCGACAATGTATTTGGTGCCGGCCTGAACCGAGACATCAACACCGAGTTCAAACGGGCGGCACAGGATCGGTGAGGCCCATGTGTTATCCAGCAGGACTTTAACATCGCGCGCATGCGCCGCCTTGGCGATGGCCGGGATATCCTGCATCTCAAAGGTCAGCGAGCCCGGGCTTTCGCACCAGACAAGGGCGGTGTTGTCGCGAATAAGGCCTGCAATGTCGCTGCCAATCGCCGGATCATAGTATTCCGTCTCGACCCCGAACTTCTTAAGGAAGGTATTGCACAAGTTGCGAGTCGGGAAATAGGTGCTATCGGTGATCAGGATATGATCGCCAGGCTTTACAAAAGCCAGGATCGCATTGGTGATGGCCGAAACGCCAGACGATACGCAAAGCGTGCCATAACCGCCTTCAAGTTCCGCAACAGCTTCTTCAAGCAGAAAGCGCGTGGGCGTACCGTGGCGGCCATAGGTAACTTTGCCCGGTGCCGATGCACCAGCCTTTTCAAGTTCTGCCAGGCTGTCAAACAGGATGGTCGAGGCATGCAGGACCGGCGGGTTGACCACACCGTGATACTGGCTGGAACGGCGGCCAGCATGGACCAATTTGGTTGCGGTATGTTTGGGGCTTTGCGATGACATGTCTGGCGGTACTCCTTGGGCGCGACGTCTTGTGCTTCAAAGACAAACCACCTTGGCGGCGGGCATTCAAGGCTTTTTGCGACAAAGCCATTGTTAAACCCGGTTATCGGGTTATTTCTTACGGGCAATAACCGCAAAGAATGACAAAAGAATTGTAAAGGGGGCCTCGTGATTGAACTTCAGGATTTTCGTGCCGCGCGCAAGGCGATATCAGACCATGTGCGCCTGACCCCGGTGTTTGAAGCCAGCAATTTTGGTGACACAACGGGTTTTGCTGCACGCGATCGCATCCCCGAAATGTTTCTTAAACTTGAAAACATGCAGGTCAGCGGATCCTTCAAGGCACGTGGTGCTATGAATGCTGCACTGGCGCTTGATCCCGAGCAACGAGCAGCCGGGCTTTGCACCGCATCGGGTGGCAATCACGGCATGGGCGTGATCCATGCGGCACGCACCCTTGCTGTTCCTGTGAAAATCTTCCTGCCGACCAATACGCCAAAGCCCAAGGTCAAGAAACTGCGCGATCAAGGTGTTGATGTTGCCTTGATCGGGGCTGTCTGGGATGACGCCAACCGTGCGGCGATGGAGCACGCGCGTGAAAGCGGCATGGCCTATATCCATCCCTTTGCCGATCCCAAGGTGATCGCAGGGCAGGGCACGATTGCGCTGGAGCTTCTGGAGCAGCAACCTGACCTTGATACGCTGGTGGTCGCAATCGGTGGCGGTGGATTGATTTCCGGTGTGGCGACAGCCGCCCGCCTATTGCGTCCCTCGATCCGGGTGATCGGTGTTGAGCCGACCGGGGCGGCAACCCTGTTTGAAAGCCTTAAGGCCAACGAGGTCGTGACACTGTCAAGTGTCAATACAGCCGCGACCAGTCTGGCACCGCGTCAGTCATCAGCACTTAATGTCGATCTGATTTCAAGAAACGTTGATCGCATTGCCCTTGTCAGTGACGAGGAAATGCAAAAGGCCGCAAGGTGGCTTTGGAAAGAGTTTGGTCTTTCGGTCGAACTGTCAGCAGCGGCCGGTATTGCAGCAGTGATGAACGATCGTCTGGGCGATGCGGCCCCGGGGCGGGTCGGCGTAATTGTCTGCGGGACCGGTGCCGACGGGTTTGAGTAGGGGCAAATAAAAAGGGATGAAACCAGACGGTTTCATCCCTTTTTAAACCAGACGCCAGCCCGATTGGACTGGCGTGGAAATATATAGCGTCGCAAACCGCCAAAGAGCAAAAAGCTCTCCGGTACGGAATTACATCTTCGGCTCGACCACCTGACGACCACGGTACATACCGGTGTTCGGGTCAATGTGGTGCGGGCGATGCAGTTCGCCGGTCTCTTTGTCTTCGCGGTACGAGCCCTTGGCGAGCTTGTCATGCGAGCGACGCATGCCCTGACGGGACTTGGTCACTTTTTTCTTTGGCACTGCCATGGGTCATCATCCTCTGGCTTGGGTAAACTCAGGCGCGCTTGTTACCGTGCGCGGTCGGGAAAGTCAACGATCAAAGTGTCGGAATCTGCATTATTTGCATTTTCACTGTCACTTTCACGTTTGGGCGCATCACCAGCAGGATGGCCATCATGATCAACATGATGATCAATGTGCGGGATCAGCCCGGTATCACGCGGATCGTCCACAATATCGGTTCGCTGGTCGTATATCGCAAAACCTGCCTTTTGATAAGCCCCAAGTGCACTTGGATGATCAAGTGTGCAGGTATTGACCGTCAGGCGGGCGGGCTTGAAGCTCCAGGCGGTATCAATCGCCCAATCAAGCAGGTATTTGCCAAAGCCCTTGCCGATGAATTCCGGCATCAGGCCCATATAATGCAGATCAATGACGTTATCAGATTCAAAATCCGTCAGATCAAGCTCGGCGAAGCCGGCCGGTACACCCGCGACATACAGCACATAAACATGCGTTTCGGGCTTGGCCAGGATCGGTGCCAGTTCCTCGTCGCTCATGAGGCGGCGCAGCCACCACAGCCACGGTTCGCCAACCGTATTATAAAGGTAGCGATAAAATGACAGGGTCGGGTTTTCAGCACGGATAATCGCGACCTTGCCCGGCGGGACGATGGCTGGAACGCGATCGGGCGGGCTTTGCATTTCAAGGAAGCTGACAACAACTTCCAGCTTGCGCGGATTGGATGGGGTCATTGGACTAAACTCTTGCGCATTATTTTGTTTTGGGGCGAATCAGGTTGATCCTGATCGGTGACGCTTCCGATAAAGTCATAGCCGAGTTTGGTGTAAAAATCATCCGCTGCGGCACTTTCAATGGTAACCCGGATCTCACCCAGCCCGGAAAGGCGCAGGATATCCTCGGCCAGTGCCACCAGCTCACTGCCAATGCCCGATCCTTGGGCGTGTTCGGCAATTGCAAGGTAGTGTATCCAGCCAAAAACAGTGTCATGGCCGGTCATCATGGTGGCGAAGATCTGTTGATCATTTGGCATGCGGGCAACGATCAGGCTGCCATTGTCGGCCGAAATGCAGTTTTCGATATCCTGACGGGCATCGCGGATGGCCGGGATCAGGCCGGTTGCGATCCAAAGCCGGGTGATGGCGGCGATGTCTTCGGCTGTAGGGGTTTTGAGCTGTTCAAGTTCGATGCCCGCCGCGTCGGCGGTATTATTGGCCAGTTCCAGACCAAAGGGGGATGGGGCGGGCATCGGGTTTCTCATCTTAAATGTCTGAAGGGATCAGATCGGTCTTATGCCGGGCCGGTATCGACCGGGCTGTCTTCGGTTGTGGCCCACTGGGCCCAGGAGCCGTCATAAACTGCGACCTGTTTATAGCCCGAAATGTAGGCGCCCATTGCCAGAACGCACGCGGTCACGCCAGAGCCGCAGCTTGCGACCACCGGTTTGCCGAGGTCTACGCCCGCCTTGTCAAATGCGGCCTTGATTTCGGTTGCTGATTTGAAGGTGCCATCAGTGTTCAGAAGCTCGGTAAAGGGCAGGTTATAGGAGCCGGGAACGTGGCCGGATTTGCCCCAGGGATCATCGACCTCGCCGCGGAACCGTTCGCCCGCGCGGGCATCGACCAGCTGTTCGCGTTTGGTTTTGACGTTCGAGAGAACCTGATCAAATTCACGCAGCAGGAAGCTGTTGGCGCGTGCGGTGAAGTGGCGTTCGCGCGGCGGGGTCGGGGCATCGGTCACCGGGCGTCCTTCGGCCAGCCATTTCGGCAAACCGCCATCAAGCACAACAACGTCATGATGACCAAAATGACGCAGCATCCACCATGCGCGGCACGCGGCAAGGGCGGAGCCCTGTTGGCCATAGACCACGACACGGACACCGTCACCAAGGCCGAGCTTGCGGACCTTGGCGGAAAACTTGATCGCATCAGGCATCATGTGCGGCAGCGGGGCGCTATCGTCGGCGGCGATATCATCAATATCAAAGAAAACCGCGCCCGGAATATGTTCTGCGTCATAGAAGTCGCGGGCATTCTTGTTTTCGGCTGGCATATACCAGCTGGCATCGACGACGCGCACGTCCGGTGCATCAAGGTGATCCGCAAGCCATTGGGTGGAAACAAGGGCGTCGGAAAGTGGGTTGGTCATGGACAAGCTCCGATTGGCAATGGTGTGATTCCGGTTGGCTCCGGGATCATTTTAAATTGGTCCTGAGTTTCAGTCTAAATTTGTAACGGTCCTGCCGTCCGCTGGCAACCGGCAGTCACAGCGCGCTGTTGGGTTTGCGCGCCATCTGCCGGTTGTCAGATATAATGCACGTCAGTCTGCAAAGACGACGTTGATGCGGCGGTTCTGACGGCCTTTCTTTTCGATCTTCGATACTGTGACCTTGCCGATTTCACCGGTTTTGCGGACATGGGTGCCGCCACATGGTTGGAAATCAATGCCTTCGATGGTGACAGTGCGGATCGCGTTGCCATCCATCGGTGGCTGCACGGACATGGTGCGCACCAGTTCCGGATTGGCTTTAAGTTCGGCCACCGTGATTTCACCATCATACACATCGGCATCGCGTGCGATCAGCTCATTGAGCTTTTCGGTGATTTCGTCCTTATCAAGTGCTGCTTCCGGCAGGTTGAAATCAAGGCGTGCCTTGTGGGCGGCTATATTGCCGCCGGTCACATCCCCCTCGATCACGGCACATAGTAGATGCAGGCAGGTGTGAAAGCGCATCAGCTTGTGACGGTTGTCCCAGTCAAGCTCGGCTGTGATGGCATCACCAACCGCGGGCAGGGGGTGATCATCGGCAATGATATGCAGGATGCGTCCGGTTTCGCGATCCTTGACTGTGGTTGCGACAGGTAATGCCGTGCCATCGGCAAGGGTCAGGGTTCCGATATCGCCGGACTGTCCGCCTGCTGTGGCATAAAACACGGTTTGATCAAGCTCGATGCCGCGATCTGAAATGCTGGTGACGGTGGCGGTGCAATTCTGTGCATAGGCGTCTTCGCGAAACAAAAGACGTGTCATGTTTCTCTCTTCCTTCCCGTGTGGTGGCGTTCTTGATTTCTCCGGCCAGCGCGCAGGTCCTTGGCGGGGCAGGTAGATGCGCAGGGCCGGTTTGTTGGTTCATGGTGCGGTGGGTGCAAAGGCGTTGTCGAGCACAAAGTTGCTGGGGTGCTCAACCGTGGAATGTATAAAATTATACATAAATATTAGATTTATGTTGAAATATATACGAAGTGTATGGTATCGGTGCCGTGTAATTCAGGAGTACAGCAGCCGTGCCAGCCGTTATTCATGTCAAACTTTCCGGTGAAGGGGACTTCGGGCCGGTGGATCTCGAATGTGCGATCCCGCCGGCGCGTTTACCTGTGGTGATGGCGGCTCTCTTCGGGCAGGCGCCGTCTGGAGCGGGCATGATGGCGGGGCCTGTATCGGCAGGACCAGCAGTGCGGGCGCAAGGGAATGTGCAGAGCGCTTCTGATGACGGGCGCAGCGTGCAACGTGCAGAGTCTGGCGCGACTGTATCTGACAGTGCTGGGCGTTTGAGTGATGATTATGCTCGCGATGCTGCGGGTGGGGGAACCGCAGTAGGTGCGGGGCAACCAGTATCGGGATATGGCGGTGACCTGGCAGTTTCGGGTGCCATTGATCCCGGCATGTTTATCACCGGATTTGTCGGAAGCTTTGGCGATCTCGTGGCGCGCTTGCAGCCGCGTGGCTTTGCCGAGACGATTTTGCTTGCTGCGATCTGGCTGCAATATCGTGATGGCAGAAGTTTCGTCACACGTGGGGACGTGCGCCGATTGCTGCGCCGTCAAGATCATCTGCGGATGCCGCGAAATTTCAGTCGCGATTTCCATGCAGCGGTGCTGCGGGGTTACCTGGAAGAGGTCGAAAACGAGGACGGATATACCGTTGCCGGCGATGGCTTCCAGTGGTTCCGTCAAGAGTGTAGAAAATAATACAAAAAGTCGAAAAAGATATTGACGAAATGTATGATTGTTGTATCTTTTTTGCAGGGACAAACAAAAACGGGTGGGACCAAAATCATGAGCGAGTGGGAAGTCAGAAGCAGCTGCCGGGTATGGCGCGGGCGTTATGTCATCCGTGGGGATGTTGATCGTATCGCCAATGACATTGTTGAACTTCAGCAGAATCGTTTCCCGGGGCTTGAGACCGACAAGGTTTCGCTTCGGGTTGTGACCATGGCCGTGATGTCAGTTCTGGCCGAGGAATGCTGCGAAGATGGTGTTACCGCGGCCGAGCTTTCCTTCCTTTTGACCACCTGCCTTGGCATGCCGATTTCACCGACCCGCATTGAACGCGAAATGGAAGGCCTTTCGGGGCTTGTCTGGACCGGAGAATGGGGTGGTGAAACCCTGTATGTCATGGAAAAACGCGGTCTGCGCTTCTTTGAAAACGCACGCGCAAGGGCGCTTTCCGAAGATGGCAATGTGACTGCCAAAGACCGCGAAGGTGTTGCTGCCAGCGAGGCACAGGAAGCAATCAACGCCATGATTGATCCGGCCATCATTAGCGAACCGGCAGCCCACGCACGTTATCGCGTGGTGAGCTAAAAGTTCCGCTAACCAGCTTATCAATCAAGCTTTCGTCGCACCCGCCGGTTTTCTGGCGGGTGTTTTCTTTGCTGGGAGGTGCTCTAAATAAGCGGCTTGACCAAACCAAAAAAGCGCCATATGCATAAAAGCATGGAAAACATTGTTACACATCAGAACGCCTATTTTACGTCGTGCACATAGCGCGGCGCCTGTTGATGTTTGTAAAATAAACCAAGACCGGCTGCCCCAGGGCGGCCTTTGTTTTTTCCATGAACCGGTTTGCCCGAGGTGGCTTCACCAACAAGGAAACCGGAAAATGACCCATATTTCTATTGCCGATCGCATGCCGACACTTGATTTCACGCCCAATGCCCTGAAAGACGGGATTGGGGTGGTGCCGCTTATTCTGATGGCGGGTTTTGCCGATACCAGTCTGGCCGCAGGCGAGCTTGTCGCAAGCGGAGCTGTCAGGATCGAAGGCAGGCCGATAACCGATCCGGATCATCATATCCTGAGCTACGCCTTTGATGATGGCGAAGTGCTGCGCCTGACGGTTGGCGCGAAAAGCACAATGCTGATCCGGCGTGCGGATTGATCAGCATGCCATATCGAGTGCAGGCGAGGGGCGATGTTGCTGGTGGTGTTAAAACAGCGACATTTGCCCGTTCGCGCAGGGGCGTTTGAAACCGCTGCAATCAAGGTTAAGTGATCTGTTGACCAGATCATGCTTTTTGCGCGCAGTTTCAAAACGTTTGGCGATCAGATCGGCAATCGGGCCGGTGCCGCGCATGCGGGTGCCAAATTCCGATTGATAGGTTTGACCATCGCGCATCTGGCGGATTAGCGACATCACCTTGGCCTTGCGGTCCGGGTAATGGGCATCAAGCCATTCTTCGAACAGATCCGCGATTTCAAGCGGTAGGCGGAGCACGATATGGGCAATCGATTGCGCCCCGGCTTCCTTGCAGGCGGCGACGATCTTTTCGATTTCCATGTCATTGAGGCCCGGGATGATCGGCGCGCACAGCACGGTGACTGGGATGCCGGCATCTGAAAGCTTCCGGATCGCCTCAAGCCTTCGATGCGGCGCAGAGGCGCGCGGTTCAAGAAGGTTTGACAGCCGGTGATCAAGGCTTGTGACTGAAACGGCAACCGATGCTCGATTTCGGGCGGCCATCGGCGCGATCAGGTCAATGTCGCGGGTAACCAGTGCGCTTTTGGTAATCAGCGAAAAGGGATGCTGGCAGTCAGACAGGACTTCGATGATGGAGCGCGTCAGGTTCTTTTTACGGTCAACTGGCTGATAGGGATCCGTACTTGTGCCAATCACGATCGGGGCGGGTTGGTAGGCCTTGGATGAGAGTTGCTTGCGCAAAAGCTGGGCGGCTTCCGGTTTCCAGAAAAGCCTGGTCTCAAAATCAAGCCCCGGGGACAGGCCCAGATAGGCATGTGTCGGGCGGGCAAAGCAATAGACACAGCCATGCTCACACCCGCGATAGGGGTTGATCGACCGGTCAAACGGCACATCGGGGCTTTGATTACGGGTGATGACAGATCGCGCGCCATCTATGCCAAGGGTGGTTTTGATGCGCGGCGGTTCCTGTTCTTCAAGCAGGTGGGTGGCCCAGCCATCATCAACCGCCTGATGGATATGTCTTTCAAACCGGCCATCAACATTGGACACGGCCCCGCGCCCCTTTTGTCCGCGGGCGGGCAAGATGTTCGGCTCACATCCCGCGTTTGACCACCCATCATCAAAAATGGCGGTAGGGGTTGGATCGGACGTCTGTGCGATGTTGTTCTTCATGTAGACATGATAAGGAACAAAAGAAGAACGTTCAAGTTAAAGGCGATGGCATAAATTTGTGAAGTATCAGCTCAGGGGCAATTGGTGCCGTTTGTCGTGATTGTTCCTGTAACGGTGCCAAGGCTGCCACCAATGTAACACGTGGTGATGTTGGACGTATTACCTGTACCAGACAGGTTGGATATATTTACGCTTCCAGCAAGCAAAATGTAACGTTTGGTGGCGGCCGTCCCTGTTGTGTAAATCTTGTTGTCGTTGACTCTGATGTTTGAGTTGGTGCCACGGATCGCCAGGAAATGAGAAGTGCTGCCATTGGCAATTATGGATATGTCATTATTTTCAATTGTAATATTTTGACCGTCTTCGATATCAAAAGTGGATGCAGTTGACCCGCTGACGGTTGTTGTCAGTTTGTTGTCGCGAATTGTGACATTGTTCTTGCCGGCGATTCTCACGATGGTTGTGCTTGATGACCGGGTAAGGTTTGCCGTCACACCAATCAGGCTGCTGTTATCGGCCATGTCAAAGAAGCGGCCGGCGCCACTACCACCGCCGCTGTCACCCGGGCCCGAGATTGAGGAATCTGGGATGGTGACCGTAACCGGACGCCCTGTCGGTGTTTTGATGTCGAGTGCACCTCCGCCGACAATTGTTTGCCCATCCTGAACATTGGTGATGGAACTGACATTTGTGTAGTTCCCGCTCAGCACAACGGTGGAATTGGCACCTGCATTGGCAATGGCGGTGGCAAAATCGCCCGCCGACGTTGAATTGCTGTTTAAAAGCGTGATCGTTTCGCCGTCCGCTGTTTGGGTGATTGCGCTTGCTTCCGAGAACTGTCCGGCCTGACTGACCACATCAATGTCGCGGATGATCGGATCGGTCATGCGTCGTTCCATCGCTGTCAGGCGTGGTTTCGGGGCATCGCCAAAACCTTGTAAGGGGATACGAAGGCGGAAGCTGGCAAAACCCTGCGTGCCGCGTGGACTGTCATGCTGAATTTCAGCCCCGAGCGAGAAGCGCGATCCTTCCCATAAAAAAGGAACTTCATCAAAGGTCAGGTCCAGTCGCCCACGCGGACCCTGTACCGTATCAACACCGTCTTCCGTAAAGCGATAACCACCCGCATAGGCACGGAGTTGCTGTCCAGCATCAGCCTTAAATAACGGAATGCGCCAGCCAATTTCCCCGTCAAAACCTCGCAGGGCACGTTCTTCGCCCTGACTATACATCAAGGTGGTGCCGCTCACATCGACAGTACTGAGGCTGTCCTCGAAGTATTGTGTGGTGCCGATGGGGACATAGGCATTGGCGCGAAAATCCCAATCAAGCGACAGGGCCTCTGCGCCGAAGGTCAATTGGTTGAATTTGTTGCCATAGGGGCTGTGGCGGCGGTCAAAATACCCGTAGCCGCCAATGTTCCATCCCGAATCAAGCATCTGACGGATGCCAAGACCGAAGTTCCCTTCGTGGCTGTTATTGTCATCCATCCGGGCGCGAAGGCTGGTGAAGGTCAGTGTGTCCTCATCCTGCCAAAGCGGAATGAACAGGTCCGTCTCGCCAATGTTACGGTCCGTCCCGCCTTTGCCTTCCAGATCAATATGCGGTCCCCATTTTGGGCCGGATGGTTCTGCGGCGGCATGGGCAACTGTTGCAGCTAGCAGAAAGGGGGCGCAAAGGGCGATGGAGCGGATGGATCGGGTAACGTGCATGTTTAACCTAGTCAGCAGGGCTCACATTGCGCCTGCGGGTGCAGGCACATTGCCAAGACATCAGAAGATTTTGCTCGTGGGGAGTTTCGTGCCCCGCCGTTGCATGGCTTTTGCCATGTTGATTTTTATTGAAACGACCGTAGTGCCGCCTGATCCTGGCGGCCACTTCTATTCTTTATCATTTTCCCAGAAGTTATCATTTTCCTGGTCCCGGCAGGCTGACCGGATCGGGCAGGGAAAATGTATGGTCACAATGATTTTCTTGCTGGTTGATCGAGCCGGGATATAGTCAAGACAAGGTGCGAAACGTCATCTGTCAATGCGCACCGTTTGATCATTTGCAAAGGATCGCCCCATGGATTGGTCACAGGTTTTGAGTTTTGCGCTGGTTGCGTCACTGCTTGTCATGTCGCCGGGACCCAATGGCGTGCTGGTCGCAAAAACCGTCCCGACATCCGGGCGCGCGGCCGGGATGGCCAATGTCGCCGGGTTCGTCAGTGCCTTTTACCTGCACGGAACATTGTCGATCCTTGGTATTTCGGTGATTCTGGTGCAATCGGCACAGGCATTTATGATCGTGAAGTTCCTTGGTGCGACCTATTTGTGCTGGGTCGGGTTCAAGGCGCTGCGTGATGCATGGCGTGGGGTGAAAACCGTTGCCGAGGTTTCACCGGCAAAGCGCAAGCGCACGCTCATCAAGGCCTATGGTGAGGGGTTCTTGACCAACGCCCTTAACCCGAAGGTTTCGATCTTTTATCTGGCAGCCTTCCCGCAATTCATCCCCGTGGGTGAGGGGGCGGTGACGTCGGCCTTCATGCTGGTCTGCCTGCATGCGGCGATCAATGCCGTGTGGTTTGCCGCCATGATCATGTTGCTGGCGCGTCTCACGCGTTTTGCCGGCAGTGGCCGTTTCCAGCGCGCGCTCAAGGCAACTACAGGGGCGGTGTTCATTGCCTTTGGCGTCAAGCTGGCAGCGCTCCGCCCGTAAGGTTTTTGGCAAGTTTTGAAAAGTGCCCGTCGTCCGTTTGGTCGGCGGGCCTTTTATTTGCGCGCGACGATCAGCGCCATGATCGCGCAGAACAGGGCGAACAGGATGTCGCTTGCGGCAATGTTGTCTGTCACCAGTGCTTCAAAGGCCGCGATCGGCAGAATGATCGAGGTCAGGACGAGAAAGACCGGATTGAACAGTTTCTGTTTCATATTATGCGCCCCCGTTCATCGTCGTGATCAAAAGAATGCCTAGCGCCATGAAGCCGCAAAGAGCGGTCAGGATGACACCGGTTTTAAGAACGACCGACAAGACCGGTCCTTCCTTGCCCGACAGACCCACTGTCGAACAACCCACCAGGATTTTTGACGGGGCCAGCATACTGCCAAGCGATGCGCCCGTTGCCTGTGCGGCAAGAACAAGGGCGGTCGATAGACCGGAAAGTTCGGCTGTGTGGCGCTGGAACATGCCAAAGACGACGTTGGAATTGTTGGTGCTGCCGGTCATGAAGGCACCCAGTGCGCCAATGGCGGGCGAGATCACCGGATAGGCGACGGCAAAGGCGCCTGAGAAGATCGCTGCACCGCCTTCGGCCAGGGCATAGGTCATGCCCGCGTGATCCATGATGATGGCAAGGCCGATCACCGGCACCATGCCAATACTGGTCGGAAGGCCGCTTTTAAGCGTGCGTTGCCAGATGCGTTTGCCAATCCCGTTATCGTAATGGCGGCGGAGCTTGAAGAAGGTAAAGCTGATGGCAGCGGTATAGAGCAACAGCGCACCCGGATGGCCAAAGATGGCGATGGCCTTGGCACTTTCGGCTTCGATCACCCAACCGGCTGCTGTGGCGGTTTCCGGGAAATCAAGCGTGAAGCGGGCCGTGCCCAGAAGCATTTCAACGGCCGGGACAAAGGTCGCGAGAGTCACCAGAACGATGAAGACCAGATAGGGTGTCAGCGCCTCGATCAAAGGCATGTGGTGATGATCATCGGCAACCTGTTCGGCGACATCATCGGGATGAGGCTTCCAGAACCGTGTCACGATGATCGAGGTAACCAGTCCGGCAATACCGGCGGTCAGGCCACCCAGCGTCCACACACCGTAATTGGCCATGAAATACTGCACGACACCCATCACACCGGAAATCAGGACCAGCGGCACAATGCGGCGGCGAATGGTGCGGAACCCGCCATCCAGCCACAGCACAGCAGCACCACACATAAAGCCCGACAAGCCCAGAAGGATCGCGGAATAATGGGTCAGTTCCGTGCCCGGAATGCCGGTCACACCAATCAGCGCTTCGAACGAGGTCGCCATATTGCCAAACAGCACCGACCAGCTATGGCCAATCATCGGTGCGGCAACGGCCAGCACGGGCGAAAAGCCCATGCCCAGTAAAAGCGGTGCAACAACGGCAATCGGAACGCCAAAGCCTGCAACGCCCTGCAGGAAGCTGGCAAAGACGTAGCCCAATATCAGGAGTTGTAGCGGGCGATCATCGGTCAGCGATCGAATGGCGCGCCCGATGGTCTTGATCGCGCCAGCTTCTTCGGCCGCGAAATAAAGGATCAGGGCTGCCCAGACGATATACAGGATATAAAGGGCCAGCATCACGCCCTTGGCCTGGGCGATGATCAGCATGTCGGTCGGTGCGCCAAAGAAGAAGACGGCAAGGATGACCGTCACAAACCATGCGGCGGCACCGGCGCGCGCAGCACCCCAGTTGGCCTTGATCATTAGAAACAGAATGGTCGCGATTGGCAGGGCTGCCAGCAGGAAGTCGGTCATGAAGGGCGCACCATAACCTTTTGAAACATGGGGCTATCGTTGATGGATTCAACGGGAGGCGCATATTGTCCGACCAATGATGCAAGCGCAAGTGGTGTGTTCTGGTATTTCGTATGATGAAATGCAAATGCCGGACTCTCATGGAGCCCGGCATTTGCGAAAAGCGTATGGTCTGTCGGCCTTTAGGCGCAGTCTTTATTGTCAGACTTTTCGTTAATTTCCCCAAACAGATCAGCGGCAATTTCAAAGGATTTCAGACGTGCGGTCTGATCATAGATGTTGGCAGTCACCATGATTTCATCGGCGCTGGTCATATAGGCAAACTCACGCAGTTTCTTGCGCACCGTGTCACGGCCCCCGATGGCGGCGTAGCGCATGGCGTGATCGACGCCGGCCTTTTCAACGCGGTTCCAGACCTCGTTCATGTCCTTGACCGGTTTGGGCAACTGTCCGGGTGTTCCGCGCCGCAGATTAAGGAACTGCTGCTGCATCGAGGTTGCCAAATATTCACCTTCCTCGTCGGTATCAGCTGCAAAGAAGCCCATGGCGGCAATCGCATAGGGTTTATCAAGCTGTTCGCTTGGCTCGAACCGGTTGCGATAAAGGGTGAGCGCATCCATCAGCATGTCGGGTGCAAAGTGCGAGGCAAAGGCGAAGGGCAGGCCAAGGCGTGCCGCCAGATCAGCAGAAAACAGGCTGCTGCCAAGGAGCCACATCGGAACCTGTGATCCATAACCCGGGACGGCACGGATCGGCGGGTTGCCTTCAAGCGGGGCAAGGAATGCCTGAACCTGCAAGACATCCTGAATAAAACGTTCTTCGGAACCATGCATATCGCGGCGAAGGGCGGCGGCGGTGCGTTGGTCCGTACCCGGCGCACGGCCGATGCCCAGATCAATACGGCCGGGATGAAGCGCATCAAGGGTGCCGAACTGTTCGGCGATCACAAGCGGCGCATGGTTGGGTAGCATCACACCGCCCGAACCGACCCGTATGGTTTTGGTGCCCGCCGCCACATGCGCCATCACGACAGACGTCGCGGCACTCGCGATGCCGGGCATATTGTGATGTTCGGCCAGCCAGTAGCGATGGTAGCCAAGCTTTTCGGCATGTTGCGCAAGCGCCAGTGTATTGCGCAGCGCGTCAGAGGGATGTTCACCCGCATTCACCGGGCAAAGATCAAGAAGGGAATATCGTAGCATAGCCAGACTTTCGGTTTGGCGCGGGAATCGCAGAATTGGTTTTTTGCGGCGCGCCTGATTTCACGGTTGGCATTAATCTAGCGTGAAATTTCCCCCATGCCAGCCCCGAAGGCAGATTGGTTGGCCGGGTCAGCCTTGGTGGGCGCTCAGAGTGCGGCTGACGAAATTACGCAGTGCGGTCGAGATGTCATTGCTGCGATAGGCAAGCGAGAGCTGTGCAATCGGGACTTCGCCTTCGATCTCGCGATAGGCAACGCCCTTGGCTTGCAACTGCGTCATTGGTTTGGGAACCAGTGAAAAACCAAGTTCGGCGGCGACGAAATTGATCACCGATCCCAGCTGCGGGGCGATCTGACCCATTTGGGGTTCAAATCCGGCGTCACGACAGGCTGTGACGACCTTGTCGTAATGGGTCGGGCCGACAGCGCGCGGGGTCAGGATCAGGGCCTCGTCACAAAGCTCGGAAAGGGCAACCTTTTCTCGCTGCGCAGCCGGATGTCCGGACGGCAGGACGAGCACCATCGGTTCGCTTGAAATCACATGCAGGCGAATGCCATCACCGGCAATCGCATCCTGACGCAGAAAGACCGCATCAAGGCGTTCATCATTAAGGCCAGCGACCAGCTGGGCCGAGTTGGCTTCTTCCAGCGTCATTTCAACGCCGGGGTAACTGCGCCGGAAGTCACGAAATACCCTCGGGACAGAGGGGCTGAAGGCGGCAGATGCGGTAAACCCAACCCGGATGGATCCGACTTCGCCGCGCCCGGCCCGTTGGGCGGCGCGAATGGCGCGCTCTGCGAGATCAGGGAATTGGGCTACGACCTCAAGAAATGCCGTTCCGGCTTCGGTCAGTTCGGCCCCATGCGGCAACCGGTGGAAAAGGGCGGTTCCGATTTCATGTTCCAGGTCGCGGATTTGCTGACTAAGTGGCGGTTGCCCTATGCCAATGCGCGCAGCCGCACGGGTAAAGTTGCCTTCGCGGGCGACGGCAAGGAAGTAGCGGATATGGCGCAGTTCCATTTTGATATATCCAAAACATATCACAAAAGACACTTCCATATATTGGACGGATGAGGTCGAGAGTGCAATCATAAGCGTCACCTTTTGATTTGCTCCAAATGAGGTCGCAAATGGCTGTTTCTCGGGAAAATGCCCAGGAAGCACATTCCGCAGTTTCTGAAAGTGCCGCTGATACGGCGATATCTGATGCGTCGCATGATATGCGTTCGCTCAGCCCGCTCGCGTCCACCAACGTCGCCGAAACCGATGATCCAGTGGGGATCATGCCGGGATCGGGTGCGTTTCGCCGTATCAGCATTGCACTGTTTCTGGCAGGCTACGCTACCTTTTCGCTGATTTACTGTGTGCAACCGCTTTTGCCGGAGCTCGCCGGGCATTTCATGGTCGGGCCTGCGGAAAGCTCGCTTGCGCTGTCACTGACGACCGGCTTTCTCGCCTTCGCCATTTTATTGGCCGGGGCGGTGTCCGAGGCCGTCGGGCGCAAGCAATTGATGCTGATTTCCATTTGTGTGGCATCGGTTCTGAACCTGATTGCACCGTTTCTGTCGGACTGGCATGCGTTTCTTGTCGTGCGCGCGCTTGAAGGGCTGATGCTGGGCGGGGTTCCTGCTGTTGCCATGGCTTATCTGGCTGAGGAAATCGATCCCAAGGGCCTTGGCATGGCGATGGGGATTTATATCAGCGGCACGGCAATCGGTGGCCTGAGTGGCCGTGTTGTGATTGGCTTCCTGACCGATCTGTTTGGCTGGCATGTTGCCCTTGGTGCGATGGGGGCGCTTGGTCTTGTCGCGGCCCTTGGATTTGCCATCCTGTTGCCGGCATCACGCAATTTCGTGCGCCGTCCGGGCTTTCAGGTGGGCTATCACGTGCGCGCCTGGGGCGGGCATCTGAAACATGCCGGCTTGCCGTTCGTGTTCCTGATTGGTGCCTTTGCCATGGGCTGTTTCGTCACCGTGTTCAACTATGTCGGGTTCAGGCTTTCGGATGCGCCCTATAGCCTTAGTCAGAGCCAGATCGGTCTGATCTTTGTTGTCTATCTGTGTGGCTCGGTGACCTCATCAGTTGCCGGTGCACTGTCTGACAAGATCGGCCGTGGTCCGGTGCTGGTCGCGGGCTTGATGCTGGCCGCCGTTGGGGTCGGCTTGACGGTGGCAGACAGTCTTTCGGTGATTATTGGCGGGATCGTCATCCTGACCAGCGGGTTTTTTGTCGCCCATTCGATTGCCAGTGGCTGGGTCGGGCGGCTCGCCGAAACGGCCAAGGGCCACGCATCGTCGCTTTACCTGCTGGCCTATTATCTGGGTTCAAGCATCATGGGATCGGTCGGTGGCTGGTTCTGGGATCAGGGCGGCTGGAACGCGGTGGCGGGCTTCGCCGGTTCGCTGTTGCTTTGCGGGCTTTTGTGCGGGCTTTACCTTTGGGCGCGCGCGGCACAGGCGGCCCGCCAATCAGAAATGCAGGTCGCTCGAACGGCCTGATCAAAACAAAACCCCCGCCACATTGGACGGGGGTTTAATCTTTTGGAACGGATTTGGGCCGGGCTTAGAGCCAATCAGGGCTCGGCAGGCCTTTTTCCTTAAGGAAGGCGGGGTTCCAGAGCTTGCTCTGATAGCGGGTGCCAAGGTCACAGAGAATGGTGACGATGGTTTTGCCCGGGCCAAGTTCACGGGCAAGGCGCACCGCACCAGCAACGTTGATCCCGGTCGAGCCACCCATGCACAGGCCTTCTTCCTTAAGCAAGTCAAAGACGATCGGTAGCATTTCCTCGTCCGAGATCTGGAACGGGTGATCGATTTCGATGCCTTCAAGGTTGGCGGTGATACGACCCTGACCGATGCCCTCGGAGATCGAACTGCCTTCGGATTTCAGTTCGCCGAACTTGTAGTGGCTGTAAAGCGCCGCACCCATCGGATCGGCAAGACCGATCTGGATGTTTTTGTTGCGCTCCTTAAGGCCCATGGAAACACCAGCCAGCGTGCCGCCGGTGCCGACCGCACAGATAAAGCCATCAACCTTACCATCGGTTTGGTCCCAGATTTCCGGGGCGGTGGTGTCGATGTGACCCTGACGGTTGGCAACGTTGTCGAACTGGTTGGCCCAGATCGCGCCATTTGGTTCGGACTGTGCAAGTTCTTCGGCCAGACGGCGGGAGACATGCACATAGTTGTTCTGATCACGATAGGGGACGGCAGGTACTTCGCGCAGATCAGCCCCCAGAAGACGCAGAAGGTCTTTCTTTTCCTGGCTTTGCGTTTCGGGGATGACGATCACGGTGCGATAGCCCAGCGCATTGCCCACGGTGGCAAGACCAATGCCGGTATTGCCAGCCGTACCTTCGACGATAACGCCGCCCGGTTTCAGAAGGCCGCGCGCCTCGGCATCGCGAATGATGGCAAGGGCAGCACGGTCCTTGACCGACCCGCCCGGGTTTGCGTATTCCGCCTTGCCAAGAATGGTGCAGCCCGTCAGCTCGGAAACCTTTTTAAGCTTCACAAGCGGGGTGCGGCCAATGGCTTCGATGGTGCCATTGCGAATGTCCATGACAGACTCCAAACATGGTGATTTCAAATGTGTTTGATAGTTGATTGGTCTTTTTGCACACAAAAGTCAAGGCAGTTTAAAAAAATAACACGTAAAATTTGTGTGATTATCGCTTTTCCCATCAATTGCGGTGAACTGTTCAAACCCCTGAATTCTGCCGAAGTCGATCACGGTTGAGCATCAGCCACTGGACCGCGATGGTCGTCATTGCATTGCAGAGTTGTCCATTCTGCAACATCGCAAAGCATTCTTCCGCCGAGACGGTAAAGACCCGAATGTCTTCGCCTTCCTCGGCGACACCGTGCAATCCGCCGACATTGGTGGTGTCGACCTGTCCGTAATACAGGGTGACGGTTTCACTCGAACAGCCCGGCGTTACGTAATAGTGCGATATCAGTTCCGGCGTCCCGATGATGTTGCATCCGGCTTCTTCATGCGTTTCGCGGCGGGCAACGTCTTCGGCCGTTTCACCGTCTTCGATGATGCCAGCGACGATTTCCGTCAGCCAAACGGGCATATCCGGATTGCTGGCCTGTACTGATATGGTGCCAGGTCGGAACTGTTCAATCAGGACGACTTCGTCGCGCACCGGATCATAGGGCAGGACGGACACGGCGTGACCACGTTCGAGAATTTCGCGCTCGAGAATATTGCTTTGGCTGCCGTCAAATCGGTCATGTTGCAGGCGATAGACATCGATCTTGCAATAGCCGTCCCAGGTGCGTTTCAGGTCAATTATTTTAAATTGCATGGGTTTCACAGAGTTTCTCCCGATATCTGCGGTCTTTATGGTGGCAGCGTGGTGATTTGTCATTGTTCTTAATATTCTATTATGCTTATGTGCATTCGGATTTATCTATTGTTGGTTGATACCAGACCGTTTTCGCGGCGGGGTGCCCTTCGTCGGGGTAGGGGCGCCATCCGCTGGTTTCAATTGTATCAGAACTGGTGTAACCTTTTGGATATGTCGGGCACGGAAACAAGTCGCAAATAACTGTGCTTTAATTCAGGGTTTAGTGTCTTTGGGGGATACAGGACGTTGATGCGGTTCGAGCCAACGGAAATCGCACGTCTGTATGGGCGGTCACGTGTAGGTGTTGTTGTACACAAGGATCTTGAAGCTGTGTATGTCAATGATGCCTATGCGAAAATGCTGGGCCGTCGGGATGTTCGCGACTTCATGAGCGACCCTGACATGCATCAGTATATCCCGCCAAGCTTCCATCACGAGGCGGACAAGCTTTCCGAGAATTTCCAGAACAGCAGCGGCTTCCACGGCTGGAAGAAGGTCTATAACATCCGGACGGACGGCACCCCGGTCTGGATGGAAATCAGCGACGAGACCGTCGAGTGGGAAGACGGCAATGCGGTTCTGACGACAGCCCAGATGATCGACAATGGCACGACTGCGATGCAGGTCGACCACATGCTGGGCCGATCCTTTATCGGTGTCATGGTCCATCGCAACATGACAGCACTTTACGTGAATGAAAGCTTCGCCCGTTTGATGGGGGCGAAAAGCGCCAGTTCATTCATGGAAAATCCCAATATCCTGCGCTTTATCCCGGAAGAAAACCGCCCGCGTGCGATCAAACATGTTGCCGCCATCCTCAATGGTGAACGGCGCGGTGACCGGCACCGCGTACGTGATCTTCTCGATGATGGTAGTTCGGTTTGGCGGGATCTCACCGATGAGCGCATTCTTTGGCATGATGGCAAGCCCGCCATTTTGACGACCGCGCATGATGTCCGCGATGAAGTCGAGATGCATCAGCAGCTTGTCCGCGCCAAGGCAAGTCTTGAGCAGGCGGTAACCGAAGTCATCCGGATGGTGCCATCAGCGGTTGCGATGCTTGATGACAATCTTGAAGTTGTTCATTTCAATCACGAATTCTCACGCCTGTTCGGGGGCGAGAAAACCGATGATGACAGCCACGGTTTTGATATTTCGGCGTTGCATGAATGCTGTGCCGAGATGAAGCGAAACGGCCATGGTCATGCGACGCTTGATGAAATGGAAACGCCATCGGGGCGGTTGGCCGATATCCGCATGAACATGATGGATGATGGCGGCGTGATGGTGTCGGCCACCGACATCACCGATCACAAGCGCAAGGAACAGATGCTTGATACGCTGGCTTCGACCGATGCGCTGACCCGCGCGCTTAATCGTCGCGGCTTTGAAAGTGCGGTCAGCCGTTTGCGCGAAATTCGCCACCTGAAGGACAAAAGCTGGATCTTTGGTCTGATCATCCTTGATCTGGATTACTTCAAGAACGTCAATGACACCTATGGCCATGCAATAGGTGACCGGGTTCTTGAAAAGGTCGCCGATACTCTGCGCCAGGCCTTGCGTGATGATGACCTTGTGGTGCGTCTGGGCGGTGAAGAGTTTGCGGTGCTTTTGCCATCGGCAACGGCCGCCGTGACCAAACGCATTGGCGAGCGGCTGTCGAACATGATCCGCGAGATCAAGGTGCCGATCGACAAGTCCGGCAAGCAGTTTGTCCATGTCACGGCAAGCTTTGGCGCGACCGTGGGCGGCGAAGGGCGTCAGAACTTCATCGAGCTGGCGGAGGCCATGAAGGTCGCCGACACAGCGATGTATGCCGCCAAGGACGCCGGCCGCGATCAGCTGATCTTTCGCTTTTCCGGGGAAGAAGCCGATAGCTGATCGGCTGTTCTTCGATTAATATTCCCATCAAAGTTTCAATCCGCTGCCAAACCCTTTGGCTATGTGCTTAGCGAGGCGTTGATGCATATTCGTCCCATGACCCCGTCCGACGGGGATCGCGTTGTTGAAATCTATGGCCGGGCGATCAAATCCGGCCATGCCACATTTCAGGAAGACCCGGGTACCTGGGAAAGCTGGGATCAGGGACATTTGCCCGAATGCCGTCTGGTTGCCTGCGATGATAACGACATGGTAATCGGCTGGGCCGGGTTGTCGGGCGTTTCAAACCGATGTGTTTATCGTGGCATTGCCGAGATATCGGTTTATGTCGACCCGGATTGTCAGGGGCAGGGTGTTGGCAAATCCCTTTTGGCGGCACTGATCAAATCCAGCGAAGAGCACGGCATCTGGTCGCTTGAGGCCGGTATTTTCCCGGAAAATGAAGCCAGCATTGCCCTGCACCAATCCCTTGGCTTTGAAACGGTTGGCCGTAAACGCGGGCTTGGACGTATGGGCTATGGCCCGATGGCGGGGCTTTGGCGTGATGTCATGCTGTTGCAACGCCGTAGTCAGGTGGTTGGCGTCAATTAACGTAAAATCTTGTTGCGCAGATTGGTGTCTTGATCGCGTTAATTGCGGTTAACGCCCTATTTTTTCGAATTTGTATGTGGCTTGGGTAAAAACGCCTTGGGCATGCTTTAAATTCGCGCGGCAATAAGGTAATCAACAGGTCTGGGTAAGTGAGAACCCGTAGACGAAAATTTGCCAGGAGCGCCACCGTGAACGAGATCCGTAAAATTGCGCCCGTCGCAATCTGGGACAATTTCCAGAAACTTTGCGATACCCCGCGTCCGTCCAACAAGGAAGAAGCTGTTTTGCAGCTTCTCGAAAAGATGGCCGATGACAAGGGCCTTGCGCATTTCCGCGATAGCGGCAGCAACCTTGTTGTCTCTGTTCCGGCAAGTGCGGGATTTGAAGACCGCAAAATGGTCATTCTGCAGGCCCATGTCGATATGGTGACCCAGGCCAATTCTGGCTCGACCCACAATTTTGATACCGACCCGATCCGCATGGTAATGGACGGCGAATGGATCACGGCCGACAACACCACCCTTGGTGCTGATAATGGCATTGGTGCTGCGGCCATGATGGGCTTCATGACCGAAGATGGTCTTGAGCACGGACCGCTTGAACTTCTGTTCACGGTTGATGAAGAACGTGGCCTGACCGGTGCGATGAACCTTGAACCGGGCCGCCTGAAAGGCGAGGTCCTGCTCAACCTTGATACCGAAGACGAGTATGAGCTCTGCGTTGGCTGTGCTGGCGGTGGTGATCTTGTGGCAAGCTATGAATATGCAGAAGAAGCCGTTGGCGCCGGACAGGTCACGCGCGAGATTGCGCTGACCGGTTTGAAAGGTGGCCATTCAGGCATTGATATTATTCTGGGTCTTGGCAACGCCAACAAACTGATGGCGCGTTTCCTGCGCACTGCTATCCGTGATTTTGATGCGCGTATCGTTGCGATCAATGCCGGTACCGCACGCAACGCCATCCCGCGTGAATCGTTTGCCACCATCGTCTTGCCCGAAGGCAAGGCTTCCGATTTTGAAGCAGCTCTTGGCGCATTTGCAAATGACGTCAAAGACGAAATCGGCGCGATTGAACCAAACTTCGCCATTCGCGCGACCGAGGCAGATCTTCCTGCCAAGGCGATGAGCGCAAAAGACTCCAAGGCATTCAACAATGCCTGCGTTGGTGCGCCGAACGGTGTTCAGGCCATGAGCACTTCGGTCGAAGGGGTTGTAGAAACCTCGATCAACCTCGCCATCGTCAAGCTTGCCGATGGTAAGGCCGACGTCACCTTGTCTGCGCGCAGCTCGATCAACTCGGCCCGCGATGCCATGCGCGAAGTGGCAACGGCGGTGTTTGAAAATATAGGCGCGTCGGTTGCCTGGGGCGATGCCTATCCGGGCTGGAAGCCGGATGCCAACAGCGAAGTGGTCAGTCTGATGAAGTCTGTTCACAAGGACATGTTTGGCAAGGAGCCGGAAATTCGCGTGATCCACGCGGGTCTTGAATGCGGTGTTCTGGGATCAAAGTATCCGCATTGGGATATGGTTTCGTTTGGTCCGACCATCAAACGTGCCCACAGCCCGGATGAATGCGTGCATGTCCCAAGCGTTGCGCGCTTCTGGGATTACCTTCTGGCGGCGCTTAAGGCGATCCCGGCCAAAGGATAAAACGGATAAGTCCATTTCAGGGCTTGCGGAATTTGATGCGACTGATCGGGAAACCGGTCAGTCGCATTTGTTTTCGGAACACCATGCATCACGGGCTTCAGAACCGTTGCCTGGCACCAGAGCATCAAGGTTTACAAAACCGCTTTCGCCGATGCTGGTTTCGATTTCGATCCAGAAACCCTGACTGTCACCAGCGACATAGACGGTTTCAAACCGGGTGAGGCGGCGAATGATGTTATCATTGACACTTGGCCCGTCGCGCAGGTTCAGAAGTTCGCGATCAACATAATAAGGTTCGCGGTCATTCCCGATCAGGTCCTTGACCTGTTTGGTGATTTCCGTGCTCTGCCGGGCGACAATTTCCGGAATGTCACGGGTGACAAAGCCCTGACCCGGGCCAAAGGCGATCAGGGCCGCAAAAATCAGGAAAAATAGCGGGCTGAGATGCAAAAGGGCATCAAACATGCCCGCACGTTTCCATTCATCACGCACACGGCGTGCCGGTTGTCCGTCATCAAGGCGACGCTGGGTCGCGCGTACCTGTTCGGCAAGGACAGAGCGGTTGCTGCCGATGAAATCAAGTGCTTGAAGCAATACCGCGCGGGCAAGCGGCTTGTTGCCTGATCGTTCAAAGGCATTGGCTTGTGTAAACAGCATCTTGGCGTTGCCTTCAGGCGGGAACGTACCGCCGCGCATATTTCCCAAGATCGCTTTCCATGCGGGGAGGAAGCTTTTCCAACCCCAGAAACCGCGCAGCCAGGTTTTGAAGCTGGCTTTCAGCGCCATGCGCTTTGCGCCCTTGGGGGCAAGGTTGGCGGTGATGGTTTCGATATTGCAGGAATTCAGAAAACCGCGCACGACCTTGAATTCAACCTGGCGCGGTTGGGCCGATACGACGCCTGTGACCGCGCATTGAATAAAACCCTGTGCGTTGGGTTCGGTTTTCTTGGTTTTATGGCGCCGTGCACCGGGATGAATGTTGCTTTTGCGCGCATTGGTTTTGGCCTGCTGTTCGCGATAGGCCTGATTAGCACGCGCAACTTTTTCCTCGGCGGTTTCCTTGGGCTTATCCTGCTTGCGGCCATCACCGGCGAAACCTTGTTTTTGGCGGTTGGCGTTTTGCGGGCCCGCGGCATTCGGCCCATATCCGGTCGATGTTGATTGCCCGTTACCGTTATTCCCCGGCTTTTGGGTGCCTGCCGTGCCATTGCCAGCCTGCTTTGGTGGTTTGCGTTCGCCAATCAGAATTTCATAGGCCTCGGTGATGTCCTTGAACTTGTCTTCCGAGTCCGGGTCGGTGTTGCGGTCAGGGTGAAATTCAAAGGCCAGTTTGCGGTAGGCCAGCTTGATTTCCTTCGCGCTCGCGCCGGGCGCAATGTTCAGCATGCGATAGTAGATGCCGAGGCGATCAGTGCTCATGATTGATGAAAATTCCTGTCAAGACATGCTTTCCGGCGCGCGAAATCAGCCGATAATAATTTTAAAGATGGCATTTCACCATACAATCATAGGGTTGAAATCTTAACACGTTGTCACTTTTGACTAATTGCCATATTTTCAAGAATCACATGAGCGCCAAATGAGAACGAACAGGTAGTCGCTTTGAAACTGAAATTCTGGCAACGCAAGTCCAAAGCGGATGACGATATGTCCGATGCGGATGGCATGTCCGCTGGCGTCGCCGAAGGGGAGGCGCCCGAGTTCGAAATGCCGCCGGGACATCATCTTGGTCTCGGGACGCGGTTGCGTGCCAAGTGGGAAGGCTATGACGACCCGGTCGAGTATTACCTGCTGCAGCTTGAAATCGATGCCTATGCCGACTGGTTGCGCAAGATGCGTGTCTGGCTGGCGCGCCCGGTCGAGCCGGAGCTTTCCGAGCTCGATCTTGATGAAGAAATCGGTCGCTGGCCGCCTGATCGTATCCGCCTTTATGACAAGCTGTTTGATCATGGCATCATGATGCCCGGCGGGCATGAATATGCGCTGGAACTTGCAAAGCCGCTTGCACTCGATGAGACGCTAAGTTGTCTTGAGATCGGTGCGAAGCTGGGTGGTGTGGCGCGTGTGCTTGCCGATCGGCTTGGTGTCTGGGTAACCGCGCTTGAGCCGGATGGTGAACTGGCACTTTTGGGGATGGATCGATCGGTTCATGCCGGTGTTCAGAAGAAAGTCCCGGTTCAGAAGTTTGATCCGCTGCAGCCAGACCTTCGCAAGGGCTATTTCAACGTCGTTTATTCCTATGGCGAGCTCTACAAAATCCCGGGGAAGGAAACGTTTCTGGCCGCTTTGGCCGAAACCCTGCGTGAACACGGGCAGCTTTTGATTACCGATTATGTTCTGACACGCGATCTTGATGAGAATGAGCTGGCAAACTGGGCGAAGCTTGAAGACGAAGAACTGTTCCCTTGGACCGCACAGGAATACAAATCGCGTTTGGGGCAGCTGAAATTTGATATCCGCATCGCCAAGGATGAGTCGGAAACGCATCTTAAGCATATCAAACTCGCCTGGATGACGATGCTTTCAGACATTCAGAACGCTGGTCTTGACCCCGATATCATGGATTATCTCGAGCCAGAGATGGAAATGTGGATGAATCGCGTAAAAATGCTTGAAAATGGCAGCCTGGCCTTTTATCGGTTCTACGCAACGATCAACTGATCGCTCGGAATTTATGTGCTGCTGGCGACTTGAAGGGGATTTGTTCCACTTTCTGTCGCCGCAACCTGTTTTAGGTGTTGACAGGGGCATGTCGTACTTCTATTTTCCGGCTTCCTCGAAGGGGCCAAGTTTCTAAGGTTTAAGATTATGAAGATCCGGAACTCATTGAAATCCGCGAAGCTGCGGGAAAAAGGCTGCCGTATCGTGCGCCGCCGTGGCCGCGTATACGTGATCAATAAAAAGAACCCGCGTTTCAAGGCACGCCAGGGTTAATTCCCGGTACCTTGTTCTAAGGTTTTACAAAACGCCGCATCGGTTTATCCAATGCGGCGTTTTGTTTTGTCTGGATGCTTTTCCTTCGGCGCGCCGCAAGAGCTATGCCTGATTTTTCGGATTGGTTGTGAAAAGCTCGGTTCGCGTGTGACGCCCGCGCAGCAGAACATCCCCCGCCTTGCTGACCCGGTCCGGGTTGGCCATCAGGTTGCGGGTCGTTTCCGAAATCAGGATATTGGTGCCCAGTACCTTATTTTCCTGTTCCAGCCGTGAGGCCGTGTTGACGGCATCGCCATGCACCGTAAAGGACAGGCGTGCCTTTGCGCCGACATTCCCGGCAACCATCGAGCCGGTATTCACACCACAGCGAACCTTGAGCTCAAGGCCCTCGAAGGTGCGTTTTTCGACTTCGGCTTGAAGCGCGATGGCGCTGTCGACGGCTGCGTCCGCATGGTTTTCAAGATCATCAAACACGTTATAGACAGCAAGGATGGCATCGCCTTGGAACTGGGTGATGATGCCGCCACGTTCCTCGATGATCCGGGTTGCGCAATCGAAATAATCATTGAGCATGGCGATGATCTGTTTCGGATCAAGGCTTTCGCACATGGACGTAAAGCCTACAATATCAACAAACAGCACCGTGGCTTCTGAGGTCTGCGGCGGCAGGACGCCGGAATCATTGCCCGATGCCAGAAGTTTTTTGGCAATCGATTGTGGTACGAACTTACCAAACAGGCTGGTGATACGTTCGCGGTCGTGAACGGCCATCATCATGTGATTGAATGACCTGGCAGCGTCGTCATATTCGCGAATGCGGCTGCCCTTAAGTTGCGGGATATCCGAGGACGCAATGTCTTCGTCTTCAAAGGCGCGTGCAGCACTGGCAAAACGGCGGATCGGTTTGGTGAAGTGGCGCGACAGGATAATCGCAACGATGACCGACAACACGAAAACGCCGCCGCCAAGGACGGATGCCAGAACCAGTCGATCCCATTCATCGTCAAACAGTTCCTCGTCAAAATACATGCCGATTACAACCGGTGAAATCGGGGCGGTGAGGATCTGACGCGTGACGATCAGATGATAACGGTCATTGTGACTAAGCCCCGCAAGGCTGATGCCGCTGCTATGGCGTTCGTCATCGGGATCAAGCTTGATGTTTTCGGACTTGCCAATGTTGGCCAGAACCGGATCACCGATATCATGAATTGTGGGCAGGGGGATTGGGCTGCGGGCGATTTCCGCACCATTGTCGCCTGCGCTTGCGGTTTTCTCGCCCCAGTTTCTAAGTTCAGGATGGGCCATCACCCGATTGCCGCCAATCAGGATAAAGGGCGTGCCGGGCAAATCTTCACGGCCACGGATCAGGCTTTCTGACAGATTGGACAGCGATAGGTACTGGATGAAGGTGCCCAGATAATGTCCGTCATAGAAAAGTGGCACCCAGCTTGTCAGGACGGTGCGGTTAAAGAACGGGTCCCAGCGTGGATAGCCGGTCCGGTTGGTTACGGGGCCGCGGATATGCGCAAGTTCGGAAAAAAGAATGTCGTCTTCGGGCAGGGTGCGCCTGATTTCGCTCATATCTTCCGGGTTAAAGCCGATGAATTGGCGGTCGCCGGTCACCAATCCATAGGCCATGACATCCATGTCGGCTGCCGCAAGGGCGCGCATGGCATTGGTCCAACCATATTGGAAACTTGGATCAAGGACGCCACTTGCCACCTGTTCGGCAACCCAGTCGGAACGTTGATCAACCTCGCTCATGCGTTCATGCATGGTGCGTTGGACCGATGTCAGATCAATATCGGCCAGCATCACCCACAAATTGCGGGTGTTCTCATAGGCCGTTCCGAGACCAACATAAAGGGATAGTCCGACGCCAAAGACACTGGTGGCGATAAAACCGGCAAGCAGTACAGACAGGACAGAGTATCTGCGTTTTGATTTCACTCGGTTTTCTTCCCGAAAAGAGGTTTTCCCCAACCCCGCGCTGATCTTAGCGGCGATCGAACTTGGTTGAAAGGATGATCGAACTTGATGTGCGTTTTATTCCGGCCATCCCGCCGATCCGGTCAAGAACGCCGTCAAGTTCCTCTGGCGTGTTGGCTGCAACCTCGGCAATCAGGTCATACTCGCCAGAAACCGCAAGACAGCGAATGCAATGCGGGATTTTCTGAAGTGCGCCAACCACACCAACCGACTGTTTCTGTTCAAGCTGGATCATGACTTCGGCAAGCAATACGGGCTTTGCATGGTCGCCAAGCTGAACGGTGTAGCCCTTTATGACCTCGGCCTTTTCAAGGCGTTCCAAACGTTCCTGAACAGCGCTGCGTGACAGGCCGACTTCGCGTGCAAGGGCGGCGGTCGGAATGCGGGCATTTTCCTGCAGGCGGGTGATTAGTCGGCGATCAGTTTCATCTATCTGACGTTTCATCGGTAAAGCCCATTAAAATGACGGGTTTTTGTTTTGTTTTAACAGTATTGCCGGGTTGAAAGCGTTCGTCTAGCGGCGGAACATTATTAGGCAAAAACAAAACATGATCAGGGCAGGCGCAGCATCACAGGTGAAACAGTGCTGATGATGTCTGTTCGTTCGGGAGTTAGAGAAAATGAAAAAGATTTTGATCCTCGGGGCCGGGAAGATCGGCCGTATTGCTGCGGTAATGCTCAATGAAAGTGGCGATTATGCGGTCACGCTGGCCGATGCCAGTGGTGATATGCTTGAGATCTGTGCCCAGGATGATGCCGCGACGCTTGTAAAGGTCGATGTCACCGATGAGGCCGCATTGACCGAGGCCGCCAAGGGGCATGACGCGATTTTGTCGACCTGTCCGTTCTTTTTGAATGTGGCGATTGCCCGCGTCGCACGTGCGGTCGGGGCATCCTATTTTGACGTTACCGAAGACGTTGAAACCACGCGCGCCATTCGCGAAATTTCCAAGGGCGCGGAATGTGCCTTTGTCCCGCAATGTGGTCTGGCACCCGGGTTCATCTCGATTGCGGCCCACGACCTGTTTAAGCGCTTTGATCGTGTGAACAAGCTTCGCCTGCGTGTCGGAGCCTTGCCGCAAAATCCGACCAACCGTTTGAAATATAACCTGACCTGGTCGACCGATGGTTTGATCAACGAGTATCTCAATCCGTGTGAAGCGATCCTGAATGGCAAGCGCGTCGAAGTGCTGCCGCTTGAAGGCTATGAGCGCTTCACCATCGATGGCACGGAGTATGAGGCCTTCAATACGTCGGGAGGCGTCGGCGCCTTGTGCGATATGCTTGAGGGCAAGGTCGATAATCTTGATTACAAGACTGTGCGCTATCCGGGGCATCAGGAAATCCTGAAAATCCTGATAGAGGACCTTCGTCTGGGCGAGCGCCCGGATATGATGAAGGAGATCTTTGAGAATGCCCTGCCAGTGACGAAGCAGGATGTGATCGTGATCTTTGCCGATGCGGTTGGAACCCAACGCGGCGAACTGCGCGAAGAGAGCTTCATTCGCAAGGTGCATGGTACGCATGTTGGCGGCAAGGACTGGTCGGCGATCCAGATCACGACATCGGCCGGTTTGTGTGCCGTGATGGATATGGTTCTGACCGGTAAATTGCCAGCATCCGGTTATGTGCGTCAGGAAGAGGTCACACTCGAAGATTTTCTGGCAAACCGGTTCGGGCGATACTTCGGCTACACCAACTAATCAGGCCAATTGGCGCATCCATAAGCCCCTGTACAAAGAGCCCTTCGGAAACGTTTCCGAGGGGTTCTTTTTGTTTTCAATGTTTTATGTGGCGATTGTTGACCTGATTGGTTGGGTGAGGTTCGGCGGTCAAAGCGGCATATCTGCACTGTTTTTCCACGCATGGAATGGTTGGAAAATTTATGGCAAAGACGTGGTTTGTTAACGCTTCGACCTTATGGTGGGGCAAAATACGGTTTCTCTTGGGTAATAGGTATTCCTTGTCTGATTTTGCCGACATCTACCGTTCTGCTTTGAACCTGTATGAGGCAGGTCGCTATGCAGAGGCAGAAGAATCCTGTCAGCGAATGATCCGTTCATTCCCGCAGGCCGCAGAAGCAATGCATCTGGCAGGCCTGGTCGCCATGCGTCACGGGAACCAGACCCTGGCCGCTGAACGTATGGGACGAGCCGCGATCGCCGATGCCAATAGTGCCGAAATCCAGCATGACCATGCACAGGCCTTAAAGGCGATTGGCAAGCTTCGTGATGCCGTCGGGGCGTTTAAGCGCGCCATTCGCCTGTGCCCGGATGCGCCAGCACTTTATTGCAATGTCGCCAACACCTATCGCCAGCTCGATGAACTTGATGCCGCGCGTGAAAACTATGAACGCGCGCTTGAGCTCGCACCGGACATTGCCGAAATCCATGCCAACTATGCCGCCTGCCAATATGCGATGGGCGATGTTGAGGGGGCGGAAAAATCCTGTCTGACAGCACTCAAGATGCGCGATGACATTGTCAATGCGCTGGTTCTGATCGGTCAAATCCGGCTTGATCAGGGACGCACAGTTTCCGCAAGCGAACCACTACGCCGTGCGCTTTCTTTGGAGCCGGGGAACCCGCGCGCCTTGACGGCCTATGGTGATGCGCTTTTCCGGCTTGGTCAGTTTGCCGGTGCCCAGCATTGCCTGCGACAGGTTCTTGCCCTTGATCCCGATGATGCCAAGGCGCGCAGAACCCTTGCGCTGCTTAACCTGCGGGTCGGGCAGGGGATTGAGGCCATCGGCGCGCTTGAACCGCTTTTGGCGCGTAATCCCGAAGATCCGCAATTGCTTTTGATGATGGGTGAGGCGCTTAGCCTTGTCGGCCGTCATAGCGAGGCGGTCGAACGGTTTGGTGCTGCCATCGGTGCCGGTGGCGGCGATGATGCGGTGTTCCGTCTTGCTGTCGAACTTGCCGAAGAAGGCGATACCGGATCGGCGCAATCGGTTTTGCAAAACGGCATTGATCGCAAGATTGCAGCTGGTGAAAACACCGCCTTGTTCCGCACTGCGCGCCGGTTGCTGTTTGCGCCGGTGCCAACCGACCTTGCAGCCCAGAATGACGAAGTCGTGCGTGATCTTCTTGATGACACGCTGGATGAAGATGCGCTTGAGCCTGATCTTGAATTTGTCGGCACCGATCCGATTGATCCGATTGTATTGACCCGGTTCCCGCCGGTCTGGCGCGCGGCATTGCGTCCAGAGGGCGACAAGCAGCTGCGTGCAGTTGGCCATTATTGGGAACGGCTGGTGTCGGGCTATGACGTGCCGGAAGTCACGGTAGCAACCGCACGCATTGGCGGTAAAATCCGGATTGGCATCGTTTCAGCCAATATGTGTGACAACGGTATCGGGCGCTGGATCGCGGGCCTTGCCGAGGCGATTGATCGCGACCGGTTTGACGTCACCATTATTCGTCCGCCAACTGGCGAGGATGACATTACCGCGCGCATTGATGAACATGCCGATCTGGTCGTGCCATTACCGCTTGATCCCTTGCATTCGGCACGGGTGATTTCCGGGCTTGGGCTTGATGTTCTGCATTATGTCGACCCGCAGGCGGATGCCTATACCATGTTGCTGGCAAGCTGGCGTCTGGCACCGCTTCAGATTTCCGGTGGCGGGATTGCCGCGACCAGTGGACTTTCCAATATCGACTATCACCTGATTGCCGAGGATTGGGAAACAGCTGGTGGCGAAAAACGCTTTAGCGAGAAACTGGTGCGCCTACCTGGCCTGTTTGTGAATGCCAGCCCGCCAGAACCGGTCGAGATGTCGACGACCGAATTGCAGCGCCGTTGGCGACTGGCGCAGGACCGCAACACGTATCTGTGTCCCCAGCCGCTTGATGTCCTGACGGCCGAGTTTGATCCGCTGATTGCGGAAATCCTGCGTCTTGATGAGACGGCCGAACTTCTGTTGATTGCGCCGGAACGTGACAGCTGGGATGCCGCGTGGGGCCGTCGTTTTGCGGTTAATCATGCGGATGTGGCCGGACGGATGCGGTTTGTCGATGTGCGCAATCGCGCCGATTTGCTGTCGCTTCTGTGTGCGGTTGATGTCGTGCTGGAAAGTCCGGCATGGAATGATGCGATGCTGGCCTTTGATTGTTTGGGGCTTGGGGTGCCGCTTGTGACCCTGCCTGGCAATGCAGCGCGCTCGCGCCGTAGCCACACATGCTATCGCCAGATATCGGTATTTGATTGTGTTGCCTATCATTCGGCTGATTTCGTTGATACAGCGCTGACGCTGGCGACTGACAAGCGCCGACGCTCAGTGGTTTCGCACGCGATCAAGAGCCGGTCGCACATCCTGTTTGGTCAGAAATCATCCTTTGATGCCTATATGCAGTTCCTGGACCGATCCATCGCGCTGCCAGCAGATAAAGTGATTTAATTTCCGATAGATATCCTTGAAACTACCCAACCGACCCACACATTCTATGTGGATGTTTGTGCACGGCAGTCATGCCAGTTCCGGTTGAGGTAGTCTTATGGTCTTGCGTTTTTCCAAGGGGCAAATCGTTCGTCTGATTGTCGCCTTGGTGATTGTGGTTATTGCGATCTGGCAACTCGCACCGCTGACGGTTTCCGATATCCGTCCGAACGGTGTGGTGAATGCCAAACTGGTGACCATTCAGGCCCCGATCAGTGGTCAGCTTGTTCGTGCAATTCCCGATGTTGGCGAACCGGTTTCTGCCGGGTCGATTGTCACGCGTATCACCGACGATACTGAACCCCAGGCGTTGCTCGCCCAGCTTGATGGCGAGTATCAGCTGCTTCGGTCGCGCAAAACTGCCTTGATCGAAAAGCTGTCGACGCTGAACGGCCTGCGCCGTGAACTGGGCGAGCGGGTGCGTGAAATGGTCTCGGGTTCACTCGAAAGCCTGCATTACAAAGTCCTTGAGGCCCAGGCACGTCAGAAAGGCTGGCTGTCGGTCGTCAAGGAACGCGAATTAAGCCTGAGCCGTCAAAATACACTGCTTGCAGACGGACATGTTGCACAGGCGCGTGTGGATGAGGCCGAAAGCCTGCTTGAACAGGCATTGCAAGAGGTCGAACGCGCGCGTGCGGACGAGGAACGCTATCGCAAGGAATCCGGATCGCTTGAAAAGGGGATCTTTATCGGCGATGGCCAGAATGATGTGCCGTATTCACAGCAGCGCCTTGATGAGGTTGTGCTGGCAATTGCCGACCTGAATGTGCAGCTGACCGAGACCAATGGTCGTATGGCATCCATCGAGAACCAGTTGCGCGATGAAACCGCGCGTGCCGGTCGGCGTGAATCCATGCTGGTTCGCAGCCCGATTGACGGACTGATCTGGCGCCGGATCGCGGCCGAACTGGCAACTGTGACCAAGAATAATGACTTGGCGAAGATTCTTGATTGCTCGGATATTCGTGTTGAAGTCCCGGTGGATGAGAGCCTGTCGGATAGGGTCGCTATTGGCACAACGGTCACGGTGCGCCTGCAAGGTTCGCCAGAGGTTTATGACGGGACGGTCAGCGGGGTGATTGGCACGCGTGCTGTGACGCCGGAACTTGAATATGCCGCCTTGCCGCCGCTTTTGAAAAAGGATGAAGTGCTTCTGGTGGTGCAGGTGCCTGATGCCGGTTTTGAAGACCGTCCGGAAACCTTTTGCAATGTCGGTCGTCGCGCAGAAGTCAGCATTCCCAGCCGGTTCCACACCTGGTTTGCTGAAAGCGACGCGGCAGAATGAACTGGATGGCGCAATTTGCACCCATGGCACTTGTCATCGGTGTCATGATGCTGGCATCGCCATTCTTGCGACGTGATCAGTTATGGGCACGTTGGCTGGTTGTGTTTTTCCTGATTGCGCTGATCGCGCGCTATTTGCCCTGGCGGATCACGGAAACCGTCATGCCCGCCGATCTCACCACCTTTCAGGGATGGTGGATTGTCTTCCTGTTTGCGATCGAGATCGTGTTTCTGTGTGACATGCTGCGCCAGTCACTTGTTCATTGCAAAATTGTTGATCGCAGTGCCGAGGCCGATCAGGCCTATGCCAGACTATCGGCCCGCCCGCATGAGAGTTGGCCAAGTGTGGATGTTTTTATCCCGAGCTATAACGAACCTCTTGATGTGCTTGAGCGCAGTATTGTTGGCGCACTTGCAATTGATTACCCGAACAAGACGGTCTGGGTACTTGATGACGGCAAGCGCGACTGGCTTCGCGATTTCTGTGAGGAAAAGGGTGCGAAATATCTGACACGCAAGGATGGTAGTCACGCCAAGGCGGGGAACGTGAATAATGGTCTTGCGCATTCGGATGGTGATCTTGTCTGCATATTCGATGCGGATTTCGTCGCCTATCGCCACTTCCTGAAACGTGTTGTCGGGTTCTTTGAAGATCCGACGATTGGCATTGTCCAGACGCCGCAGCACTTCTTTAACAAGGATCCGATGCAGCGCAATCTGTGGATTGCCGATCGCTGGCCCGATGAACAAAGGCTGTTCTTTGATCATATCGCGCCGTCGGTTGATGCCTGGGATTCGATGTTTTGTTGCGGGTCCTGCATGGTTATGCGGCGCAAGGCACTAGATGCCATTGGCGGTGTACCAACCGCATCGATTACAGAGGATATTCTGACCTCGCTTGAGATGCTGCGCAAAGGTTATCGCACGCGTTACCTCAATGAGAAGCTGTCGATCGGGCTCGCTGCCGAAAGCCTGTTGGCCTTTCATACCCAGCGCGAACGTTGGTGCCAGGGGGGTATTCAGACCCTGTTTCTGAAAGCCGGGCCGCTTGGCCCGGGACTTTCACTTTGGCAGCGTATTTTGCTGTTTCCGATCTATTGGGTGTTTCATATCCCGGCCCGCTTGCTGGTGATCATGATTCCGATCTTTTATTTCTGGTTCGGATTGCAACCGCTTGAAAACGCCCGAAGCTGGGAGATCTTTTATTGGCAATTGCCGGTGCTGATCGGTGGTTGGGGAACAGCACTTTGGCACAATGGCCGGCAGGCCTATCCCATCGTAAACGAGGGGCCGGCGGTGCTGGTATCACTCCGGCTGTTTCCGATTGTCGTATCCTCGCTGCTCCGGCCATTTGGCCGCCCGTTCAAGGTCACCCCCAAAGGATCGCAGTCCGGGGTCGGGAACTCGATGAATGAGGCGATCATTCTTGGTGTGTTGTTCGTTCTGACGATTGGCGGGTTCTTCTACAACATCAATACGGATGTCCGGATCATTGATAATGCCGACTTCCTGGCGGTTGGTGGTTTGTGGGCTGCGGTCAATTCGCTGACGCTGCTTGTCGCGATCCTGATCTGCTTTGAAAGCCCGGTGCAACGCCAACAGGAACGTTTCCCGATCACCCTGAAAGCGCGGGTCAGGGCTAATAAGGATGATCAACCGCTTGATATGACGATTACCGACATGTCGCTGGGCGGGGCGCGGATGATGTGCCCAGCAGAGGGTGTTGATCGCGAGAAGTTCCAGAAAGGCGCATCCATTCAGCTTGATGCTGACGAACTGCCTATTCTTGATGCCAAGCTGGCGCGCGCCTTCGTCAACGATCAGCAACAGCTGGTTCTGACACTCGACTTTACACCTGAGCCAGAGGGCGAGGTGCGTGATGCCCTGATCCGCGTGCTTTACACAAGCGGGATCGATAACGCGTCAAAGCCAGCGGGCAGTGTCGCGCTTTGGGGCGCGTTGTTGCGCCGGATATTTGGTCGGGGACCGGTAAAGAGTTAGGCGCAACGGCCCCTGAGATCCAATTAGCTAAGCGCGTCGATGTCGGCTTCGGAAAGGGCTGCGGGCACAATGGTGAGCGGCAGGCGGAGCTGACCGACCGTGTCGCTTTTGGTGAGTGCCGTAATCAGCGGGCCGGGGCCATCACTTGTCGTGCCAGCCGCCAGAACCAGAATGGAAATCTGTTCTTCTTCATCAAGAAGGTTCAGCAATTCGTCCTTGAGACGGCCCTCACGAATAAACAGAAGCGGCATGCTGCCGGTTTGTTCATGAACATAGGCGGCAAGTTCGTTCACGCGTGATTCTGCTTCGTCCCGGGCTTCTTCCTTCATCAGGTCGCCAACCGCCATCCAGTGCTGGAATTCGGCAGGTTCGATGACGCTGAGAAGGGCTACGCGGCCGCCGGTATGTTGCGCACGACGGCAGGCATAACGCAGTGCCTTGGTCATTTCATCGCTGTCATCCACGACAACAAGAAATGTCCTGTTTGAGGTCGCACGGAGTTCCTGATCGGCGTCAAAAGAAGGCATATGGGTTCTCTGAACAGTTGCACTCAACCGCTGCGGCACTGAACAGATGTGGGACTGTTGTTACGAGCGGACAGTCAAATTGTGCCGCAACTCAATGCCGGTTTCCAAGTGATTTTTGGTAATCGCGACAAAGATTTATGCGTTGCGCTATAAGGGGAAATAATGCTGCATCTGCGAAGTCGCAAGGTGCGAAGCGCTGCTACCATGCGCTGATCGCGCCAACCCGGTGTTAGCGTTTGCGGAACGCGACACTGGCAATCCAGCCGGCAACCACGGCAATGATCACGGCAATAATGCCGTAAAGTGCCGAGTAGCGATGGGCAAACTCATAGACCTCGGCGCTGACCCCGGTTTTGGACACAACCAATGGCGTTGTTTTAACGCTGGCAACGCCACCATCCCGGATCAGATAGACATTGATGGTGTAGGTGCCGGTCGGGGTGTTGGCCGGGAAATGAATGTCGGTTCGAAACAGCTGATTGGATAGGAAGCTGATCTTGGCCGGGCGTTCGCCAAACAGACCGGCACTTTGCATGTTGCGCACCAGTGCCTCGCGATAGACTTTCTGATCGCTGTCGTTCAGTTTGCTTTCCGGCACAAAGCGCAGATTTTTCAAACCAATACGATAATCCAGTAATACGTCGGCCGGCGCGATTATATCCATCGGGCGGTTGGCTGCGCTGGTATAGTAAGCGGGCACGTTTTTATAGCGTGCGCTCTCACTATTGACCCAGATGCCGACTTTGCGCTCCTTTTTGCGGACCACCATGTCCTGGTCCGGGCCGCGCACGGTGACGATCACATCGCCTTCATCCTCGACCGCGCCAAACAACAAGACATTGGTGCCGGTAAAGCCCGTGGTGATGGCAACCAGATGGTTCGAAAGATCCACCACGAGCGGATCGGCAGCGGCCTTTTTGCTTAGTCCGCCAAGACCTAGAATTGGCATGATGCCAAGTGCGACAATCGCCATAAGCACGCGGGAAGAAACTGTCATCACAGATCCCCCGGCATGACGGAATAAAGATCACTCGGTGCGATCACCAGATCAAACAGAAGCTTCAGACAAACTGACAACACCAGAAGGCCCAGCAGGGCACGCAGGTGTTCCGCCTTAAGCCGCGCACCAAACTGCGCGCCAAATTGCGCACCAATGACGCCGCCAATCAAGAGCAGGATGGCAAGGGCGACATCGACAGTCTGGGTTTGTACCGATTGCAGGAAGGTCACGTTGGCGGTGACAAAGATGATCTGAAACAGCGATGTACCGATCACAACCCCGGTCGGCATACCAAGCAGATAAATCATCGCCGGCACCATGACAAAGCCGCCCCCAACCCCCATAAGGGCGGTTAGCATGCCGACAAAGAAGCCAACGGCAAGCGGCAAGAGTGCGCTGATATAAAGCCCCGAGCGATAGAACCGCATCTTGAAGGGTAGGCCATGGATAAAGCTGTGCTGGTGCTTTTTGGATCGGCGGATCTGACCGCCGCGACGCCGGGTACGGAAAATCGCGCGGGTCGCCTCAAACAGCATCATCCCGCCGATGATGCCAAGGAAGATCACGTAGCAGAGCGAAATCACAAGGTCGATCTGACCAAGTGACCGCAACCAGGCAAAGACCCAGACACCGACTGTCGACCCGACAATACCGCCGGCCAGTAGAACCAGACCCATCTTGAGGTCGACATTGCCGCGTTTCCAATGGGCGAATACGCCAGACACGGAAGATGCAACAATCTGGTTGGCAGCAGTCGCCACCGAGACAGCCGGGGGGATACCATAAAAAATCAAAAGCGGAGTGATCAGAAAGCCGCCACCAACGCCAAAAAGGCCAGACAAAAAGCCGACCCCGCCGCCCAGCCCAAGGATCAGAAATATATTTACCGATATCTCGGCAATCGGGAGATAGATTTGCATCGCGGGCAGGCTAACAGCGTTTGATTGATTGTTATTGTTCAGTCTAACATATTGTGCAAATGCAACAATCGCCAATTGGCGCTATATCGGACCGGTTTCGTATTTTTTATAAGGTTTCTCATGTCGTCATCTTCAAGTGGTCCCCATGATGCAATTCTCGACGCGCGTGGCCTTATGTGCCCGATGCCGGTGCTCAAGGCGAAAAAAGCGCTGCGCGAGGTCACTGAAGGTGGGGTTTTGAAAGTTCTTGCGACGGATCCCGGCTCTGTGGCCGATATGAAATCCTTTTGCGAGATGACGGGAAACCGCCTGATATCATCCGAAAAGGATGGCGATGTGTTCGTCTATCACATTGAAAAAGCCGGTGCCTGAGAACGGATTATTAAACGCCCCACAATGAAAGACTCCCGAATGGCACCAGCAACACCTGATTTGACCTGGTTGGATTGTGATTTTGACGATCTGTCGGCACGTCACGTGCACAGCCTTCTAAAGCTCCGCCAGCAGATTTTCATCATCGAGCAGACCTGTATCTTTCCCGATATCGACGGGCTTGATCCTGTGTGCCGACACGTGATCGCCTATGAGGGGGATGATGTTCTGGCGGCGGCCCGAATTGTTGCCCCGGGAATTGATCCCGACCACGCCGCACAAGGCGACCGTCCGGCGATCGGACGGGTAGTCACCAGCGAACGCTTGCGCGGGCAGGGGATTGGACGCGAAGTGATGAAGCGGGCGATTGCGGCCTGCGAACAGCAATTTGCTGGCAAGCCGATCTATCTTAACGGCCAGCTATATCTTCGCGATTTTTACGAAAGCCTTGGCTTCGTGCAATTCGGTGACGAATATGACGAAGACGGCATCCCGCATATCAGCATGGAACGCCCGGCGGGTTAGGCCCCAAGAAGAAAGAACTGACCAGCGGCAACTAGCGCACGCCGCTGGTTGCCATGCCGGTAAAGAATTCAAGCTGCCAGTTCATGTCATCTTCACTCAGCGGATACTGATTGCCACTGCGCGGGTTCAGCGTCTGGCTGGGCGGGACATGGCCCAGTTTAACTTGAATTTTAACCGCAAGGTCGGCCGGAAGACCCGCTTTCCACGCCAGTGACACAACGCCCTTGGCCGAATGGGTGTTAAGGACTTTGGTCACCGCATCGGGCGAAATCCCTGCCAGAACCGCAAGGGATGCACGGGCGAATTTGACGTCATTGGCAGCCAAGGCCTTTGCGACTTCCTGATCGGTGAGCTTTTTCTTGGCGTGCATGGCAAGCGCCTTTTCAAAGGCCGGTTCGCCTTCTTCCTCATCGTCGTCGCCGACAACACCCTTCTTGTCTGATTTCGGATCTGGCTTATTGGCAGCTTTGCCTTTTTCCTTTTCGGTCTTGATCTTTTTAGCGTCAGTCGCGACATCGTCGCGCTTTTCGAACTCCCCGGATGCAATCCGGCGCTGAACGACTTCACGCACCGCCTCAAGTTGGTCCTTTTTAAGATCCTTGCGACGTTCGAGCACGCTAATCAGGTTTTCAGCAACAAAGCGCGCCAGTTTACCAGCTGCGGTCGGCGTCAGGCTTGGACGTTCAACAAGGGGTTCATGCCATTCCGGATAATCCGGGGCGCGGTCAATCAGCTGATCAAGTGTTTCTTCGCGGATCTGGGCCGACTTGTTGCCCAACAGATGCGAAATTGCATCCTTGTCACTGCTGGCTGCAATCGCATCTGCAAGCTTTTCGCCAACATTCCTGCGGCGTGAGACAAAGCTGAGCGCGCCACGGCCAGAACTGCCTTCGATAATTTCAAGAAGGTCATCCTCGGTCAAAACCGGGGAATATTGCAGGACAGGGCCACAAACAACGCTTTCGGCGTCACGGGCCAGCTGTTGAATGATTGGCTGCGGTGCGTCGGCAATATCTTTGAGGGTCTCTGAAATGACCTGACGAACGTGGACGGCCTGGTCACGGACGAGTTTATCGAGTGCCTCATAGGTCAGGCGGCGCAGTTTGTCACTTTCGTTCGGGCTGAGCCCCGCCGACAGTTTGGCAATTTTTTCAGCCAGGCTGCCACGGACACTGTCATCCGTGTCATCGGTCAGAAGAACGTCGGCCTGTACCGGGGTTGCTTCGTTGGCCGCGATGTGGCGACGAACCGAAGAGTCCTGATCTGTGGCCAGGAAATAAAGGATTTCCGGGCGCGTATCATGGCGCTGTGCCAGCTTGCCACGGACATCTGCGTCCGGGCTTGCTGCCATTTCCTTGGCCTCGTCATAGGTAATTGGCGTTTCGCTTCGCTTGTTAAATACCCGCTGCAAAAACCCTTTCATCGGGCATTCCTCCTAATCTTCGATTTTTGCCGGATCTTTTGATCCGGGTGCGGCAGCGATGCCAAAACGGCCTTTGCCAACTTTCTTGACCTGATACATGGTCTGATCTGCGCGTTGCACAAGCTGTTCAAGCGTTTCTCTTGAATCCGGATCATGAACGGCAATCCCCACGGATATGCCCAGCGGATGTTGGGCATCACCAGAATATTTGCCAAGAACAGCACTTTCCTTCATCAGCGTCTTTGCGCGACCCGATGCTGCGTTAATGTCGGCACCTTCCAGCCACAGAACAAACTCGTCGCCGCCAAGGCGGGCCACCAGATCGGCCGGGCGGACATTATCAAGCAGGACCTTTGTCAGCGCGAGAATGGCGTCATCACCGGCCTGATGCCCATGAATGTCATTGACCAGCTTGAAGTTATCCATGTCGACATACATCAGTGCTGCTGGCGCATTTTCGCGGCGCAGGCGGCTGTGGCGCCGTTTGAGTTCCTCAAAGAACGCGCGACGGTTCAACAGACCGGTCATGCCATCGGTGCGCGACAGGGTCAGAATGCGTTCATGCTGAATGGCCTGCTCGATGGCGATACCCACCTGATCAGAGACTTCTGTCATGATCGCGCGTTCGCCATCGGTCGGTTCGGGATGGTCGGCATCAAACATGAAGATAACCGCACCATTGTTGCGCTGGTGATAATGGCAAAGCAGTGCCAGGATTCGGAAATTGCCAATCTGGGCTTCGAATGTTTCGTTTGCACCTTGCAGCTTTGCAAGCGCCTGCTGGGCGATCTCGTTTGCCCCCTTGTTTTCGTCGCCTGCAGCCAGTTCCATCTCGCCCGTTTCATCATTGCGTTTGAAAATGATGCAATAGGAGCAGGCAAGCGCCCGCGTACTGGCCTCCGATGCGCCTTTCAGGACCAGAAGCGGATCAATCTCGTCACGCATGGTCCGCACGATATAGGTCATCAGCCGGTCACGGTTACGTGCGGTTGCAACTTCGCTTTCGCGGCGGCGCTGTTCGGTGATGTCATGAGCAAGGCCACGGGTCCCGATCCAGACGCCGTCGCGGGAATAGACTGGTGTGGAGGAAACTGAAAGGCATGCGTCACGACCGTTTGATCGTCTGAACCATATCGGCACGTCACGCACGGCCTTCTGGCTGCGGAAGACGTGTTCGCTGTCCTTGTCCGCAGTATCAAGCAGGAAGTGGCCCGGAAAGCGGCCGACAATGTCATCGGCGCGATATCCAAGCGCTCCACGCGGGGAGACAAAGATGAACTTGCCGGTTTCGTCGGTTTCCCAGGCAAAGGCGGATGAGACTTCGACAATGTCGCGGTAGCGCTGGCGCGAATCAATCAGCGCCTCACGCAGGTTGCGATCCATGCTGACATCGCGCGGCAGGATCATGACCTGATTTTTGGTGGTTGGCAGGGCGGTCAGTTCAAGCGTTGCCGTCCCGCGCTGGACCTCAAAGGTCATCATTTCAACCACACCACCCGGTGTCGTCAGTGTGCGGCGGATCAGCTGATAAATTTCGGGGAACAGGCCATCGCGAATGCCATTGGCAAACCCGATAGCGTTCTTGTTTGCAAAAAGCGGTACGCCATGGGCGTCCATGACGATGACGGGGGCTTCGGCCTCTGCCATGACTTTCGGGTCAAGGGTAAAGACATCCGCATCATAGTGGGTCAGGTCTTCGGTCACGTCTGTTTTCTTGTTCTGGGGATCCACAGGATGACGGGAAGTCATGCGCGTCCTCCTGTTGTGGTCGACGCGGTCTGCTCGTTTGTGTCGGCACTGCTGGTCGGGTTTACGATATTGGTCTTGTGATAGTCATCATCACTGCCGATCGTGATCGGCGGGCCAAGGTGATAGCCCTGTCCGTAATCAATACCCAGATCACGCACCAGCTCATAGCTGGCCTGATCGTGGATCATCTCGGCAATGGTGCAAATGCCCAAGTCGCGACAGAGAAGGGCAGTTGCCTTAAGAAACGCGCGACCCTTGGGGTTGGCAAGGGCGGTGCGCATCGCACCACCGTCAAACTTGATGATGTCGACATCAAGGGCGCTCAGATATTCAAAGTTGGCAGCGCCCGCACCAAAGTCATCAAGACAGATTTCATGACCGCGTTCGCGCAGCATCTGAAGGCCGTTATTCACATCGGTCAGCCCGCGAATGCGCGAGGTTTCGGTCACCTCGAACAACACGTGTTTTGAGGCAATATCATAGGAATCAAGCAACTCGATCAGGGCCGGCATGAAGCCCGCCTGTTCAAGAGAATGCCCCGAAAGGTTCACCGCAACCGGATAGGGGATGCTGTCAGGATTGTCGTTCAAATGATCCAGAACCTTGCTGCACATGGCCAGATCGAATTCCGTGATCAGACCGGTGCCCTCGGCAAAGTGAATGATCTGATCAACCGCAAGCGGGCTTTCGCCGATGTTAAAGCGTGCGAGCGCCTCGAAATGGTGCATTTCCCGACTGCCGAGATGGACAATCGGTTGCAGAGCGACGGCAAAGGAGCCGTTTTCAACAATTTCGCGGAAGGCGCGCACTGATTTCAGCGTTTCGTTGATCAGGTGCGGCAGGCTTGCCGACAGGCGGGCCGCGGTGACGTCATTCTGCGCCTTGCGCTGCATGCGGTTCAGCGCATAGGCAACCGCGCGCGTCAGGTTGGTTTCGCGGTCGTTTTCATCATTGTCGGTGTCAAAATGATGGATGTTGCGGGCACTATCATAATCCGTGCCAAACAGATCGTTTGTCTTGGCTTTCTTGCCCGTTTTGTCTTTTGTGCCCGGACCATTGGTCAGCGACATCAGGCCGTCAATGTTATCAACCGGGGCAGGTTCGGCAATGTCTTCAAGATCAGCGCGCAGCGCACTGGCGTAAGCCACAATACGGCGTTCCAGTTCGATCATTGGTTCATCGACCGGGTGCATTTTGGCGGGCTTTTCCGAAGGTTTGGGTTCCTTCACGGCAGATGAGCTGAACTGCTTGGCGCCAATCCCGATCAGGCGGGCCAGCTCATTCGTCGCCGCCGTTTCGGCCTGGGACCGGGATGCCGCCAGGTTCTCAAGCACGACCAGCGCTTCGCTATGATAGCTCATGGTGGAAATATCGCCGACCGAACCGGTCTGGTTGGTCTCGGCATTCATGTTCTGGCGAATGACGGCATTTTGCAAAATGATGCGATCAATTCCCGATCGTGCGCGCGGCCGAATGGCGCGATGGCGGGCCGCGATGTAATAGCGGCTGGAAGGATCGGCGATCATATAACCACTAAGCGACAGGGGAACGGCTTCCTGCACCGGTTTGCCGTCGGATTCGCAAAGCTGAAAATCAAGATCAAGTTCTTCGAGGCGTTTCAGGCCGCTGCCACCGTGAAGGTAGGCACGTAGGAGCGGGCGTTCAGATTTGACAACGATCTTCTCGAATGCTTCGCCAATCAGGCGGTCCGGTGTGCAGCCCAGAAGGCTTTCGGTCGCGCCAGCGACAAACAGGATATAGCCGTTCTCGTCGACCTCAAGAAGCATGTCGGCCCAGCAGAAAGCCATGGCTGCCAAAAGATCTTGGTCATTCGTTTCCGCCGAATAGCCGGTATTGTCTGTCATTTGCGAACCGTCATCGTAAGCCGCCCGATTATTTTTCTTCTAAGCCGCAGCTTTGCCTATCTCTAATAAATAGCGATCTTACAAAGGATATGAAGGATTTGCACTCGATATGGCAAAAAAAACATCTCCCTGACAGAAGATCATTTTTTTAACAAAACGCAACCATCAAACCATCGCTTGATATTAGCCGTTGGTATGGAGCTAAATACCACCATCGAATGGGGTTTTGCGACATTATGGCTTGATGTTTTTTGGATTGTTCTATCAACTCTGAATGGGGGCGGTTCCTTGCGCTTTCCAGTTCCTGTCCAGAAAAACGTATCAACAGCCTAGTGAGGTCGCTGTGTCGAGCCGCAACATCAATCGCCGCCGGTTTATCAAATCTGTTCTGATGGCAAGTAGCGCTGTCGCCTTGGCATCCAAATTCGGGATCAAGAATGCGCGCGCATTGGAAAATACCTCAGTGGTGGTTGTCGGCGCCGGTATTGCAGGCCTTGGTGCGGCAAGCATGCTGCGCAAACACGGTGCGACTGTGACAGTGTTGGAAGCCAAGGACCATACTGGTGGTCGTCTTTTGACAGATTGGTCAATGGGGCCCCCGTTTGAGGTTGGCGCAGGCTGGATCCACGGTCCATCTTCGGATAATCCGACAAAACAGCTGGCGGATGCGGTTAACGCGCAATATGTCGTGACCGATGACGAAAACGCGGTTTTCTTTGATCTTAACGGGAATGAATATGACGAGGATGAAGTTGAACGCATTGTTGAAGCGTGGGAAGGCGTGCTTGAGCATATCGACAACACCTATGAGGTGAATGACCCGCGCAGTCTCTTGCAGGCGATCAAGGATTACCGTCCGGCATATCTTGATGATCCGGGGATCATGTGGGTCTTTTCCGCCTTTACCGAGTTTTCAAAGGGCGGGGCGATCGAAAAGCTTTCAGCACCGTTGTTTAACTGGGATGAGGCCTTTGACGGTGCCGATGTTGTCGTGACGTCCGGTTATGATGAAATCCTCAAACCCCTGAAAGAAGGGCTTGATATCAGGCTTTCTCACGCGGTGTCGGCCATCGAATACAGTTCGGACGAGGGTGTTGCGATCACAACCGACAAGGGCGCTTTTGAAGCCGATTATTGCATCTGTACGGTGCCGCTTGGTGTGCTGAAAGCGGGCAACATTACCTTTGTGCCGGAGCTTCCTGGCGATTATCGCGATTCCATTGCAAAGCTTGGTTTTGGCAGTGTGACAAAGCTTGCGCTCAAATTCGAAGAACCGTTCTGGGATATTGAAACCCAGTATTTCGGTATCACGACAGAGCCGAAAGGCCGCTGGAACTATTGGCTGAGCTACCGGACTTTCTCCAATGAGAATATTCTGCTTGGCCTGAGTGTTGGTGATTATGCCCTGATTGCAGATCGCATGTCGGATGCTGAAATGGTTAAGGACGCACTCGAAGTGCTGCGCACCGTCTGGGAAGATGACGTGACCGAGCCCATTGAAGTTCTGGCAACTCATTGGGCGACCGATCCCTACACGCTTGGCGCTTATGCCTTCCCGCAGCCGGGCAATAGCAAATCCGATTTTGATGGCCTGGGAGAACCGATTGCTGATCGGCTGATTCTGGCTGGTGAACACACGATCTTTGATTATGCCGGGACGACGCATGGGGCCTATATGACTGGCCTGCGCGCAGCGGAATACATTATTGATGAGGAAGGCTAGGGATTGGGCGTGGCCGATCAGATGCGTATCTGATCAGGCTGCGTTGTGATCTGCCTTGCGGGACTCCGTCACGTCACGACGGCTGTGTTTTTGATCATACATGGCGTCGTCAGCTTGGCGGATCAGGTCGGCGATATCGCATTTCGCGCGATAGGCAGCATGACCAAAGCTTGCCTTGATCGACAGTGCCTTGCCCTGCCAGATCAGCGGGAAACGTGCGGTTGCCTTTTGGAGCTGGGCAATGCGTTTTTCGGCCGCGGCCGGGTTGCTGCCGGTCATCAGGATGGCGAATTCATCACCGCCAAAACGGGCGACAAAATCGTCAGATCGCGTATGGGTGCGCAGGTTCTGGCCGAAGTGGCGAAGAACCGCATCCCCGGCAGCATGGCCATGCACATCATTGACCTGCTTGAAGCCGTCAAGATCGGCAATCACCAGAAGACCGCATTCATCGGTACGTGCAGCGCGCGAAATCGCTTCGCGTGTGCGGCGCATGAAACCGCGCCGATTATACAACCCGGTCAACTCATCGGTTTCGACCATGAGTTCAAGCTGGCGGATACGGTTTTGTTGCTGATCAAGGCGGGTCTGCATGTCACGGGCAAGATCAACCAGGGTTGAAAGCGCACTGCGTTGTTTGCTTTCGTCCGTTTCTTCGGTCGCACGGTTGTTGATTGCTGTCTGATGCTGAAAATCAGCAGCAAGCTCGATCAACAAATCTATTTGCGACTTTTCCATTGGCTGTCTTGTTATCAATGACATTGAATGACGAAACCCTTACAAGGGGTGGAACCATTCTATCTTTCATGGCGTTACAAGAACATTAACGCGCATGAGGCGTATTTGTGACGAAGCACTGTCGATCACGCAAAGGAGCACGACGGATGAAAAACCTTTTTGGGGCCGGATTAACGCGGAAAATCGCTGTTGCTGGTGTAGCTCTGGCGTTGGCGGGGTGCTCGTTCCTGCAGAAAGAAAACTTTACGGTCGGTGGTGAAATTACCGATCAGGGGCAGGAATGCGTGACGTTCCGTGCCGAGGACGGAACCCTCTATGCGCTTGCCAACAAGGCAAGCCGTTTCCGCCCGGGTGACAAGGTACGCGTGACAGGCCATCTGGCCCTGATGACAACCTGTACCGAGGCCACAACCCTTATCGTCGACAAGATTGTCCTGCTTAGCCCAGCTGATTGATCCGCGATCTAGTGACCCGTTGCAAAACAATCCGTGCCGTCAGCTTTCAGCTGGCGGCATTGTTTTTGCGCAGACTCGGAGTCTGTAAACCCGACCAGTTGCAGTCGGTGATAAATCCCCTGACTGCCAAGGTCGGCTGACACGATCTGCTTTTCGTGGGATTTGCTGAGCTTCGGGTAGCGGATGCTGAAGCTCGCCCAATAGGTTTCTGCGGTAAAGGTATCGCGAAACGCACCAAGCTGGATCAGGAAGTGTCCTTTGCTTGCCGGTGCATTTGCGGGCGTCGGTGCCGCTGTTTCAACCGGTGTTGATGGCGTATTGCGTTGCACCGCCATCGTGGGCTTGGCTGGCTTGGGTGTTGAGTTCGTTTGGGTAGAAGGCGCTTGAGCTGGTGTCACGACAGTTTTCGGAGCTTGCTGGCGAACCGGGCGAAGCGGCGGTTGACCGGTGATGACGCGCTGGTACTGATCGGCTAACGAGGGGATTTCGGTTTCTTCTTCGATCCGTGTTTCCGTCGGGATCGTGCCGGGCAGGAGGCTTACCGGGCCATTGCCCTGTTGCACGCTTGAAGCGTGGGCTGGCAGATCGGTCGGGATAATGTCGATTCCCGTTGGTCCGGTATCTGGCGTCGCAGTTTGTGCCACGGCGCTGACATCCGATAGCGAGATTGCAACCAGCGCAGCCGCCAAGATGCCTGCAGCATGCAGACCACCCCGCATTTTGTCATAGCCAAACACCAGTGACGCGCGGGTCACACGGCTTGGATATGTGCGGGGTGGGGTGTGCATTCCTACATCTCCGTGCGCGGGCCATAGGCGTGGCGGTCCCGCAGGATCTGGTCATTGTTGCGCAGGCGTTCCATGGCCTTGCCAAAGACGGTGTCTGGCGCATATTGACCGTCAGAACGATCCCCGGACGCCATCCCGGTCAGCAGTTCAATCGCATCATTGATGTGCTCAACCGTCCAGATGTTGAACTTGCCTTGGCGAATGGCCTGAACAACTTCTTCACGCAGGACAACGTTTTCCGCGTTCGCAGACGGGATGATCACACCCTGATCACCGGTAAAGCCCTGGTCGGCACAAATGCGATAGAACCCTTCGATCTTGTGCGAAATCCCGCCAACAGGCTGGGCTTGACCAAACTGGTTCATCGATCCGGTGACACCGACATTCTGGCGCATCGGGATGTTGGCAACAGCGGAGATGATCGCGCACAGTTCCGCCATCGAGGCCGAATCTCCCTCGATCCCGCCATAGTTTTGCTCGAACGTGACGTTACAGGCAAAGGAAAGCGGGAAGTCCTGCGCAAAGCGTGACTTCAGGAACCCTTCAATGATCATGACTGACTTTTGCTGCAGGGGGCCCGACATATCAACCATGCGTTCTATATTCAGCACGCCAAGACTTCCGACATAGGAGCGTGCAGAAACACGGGCCGGAAGGCCAAAGGCATGATCGCCGTAATCAAGCACTGTTAGCGCATTGACCTGACCAACGATGCTGCCAAAGCTGTCGATCAGGATTTCACGCCGTTGAACCCGTTCATGTGATCGGTCTTCAAGGCGGGAATTACGATGGCGGCGTTCTTCGATCGCACGCCTGACATCAGCAGCCCGGATGTTTTCACGACCTTCGGCCTTGCTGAGCGCAGCAGCCTCAATCGCAACATCTTCAACCCGCTCGATTTGGGCGGTGAGCTTGTCACGCTCGCCAGCCCAACGGGCCGCCTGACCAAGCAATTGGCGGATCGCGCCATTGTCGACCGGAATCCCCGAACGCGAAAGTGCGGATGCACGCAGCAGTCCGGTATAGATCGAAATGTTACGACCGGCGGCCGGCATATCGGCATCAATATCTGCCTTGACGCGGAAGTGGTTTCGGAAATCCACATCAAGTGAGAAGAAGGTGTAATAGAATTTCGGTGCGCCAACGATCACGACCTTAAGATCAAGCGGGATCGGGCGTGGTTCTGGTGCACCTGCAGTCGGCGGGCCGCCTTTGTGGGTTTCTTCAATACGGATTTCACGGTCACGTAGTGCCGCCTTCAAGAAGCCCCAGCATTCTTCATGCTCAAGCAGGCTTTCGGCGCGCAACACCAGAACACCGCCATTGGCACGGTGAAGCGCGCCCGGCTTGATCAGGCTGAAATGCGGATGCATGCCACCACCCATCGGGCGGTACTGGATTTGTCCAAACAGGTTGTCGTAACTCGGACTTGGTTCCAGAACCACATCCGGGTGATTGTCGCGCGAATGATCAATCAGCAGGTTGACCGCATAGCGATCATCGACGGTTTCAGGGATTTTGCCATCGCCGCTTTCGATGGCGGGTTGGTCACTGGCTTCCTCAAACGCGTCGATATTATCGAGAATGTCTTTTTCAAGCGCCTCGAACCAAGCCTTGAGCCCGGGGCTTGTGAATTTGTCGCGCAGCTTCTTTATGCGCGGCTTTAAAACCACCTTGGCTGCACCGCGGCGCAGGCTGTCGAGTGTATCAGCAATCTGTTCTTCAAGATCGCGGGTTGAAAGCAGCGTCTTGCGGGCTTCTTCGGCGACATCTTCAAAGGCGTCTTCGGCTTCGTGGCGGCGATCCTTGGGGATTTCATCGAGTGAAACCGGTTCGCCGTCTTCGTTCAGCGCGACGATCATTACACCTTTTTCGTTCTCCTGAACATCAAGGCCGCGTTCACGCGCATATTCACGCAGCGCATCGAACTTCTCACGGAGTTGCGCTCGTGCTTCTTCGGTCTGTGTCTGGGTTTCGGTCAGGTGAGCCGGTGCATTGAAGGCGGACGCAAAAGCCTCGCGCAGATGCGTGATCAGCGTTTCCATCGCTGATAGCAGCTTCTGCCCCTGACCAGCCGGAAGGGCATAGGGGCGCGGACGATTGGTGCGCGAGAAATTGTTCAGATAGACCCAGTCATCCGGGGCCTCACGTTCTTCCATGGCCTTGTTGAGGTAATCGAGTGTCGCCGTCATGCGACCGGCGCGATCCAGACCAAGAACAAAAATGTTGAAACCGGGTTCGGACATCGAAAGTCCGAATTTAAGAGCCTCTGCCGCGCGATAGTGCGATGAAAAATCAAAAATTTTCGGCTGTTGGTCTTTGTGTGGGCTGCGAATACGGAAATGCGGGAATCCGCAATCTTCTGCGTCAAGGCGGGAAACTGGCATCTGCTGACTTTCTGCTGCCCAAGATACGAATCAAGCAGGGGAATTTTGCCCCTCTAGGGTCAGGGCCTACTAATTTGGTTCGAATGGTCTTTCAGATTTGTGCGGATGCGCGAAGCGAAACCGCAGGAAGATGGATATCTTTCAAGGTTTTGCGACAAAGCAGCCCGTGCAAATCTGAACGATCCGAAGGACAGAGCTTATATTTGCGAACTCCCGCGTCAAATCCCTTGTGCGGGATGCCGACCCGCCCAGCGGGACTTTCCTTGGATTTCACAAATATAAGCTCTGCCATTCAAATCAAATTAGTAGGCCCTGACCCTTTCATATCTTGGAAGCAACGCATTCATGGGGTCAAGCGTTGCGTGCGGAAATAATTGAAATGACAACAAGAACCGTATCTTGGCCGAAAATCTCAAGTGGTTTCAGGTTGGGGTAAAGTACGGTTTAGATGACAGCTGCGTTGCCGAAATCACTGCTTTGAAGCAACCGGTCAATCGTCTGAACGCCGCGGCGCAAACGTTGGGGAGATCTTTCGGCGCCAAAGGCCAGTCGCAAGCCACGTGGAACCGGCCCGACCGAGAATTGCTGTGCCGCTGTCAGAAGCACACCGTTATTGGCTGCATTCATCACCAGTTCGCCGGTATCGATATGTTCGGGGAGTTCAAGCCAGATGTGATAATTCGTCGGATGGAAGCGGATGTCATAACCCTTAAGCGTGCCAAGAATGATGGCAAGGCGCTGGGCGGCTGCTTCGCGGTGCCATACTTCGAACTGGGCAAGGCCGCCATCCATGATCATGCGGGTAACAAGTTCAAGATTGATGGTCGAAACCATCCAGCAGGTCGAACGGATCGCGCTGGCCAGTTTGCCAATCATTTCACCCGGGGCATGGATGTAGCCAACCCGCAAACCGCCACCGATACTTTTGGAAACACCATCCAGATAGATACTACGTTCCGGCGCAAAGCAGGACAGCGGCGGTGGGGCATCCGGATCGAGGAAGTGATAAATGCCATCTTCGATCAGGGTCAGATCATATTTGCGCAGGATCTCGGCGATTTCGATGCGGCGCTGCTGGCTCATGGTGCTGCACAGCGGATTGTGCAGGGTCGGCATCAAATATATGGCGCGCGGGCTTTGGGTGCGGCACATGTTTTCCAGCGCATCGGGCATGATGCCTTCGTCATCCATGGCGACACCGCGCAGACGGAATTGCAGCAAATTGGCAAGGCTGCGCAGATTGGGGTAGGTGAGCTCTTCACACAGAACAAGATCACCCGGGCGGACGGTCGCCAGCAATGAAACCGTCATGCCGTGCTGAACGCCGGCCGTCGGCAACACGCGATCAGGATTGTCATCAAGGCCGAGCCGACCTGCGGCAAAGGCCAGTGCTTCGCGCTGATGGGCGACGCCATATTCCGATTTGTAGGACACCATGTCGTCTGTCGTCATGGTGGTGGCGACATCCAGCAGGTTCTCGCGAATACGGCCTTCCTGCGGTGGCAGGGGGCAGTTCATCCGGAAATTGATCGGGCCGGTTTCTTCGGTGTCGCTTGTTTGCGGGGACTCTGATGGGGCGATTCCGGTGCCGGTGGATTTGGCCAACTGGCTGATATTGTTGGTAAATGCCATCGGAATAGGGGCGCTGGCCGCCATATCAAGTTCCGACTGGATATTATCAAGAACATAGGTTCCGCGGCCAACTTCGCCTGCTACAAGTCCAAGTCGCTCTGCCTCGCGATAGGATCGGGTGATTGTTCCGACCGTCACACCAAGCTGATAGGCGAGTTCGCGATGGGTGGGCAGTCGGTCTCCCGGTTTAAGGGAGCCGTCTTTGACTGCTGTGCGGATGGCTTGCGCGATCTGTCGATAAACAGGACCACCAGCCTCATCAAGTTTCGGGAACCATATTGTCATGGTGACAATGTTTAAATTGACATAATCACAATGTCAATGACAAAACAATATCGAGACAATTCACCGAAAGGAGATGGAAATGGTAAATTGTAACGATACAATCCAGATTCCCGGCATTCATGTCAATGATCGCGCAAATGCCGATGGCAAGCCGGGCGTCAAGCCGGCGACCTGGCGTGCAGCGATCACTGGTATGGTGATCTCCATGGTCGAATACCTTGCGTTGCTTCAGGCCCGTGCACGTGACCGTCATGCTCTGCAAAATCTTGATGATCAGATGCTTAAGGATATTGGCGTGACACGCGCAGACATTGAGCAGGAACTGGCAAAGCCGTTCCTGTCCGACTTCCCCTGGCGCGGCTAGCCACCGCCGCGTTTGACGGAGGCACTTTGCTCCCATTGTGCCTCCGTTCGGCGGGAAGCCGCCAAAAAATCAAATTGTCACGATGTGGATCGATCAGGGATACAATAGCATGTTCAATACAAGTGAATTGCGTGAGGCGGCGGATTTTGTGCATCAATATGTTGCGCCGACCCCGACAGTTCAGTGGCCGCTGCTTGATCGCGCGACCGGATTGTCCCTGTATGTCAAACACGAAAACCACACCCGACTGGGGGCGTTCAAGATCCGCGGTGGGCTGACCTTTTGTCGCTATCTTGCCAAATCGGTCGATGTGAACCGCGGAATTATCTCGGCGACCCGGGGAAACCATGGCCAAAGTCTTGCCCATGCCGCCAGTCGTTTTGGCATGCCCGCGACCATTATTGTTCCGCATGGCAATTCCGTTGAAAAGAATGCCGCCATGTGCGCCTGGGGTGCGGAGGTGATCGAACATGGTCATGATTTCCAGGAGGCCGCTGAATACGCCAAGACGCTTGCTGCCAGCGAAGACCTTGTGATGGTGCCGGCGTTTCATCGAGAGCTCGTTCGTGGCGTCGCATCCTATGGGTTGGAGCTGTTTGACGCGATTTCGGGTCTGGATCGGGTTTATGTGCCGGTTGGCATGGGATCGGGGATATCGTCACTGATTACGGTGCGCGATGCCTTGGGACTGAAAACCGAGATTATCGGTGTGGTCGCAACCGGGGCTGATGCCATTCGCCAGTCATTCCTTGCCGGCGAAATCATTCCGACACCAGCGGCTAATACCTTTGCCGATGGCGTTGCCTGTCGAAGCCCTGACCCAAATGCGTTTGAAATCATCAAGAACGGTGCGGCGGATATCGTTGCCGTCAGTGATGAGCAGATTGCCGATGCCATGCGCCTTTATTTCAGCTCGTGCCACACCATTGCCGAGGGTGCTGGTGCCGTGCCACTGGCAGCAGCCATTGCGCAGCGTGAAAGTAATATCGGCAAGAAGGTCGCACTGATTTTGACTGGCGCGAATATTGATCGTGCCGATTATGCCCGCATTCTATCGGGAGAAAACAAATGAACCGCATTTCAAATCGTTCATATGACAGCCCCACTGTCGATGAACGTCATCTCATGTTTGATGACCTTGAAAAGCTTGGCCGTATCCTTGTCGAGACAGGCGATATCGCGCACAGCTTCATTCAGGGTGCAGAAGACATGGATGTAACCTGCCGCGATTTCTCTGCCTTTGACCCCTCGCGCCCCATGCCGGGGCAGGGACGCGGCGCACTTGATGCGTTGCGGGCAGCGAATGAAGAAATTCTGCCGCTGCTCGCCGCATCAATTGGTCCGAGATATCTTGGATTTGTAACCGGGGGCACAACGCCAGCCGCCCTTGTCGGTGATTGGTTGGCCAGTGCGATTGATCAAAATGCCACCGGTCCGGAAGGATCGGTTAATGCCGCTGTTGAAGAACAGGTCATCAACTGGCTCTGTGAGTTGGGCGGGGTGCCATCGAATCGGTTTGATGGTGTGCTTACGACCGGTGCGACGGTTTCAAACCTGTTGGGATTGGTCGCAGCTCGGCAATGGTGCGGTGAGCAGGTCGGTGTGAATGTTGATGCTGATGGTGCAGGCGTCTTGCCCGATCTTGAGATTTTTGCCGCAAGCCCGCATGCCAGCATGGTCAAAGATCTGTCGATCACCGGCATTGGCCGCAACAACTTTACCAAGGTGGCGACAAAGCCCGGATCGGAAGAAACCGATATCGGAGATTTGAAGGCCAAGCTTGCTGCCAGTTCGTCGCGCGCCAAGATCGTTATTGCATCTGCCGGGACGGTTAACGCGACGGATTTCGACGATCTGAATGCGATTGCTGAATTATGTGCGGACTATGGTGCCTGGCTGCATGTGGATGCTGCTTTTGGTTTCTTTGCTGCCCTTGATGATCGTCGTGCGCATTTCACCAAGGGAATTGAACGGGCGGATTCCATCACCTCGGACGGGCACAAATGGCTTAATGTGCCGTATGATTGCGGGATCTTCCTGACCCGGCATATTTCTGTGCTCGAAACCTGCTGTCGCGCCTTTGCGCCGTATCTTGATACCAAGGCGGATGGCAATAGCTATATCAATCGCGGGGTAGAGAATTCCAGACGGTTCCGCGCCTTGCCGCTCTGGGTGATGATGGTGGCTTATGGCCGTGACGGAATTGCATCGATCATTCGTGCCAATTGTGATCAGGCGGCAAACCTTGCTGCATGGGTTCGCACCCACGAAAAGCTTGAGCTGCTGAGCGAGCCGAAACTCAATGTGACGATGTTTAGGTCGCATGGCAGTGATGATGACAATCGCGCCTTGCTTGAGCGCATCAATGCGACCGGGAAATTGTTCCTGACGCCAACTGTGTATGGTGGACGGTTCGGTTTCCGTGCAGCCTTTAGCAACTGGCGAACCCGCGATGAGGACCTGATGGTCGTCAAGCAGGCGATTGAAACGGTCTTGTAATCGCCTGCTGAAATCACCGATAAGCGACGAAAATTAAAGCCTTGCACATCAAACATGTGCCGAGTTCAGGATAATACGATGACGACCCAGACCCTGCCGATCTATCAGATTGATGCCTTCACCGATGTTCCGTTTGCCGGCAACCCGGCCGCAGTTGTGCCGTTATCAGGCTGGTTGTCTGATGACGTGATGCAAAAGATTGCGATGGAAAACAATCTGTCGGAAACGGCATTCTTCGTGCCGTGTGACGGGGGAGAGGCTGATTTTCACATTCGCTGGTTTACACCAACCGTCGAGGTGCCGCTTTGCGGGCATGCAACCCTTGCCAGTGCGTTCGTGATCTTCAATCAGCTTGGCTTTGAGGGTGATCTGATCAAACTGCAAAGCCAGAGCGGTGTTTTGACGGCCCGTCGTGATGGCGAGGCGATTGTCCTGAATTTCCCGAAACAACCGATCAAGGCAGAAACTGTATCAAGTGACGTGATTGACGCACTTGGCGGGGTGATGCCGGTTGAGACATTTGGCGTGGTCAGCCGTGATACCGATATCGTGGCGGTTTTTGATGATGCATCCATTGTTCGCAACATGCGCCCGGATATGTCGACCTTGGCGAAACTGGCCGACCGCGGTGTGATCGTGACAGCACCGGGTGATAAGACCGGGCTTGATATGGTGTCGCGGTATTTCCTGCCAGCCCTTGGTATCGATGAAGATCCGGTGACGGGTTACATGCATTGCGTGGTTGCGCCCTATTGGGCTGAGAAGCTTGGTCAGGTTGATGTTGTTGGCTATCAGGCATCAGCGCGTGGTGGCGTGGTTGCCTGTAAAATCGACGGTGACCGTGTTCATCTGAAGGGCGAGGCGGTGTTATTCGTCAAGGGTGAAATCGTACTTCCGGCTTAAGCGGATCGATCCACACGAAAGTCACACTCAAATTGGCGGGCAGTATCGCAATTGTCCGCCATTTTTTGTGGGTAATGCCATGCGTCCGTAAGGGAATGTTTCTACCCATTAATCCGCATTGAAGCCCAATGGCTTTGTTTTTTTATTGACCGTGCCATGGGGCTTTCGTCTAAGTAAAAGGCAAAATAGGAGACTTGTGGATCGACCGCGCGACCATAAAAGCGCGTGCCAACCGCAAGAAAGCAGGCTTTACAGGGGAAAGTGTATCGTGCTCGAAAGTGTTGTTGCCAGTTCTGCAACGCCGATGCAGATGTGGGTGGTTCTTGCACTCGTTGCCGGATCGCTTGTTCTGTATGGGTTGGAGCGTATCTCGCTCGAACTGACCAGCATGGCGCTGATCGCAACCCTTTTGCTTTTCTTCGAATTTTTCCCGCTGCTGGATGGGGATGGCGACAATCTGCTTGGGCCTTCAACTATCATGTCGGGCTTTGCCAACCCAGCCTTGCTGACGGTGTTGTCGCTACTTGTCGTCGGGCAGGGGATGGTTCTGACAGGCGGGGTTAGTTATATCGCCGGGCTGATTACCGAGCATGGCGGCAAGAATGCCTCAATCGCGATTTTCATCGGCCTTTTCGTCGTGATGGTGATGTCGGCCTTCCTGAACAATACGCCAGTCGTGGTCATCTTTATTCCGATTATTCAGGCACTTGCCGAGCGTATTGAACGTTCACCATCCGCCTTGATGATCCCGCTTTCCTATGCCGCGATCTTGGGCGGCATGACGACCCTGATCGGGTCTTCGACCAACCTTCTGGTGTCGAGTTCCCTGATCGAATTGGGGATGCCTGGGCTTGAGTTCTTTGAATTCACGACGATTGGTGGCGTTCTGGCACTGGTCGGTTTTGTCTATGTGCTTCTGATTGCGCCGCGTCTGCTGCCTGCCTTGGCATCGATGCGTAGCAAGCTTGCCAACCCCGATAGCAGCGGCAAACAGTTCATTGCCCAGATCACGGTTGGCCCATCCGCCAACATGATCGGGACCAAGCCGGTTGCCGGTTTCTTCAAGAACCTGCCCAATATCACGATCCAGATGATCGTGCGCCGCGAACATGCCGAATTACCGCCGTTCGAAGATGATATGGAAATTCAGGCTGGTGATGTTCTGGTCGTGGCAGCGACGCGCAAGGCCCTGACCGAGGCGTTGCAAAAAGACCCCGGATTGCTGCATTCCGACGCAGTTGCCGTGGGTGCGGATGGTGACGATACCCCGCAAAAATCAACCCAGCTTTTGGCCGAGGTTATGTTGCCGCCGGGCTCGCGCCTGATCGGGTTTAACCTTGAGCAGATCGGTTTCCGTTATCAGTACAAGTGCCTCGTGCTTGGTATTCAGCGGCGCTCACGCATGATCCGCACACAGATGACCGAAATCCGGCTTGAAGCCGGTGACGTTCTTCTGGTGCAGGGACGCTCAGAGGATGTCGAGGCGCTTCGTACCATTCGCGATGTGGTTTTGCTGGAATGGTCGACGCGCACCTTGCCGCGTCCGTTCCATGCCCGTCGTGCTGCTGCAATCTTCCTTGGGGTGATTGCATTGGCCGCCACCGGAATTGTACCGATCATGGTTTCAAGCTTTATCGGTGCCGGTCTGATGATCGCATCTGGTGCGCTGAATTTGCGACAGGCATCGCGCGCGATTGACCGCAAGATTGTACTGCTGGTGGCAGCTGCACTCGCACTTGGCAATGCCTTGCAATTAACCGGCGGGGCCGAGTTTGTCGCCGATCAGCTGTTGGCCGCGACCCGCGGGGCGCCAGCACCGGTTATCTTGTCGCTGTTCTTCCTGATTGTTGCCGGGTTTACCAACGTCCTTTCAAACAATGCCTGTGCGGTTTTGTTCACGCCGATCGGGATCGGCATGGCGCAGCAGCTTGGCGTCGAACCGCATGTGTTCGCGATTGCGGTGGTGATGGCGGCAAACTGTTCGTTTGCATCACCGGTGGGGTATCAGACCAACCTTCTTGTCATGGGGCCGGGACATTACCGGTTTATCGACTTCCTCAAGGCTGGCACACCGCTGATTATCCTTCTTTGGATCGCGTTCAGCCTGTTTGCGCCTTGGTATTACGATATCCCGTTCTAAGGCCGGTGAACCCGATCCGTTAACGGGTTGCAGCCGTTCAGTTAAGCCATGCAAAAATGGCTGTCTTGTTTGTGTGGAAGGCGTTTGACTTTTGCCTTCGGGGCAATAGGATCAGCCCGCTTGATTGTTCTGCATGAACTTTCATTGGTTATTCTTTTTTCTCAGGAACTTACAGATGGCCCAGACTGCCGCAATTGCAAAGCCGACAACGCGTCCAAACAACCCGAATTTTTCGTCGGGCCCGTGCAAGAAGCGCCCGGGTTGGTCCGCTGATGCATTGCATACGGAAGTCCTTGGCCGTTCGCACCGTGCGAAACTGGGTAAACAGCGCCTTGAAGAGGTGATTGACCGTTCGCGCGCTGTCCTGAACCTTCCTGATGATTATCTTCTTGGTGTGGTTCCGGCATCCGATACCGGTGCCGTCGAAATGGCCCTGTGGTCGATGCTGGGCGCGCGTGGCGTTGATATGCTGGCATGGGAAAGCTTTGGTGTGACCTGGGTTGCGGATGTGATCAAGCAGCTCAAGCTTGATGATGTGCGTACCCTTGAAGCCGATTATGGCAAGCTGCCTGATCTGGCGTCGGTTGATTTCAACCGCGATGTTGTATTTACCTGGAATGGCACGACGGCGGGTGTGCGGGTGCCCAACGGTGACTGGATCGCCGATGACCGCAAGGGGCTTACCATTTGCGACGCGACCTCGGCGATTTTTGCCATGGAACTGCCGTGGGACAAGCTCGATGTCGTGACCTATAGCTGGCAGAAAGTTCTGGGCGGCGAGGGTGGCCACGGGATCATTATCCTGAGCCCGCGCGCAGTTGAACGCCTTGAAAGCCACACACCGGCCTGGCCGATGCCAAAAATCTTCCGCATGACCAAGGGCGGCAAGCTGATTGATGGTATTTTCCGTGGCGAAACCATCAATACGCCATCCATGCTTGTGGTCGAAGACGCCATCGATGCCCTGAAATGGGCCGAAAACATTGGCGGTCTTGAAGGTCTTCTGAGCCGTACACGCGAAAGCCGCGCGCATCTTGATGCGTGGCTTGCCACCAGTGACTGGGCGGCAGACCTTGCCGAAGACCCGACAACGGCGTCGAATACCTCGATGTGTATCAAGATTGTCGATCCGTGGGCATTGGATTTGTCGGCTGATCAGCAGGCGATGCTGCCAAAAAAGATTTCCCAGCTTCTTGAAGCGGAAAATGTCGCATTTGATATCAACGGATACCGTGATGCGCCTGCTGGCCTGCGTATCTGGGGCGGGGCAACGGTTGAACCCAGCGATATCAAAGCGTTGCTGCCGTGGCTTGACTGGGCATATGCGCTGGTTAAGGCCGAATTTCAGGCCAGCTAGGAAATAATTCGTACGTATTATTTGCGTTAGAGGGGTTTTCCCCGTTGCTCTGTCCGGCACAACGCGGTAGTAACCGCTACCGGATAGTGAGCCCTGAGCGTTGCTCGGGATATCATCAATTTGAATTTGCGCGCCTCGTCCGGGAAAGCACACATAATGACCGAACTCGCCAGGAAAGCTCTTTTGCCCGCCGGCCTGCAGGATGTCCTGCCAGGAACCGCCGCACGGGAAGCTGAAATCCGTGAAAAGCTGATGGCCAGTCTGGCGCATGCGGGCTATGACCGCGTGAAAACCCCGCTTGTCGAATTTGAAGAGAGCCTGCTTGAAGGTGCGGCTCCGGAACTGGCGACCCAGACATTTCGTCTGATGGACCCGGAATCGCGACGCATGATGGGACTTCGTTCCGATATGACGCCGCAGGTTGGGCGGATTGCTGCGACCCGTCTGGTTGATGCGCCGCGTCCGCTGCGTCTTTCCTATTCCGGTGATGTGCTGAGGATCAAGGGATCGCATCTGCGCCCGGAACGCCAGTTCGCACAGGTTGGTGCGGAACTTATCGGTGTTTCGAGTGCTGCGGCCGATACTGAGATCGTTCTTCTTGCGCTTGAAGCGCTTGATAGCATCGGTCTTGCCGATGTTTCGGTCGATCTTAATCTGCCGACCCTGCCGGTGCGTCTGTTTGACGCCTTTGGCGTGTCACGCGATGAACGCGAAGCTTTGACCGAGGCGCTTGAACGTCGCGACGTTGCGGCCCTTCGTGCTGCAGACGGAAAGGTCACTGGCGTTCTGGTCGCGTTGCTTGAGGCCGCAGGCCCGGCACAAACGGCCTTGCCGAAACTCAAGAAACTTGAATTGCCGCTCGGCGCATCCGAAGAGCTTTATCGTCTGATCGACGTTGCAGAACGTGTTCTGGCGTCCGGGCTTGAAGCTGCCTTGACCATTGATCCGGTCGAGATGGCTGGTTTCCGCTATCAGACTGGTGTCAGTTTTACGCTGTTTGCCCGCAATGTGCGTGGCGAGATTGGCCGTGGTGGTCGTTATCGTGCCGGCGGGGCTTCTGGCGAGGCGGCAACGGGCATGTCGCTTTATATGGATAGTATTCTGCGTGGTCTTCCTGATGCAGAACCGGTAGACCGGGTCTACCTGCCGCTGGGTACGCCGCAGCGGGAAGCGCGCAAATTGCGCGCCGAAGGTCATTACACGGTTGCTGCCCTTGAAGGGGCGGCTGAAGCCAAAACCGAAGCTGCTGCGCGCATCGAAGCGCAGGGCATGGGTTGTAATCACATTTATCTTGGCGGCCAGGTTGTGCCGCTGAGCACCTAATTCAACGAACTTTTTATCGCGCAAGGAGTTTTGCGATGACCAATGTTGCCGTGATCGGTTCCCAGTGGGGGGACGAAGGTAAAGGCAAGATCGTCGACTGGCTGTCCGAACGGGCAGACGTTGTTGTGCGTTTCCAGGGTGGTCATAACGCCGGTCATACTCTGGTGATCGACGGAACGACTTACAAACTCAGCTTGCTGCCATCTGGCATCGTGCGTGAGAAAAAGCTCTCTGTGATCGGTAACGGCGTTGTCGTCGATCCGTGGGCGCTTCTGGCCGAGATTGGCCGCCTGAAAGAGCAGGGCGTGGACATCACCCCGGAAAACCTGCGTCTGGCGGAAAATGCCTGCCTGATCCTGCCGCTGCATGGCAACCTTGACCGTGCACGCGAAGCTGCTGCTTCCGGTGATAACAAGATCGGCACCACCGGTCGTGGTATCGGCCCGGCCTATGAAGACCGTGCTGGCCGCCGTGCAATCCGTGTTGGTGATCTGGCTGATGTTGATTTGCTCAAAGCAAAGATCGAGAACCTGCTGACGCATCACAATGCGCTTCTGCGCGGCCTTGGTCAGCCGGAAATTGATGGCGCGGAACTGCTTGAACAGCTCAAGGAAATCGCACCGAAAATCCTGCCGTTCTCTGACACGGTCTGGAAGTCCCTGAACCAGTTCAAGGAAGCTGGCAAGCGCATCCTGTTTGAAGGTGCGCAGGGCACGATGCTTGACGTTGATCATGGCACGTATCCGTTCGTGACCTCGTCAAACACCGTTTCCGGTCAGGCGGCCGCTGGTTCCGGCATGGGCCCGTCGGGTGTTGGTTATGTTCTTGGTATCACCAAGGCCTATACCACCCGCGTTGGCGAAGGTCCGTTCCCGTCCGAACTGTTTGACGCAGACGGTGAACGTCTTGGCGAGCGTGGTCACGAATTCGGTGTTGTCACTGGTCGTAAGCGTCGTTGTGGCTGGTTTGATGCAGCCCTTGTTCGCCAGTCGGTCAAGGTTAATGGCATCACCGGTATCGCCCTGACCAAGCTTGATGTTCTTGACGGCTTTGACGAGATCAAGATCTGCACCGGCTATGACATCGATGGCAAAATCTATGACCATCTGCCGGCAAACCAGCGTCTGCAGGCCAAGGCCAAGCCGGTTTATGAAACCATTGAAGGCTGGTCGGAAACGACCATGGGTGCACGTAGCTGGGCCGATCTTCCGGCAGCAGCGATCAAATATGTTCGCCGCGTCGAAGAGCTGATCGAAGCACCGGTTGCGCTTCTGTCAACCAGCCCGGAACGCGATGACACCATTCTGGTACATGATCCGTTCAGTGCCTGATTGCTGAAAAATACCTGATTTTTAAAAGCCACCAGTATCAAGCTGGTGGCTTTTTTGTTTGTGGTTTAAGGGCTTGATTGTCCCTTAATGCTGAGGCTGCCGCATAACAGCTTGCCCGCATAGAGGATCACCAGTATCGTTTTATCAACCTTTTGAGGATAGCGTTCTGGTAGATAGGTCAGGAGGACTGTCGATCAGGAGATCGCGCGTCACTCAGGGAATGATAACCTGTAAAAGAATATCGGGATCATGGCAGAGCAAGCAGAAGATCAGGAACAGGACGTTTCGAATGGTGCTGCGACAGAGCCGGTGATGGATGCACCGGGCGGCGGCGCACCTGCGCCTGCAGAACCCGAAGAAACCTCAGAAAATGATGAAGCCACCATCAGTGCGGGTGGCAAAAGTGTCGAAATCGGCAATTTTCGCGTCTTTCTGGACCTGCGAATGCCGGAATTCGATATGGGTCATTGCAAGGCCTATTCCGCGGACAATCTGCGCCGTGATGAAGGAAGCGCCTTTGCGCTTGTCACTGACCCGGTTCTTCCGACCCGCCACGATCACATGACTTTCCTGACCGGGATGCATATGGCTGGTCAGATTGATCTGATTGACTATGAAACCGCCTATTGGCCGCCCTTTGGTCGCAAGACTATGGTGCTTTTCTATGAGAAGCCGGCGGGGGGTAGGGTTTTAGCCAAACAAACCAAAAAGCTTCCCATCGACGAACACGACATTGCGACGGTCGTGGTCGAACCGCTGATGAATGCCATGCAGGCCTTTGGTGAAAAGGGCCTCGCACACCGTAATATTCGTGCCGACAACCTGTTCTTTGCCGATCCGATGCACGAGAAAGTCGTGCTTGGTGATTGCGCCAGTGCGCCGCCCGGCTATGACCAACCTGCGGTCTATGAGACCGCGTCACGTATGGGTGCCGATCCGGCTGGGCGTGGTTCGGGTAGCATTGCAGATGATTTCTATGCGCTTGGCATGACACTGGCCGAGCTTGGGATCGGGCGTCAGCCGCTCAAGAAGCTCAATGATCAGGAAATCCTTGAGCTTAAACTTTCAAAGGGGTCATTCCAGGCCATCGCATCGCAGGAAAAGCTGCCGCTGGTTCTGATTGAACCCGTGCGCGGGCTTTTGTGTGATGATCCCGAAGAACGCTGGGGCCTTGCCGAACTGAATGCCTGGCTCGATGGACGCCGGACCAAACCGGTGCAATCAAATACGGAAAAACGTGCGGCGCGTTCGCAAAACCTTGCAGGTCGGGATTACTATACCTGTCGATCGCTTGCGCAGGGCATTGCCAAGAACTGGAGTACCGCACTTGCGCCTTTGCGCGACAGCACCGTGGAAATCTGGTTGCGGCGCGGTTTGGGCGACAATGATCGGGCAAAGGCACTTTCTGAGGCCATGCGTCAATTGCAATGGGCGGGTGCCGACAAACGATCTGCCGAGGATGTGCTGGTCGCACGCTCCATCCTGATCCTGGATCCCACCGGGCCCGTGCGGTTCAAAGGCTTCGCATCCATGGTCGACGGGCTTGGTTTCATGCTGTCCTATGATGTGCAGCACGGTCGTGGACCGCAACGTTTTGCCGATGTCATCGTGCGCGATATTCCGTCCTTCTGGTTCAGCCGGCAGGAAGGCTACAGTCCGGAAGTCCAGAAGCAGCAGCAGCTTTATAAAAATCTGCGCTATTACATTCAGCAGCAAAGTGCCGGCTATGGCTATGAACGCTGCCTTTATGCGACTGTGCGCAATCAGCATTGCCTGAGTCCGATGGTCGAGGAAGAATATGTCGTCGAGATTGCTGATCTTCTGCCGGCCCTTGAAAAGGCCGCCGAAACGGCATCCGAGGAAAGCTGGCCGGTGGATCGTCACATCGCGGCCTTTATCGCGACGCGTCTTGAAGACGATGTCGAAGGCCAGTTGATGGCGATGCAAAACCCGTCTGACGAGGTTGAATACAGCCGCGCGATCATTAGCATGCTGGCGATTGTCCAATGGCGCCATGGCCCGGACAATCTGCAAAACCTGTCACATTGGGTCGCGCGTTTGATGGAACCGGCGATCAAGGTGTTCCACAGCAAGGCACGCCGCGAACGTGTGGAAACAGAGATACCCAAACTGGCCAAGCGCGGCAATCTGGTCGAACTTTACAACCTGATCAATGATGAACAGGAACGTCGCAAGGACCAGTCCGAGTTTGTCGAGGCGGTCGCGGAATATTCCGAAGCTGAAAGCGAAGTGTTCGATCTGGAATCTTCGGGGCCTGCACGTATGGAGCTAGCTGAGAAAGTCGGCCAGCAGGCCGCAGCATTCGCATCCACCATGATCGCGCTGCTGACTGTATCCGCACTGTTCTTGATGCATATCTTTTAAGGGGCTGAGATGGCAAAAGGTAAAAGTTCAGCCTCAAAAGGCAAGGGTAAGGGCGGTCGTAGCGCGTTTTCCGGCTTGTCGGTGATTGCATCTGCCGTGCTTCTGTTCATGGTCGCACTGCCGACCTTTATTACGTTGACGGTGGGGCTTTTGCCGTCACTTGTTGCCTTCATCTTTGATCGCAGTCCGGGGCGGACTATGGCGCGCTGTGTGTTTGGTTTGAACTTCTCTGGTGTTGCACCCTATATCCTCGAAATCTGGATGCAACCGGCACAAACCGTCAGTGGCGCGACACAAGCGGTGTTTCAGCCGCTTGCCCTGTCGATCATGTATGGCGCGGCGGGGCTTGGCTGGCTGCTTTATCTTGCGATGCCGCCAATTGTTGCCAATGTGCTGAACCTGTCGGCACAGCGCAGGGTCAGTGAATTGCGCAAGAAACAGCGCGGTCTGATCAAGACCTGGGGCGATAGCCTGATCAAGGAAGTCGATCGTTCCGGTAACTGATCGACGAGCCTTCCTCCCCGCAATATGCAACCCAAAGAAAAACGGCGGACAATTGTCCGCCGTAAGTCGTTTCCAGAGGGGGGGTATAAAGATGGGATATTTGTCGCTGTTAGTGGGGCAGGTCCGTATGGATTGATTTTCGGACCTTTTCAAAGGCGCGTACTTCGATCTGACGGATACGCTCGCGCGAGATACCGTAGGCGAGGCTGAGGTTTTCAAGCGTTACCGGGCTTTCGAGCAGGCGGCGCTGGGTCAGTATATCGCGTTCACGATCATTAAGGTGCGACATTGCACTTTTAAGCATGTTCATGCGCTGCAGGAATTCTTCACGCTTGCCATACAGGGTTTCCTGATCGTCATCTTCGCTTTCGATCCAGTCGACCCATTCACCATCGCCTTCAATGCGTACCGGAGCATTGAGCGAGTGGTCCGGGCCCGCCAGACGGCGGTTCATCATGATGACGTCGTCTTCGGAAACATTAAGCTTGGTTGCGATCAATTCGACCTGTTCAGGCTGAAGATCGCCTTCGTCAATTGCCTGCATCTGACTTTTGAGCTTGCGCAGGTTAAAGAACAGCTTTTTCTGTGCTGCCGTCGTGCCCATTTTCACAAGCGACCAGGAATGCAGGATGTATTCCTGAATGGCGGCACGGATCCACCACATGGCATAGGTTGCAAGGCGGAAGCCTTTGTCCGGGTCAAAGCGTTTGACTGACTGGAGCAGACCGACATTGCCTTCGGAGATAAGTTCGTTGATCGGCAGGCCATAGCCGCGGTAGCTCATCGCGATCTTGGCGACCAGGCGCAAATGGCTGGTAATCAGTTTTTCGGCGGATTTATCACAATCCTTGTCCCGGAAGTTGCAGGCATAGGTTGTTTCCTGTTCCGGGGTAAGCATCGGGTAGCGGCGTATACGTTGAAGGTATACCGTCAGACCATCTTGAGAAATGGTTGGAAGAGCGTTGCCTTGTTTCATCGAAGCCTCCCGTATTGCTTTCAAAAAGTGCTGTTATCCCCTTGCACTTTTTAAAAAGGTATACGTGAGTATTATATACCGTCAATAGAAATTTAGGCGGTAAGGCTAGTGTTAGCTATTCAAAGGTATAGTTCTAGTGCTTCCATCAGGGCCAACAGGTCTTCCGGAATGGGGGCCTCTGTCGAGATGTACTTTCCGGTGCGAGGGTGCAGAAAGCCTAGAGTTCGGGCATGCAGCGCCTGTTTGTTGAATGCGTTCAAAATCTCTTGCGTCTCTAGGTTGAACTTTTGAAGGGTTCTATTCCGACCGTAAACTGGATCACACACAAGTGAATGTCCAATATGGTTCATATGAACGCGGATTTGATGCGTGCGGCCGGTCGCAAGACGGCACTCAACAAGCGATGCCAACGAGTCGTTACGGTATTGTAGAGTTTTGTAGTGGGTGAGTGCGTGTTTTCCCGCATTTTTGACCACCGCCATCTTTTTGCGATTGCGCGGGCTGCGGCCAATATTTCCCTCGATATCGCCATTGAGCGGCTTGGGCACGCCCCAGACAACTGCAATGTAGGCGCGATCTATATTGTCCTTGTCTTCGGCAAACAGATTTGACAGCGCGCGATGGGCGGTGTCGTTCTTGGCAACCACCATTGCCCCGCTGGTATCCTTGTCCAGGCGATGCACGATCCCCGGGCGCTTGACGCCGCCGATCCCCGACAGGCTATCGCCACAATGGGCCAGAAGTGCGTTCACAAGCGTGCCGCTTTCATTGCCCGCCGCGGGATGGACCACCATACCCGCCGGCTTGTTGATCACCAGAAGGTCATCATCCTCATAAAGCACATCAAGCTTGATGTCTTCCGGCACCGGTTCGGCCATTTCCGGTTCGGGCACGATCAAATCAAAGACATCGCCTGTCTTGACCTTGGCGGACATCTTGGTCGCAGGCGCGCCATTGACGCTAAGCTGACCATCCTCGATCAATGCCTTGATGCGCGAACGCGACTGATCGGGCCATGCGGTTGCCAGCACCTTATCAAGGCGCGCACCCTCATCCTCGTCGGTCGCTTTATAGGTCAGGTTTTCAGACATCGCTTGCTATCGGGCTATATTGATCATGGGGGCGGTCGTGCGCCTGTGCTGGCAGCTTGTAGCGTTTTGTCCGGCGATTGCAACGAATTGCGACATTGCGCGGTGTTTGTTGCCTTGCAATTGGGCCTGCTTGTCGCTATGGCCTTGAATAAGGGTTGGTATGATCGCGCTTTTGGCGAGCATGCAGGTTTCATCAAGCTTTGTCAGTTGGAAATACGATGCGTGTAGTTAAGGCTTTGGTTGCGTTCATGGGCATTCTGATCGTGGTAGGCATCGGACTTGTCGTCTATGGCCTTTCACTTGATAAGAACAATCCTGACGCCGTCACCGAAACATCCGAACCAACTGTTACGCCATCTGTTCCGGTTGCTGGTACATCACGTACGACTTCGCAAGCAGCTCTCGGTGCATTTGGTGACATCACCATCGACGTTGGTGATGATGAGCGCCTTGTCGGCTATTCCATTTATGGCACACAGGCCACCCTGCATATCGAAGGCCGCCATGGCGAGGGTACGCGTCTTGTGATCGTCTCGCTCACCGAAAAAAAGGTGCTTGGCCGCATCATCCTTGATCAGGATGCGCAGTAATCTGATTACAAAAAGTCTGTGGCGGTGATGGGGACGGGCAGGGCATGACAAGCGACAAAGCATTAGGTGCGGAAGACGAAACCCACATCGCGCTAGCCAATGCCCTGCATGAAGAAATCCGTGACTTCTGTGCGCTACATTGGCCCCAGGAAGCTTGCGGTCTTCTGATAGCGTCGATCGATAGCCCAAACCGGATAGAACGCGTGGTCTTTGCCAAAAACGTCGCCAAAGACCCGCTTGTCAGTTTCGAGATTGATCCGCAAACCCTGATTGATTGCCATCGCAATGCGCGCCAAAAGGGGGAGCGGGTTGTGGGATGTTTCCATTCCCACCCGAATGGCAAGGCGCTGCCATCGCCAACGGACCGGGCGCGAGCCGATGAAAACGGGTTTCTGTGGCTGGTGATCGCGACAGAGCATAACCGCGCGGCCGAAAGCGGCATGTATCGCATCATTCATCCGGATGCAGGCGACAATACAGATCATCCCGAACTGCGCTATTTCCGGCGTTGCCAGATTCTTGACGGCTAACGGACCAATACGCCGGTCTTAGCCATCCAGTGCTTCGACAATCTGCTGCGGTGACAGGGTGCCAATCGGCGTATCCTTGCTGTCCAATACCGTCATTGCCGTGCCATTGGCCAGTGCGATGGGCAGGATGTCGGCAAGCCGCGCATTGGCCGAAACGGCGGGCAGGTCGGTTGTTGCCTCATCCTCGGTTTCGCTGATCGGTGCCATGATCGATTTGGCGCGCAAGACTTTTGACCGGTTCACATCGCGGGTAAAGGCCTGGACATAGTCATCGGCAGGCTTCAGCACGATCTCCTCTGGTCGACCGACCTGCACCAACTTGCCGTCTTTCAGGATCGCAATCCGGTCCCCGATCTTGAGCGCCTCGTCGAGGTCATGGGTGATAAAGACGATGGTCTTGTGAAGCTCCGCCTGAAGCTTCATCAACTCATCCTGCATGTCGGATCGGATCAGCGGATCAAGGGCCGAGAACGCCTCATCCATCAACAGAACTTCCGGATCGGTCGCAAGCGCCCGGGTAAGGCCGACACGCTGCTGCATCCCACCTGAAAGCTGATCTGGGAACTTGGTCTCATAGCCTGCCAGACCAACCCGCGCGATCCATTTCGATGCCGCAACTTCACGTTTCTTGCGCGCGGTGCCCTGGATTTCCAGCCCATAGGCGACGTTATCCATCACGTTGCGATGAGGCAGCAGGCCAAAGCGTTGAAACACCATGCCAAGCCGCTTGCGACGAAACGCATTCAGTGCCGGAATATCCATGGCAAGGATGTCTTCCCCACCAAAGGAAATGCTGCCCGCCGTCGGATCAATCAGGCGATTGAGATGGCGAATAAGCGTCGATTTCCCCGAACCCGACAGGCCCATGACGACAAAGGTTTCACCCTGTTCAATCGTCAGCGAAACGTCATGCAATCCCACCGTATGGCCGGTTTTGGCAAGGATCTCATCCTTGTCCGCACCGCCCTTTGCCAGTTCAAGTGCAGACTTTGGATCAGGCCCGAAGATTTTGAAAATATTGCGGATTTCGATATAGCTCATCACGCGTCCTCCGCATTCGGGCTGCGCTGCGATCGCTTGCCATAGGCCTGACCGATCCGGTCAAACACCACGGCCAGAAGCACAATCGCAATACCGGCCTCCATACCAGCACCTACGTCCAGACGCTGAATGCCCATCAGGACCTGTTCGCCCAATCCGCGCGCGCCAATCATCGATGCAATCACCACCATTGAAATCGACATCATCGTCGTCTGATTGATCCCGGCCATGATGTTGGGAAGGGCAAGCGGCAGCTGCACACCAAACAGGATCTGCTTGCGGCTGGCCCCGAATGATCGGGATGCCTCAAGAACTTCCGGGTCAACCAGGCGAATACCAAGATCGGTCAGTCGCATGACAGGCGGGGCGGCATAAATCACAGTGGCGAGGATCGCTGGAACCTTGCCCAACCCAAACAGCATCAGGGCCGGAATCAGATACACAAAGCTCGGCATCGTCTGCATGGTATCAAGGATCGGCAACATGACCGCCCGCAGCCGGTTGGACATCGCCATGGCAATCCCGACCGGAATGCCGATTAGAACCGAAAGCGATGTTGCGACAATCATCAGCGCCAGCGTCTGCATCGCCTTGTCCCAAAGACCCAGCATGCCAATGGCAAACATCGCCACCACAAGCCCGACAACAAGCTTCCAGTTCTTGCTGGCATGCCAGGTGATGGCAGCAATCGCGATCAAAACCACCCACCAGGGGGCACCGCGCAAGACTTGCTCCAACGCGACCAGAACGGTCAGCAAACTGTCGGCAAAGGCCTCAAACGCTGCGCCATAATTGACCACCAGCCAATCAACAAACTGATTGACCCACTTGCCCAACGGCACATTCAACTGTTCTGGAAACATGGCGCAACCGGCCCGATCTGCTCAAAAAATCAATGAGCGTAGGAGCCTAACAAGATCATCTGATGCGCGCGACCGTTAATCGAACCCTGACTGACATCTCCTGACGTCTTTTGGAAGTGTATTCCAGTGATAGATAATCCAGCGGCCAGGCATCGCCGTAAATCATAGACAACATTGTTTTCCTGAGGGGTTGCGATGATCACTGTGTTCTATGACGGAAAATGCGGTCTGTGTTCGCGCGAAATCAATTACTACCGCAAGATCGCACCCAGCGGCGTTTTCGAATGGCGGGACGTCACGGAACATGCCGGTGTTCTTGAAACGCACGGCATCTCGCTTGTCCAAGGTTTAAAGCAAATGCGCGCCTTGGATTCTGATGGGCAATGGCATGCAGGGGCAGATGCGTTCATTTTGATCTGGCGCCAGCTCGACAGATGGCGTGTTTTGGCTGTGGTCGTCGCGCTTCCAATCATTCGTCAGATTGCAAACCTTGTGTATCGGCTATGGGCCGCATGGCGCTTCAAGCGCCTTGAGCACTGCCAGATTGCTGCGGAGCAGGGCAACTGACTATTTTCGAAGCCATATAGAAAAACACCCCGCAAGATTTCTCCTGCGGGGTGTTTGATCGTTTTCCGGTCGAGGTTGTTTACATCGCACTTTCAACACGTGCGGCAACATCCTCCGGCACCCAGTCTTTCCAGACATCTGGCTTGGATTTCAGGAAATGCATTGCAGCACCGTCTGGCTTTTCGTTGTTTTCCTGCATATAGGCCAGCATTTCCGAGACCAGCGCGTTGCTGGTTTCGTAATTGGTCAGGAAATTGATCAGGGTTGGTGCAGCGGCTTTGAAGTCGTTATTGACACCAATCGTGATCGTGCTTTGCGGGTAGGCAGTTGCCTTGGTCGGGTTTTCATCCGTTTTCAACGCATCAAAGATCGCCTTGTCATAGGCGGGTTCTTCAAGACGCGTGCTGTCATAAAGACCCATGACCCAGGTCGGCCCCCAATAGTAATAAAGGGCCGGTTTGCCGCGTTTATGGGCCGATGCGATGGCCGCCGAAAGGGCGGCACCGGTGCCCGGGCGGAAGTTGGTGAAATCGTCATCAAGGCCATAGGCGCCAAGTTTGGCGGAATTGACCTTTTCGCACACCCAGCCCGACGGGCAGTTATAGAAGCGGCCCTTGCCGGGTTCTTCGGGGTCCTCGAACAGCTCGGTATATTTCGCCAGATCATCGACCGATTTCAGGTCAGGGGCCATCGGTTCAATCCCGCGATCTGCATCGCCTTCGATCACATAGCTTGGCACGAACCAGCCTTCGACGGCGTCATCGAAATTCACCCCAATCTGGCTGACATTGCCGGCGTCCTCGGCCTTGGTCCAGGCTTCGGCAACGTTGTCGCGCCAGATTTCCATGACGACGTCCACGTCCCCCTTGCCAGCGCCGGTCAGAAGCGGAATGACATCGCCGGGCAGGGCATCGGTCTGACAGCCATAGCCCTTTTCAATGATGAAGCGGGCGACGGCGTTATGGAAAAGCGCGCTGTCGTAATTGAGTCCGGCAAACATCACCGGGCGATCAATCTCGCAGGTCGCGTTTTGCGCGTTTGCGCTTGAATGGGAAATAAATGCAAGGCCAGCGGCCAAAAGCATTGCGGCTCCGGTAGGCAGGGTTTTCATCCTTCTGTCCCTTCGTTGTTGCGGTCCGGAATCGCATCAAATGCATGGTCGGTGCGGGATGTCCGCAATCGTCAGGAGTCCCTCTGGTCCCGACTTGAATATGACCCTGCCCCTGATACAGGTGCGGCAATTCTAGACTTGGCTGTCAAATGCGCGCAACCCCCGGTATGAAATGTAACGGTGACGTGATGTTGAAATCATTGCACAATGCTCCTGACAGGGATGGCAGGAGATGTCAGGTAGTGTGATTTACGGTTGTCGCGGGGATTGGTTTAATTCCGCCCGTGAATTTGTCTGGCTTTGTCGTTATGTTGAGCAAAACACATTACTGGGCATTTTGAATTGAGGGCCGCCATGATGCATTCCAGCCTGTTCGTCTTTGATATCGAAACCGTGCCCGATATTGATGTCTTGCCGCAATTGACCGGTGAAACTGCACCCGATCCGGAAACCGGGCGCAAGATGCTTGAAGACTATCATCTTGAAATCACCAATGGCCGTAATGGCTTCCCGCGTCAGCCGTTTCACAAGGTGGTGGCGATCAGTTTCCTGCGCGCAACCATTCAGCGCGACGGCGATCTTGAAATGTATGAGATCGAAGAGTTGCGATCGGGTGGGGAGTTGGCGTCCGAGGAAAAGGATCTGGTGAATGGCTTCTTTGCCTATTGCGGTAAGCTCTATCCACGCTTGGTCAGCTTCAATGGTCGCGGGTTTGATCTGCCGGTTTTGAAATACCGTGCGATGAAGCATGGAGTAACGGCGCGCTGGTTGCATCAGGCATCGAATAAGTGGGAAAACTATACGGCACGCTACGCCCCACACTGGCATTGCGATCTGGCCGAGGTTCTTTCGGATTACGGCGCATCGGCACGCACCAAAATGAACGAGGTTTGTGCCGCCCTTGATCTGCCCGGCAAGACCGGGGTTGATGGCAGCAAGGTGTCCGACATGTTTGACAATGGCGAGATTGATGGCATTCGCCGCTATTGCGAGACGGATGTTTTAAATACCTATCTGTTGTATCTCCGGCATGCACTTCATACCGGGATGACCGATCATGATGGCTATAACCATGCGATCAATCTGACCGTGGGGTGGCTCGAAGAACGGGCAGGGGACATTCCCGCCTATCAGGAATTTCTTGATGCCTGGAAGCAATCGAGTGGCGGGTCGTTTAACGTGCTGTGAGCACGACATCATTCCGTTTTATGCGCACATTGGCATAAGTGAAGTGCGTCACACTGCCCGGTTGAAAAGGGCGAAACATTGTTGAATTAAATGCGAGTTGATCTTAATTGCATTGCAGATGCAAGTAAGTTGCAACGTCAGAGCATCTGACGCCCAAAGCAAATTCAACGGGGATCGTTCACATGGATATCAAAAAGCTCATCGGCGGGGCCGTGTTTGGCGCGACCGCAATCGCAGCGACAACCGCAACGGCACAGGAAGTTAATGTTTATTCCCTGCGTCAGGCGTTTCTGGTCGAACCGCTGTTTGAGAAATTCACTGCTGAAACCGGCATCGACGTTAATGTGATCTTTGCTGAAAAAGGTCTGGTTGAACGCATCAAGCAGGAAGGCGCAAACAGCCCGGCCGATATCCTGATGACCGTGGATATCAGCCGCATTCAGCAGGCGGTTGATGCCGGTGTGACCGAAGCCGTTTCCAACGATACCCTGGCTGCCAACATCCCGGCGCATTTGCGCGATCCGGAAGGCCACTGGTTTGCACTGACCCAGCGTGGTCGTGCGATTTATGCTTCCAAGGAGCGCGTGGCAGAAGGTGAAATCACCTCCTACGAAGATCTGGCCGATCCGAAATGGGAAGGCAAGGTTTGCACCCGTTCCGGCACGCACGTTTATAACGTCGCACTGTTCGCATCGATGATTGCGGTTCACGGCGAAGAAAAAGCCAAAGAGTGGCTTGAAGGTTTGAAGAACAATCTGGCACGCAAGCCGCAGGGCAATGACCGTGGTCAGGTCAAGGCGATCAAGGAAGGTGAGTGCGATATCGCAATCGGCAACACCTATTACTTCGGCAAGATGATGGACAATGAAGAGCAGCGTCCTTGGGCAGAGTCGGTCAATATCGTCTTCCCGAACCAGGATGGTCGCGGTATGTCGATGAACATTTCGGGCATGAGCCTGATCAAGAGCGCGCCGAACAAGGACAACGCCGTCAAACTGATGGAATTCCTGGCGGGTGACGTTGCCCAGCAGATCTATGCTGAAGTGAACTACGAATACCCAGTCAAGCCGGGCGTCGAATGGGCCGATAACGTCAAGTCGTGGGGCACGTTCAAGGCAGATGAATTGTCACTGGCTGAAATCGCACGCCTAAGCCCGGATGCGATCAAGATGGTCGATGAGATCGGTTATAACGAATAGTCAAACTGACTGAGCTTGAATGGCTTTTTGAAAGGGGTGGTGCAATGCCACCCCTTTTTCTGTTTCCAAGGGTGGGCTGCAAATGCATCACCGTCGCGGTTTTGTGACCTGCGGTATGGCTCTTATGTGGTTTTCGTGCTTGCAAAAAAGCATGCTGGCCCTTTAATTTCGCCACCAGCAAATACAAATCATTCCTAATTGCTGTGCCACCCGCAGCTGATCCAGATGAGGCTTTTATGATTTCTCTGCGCAAAACCGTTTTTGGTCTTGTTGTTTCCGCGATGGGGTTTTCGACGCTATCCGCCGCCCATGCAGCAGAGGAAGTTAATGTCTACTCTCTCCGGCAGCCGTTTTTGATCGAACCGATGTTCAAACGCTTTACCGAGGAAACCGGTATTCGCGTCAATACGCTCTTCTCGCAAAGTGGTCTGGTGGAACGCATCAAGCATGAAGGGCGCAATACCCCCGCCGATCTGCTTCTGACCGTCGATATCGGGCGTATTCAGGACGCGGTTGATGCCGACATCGCCCAGCCGATCGAAAGTGCTGTTCTGGACGCCAACATCCCCGATCAGTTCCGCGATGATGATAGGCTTTGGGTCGGTATGACGACGCGTGCACGTGTGCTTTATACCTCGCTTGATCGCGTTGAGCCCGATGCCATCACGACCTATGAAGAGCTCGCCGATCCGAAATGGAAGGGCCGCATTTGTGTGCGTTCCGCCATGCATGTTTATAACATTGCCCTGATCGCCTCGATGATCGCCCATCATGGGGAAGAAGAAACCAAAACCTGGCTGACCGCAGTAAAAGATAATCTGGCGCGCAAACCGCAAGGGGCCGATACCGATCAGATCGAAGCTGTGGCACAGGGCGTCTGTGATGTCGCGATCGGCAATTCATATTACTACGGCAAGATGCTTGATGATCCGAACAAGGCAGATGCCGCCAAGCAGGTTCGCATCGTCTTCCCCAATCAGGGTGATCGTGGCACGCATGTGAATATTTCCGGTGTGGCGCTGATGAAGCATGCGCCTAACAAGGAAAACGCCATCAAGCTGGTGGAATTCCTTTCGAGTGCCGAAGCCCAGCACATGTATGCCGACATCAATTTCGAATATCCGGTCAAGCCGGGGGTTGCATGGTCCGAACAGGTTCGGGCATGGGGCACCTTTGTGCATGATGATTTGCCGCTTAATACGGTTGCGGCCAATCGCGGGGCGGCGATCCGCCTGATTGATGAAGTCGGCTTTAACGAGTAGACCGCACGCCCATCCCAAGGTATCAAGACCGGCCAACCCGTACAGGGTGGCATGATCCGCGACGCAGGAAACGGAAACAGCCTTGAACAACGCTTGCCAGACGCCAAAGGAAGAGGATATCCGGCCGAGCGCCATGACCGAGACCTTTGATCCGATGCGTTCCCCGTCCGGGCGTACGGCGATGCGTTGGTTGCCGCGTGGTCAATCGGCTGTCTGGTTGATCGGGGCGTTTATTGTTGCAGCGATGGTGGCGGCACCAATTGTTGCGGTCGCATGGATTGCCTTTTTCCCGACTGAGAATATCTGGCCGCATCTGGCATCGACCATGTTGCCACGCTACCTCAAGAACACTGGCATTCTAATGCTGGGTGTCGGCATCGGGGTGACCTTGATCGGGGTTTCATCGGCATGGGTTGTCACCATGTGCCGACTTCCCGGCAAGCGGTTCTTTGAATGGGCGATGCTGCTACCCATGGCGGTTCCGGCCTATATCGTGGCCTATGTCTATACCGATCTTCTGGAATATGCCGGTCCGTTGCAGGGGATGCTGCGCGATCTCTTTGGCTGGCAATCGGCGGCAGATTACTGGTTTCCCGATATCCGCACCAAGGGCGGTGCGATCATCGTGCTTAGCCTGACACTGTATCCTTATGTTTACATGCTGGCGCGCGCAGCATTCCTGTCGCAGTCGATCTGCGCGATTGAAGCCGCCCGCATTTTGGGACGGAGTGCCTGGAGTTCATTTTTGACGGTGGCCCTGCCGCTGGCACGACCGGCCATCGTTGTTGGTGTCGTGATTGCGTTGATGGAAACGCTCAATGATTTCGGCACAATTGATTTCTTTGCTGTCCACACCCTGACGGCGGGCATTTTCAACGTCTGGCTTGGTATGGGCAATGCCGGTGGGGCGGCACAGATTGCGCTGACCATGCTGGCCGTTGTGATCGCGCTGATGGTGATCGAACGCTATTCACGCCGCCGCCAGCGTTTCCATGATACCACCAGCCGCTTTCAGGAACTTCCGGGTTATGAACTGACCCCGCTTGCCAAGGCCGGGGCGCTGGCTGTCTGTATCCTGCCGATTGTCTTGGGCTTTGTCGTGCCGTCACTGGTGCTGATCTATTATTCCATCGGTTATTTCGATCAAAGCTGGACAGCGGATTTCTTTGAGTTTGCCCGTAACAGCCTTCTGGTGTCCGGCCTTGCAACACTGGTTGCGGTCGGCTGTGCGATCTTTATGGCCTATGCGCTGCGCTTGTTCCCGCAACCGCTTTTGAAATTCTTTGTCCGATTGTCATCGGTTGGTTATGCCGTGCCGGGTGCCGTGCTTGCCATCGGGGTTCTGATCCCGTTCGCGCGGTTTGACAATGCGCTCGATGCTGTCATGCGCGATACCTTCGGCGTGTCGACCGGCTTGCTTCTGAGTGGGACGGTGTTTGCACTGGTCTTTGCCTATGCGGTGCGTTTCATGGCGGTGTCTTATGGCTCGATCGAAGCGGCCCTTGGCAAGGTGCGCCCGAGTATGGATGACGCGGCCCGCACCCTTGGCGAAAGCCCTTGGGGAACGCTTAAGCGTATTCACTTCCCGATGGTACGTGGCGGTATTCTGGCGGCATCGGTTCTGGTGTTTGTTGATGGCATGAAGGAATTGCCAGCAACGCTGATCTTGCGCCCGTTCAATTTTGATACGCTGGCCACCCATGTGTATCAGTTTGCCAAGGATGAAATGATCGAACACGCCGCCCTTGGCGCGCTGACCATCGTGCTGGTAGGTGTCGTGCCGGTAATCATGCTGAGCCGTGCAATTTCGAAATCCCGCCCGGGACACAGCGGACAATCCTGATGCGCCGTGTCTGCGATCACGTTATCCTGATTGCAGATTTCAAAACCAAAACAAGACCAAAGGCCAGCAGGAAACCATCCAGATGCAACGTATCAAACCGGGATTGACCACACTTACCGACGCGCTCGATACCGCCTTTGCCGAGGTGCCGGTGATGGCGCCGACCGAAGACCGCCCGATCAGTGATTGTTATGGTGCGGTTTTGCGTCAGGATGTGGTGGCGAAGGTTTCTGTGCCCTCCGTCGACAACTCGGCCATGGATGGCTATGCCCTGCGTCATGCAGACCTTGCCGCGATTGAGGTGCCGGTTTCGGTTGTGGGCGTTTCGCTGGCCGGGCATCCCTATGACGGGACATTGCCCAAGGGGGCGGCTATTCGTATTGCGACCGGGGCTGCGATCCCGGATGGGGCCGATTGCGTGATCATTCAGGAAAATGTCACTGCCAACGCAGATGAAAGCGTCATCGAAATTGATGCTGACGTGATTGCGCGCACCAGCTCGCATCAGAATATCCGCTGGCAGGGCGAAGACATCAAGGCCGGTGATACGGTCCTGTCTGCTGGTGCGATCCTGCGCCCGCAAGACATTGCGATTGCGGCCGGGCAGGGCTGCGGGACCTTGTCGGTTGCCCGGGCCTTGAAGGTTGCCGTTTTCTCGACCGGTGATGAGCTGGCCATTCCCGGTGATCCTTTGCCGCCCGGTGGTATTTATGATTCCAACCGCTTTGCCATGATCGGGATGCTGCGCTCCATTGGATGCGACGTTACCGACCTTGGCTTGCTGGCTGATGATTTTGATGTGCTGCAAGGCGCATTGGCCGATGCCGCAAAGTCCCATGATGTAATCATGACCTCTGGCGGGGTTTCGGTCGGCAAGGCGGATCTTCTAAAGCCGGTGGTCGAAAGCCTGGGTGAAATCACCGCCTGGAAACTGGCGATCAAGCCGGGCAAGCCGCTGATGCGGGGCAAGATTGGCGATTGTCTGGTTGTCGGGTTGCCGGGTAACCCGGTCTCGGTGCTGGTTTCGGGTTTGTTGTATGTGATGCCTTTATTGCGCCATGCCATGGGGGCGGATCGGTCCCAATTGGCACCCACCCGCATTCCGGTTCGGTCCGGGTTTGATTTTAAACGTATGACTGGCCGGCGGGAATGGCTGCGCGCACGGCTGGTGCAAAATGATGATGGTGAATTCGAAGCAATCGCCTTTGCCTCAACCAGTTCGGGGATGTTGTCCTCCATGGTTTGGGCCGAAGGTCTGATTGAAGTGCCCGAAGATTGCGGGCAGGTCTCCAAGGGCGATCAGGTGCTTTATCTGCCGCTAACGGGCCTGCAGTGAATTCATCTGAAATGTGATCCACATCATGGCAGTCGATCAAGGATTGCAAGACTGTTGGATCGGTTCCAATCCGCGAAAGTGAATAGAATGACGATATCGGTAACGTTTTGTGGTGCTGCTGGTGGTGTGACGGGGTCTTGCTATTTCCTGCAGACCGATCACGGCAATTTCCTTGTCGATTGCGGCATGTTCCAGGGCAGCAAGACGGTTCGGGAACTGAACTATGGCAAGTTCCCGTTTGAAGCGGATCGGATTTCGGCTGTTTTGCTCACACACGCGCATATCGACCATACCGGCCTTGTGCCGAAACTGGTCAAGGCAGGGTACGGCGGACCGATTTACGCAACCGAACCGACCTGTGATCTACTGACCTATATGCTGCCGGACTCAGGTTACATTCAGGAAAGCGAGGTTGAGCGCCTTAACCGACGTAATGCACGCCGTGGGCGCCCGGAAGTAACCCCGATCTATACCCGTGAAGATGCCGAAAACACGCTTTCGCAGCTTAAAACGGTGGAATATCACGAATGGCTGCCGGTGATCGAAGGCGTGCGCGCCCGTTTCTGGGATGCGGGTCATCTTCTGGGATCGGCATCGATCGAGGTCGAAATTGAAAACGGTGATGAAGACGGCAAACCGACCCGTTTGCTATTTTCTGGCGACGTTGGAACCGGGGAAGCCGTGTTTAACGAAGCCCCCGAAGCGCCAAAGGATATCGACTACCTGTTTGTCGAAACCACCTATGGCGATCGCACGCGTCCGGTAATCACGGATGAAGAACGTCGTGCGTTGCTGCGCGAGGAAGTGCGTGAAGCGCTTGGCAATGGTGGCAATCTGGTTATTCCGAGCTTTGCGGTTGCCAGAACACAGGAGCTGCTTGTCGATCTGGCTCATCTTTTCAATCGTGGTGAGCTGCCCCCGGCAAACGTGTTTGTCGATAGCCCGTTGGCACAGCGCGCAACCGATGTTTTTGCCAAACACCTAAAGCGCGGCGATGCGCAGGCCTTGTCGCACCCGAAATTCCACATGGTGCCCGATGTGCAGGCCAGTAAACAGCTCGCACAGGTCACAAGCGGCGCGATCATTATTTCGGCAAGTGGCATGTGCGATGCCGGGCGCATTCGTTACCATCTGAAGAACAATCTGTGGCGATCGAATAGCACTGTGCTTCTGGTCGGTTTCCAGGCTGCCGGTTCGTTTGGCCGCGTTTTGCAGGGTGGGGCTAAACATGTTCGGATACACGGCGATGAAATCGAAGTGCGCGCGCGCATTCGCACACTCGATGTCTATTCCGGTCATGCTGATCAGGACATGCTGTTGCAATGGACGAAGAACCGCCTGCCGGTCACGCGCCGGATCTTTCTGACTCATGGCGAGGAAGGCGCGCGTGCGGCTTTCCGCGAAGTTCTGATGGCGCACGGAATTGCCGAAAAGCTGATTTCCATGCCAATGCTTGATGACACCGTTACGCTCAAGAAGGGTGAAGCCAAGCCGTCCATTCCCGAAGCACGTCTTTCGGGTGAGGAGCTTTCGCGTGATGATTGGCACAATCTTTATGCCGGGACGGTTACGGCACTTTCCGAGAAGCTCCGGTCGCTGGAAACGGCAGAAGAAAGAAAAGAGATGCTCGAAAAAGTCTTGCGCGATATCGGGTCAGTATGAGAGCAATTATCCCGGAGCCGAAAGAAGGGCGTAAAACCCGCATTCACGGATTCAGTTGCCAAGAAGAGAGAACCTGTCACCCTGAAAACGGGTTGTGCAGGCCTGTGAGACCACTACGCAGACGGGCGGGTATATGTCAATCGTAGGGAATTCCGGTTATCGGGTTCTGATTTATAGCCATGATACTTTCGGGCTTGGGCATTTGCGCCGTTGCCGCACCATTGCGCATGCGCTGGTGTCACGCCGTGATGATGTTTCTGTTCTGATTTTGTCCGGCTCGCCGATCATTGGCAGTTTCGAGTTCCGCTCACGCGTTGACTTTGTCCGCATTCCGGGCGTGATCAAGCTGTCGAATGGTGAATACACCTCGCTCAATCTCAATATCGATGTCGACCAGATTCTGGCGATGCGGGAATCCATAATTCAACACACGGCCGATGTGTTTAACCCGGACATCTTTATCGTCGATAAGGAACCGCTTGGTTTGCGGGGCGAAGTCGAGTCCACGTTACAGATGCTCCGCCATCGCCGTACGCGCCTTGTGATGGGTTTGCGCGATGTGATGGATGACCCGGTCAATCTGCGTGAAGAATGGGATCGCAAACAATGCGTTCCGGCACTGGCTGAGCTTTATGATGAAATCTGGGTTTATGGTCTGAAGGACATCTGCAATCCGCTCGAAGGCATTGATTTGCCGCCGGGCGTTGAAGAAAAGATGTCCTATACCGGCTATCTGCCACGCACCGCGACGCGCCGTCCCGCACCCGAACACGGTGCGCTGGGGCTGGAAGAGCCATATTATCTGGTGACGACCGGTGGCGGTGGTGACGGGGTCAATCTGGTCGATTGGGTGATCAGTGCCTATGAAACCGATCCGGATATCCCGGTGCCGTCACTTGTGGTGTTGGGGCCATTCATGAGCCCGAACCAGCAAAACGAATTCATGAAACGTGCGGAAAAGATCGACAAGCTTTCAGTCATCACCTTTGATGCCAATGTCGAGGTGCTGATGCACAAATCAGCGGGCGTAATTGGCATGGGCGGTTACAACACGTTTTGTGAAATCCTGTCCTTTGACAAGCCTGCCGTCATCGTGCCGCGCACTGTGCCGCGTCTTGAGCAGTATGTTCGTGCATCGGCTGCTGAGAAGCTTGGTCTGATCAAGATGCTGACCGAGGATGGCGGGCGTGATCCGCGCGAAATGGCCGATGCGCTTCGGGGGCTTATCCATCAGCCCAAACCGTCGCATGTGACCGTTCCGAACCTTATGGGCGGGCTTGATCGCGTTGGGGAGCTTGTGGACCGCTGGCTTCCGCCGCAAATGGCCGCAGAATAAATCATCGGGAACAAAGTTGATGGCACGCGATAATCTGGCAATCGTGGTAAAGGGATATCCGCGATTGTCGGAGACCTTTATAGCGCAGGAAATTCTTGGCATTCAGCAGACAGGTATTCCGTATCGGATCGTCTCGCTGCGTCATCCGACCGACAAGAAACGCCATCCCATCAATGAACGCATCACAGGTGCGGTCGATTATTTACCAGAATATGCCTATCAGGAACCGATGCGGGTTCTGCGCGGCTGGCTCAAGGCCCGCAAGATGCCGGGATATCGCCGTTCGGTGAATATCTGGTGGCAGGATTATCGCCGCGATCGCACTGCCAACCGTGCCCGGCGCTTTGCCCAGGCAATGGTGATGGCAGCCGAACTGCCTGAAGATGTCACGCGCATTTACGCCCACTTCCTGCATACCCCGGCATCCGTGGCCCGCTATTGCGCGATCATGCGTGGTTTGCCGTGGTCCTGTTCTGCGCACGCCAAGGATATCTATACCAGCCAGGACTGGGATATGCGCGAGAAGCTGCGTGATATGGACTGGCTGGTTACCTGTACAAAGGCCAATGTCGACTATCTGCGCAACCTTGCCGAAGACCCGACCAAGGTTAATCTCCTCTATCACGGTCTTGATTTCTCCCGCTTCCCGGAAGAATTGCCTAAACGCCCCGTTCGGGACGGCAGCGATCCGGAAAACCCGGTAGAGATCCTGTCGGTCGGCCGTCTGGTGGGCAAGAAGGGCTATGACGATCTTCTGCGCGCCTTGGCGAAATTGCCCGACGGCCTTCATTGGCGGTTCACCCATATCGGGGGAGGTGACGGTGACAAATACCAGAAAATTGCGACCGAACTGGGCATTTCGGACCGGTGTGATTGGCAGGGGCCGCGTGATCAGAAGGAAGTAATTGCTGCCTGCCAGTCGTCTGATTTGTTCGTGCTGGCCAGCCGCATCGAAAAGGACGGTGATCGTGATGGTCTGCCAAACGTCCTGATGGAAGCACAGCTTTGTGGACTTGCCGCAGTCTCAACCGCGATTTCCGCCATTCCTGAGCTGATCGAGGATGGGGTGAATGGGAAACTTGTTCCAGAACGTGATCCGGATACGCTTGCAACCGCACTGAACGATATGATGGTCGATCCCAAGCTTCGTGACGCCATGGGGCGCAAGGGTAATGAAATCGTTCGACGTGATTTCTCGTTCTATCGCGGGATGAAGGATTTGGCGGAACGCTTTGGTGTTATGGAGCTGACTGACGAACATGCGGACAGCTCCGTAAAGCAGCCCGCGGCAGAGTAGGAGGCACACATTTGCAGGTTGCCTTTTACGCCCCGTTAAAGCCGATTGATCATCCCGTGCCATCCGGGGATCGATTGATTGCCCGCATGCTTTGTGAGGCACTTCAAACGGCAGGCATGAAAGTCGATATCGCCGCACGCCTGCGCAGCCGGGATGCCGAGGGCAATATTTTGAAACAGGCACGCTTGGCGGAGCTCGGTACAAAACTGGCGGCAAGGCTGCTTCGTCAGTATCAGTCGGGTGGGCGACCCAAGCCCGATGTCTGGTTCACCTACCATCTCTATTACAAGGCGCCTGACTGGATCGGGCCGATTGTCGCTGATGCACTTGGTATTCCCTATGTCGTAGCCGAAGCATCCTTTGCACCCAAGCGTGCTGATGGTCCATGGGCCCCAAGTCACGCGGCAGTTGAGACTGCGCTTAAGCAGGCGGATGCCGTCTTTTCGCTTAACCGTGTTGATATGGAATGCCTGGCTAACGTCTGCCCCCAAGATCGTCTGCATTTCTTGCCGCCCTTTACCCGAGTTTCGGACTGGTACGTTGCGCAACGTCCGGACATTGACCCCGACTGCGTGCAGTTGGTAGCAACCGCGATGATGCGCGATGGCGACAAGCTTAAATCCTATGAGGTTCTGGCAAAGGCACTTGCGCAGCTACAGCGTGACGGCGTGGATAACTGGCACCTGACCGTGATTGGGGATGGCCCCGCGCGCCAAAAGGTCGAGGACCTGTTTGATGAACAGGAACTTGGCGAAAGCGCGGTCTCGCTCGTTGGGCTGAAAACACCCGAGCAAACCAGAGATGTCCTAGCCAAATCCGACATGTTCGTTTGGCCCGCAATCAATGAAGCATTCGGCATGGCTTTGCTTGAAGCGCAATCGGCCGGATTGCCGGTTCTGGCCGGTGAAACAGGTGGCGTTTCGGGCATTGTGTCACCAAGCGTCACCGGATGGTTGGTTCCGGTCGGTGATGTTGGAGCATTCGCCAACCGCTTGGGTGAGTGTGTTGCAGCAGATATCGCGATGTTGCGCAGGATTGGTCAGTCCGGGGCATCAAAAGCCGTACAGCACCACACGGTGGAGGCTGCGGCTAGCCTGTTATCCGCCACCATCCATAAAGTTGTAGATGCTTACGGCGGGCAGGGGGCGGTATGAAACAGATCCGTTTTGCATTGCTGCGCCACGGTGTCACGATGTGGAATACGGAAAAACGTATTCAGGGACGCACCGACATTTCGATAACCCCGGAAACGGCGGCCTGGTATCGTCAGCATCGTTTGCCGACTGCTTGGCGTGATGTGCCGTGGATGGTGTCACCCTTGACGCGCACGCGTGAGACAGCGGATGCCTTGGGGATTGCACCCATCGGTTCCGAGCCTGCCTTTGTCGAGATGGACTGGGGCGCGTGGGAAGGCGCAAAGCTGCCAGAGCTTCGCGCAAGCTTGGGTGACAGACTTCAGGAAAACGAAGACCGTGGGTGGGATTTCCGCCCGGAAGGTGGCGAAAGCCCGCGCGATGTTCTAGGACGCGTTGAAGGGTTTCTGAAAGGCTGTGATCTGCTGCAGTTTGGTGCTGTCACGCATAAGGGCGTGATACGGGCTGTTTACGCGGCCGCACGTGGATGGGACATGATGGGAAAAATTCCCGATAAGCTCGATTGGCATTGCCTACAGGTGTTTAACTGGTCGGATGATGCAGAGTTATCGATTGAGGCCCTGAATGTCCCGCTCGTTGACGCGCAGGAGATTTTTGGATGAGCGACGTCATGGTCTATGTGCAGCACCTGCTTGGCATTGGTCACGTACGCCGGATGGCGCTGATCAATCAGGCGCTTCGTGACCGGGGTATAAGCGTCACGGTCGCAAGTGGTGGTGTTCCGGATGACGGCCTTGATTTCGCGGCCAGCAACGTTATTCAGCTTTCCCCGTGCAAGACATCCGATACCGGTTTCTCCGGTCTCGTTGATCCGGATGGCAATGCCGTTGGTGATGATTGGAAACAGGCACGCAAAAAGCAACTGTTGGAGGCGTTCAGGGAAACCGCACCAAAATTGCTGTTGATTGAAATGTTCCCGTTTGGACGCCGGGCATTTCGGTTTGAATTGATCCCGCTTTTTAACGCTGCGAAAGAAGCAGGTATCCCCGTCATTTGTTCTGTCAGAGACCTTTTGGTACGTAAAAAGGACATCAAGAAGACGGAATGGATGCGTGATACAGCGCGTAAATATCTCGATGCGGTTCTGGTGCATGGCGACCCGCAGTTGTTCGGGTTTGATCGCAGTTTTGAGTTCACCGACGATATTTCGGACCTGATCACCTATACGGGCTATGTAGCGCCGACGATTGACGAGGCGCTTGCAGTGCGGGGGGATGCGCATCGTCATGGTGTTCTTGTGTCCGCAGGTGGCGGCGCTGTCGGGGCAGAGCTTATCAGGCTTGCGATCGCAGCCCGCCCGTTCTCGCAAAAATACAATGATGCGACTTGGGATATTGTCACCGGGCCGCATTTCCCGTCCGATCAGTTCGAGGAACTGCGCAGCCAGTTGCCGGATGGCGTGGTGTTGCATCGGTTCTTGTCTGATTTTCGTGAAAGGATGGCCGGTGCAGCCGTTTCGGTTTCACAGGCTGGATATAACACCCTGATGGATGTGCTGGCGACGCGGACACCAGCAGTCATTGTGCCCTTCGCCGAAGGCGGGGAAAGTGAGCAAACTGAACGTGCAGAAGTCCTTTCAAAAGAAGGGGTTATTTCCCTGCTTGATCTTGATGGCCTGTCTGCGCAATCATTAGCAAAACAAATAGATAACGCCAGACAGCCAAGCGGGATTAAAATCGCGCTGGACGGGGCGGAAAAAACTGCGTCAATCATCGCAGATAAGATCAAAGGGAATTCATGAGCAGCTGGGATCAATTACGCGCAGAGCTTGATCTGTGGCAGTCCGAGGGACGGACCGCTACAGCATGGTGGCGTGATGATGACGCTGTATCTGTCACCCCGGCACTTGAGACGCTTTTGGCGTTTGAGCAGGACTACAAGGTGCCGCTCGCACTTGCTGTTATTCCCGCCACCTTGCAGGACAATCTTGTCGAACGTCTGGTCGAGACATTGGACACCCGTGTGCTTCAACATGGCTGGTCGCATCAGAACCATATGCCGGAAGGCCGCAAGAAGCAGGAACTTGATGACGTTCGGGATTTGGGCGATGTCGTTGCCGATCTGCGCAACGGGTTTTCTGTTTTGCAATCGCGCTTTGGCAATCGCTTCCTGCCGGTTCTGGTGCCGCCATGGAACAGGGTGGCCGAGGATGTTGTTGCCGCCCTGCATTCGCTTGGTTTTTGTGGGATCAGTACGTTCAACGCACGCAAGGCCGCAGAGCCCTATAAGGGTGTCATGCAAGTCAACACCCATGTCGATGTCATCGATTGGCGCGGCACACGCGGTTTCGTTGGCGAAGACGCAGCCCTTGGCGCAATGATTGCCCACCTTGCTGCAAGACGAACAGGGCAGGTTGATGCGGATGAGCCGACCGGCATTCTGACCCATCATCTTGTCCATGACGACGCCACCACGAAGTTCCTTGATAACCTGTTTTCTATGGACCATTCAGCTTTGAGCTGGTTGAGAATACCCGGAGTATTTCCATGGCAGTAAATCGCAGAAGACGCCGTGAGCCGGCGCAGGTAGCACCCGAACCGGTGACGCCTATGGATGCCGCGCCTGAGCAGGTCGCTAGCGTGCCGAGCACCATAGACCCTGTCAAACCGGCCGGGGTTGGCGACAGCCAGGTGCAGACAATGGGTTACCCGTCGAAACTGATGGCGCCGGATTTGGCGAAGTCTATTGTCGGGTTGCTGATTTGTGGCGTTATTGCCCTGATCCCCGAGATGCTTGAGATCATCCAGTGGACATCGGCCGGGTTGGCATTGTTGTTCGTGTTCTATTTCGCGCGCACGATCATCCGGTTCCAATCAAAGATCTATGTTTCGGAATACGGTATTCGTCTTTCAAGCATGCGCGGTGGGACAGCTTTTGCCTGGCCGGAACTTTCCAAATTCCGTTTGCGTTACTTCAGTACCAAGCGTGATGGCAACAAGGGATGGTTCGAACTGACCCTGCAGGCAGGTGAAGCAAAAATTGTCGCAGAATCGACACTGGACGGATTTGACGATCTCCTTGAAATTTCTCGCGATTGGGCGAAGGATAACCAGCTGCTGGTTGATGATGTCACAAGAACAAATCTGATGCGGATGGATGAGGCCGACACTCTGGTCAAGGCTGCAGCATCCGAACGGCTCGGGGGTGGGACGCGCTAGAGATGACCGATATTCTGCGTATCAAGGATCTGAAGGTTGAGTTCGTGCTGCCGCATATGCGCGTCAAGGCAGTCGAGAATGTAAGCTTTCGCATCGGTGCGCAGGAAACCGTCGCCTTGGTTGGGGAGTCCGGATCGGGCAAAAGCACGATCTCGCAGGCGATTATGGGGCTTCTGCCCAAGGTGGCCCAGGTAACCAACGGCTCAATCATTTTTGCCGATCCCAAGAAGCCGGGTACACGTGTTGATATCGCCATGCTGGATCGATCAGGTTCAGATATGCGTGCCATCCGCGGTGGCCGGATTTCAATGATTTTTCAGGAACCGATGAGTTCCCTGTCGCCGCTTCATACCATCGGTGACCAGATTTGCGAGGCCGTGCAGCTTCATCGCAAGGTCGGCGCGGCAGAGGCGCGTGAGCTTGCCGTTGAAATGCTAACACTGGTTGGCTTCCCGCAGCCCAAAAGATCACTGAAAACCTATCCGTTCGAACTTTCCGGTGGGTTGCGCCAACGCGCGATGATTGCAATGGCCATGGTTTGCCGACCGGCTCTGTTGATTGCCGATGAACCGACGACAGCCCTTGATGTCACGATCCAGGCGCAAATCCTGCGTCTAATCAAGGAAGTGCAGTCGGAACTGCAAATGTCGGTTCTGTTGATCACCCATGACCTTGGTGTGGTTGCCAATATGGCGGACCGGATGGTGGTGATTTATGACGGCCGCGTTGTTGAATCTGGTAAGACCGAGGATGTCTTTATCAATCCTGGCCATGCTTACACACGCTCGCTTCTGGCGGCAGTACCGCACTTTGATATGGGGCCGGATGAGCGGCTGCGTCCGCTGCGTGAAATCAAGCCCAAAACCGGCAGTTTGCTTGCCAGTGTGGGCGATACGCCGGCAGAACGCGAAACGCCTGAACGCCCGGCGTCCTTGGCGCTGCATCCGGCAATGGCGAGCGAACCGGTGCTGGCTGTTCGCCATCTCAGCAAAAGCTTCACCACGCGCAAGGGTAACTGGCTGAAATCCGAAGAAAGTTTGATACCGGCTGTTTCCGACGTTTCGCTGACGGTTAATCGCGGGGAATGCGTCGGGTTGGTGGGCGAGAGTGGCTGTGGCAAGACGACGCTTTCCAAGCTGATCATGCGCGCCATGAACCCCGACGAAGGTTCCATCATGTTCCGCGGTGAAAGCGGTCAGATGGCAGAATTGACCGGGCTTGATGAAGATCAGCTAAATCCATACCGAAAACGGATACAATTTGTTTTTCAGGACCCGTTCGGGTCGCTTAATCCCCGGATGACGGTTCAGGATATCATTACGGAACCGATGCTTATTCACGGTGTCGGGGACAGTGCCTATCGCCAGAAAATGGTGCTGGAACTGATGGATTTGGTCGGGCTTGATCCTCGCTTCCTGAACCGCTATCCGCACAGTTTCTCGGGCGGGCAGCGGCAGCGTATCGGCATCGCGCGTGCGCTTGGCCTGAAGCCGGACTTATTGATTTTTGATGAGCCGACATCTGCTCTTGATGTGTCGGTTCAGGCGCAAATACTTAATCTTTTGAGGGATTTGCAGCGTGATCTTAATTTGACGTATCTGTTCATATCGCACAATCTGGCGGTGGTGGATTATGTGGCAGACAGGATTGCAGTGATGTGTGCCGGGCGCATTGTTGAGTCTGCACCGCGTGAGTTGCTGTTTAAAAATCCGATCCATCCGTACACCCAGGCGTTGCTGCATGCTGTGCCGTTTGCGGATCTGGACCACTTGCTTGATTTTGAAAAGATCA
>NZ_PAQR01000029.1 GCF_002709775.1 Thalassospira sp.
CTACAATGTCAAAGAACTCAAAGGCCGAAGCCCCGAACCGCCCGTTCCGCGTCGCCGTCTCGTTGGCGCCGCACCCCGTCGGTGGAGGCGGGTTATAGGCCCCACTCCCAAAACTGTCAAACACCTTTTTGCAAAAAAATGACAGAAATGTCGTTACGCAAAATTTTTGCGCGAAACCATATATAGGTTTCACTTTTATGACCTGCAAGGGGAGCAAAACCCGAAAATCGGGGCCGGATCGGATTGCCATGCGCGATAATGCCGATAAGATGTTCGCGCACCACCAAGCCGAACAAAGAATCACTTGTGCCAAAAACGGCAAATAATCCGGATCAAAGCCCATGCCCCACGACAAAACAGCCCAAACATCGCAAAGTGATTCGCAAATCATGTCGACTTACCCAAGCCTTGCGCGCCCGATTGAGGTGGTCGACATGCATACCCGCGGTGAGCCGCTGCGTATTATCACATCGGGCTATCCCGATATTCCGGGCAAGGACATTCTGGCCAAGCGCCGTTATGCCAGCGACCATCTTGATCATTTGCGTCGCTTTTTGATGTTCGAGCCGCGCGGTCATTACGACATGTACGGGGCGATCCTGGTTGAGCCCAGCCTGCCGGAGGCCGACCTTGCGGTGCTGTTTATTCATAATGAAGGTTATTCGACCATGTGCGGCCATGCGATTCTGGCCCTTGGTCGCTATGCAATTGATTATGGACTGGTCAAAGCCGTCGCACCGATCACCACAGTTAATATTGAATGCCCCTGTGGGCTGGTGCGCGCCGAGGTCGAGGTCAGTGACGGCAAAACCGGCAAGGTGCGTTTTTCATCTGTGCCATCCTTTATGTTTGCCAGCGACCTTTCCTTGCAGCTTGCCGACGGAACAGGTTTTAAAACCGATATCGGCTATGGCGGGGCGTTTTATGCCATCCTTGATGCCGGGCAGTTTGGCATCGCGATTACACCCGACAATGTCAGCCGTCTGACGAAACTCGCTGACGAGATTTGCCAAGCGGTGAATGACAGCGTCACGCTATCGCATCCCGATCATGATGATCTGGCTTTTTTATATGGCGCGATCCTGACCGACGGGCGGGATCCGTATGGGGCATCCCCGACACGTAATATATGTGTGTTTGCCAAAAACCAGGTTGATCGCAGCCCAACCGGGTCCGGGGTCAGCGCCCGGCTTGCCATCCAGCATGCCAAGGGGTTAATCGCACCGGGACAGGTCCGGGTATTTGAAAGCGTGATCGGATCAAGCTTTGAAGGATCGGTTGAAGCCACAACCAACTGCGGTTCGCATCCAGCCATCATCGCCTCGGTCAAGGGCAAGGCACATTACACTGGCAAGGCCAGTTTCTGGCATGAGGCGGATGACGAGGTCGGGCGCGGCTTTATTGTCGGGTAAGCTCAACAACACAGAAACAAAAAAGGGATGCCAACAGCATCCCTTTTTGACATTCCGGATTTTGCCAGCCCTACTCACGCGCCTTGCGCAGGCATTCCATCAGGCTGTCGGCCGAGCTTTGGATATGGTTGGCGAGTAGTTCGACGGCTTCGTCGACATTGCCGGCCTTGCAAGCTTCGAAAATCTGATGATGTTCGCGTTCGGCCCGGTCGGTTGCGCCGGACAGGGCCAGCTGCGCCTGGGTAAAGCGCACCGTGTTGTTGCCGATCATGCGGACAATCTCAAGCGTCTTGGGACGGTTCGAGGCGCGATACAGGCGATCGTGGAATTCACGGTTAAGCTCCCCCCACTTGGCGACATCTCCGGAGCGGAAAGCTTCGTCATAGACCATCAGGATGTCTTCGACCGATTTGAGATCAGCCGGGGTCAGGCGCGGGACCGCGTGACGCAAAAGATCGCATTCAAGCAGCTTACGGACTTCAAACAGTTCCTCGATCTCGTCAAGCGATAGCTGCGAGACGATGGCGCCCTTGTGCGGCTGGAAGGAAACCAGCCCTTCGGCATCAAGGCGCTGCAGGGCTTCGCGGACCGGAATGCGCGAGACATTATATTCACCGGCAATGGCATCCTGCCGCAGCTGGTGACCCGCAGGGAAATCGCCCGTCAGAATGCGTGCACGAAGGTCTTCGGTCACCTGATCGGTGATGGTACGGCGGGTAAATCGCGGTGATGCGGTCATTTCAGCTCTTTTACGGTGTTATCCCGACGATACATGGCATGCCGGTCGGTCGGGTCTTTTATTCTGCCCGACAGAATTTGTCAGTTTTGCTATTCATAGCGTTGGGCCCGCCAAGTCGCAATACAATTGCATACTGTATAATCCCCCACACTTTGCCGAAATACGACGAAGGGGGCATAGAGCCCCCTTTTTATATGAAGATGTGATCAAGAACACTCTGTCCTGTTCACCCCCGTCCTATTTGACGATGAAGCCATGGGCATAAGGATCACGATCATCGATGAAGATCGTGTTGTAGCCATGCTTGCGCGCCCAGCCTTCGATGCCCGGCACGACAGCATCAAAATCGCCGACCTTGGTTTTCTCAACGACGGAAACACGGAACTGCGAGCCGATTATGCTTTCATGGACCAGTTCATCCTTGGGATCCCACTGCCCCTTGGCGACCAGTTGCGCCAAACGGGCCGATGACCCGGTGCCGCATGGCGAACGGTCAATGCCCTTATCGCCATAGAAGACCGCATTGCGATGCGTGCTGTCTGGTTGGGTCGGCTTGCCCGTCCACTGGATGTGCGACAGGCCCTTGATATCGGGATAGAGCGGATGAACGAATTCGTTTTGTTCATTCAGGCGACGGCGGAGCTCCGGGCTGATGCGCTGCAGATCCCCCGCCGAGAAATCCGCCATGTCGCGGTAGTTTTCCTGTGGCTCGACAATCGCATAGAAATTGCCGCCATAGGCAACATCGACCTTGATCGGGCCGATATCGGGGCAATCGACCTCAATGTCGGTTTTATAAAGGAAGGACGGCACATTGGTCAGCTTGACCGATTCAACGTAATCGCCGACCTGATTATATTCCGCGATCACCAGTCCGGCTGGCGTTTCAAGGCGCAGACGGCCCGGCGTTTTCGGTTTTACCAGCCCTTCCTCGATCGCCATGGTCACCGTGCCAATCGTGCCATGACCGCACATCGGCAGGCAACCGGATGTTTCGATAAACAGAACGGCAACGTCATAGTCATCGGACGTCGGATCATAAAGGATCGAGCCCGACATGACGTCATGGCCGCGCGGCTCAAACATCAGGCCGGTACGGATCCAGTCATATTCCGCCAGAAAATGCGCCCGCTTTTCGAGCATGTTGGTGCCTTTGAGCTTTGGACCACCGCCGGCAACGAGACGCACCGGGTTGCCGCAAGTATGACCGTCGACACAAAAGAAACTGCTTTTCGCCATGAGTGGGGCCTTTAGAAACCGGTGAAACCAGAAAAACGATTAATACGATACGGGGTCATGTCGACCGGGGCTTCGCCATCTGCCATCAGATCGGCAACAAGACGCCCGGTCGTCGCGCCCAGTGTCAGGCCAAGATGACCGTGACCGAATGCGAAAAACGCATTGGTGTGACGCGGGCTTTTGGAAATGACCGGCGTTGAATCCGGCATGGACGGCCGGAAGCCCATCCATTCCGTGCCGCCTTCGCCATTGAGCTTGGGCAGGACTTCCTTGCCCTTGGCAAACAGAGCTTTGGCGCGTTCATAGTTGGGTGCAGCCAGAAGGCCGCCCAATTCGACCGCACCACCAACGCGAATGCCCATTTCAAGCGGGCTTAGAACAAAGCTGTCATCAGCACAGACGATCATGCGCGACAGTTTGGCATCGTGATAGGGCACGGTGGTGTTATAGCCGCGCTCCGTATCAAGCGGGACCGGAGAGCCCAGCCGTTTGGCCAGCGTCTTTGACCAGGCACCGCAGGCGACAACCACCTGATCAAACGTGATCATCTCACCGGCATCGGTGGTGGCCGCACGGGGCTTGCCATCGCGGAACACGAAATTGGTCACATCAGCGATTTCGAATTTGCCGCCACGATCCAGGAAATGTTTGAAGATGCCGGTGGTGATTTTGAAGGGATCAAGGACATGACCCCAGTCCTCTTCCATCACGCCACAGGCAAAGATCGGTGCCAGATCGGGTTCGATATCGCGAACCTCATCACGCGTCAGATCACGGAGCTTGATACCGTTGCGCCGACGCAGATCGATAGCGTAATCAGCGGCCTTGCGCGATTCCATGCTGCGATACACAGCCATGGCGCCGTGCTTTCTAAAAACGGCATCCGCAAGACCGGCATCCTTCAGGACCGGGTCGTAATCATCCCAGGCGCGGTTTAGCAGCGTCGCCATATTGGTTGCGATCTGCTCTACCCGGGTTTTGCTACTTGCGGCCAGAAACCGTAGCAACCAGGGCATCATTTTCGGCAAATAGCCCCAACGCACCGATAGCGGCCCCAGCGGGTCCATCAGCCAGCCCGGCACATTCATCAGCATCCCGGGCATCGCGACCGGTGCACATTCAGACACCGCAATGCCGCCCGCATTGCCAAAGGACGCCCCCATGCCCGGTTCGCCGCGATCAAGGATCGTGACGTCATAGCCCTTATCCAGCAGAGCCAAACCAACATTGACTCCGACAATACCGGCACCAATCACAACAACCTTTTTGGCATCAGACGTGTGAGATGAACTTGCGGCTTTGGCTGGCGTCATTTTGGGGCCTCACGATTTGGGATATGTGGCGCTTGGTTTTCTAACCCACGGGCATATCGCAGGAAACTCCCCCGCGACATGCGCGGAAGAGCCTACTGTTTCATCAAATACAGTGCCAGTGCAATCATGGTGTTGTACAATATGCACCATGATTGCAAAGCACAGCCCTTAGAGTGACGGGCGGGTATCGATGGCTTTCTGGATGGTGGCCTTGATGGTTTCAAGTTCTTCACCAACCAGCGGCAGACGCGGTGCACGAACGTGCGGTTTGCCAACGCCGGTCATTTCCTGGGCCAGCTTGATGTACTGAACCAGTTTGGCATGCACATCCATGTGCAGAACCGGGGTGAACCAGCGATAGATTTTAAGCGCTTCGGTGTATTTGCCCTCCGAAAGCAGCTTCCAGAGTGCAACCGATTCTTTCGGGAAGGCATCGGTGAAGCCCGAAATCCAGCCAACCGCACCCAGAACCTGCGTTTCCATGACAAGGTCATCCATGCCGCAAAACAGCACGAAACGATCACCGCAGGCGTTGTAGATGTCGGTAATACGGCGCGGGTCGCCCGAGCTTTCCTTGATCGCGACAAGGTTCTCGACATCGGCAAGCTGGTTGAACTCATCGGGCTTGATATCGATGCGATAGGCACCCGGGTTGTTATAGATCATGATCGGCAGCTTGGTCGCAGCCGCGACAGTGCGGAAATGTTCGATATTCTCGCGCGGGTCGGCGGTATACACCATGCCCGGCAGCAGCATCAAGCCATCGGCACCGAGCTTTTCACATTCCTGGACATAGCGGATGGCCGAACGGGTGGAACTTTCAGCGACACCGGACAGGACCGGGATACGGCCTTTGGTGACTTCGACAGCCAGTTTCAGGACGGCAATTTTTTCTTCGGGATCAAGGGCGGTATTTTCACCAACCGAGCCCAGCATGACCAAGCCATCAACACCGGCGGTGATCAGGTCTTCGATCTGTTTGGCGGTCATATCGAAATCGATTGAACCGTCTTCGTTCATCTGGGTGGCAACGGCGGGGAAAACGCCAGTCCAGTTTACCTGCATGGAAAAGTAACCTCCTGATATGGCGCAGCGATGGGGCCGCACCTCTAAGCCTGAAAGCCCTGATAATCTTGGGCTGCGTTCAATTCATGTATATTGTATACAAAATTAAAAATCACGATGCAACGGGATTTTTTCTCAAGTTTAATTCCGCAGCAAAATCCACAAGTAACGACGATGAATTTACGAGACCGACTTCCGTTCTGACACCACCTCCGGAGATACATAAACGTGTGCGTCAATCATCATCGACAATAACGCGTCGACCAATTGGCACCACATATGATTTAATCATACTCACCATTTTCAACCCATTAGCGTCGAGGGCGATGATGACGGAGATGAAGGCCCTATTGCGTTTTTCTCGCGCGCGTAAACTTGCGCTGTCCGTCTGCCCTGTTCCAGAACCTGGCAGGAATGCCGTCCTTGTTAAAACGCATTACTCCGTCATCAGCCCCGGCACCGAATTCACTCAAGCACGAGAAGCCCGCGCCAACCTTTTACAAAAGGCATGGCAACGGCCGGATCTGGTTGCGTTGACCCTGCGCCATCTGAAATCCGAAGGATTGCGTCGCACACTGACACGTGTCGATCATCGACTTCGGCGACCGATGCCGATGGGGTATTGCGCCATGGGTCAGGTTGAAGTTACGGGCTCGAATGTTTCAGATCTCAAAGCCGGTCAACGGGTCGCCATTGCCGGCATGGGGCAGGCCAATCATGCCGAGTGGAACCGGGTTTCGGTAAACCTTGCTTGCCCGGTGCCGGATTTGGTGTCGGATCAGCATGCAGCTTTTGCGACACTTTATGCCTTGGCCTTACATGCGCTTCGGCAGGGAGAAACATCGATTGGCGATCAGGTTGCCATCATCGGCGCGGGGCTGATTGGGCAGTTGGTTGCGGAAACATCCTGTGCGGCGGGTGCTCTGGTGACGGTAATCGAGCCAGATCCGATGCGGCGGGAGCTTGCTGAGAGAAACGAACGTTTGCGCTGTTTTGCAGCAACCAAGGATGCGCCAGAAGACCACTTTGACAGTGTCTATATTTGTGCTCCGGGCAAGGGAGCACATCGTTTGATAGATAATGCAGCCAGGCTCTGTCGGGATCGCGGGACAATCGTTTGTGTCGGCGATGTCGCGCCGCTTGGTGCGCGCAAGGCACTTTATGAAAAGGAAATCACCATTCGTCAGGTGCGTTCCTATGGACCGGGACGTTATGACCCGAACTATGAAGAGCGGGGTGAGGATTATCCGCTGGGTCATGTGCGATGGACGATCAAACGTAACATGGAGGCCGCCCTTGATTTGATGGCCGGCAGACGGCTTGACCCAACACCACTTATCACGTCCGAGATTGGTTTTGAGGATATCGCGGATCATTTCGTGAAGGGGCCTGATCCTTCGCAACTGGCGACGCTGGTGCGATACCGACAAACAGAAGGAGTGCCCCAAACGCCCCCTGCTCTGTCGGAGCGAAAAGCAGCACTGGCAAGTGCCCCTGTCCGGATCGGACTGATCGGCGTGGGCAACTATCTGGGCGGCAGTTTGCTGCCCCTCTTGCAAAAGCACCTCGCAGCCCAAATCGCCTCGTGCTGCTCGCAAAGCGGATTGGCAGCGGTTGCGCTCGCCAAAAAGATCGCCGGGGTGCGCATGTGTGGCGGGGCCGACGAACTACTTGCGGATCCGGGTGTAAACAGCGTTATCATCGCGACCCGCCATGACAGTCATGCCGAGTTGGCCGCCAAGGCGCTTGCCGCCCGCAAGCATGTCTGGCTGGAAAAGCCGATGGCGGTTGACCAAGCCGGGCTGGAATTACTGCGGGACGCTATTGGGACTTCACCACAGCGTATCTTTATGGTCGGACATAATCGCCGGTATGCACCGGTGGCGGAGAAGCTGCGGAAAACCTTACCGGCAGGCGCGAAACAATTCCGTTATCGGGTGCGGATCAGTCCCCTTCCCAAGGGTCACTGGCTGTATCAGTCAGATCAAGGCGGGCGCACGATTGGCGAGATCAGTCATTTTATTGATTTGATCATAAGCCTGATCAACAGCGAGCTGGTCGAGCTTACCTGTCATTGGATAAATCGCACGGCTGGCGACAGCATCTGGCACATGCGGTTTGCCGATGGGTCGGTTGGCGAAGTGAGTTACCTTCAGGGCAACCGGCGTGATCCCAAGGAAGTGCTTGAGATTGATGCGCCCAATTTCACCGCAACGCTGTTTGACTGGAAAAATCTTCGCATCAATGGCCGGACTATCCAGCGACACTGGCTCAGGCAAGACAAAGGTCAGGCCGCCGCGATAGATGCGTTTGTTAGTGCCATTGCGATTGGCGAGCAAACTGCCCTGACGCCGAGGATCGAAGAAGAAATCGACGTGATGGCGCGCATTCTGACAGCGGCGAACACGGCTACCGATCAAGCACCAAATTAATGCGGTCCGGCGTAAAGGATCAGAAGTGGCAGGGTGAGCATACTGATGATGGTGGTCAGCAAGATCGTGGTCGATGACCGGTCGATACAGACATTATAGCTGCCCGCGACAATCGCGACATTGGCACCACTTGGCAGTGCCGCGACCAGTGTCACGATCATCAACCACAGCGGCGGCAGATCAAAAATGAAATGCCCGACCGAGAAAACCAGAAGCGGCTGAACAAACATCTTGGCAGTGGTGCAGAGCAAGCTGGCACTGAGGTTACCGCGCACCGACTGGCCATAAAGACCGGCACCGACCAGCAAAAGTGCAATGGTCGGCCCTGCTGTGCGGAACCGTTCAAGCGTACCATCGACCATTTCCGGCATGCGGATTTCAAAAAGCGACGCCAGAACACCCAGCACAATCGCCGCAATGATCGGGTTTCTTGCCACGCGTGCGATGCTGCGGAACACATTTGACAACCAATGCCCATCGCCACCGCGACTGCCCTCGACGATCATGATGGTCATGCCCATCAGGGTCACCGGATGGATCGAAAGCACGATCAGAAGCGGCACAAGCCCCTCTTCGCCATAGACAGCCTGCACCAGCGGAATACCCAGCAAAACGATGTTGGAAAACACCCCGCCCATGGCGGTGACGGCGGCCTCATCGGTCTTGGCACTGAGCCACATACGCGCGGCAACAAACACAAATGCGAAGTTCAACAGCACGCCTGAGTAATAGCTACCCCACAGGCGCAAATCGAAATGCGCACTGATGTCAGATTGCGACAGGGTTTGAAACAGCATCGCCGGGATAAAGGCATTCATGGCGAGCTTGGCCAGAAACGGAATGCCTTCGCGCTTGATGATCTTGATATGAGTAAGCAGGAAACCGCACAGGATCGTCAAAAAGACAGGTCCAACTTTTCCGACGATCAGATCAAGCATGGTTCCCCCAAGGCAACAATGGGCAAGGATGCACAGCACTGCGCAACAGATCGGGAAAACCGCGTCGATCACGCAAAAAGAAAGGACAGCATCATTGACGCTGTCTGTAGGGTCAGGACCTTCCAATTTGGTTTGAATGGTCGCTCAGATTTGTGCGGATACGCGGAGCAAAAGAGCCGGAAGATGCATATCTTTCAAGCTTTTGCGACAAAGCAGCCCGTGCAAATCTGAGTGATCCGAAGGACAGAGCTTATATTTGCAAACTCCCGCGTCAAACCCCTTAAGCGGGATACCAACCCGCTTGGCGGAATTTTCCTTGGATTTCACAAATATAAGCTCTGCCATTCCAATCAAATTGGAAGGTCCTGACCCTGAATAGTACAAATCATTTTGCTGACTTACCAGCCCCGCAGCGTAAATCGAGCGGCAAGGCTGCCATGCGTATCAGTCACTTGGGTCAGTCACCCGGCGAAGTCTGCACCCGTTTGACCGCATCTTTCCAGCCATCAAGCAGCCCCTTGCGGCGGCCCGGTTCGATGTCGGGCTCGAAGCTGGCATCAAGGTGCCAGTTCTCGGCAATATGATCGAGATCGCGGTAAATACCGGCCTGCAACCCGGCAAGGTAAGCAGCCCCCAATGCCGTGGTTTCGGTAACTTCCGGGCGTTCGACAGAAATCCCCAGAACGTCTGAAAGCATCTGACACATCCAGTCATTGGCAACCATGCCGCCATCAACGCGCACGGCCTTGGGCGATACGCCATCAGCCGCCATGGCTTCGAACAGATCAAATGTCTGATAGCAAACGCTTTCAAGGGCGGCGCGGACAAACTCGCGCGGACCGGTATCACGCGTCAGACCGAAAATCGCCCCGCGTGCATCCGGGTCCCAATAAGGCGCGCCAAGCCCGGTAAAGGCCGGCACCAGATAAACCCCGTGATTGCCATCAAGGGATTTGGCCAGTCCTTCGGTCTCGGCTGCTGACTTGATGATGCCAAGCCCGTCACGCAGCCATTGCACAGCGGCGCCCGCCACAAAGATCGCCCCTTCGATGGCATAGCTTGTCTTGCCATTGATGCGATAACCGACTGTTGTCAGAAGCCGATGTTTGGAGGTCACGGCCTCATCCCCGGTATTAAGGATGACAAAGCAGCCGGTGCCATAGGTGCTTTTGATATCCCCCGGCTCAAAGCAGCACTGGCCAAAGGCCGCTGCCTGCTGATCGCCTGCCATACCGAGAACCGGGATTTCAGCACCAAACAGATCCGCATCGGTCACACCGAAATCAGCCGCACAATCCTTGACCTCGGGCAGCATATTGCGCGGAACACGGAAGATGTCGCAAAGCGCATCATCCCAAGCGTTTTCGCGGATGTTAAACAGGTTGGTGCGCGCTGCATTGGTCGCATCAGTCGCGTGTGATTTCCCACCGGTCAGACGCCACAACAGGAAGCTGTCAACCGTGCCAAAGGCCAGATCGCCCTGCTCGGCCCGGGCACGTGCGCCCGAGACATGATCAAGAATCCAGGCAACCTTGGTTGCCGAGAAATAAGGATCGATCAGAAGACCCGACTTGGCATTGACCGCGTCTTCAAGCTTGGGATCGCGCTTTTTAAGATCATGACACAGGGCGGCAGTCCGGCGGTCCTGCCAGACAATCGCGTTATAGATCGCCTTATCGGTCTTGCGATCCCAGACAACGGTGGTTTCGCGCTGGTTGGTGATACCGATCGCCGCGACCTTGGTAATATCAACGCGCGCCAACGCCTCCTTGCAGACAGCAACGACTGTGTTCCACAAATCTTCCGGGTCATGTTCGACCCAGCCACTATTGGGGAAATGTTGCGGAAATTCCTGCTGGGCGACGGAAACCGAGCGGCCGTTTTCATCAAAGACAATAGCGCGTGAGCTTGTCGTTCCCTGATCAATGGCAAGGATATAGCGCGTTTCTGACATGTTTGTTTTCCTCCCGAGCCGGCAGGTTTCCTGCGATCCGACCCTGCATGCATTGATGCGTTGCGGCCCGTCCATATGACGGTGCCATTGGTTTTATCGCTCTATTTAGAAAAAAATTGCGACAAAAAACAATTCGTTTTCGAAAATTTTTCCACGCACATCCCACAGACCACTGTTTTACCACGAAAAATCAGAGCTGATTTTAACAGCGATCCGGACGGCAAAATTAACCGCCCCGATCGCGGCACATCATTTGCAACGAAAACGGGAGAATGAAGTTCAACCGGCATCTTTTTCCCATGGAGGGTTGTGATGGGATTGTATGAAACCCTGTCTGCTGTCACCAACACCGCGCAAAGCGCCAAAAGTGCGGCCAGTTTCCGTCAGACCATTTCATCAAGCAGCGTCCCGCTTCCCGAAGAAAAGAAGGAAGAAAATGCCGAGCTGGCCTATATCCGCGAGCACGGCTTTACGACCTATGTAAAGGAGATCGAGGAACGCAAGATCGAAGAAATGCGCGCCAAGATCCTCAAAAGCATGGGGCTGGATGAAGAAAGCCTTGCCGAAATGGATGCCGAAGATCGCCAGGCCATCGAAAAGGCCATTGCGGATGCTATCGAGCAACGCTTGAACGGCAACACCCTTGCCGAGGCCGAACTTGGTAAAGGCGCGAAAGGCGATGAAACCGCTGATGAACGCCGGGATCGCCTGCAGGCCAAGATCGCCTTTAACCCGAACATGTTTGATGTTTTCACAGAGCTGCAATCTGAGTTGCCTGCCGGTTCAAGCCAATCCATTCTTGGCGATGACGACACTTCCCCCAAGTCTGAGAAAAGATAGCTGAGCCTTCTGCCAATGCCGCATACAGGTACGTGTGCCAGGCGGTGCAAACTCGCTTCATGTCCCGGCCAAACTCGACAACAGATTGATTTCGTGCAAGAAAACAACCTCAAGTTACAGTAAGAGGTTATTGATGCGCGCCGCTATTTTACTTGTCTCCCTTGCCTTGGCAGGTCCTGTCCATGCGCAGGGTGTAACGCCCGGAAGCATTCCTTCGTCAGATGTCGCACCGTTGGCGGACGGGGGCTTTGTCAAAGCCATAGACACCCTGCCGGAGATGGTTGAAACCGTCATGGCACGCAGTGGCGTCCCCGGAATGGCTGTTGCCATTGTTAAGGACGGCAAGGTTGTCTTCCGCCAGGGGTTTGGCGTGCGCGACATCCGCGATCCAAAACCTGTTACCCCTGAAACTGTTTTTCAAGTAGCGTCGGTTTCGAAATCGGTCAGTGCTTCGGTTGCGGCCGTTGCTGTGACTAACGGGCTGGTAAGCTGGGACGATCCGGTTGGTCATCATCTAGCCGGATTTGAGCTGTCTGACCCGTTTGTCAGTACGCATGCAACGCTGGGAGATTTTTTCGCGCACCGTTCCGGCCTTCCCTTTGCGGCAGGTGATGATCTCGAGGATATCGGATACGACCGACAGCAGATCATTTCGCGCTTGAAATATCTGCCTTTGGATCCTTTCCGCATTAGCTATCACTATGCCAATTTTGGATTGACTGTTGGTGCCGAAGCCATCGCCGAAGCAGCCGGCATGAAGTGGGCCGATTTCGCAGAGAAGGCGCTGTTTGAACCTGTTGGCATGGATGCAACCAGCTATCGGTACTCCGATGCAATGGCGGCAGAAAACCGCGCAGTGCTACATGCCTATGAAGATGGGAAATTCGTAGCCCTTTATGACCGTAATGCCGATGCACAAAGCCCGGCGGGTGGTCTTTCTTCGACAGTCGATGATCTGGCGAAATGGATGACCCTGCTGCTGTCCGACGGGAAGTGGCACGACAAACAACTGATCGCGTCAGCGGCCTTGGCGCCTGCTATCCGACCGCAAATCACCAGTGCCCCCGGTGCAACCCAAAATGATCGTAGCGGCGCTTATGGATATGGCTTTAACGTGGGCACAACCGCGTCGGGGCGACCGATCCGAAACCATTCCGGCGGCTTCATCAAGGGTGCGGGCACCCATTTCAAGCTTCTGACTGATGCCGGGATCGGCATTGTCGTAGTGTCAAACGGCGCCCCGATCGGTGCAAGCGAAGCAATTGCCAGCCAGTTCATGGATGTCGTTCAATTTGGCGAAACAACGCGCGACTGGTTCGCCGGGTATTCGGCAATGATGAGCCCGATGTTTGCCCCGGTTGGCGATCTGGTTGGAAAACCCGCACCGCAAAACCCCGTTCCTGCCGCAGAAGCCGGAATTTACACGGGGCGCTTCGAAAACGATTACTTCGGCGCTGCTGAAATCGTTCAAACCCAAGATGGGTTGGAGCTGCATCTCGGCCCAAAGCCGATGGAGATGAAATTAAGTCATTGGGACGGGCATACATTTTCGATCGCCCCGCTTGGGGAGAACCAGCCGAAAGGATCCCTGTCATCGGTAACGTTTGCTGTCGAAAATAATCGGGCTACGGCCGTGCGGATAGAATATCTCGATGATGCCAAACAGGGCACCTGGCGGCGCTAGATATCACTTCCCAGTCGACTTTAATTGTGTCGAACCCAGACGCAAAAAGGGCGCTGCAATCTGCAGCGCCCTTTCTCAATTCTGTTAGGTCGTTGTGACGATTATTCGTCAACGCCACCGATGCAGACATATTTGACTTCGAGGTAATCCTCGACACCGTATTTGGAGCCTTCACGACCGACACCGGACTGCTTGAAGCCGCCAAACGGTGCAACCTCGGTCGCCATGACGCCAACATTGACGCCGACCAGACCGCTTTCAAGGCCCTCGGCCAGCTTCCAGATACGCGAGATGTCGCGTGCGTAGAAGTAGGACGCGAGACCAAATTCGGAATCATTGGCCATTTCGAGGACTTCATCATCGGTCTTGAACCGGATCAGCGGTGCCATCGGGCCAAAGGTTTCCTCGCGGAAGACCAGCATGTCGCGGTTGGCATCGGCAATCACGGTCGGCTGGAAGAACGAACCGCCCTTTTCATGACGTTTGCCACCGGTAAGGATCCGGCCCCCTTTGGAAAGAGCATCCGCAATCTGGTTTTCGACCTTCTCGACCGCCTTTTCGGTAATCAGCGGGCCGATAATCACGCCATCTTCGGCGCCATTGCCAACCGGCATTTCGGCGACCTTGGCTGCGTATTTTTCGGCAAACTCGTCATAGACCGCGTCATGGACAAACAGACGGTTGGCACAAACACAGGTCTGACCGGCATTGCGGTATTTCGAGGCAATTGCGCCTTCAACAGCCGCATCAATGTCGGCATCTTCGCAAACGATGAACGGCGCGTTGCCGCCAAGCTCAAGACTGATTTTCTTGACCGTATCGGCACACTGACGCATCAGCAAACGGCCAACCGGGGTGGATCCGGTAAAGGTGAGCTTGCGGACCTTGGCATTTTCAGTCATCTCCGCGCCAATTTCCTTGGCATCACCGGTAACGATTGAAAGCAAACCTTTTGGCAGGCCCGCACGTTCAGCCAGGATCGCCATGGCGAGGGCCGAATACGGGGTTTCCATTGCCGGCTTGACCACCATCGCACAGCCAACGGCCAGTGCCGGGGCAGCTTTGCGGGTGATCATGGCGGTCGGGAAGTTCCACGGCGTGATCGCCGCACAAACGCCGACGGGTTCTTTCAGAACCATCACACGGCGGCCTTCGGCATAGGTCGGGATCACATCGCCATAGATGCGTTTACCTTCTTCGGCGAACCACTGCAGGAAGCTTGAAGCATAGGCGATCTCGCCCTTGGCTTCAGGAAGCGGCTTGCCCTGTTCGGCGGTCATCAGCGCGCCAAGGTCGTCCTGATTTTCCATCATCAGGTCGTACCATTTCATCAGAATGGCAGAGCGTTCCTTGGCGGTGCGTTTCTTCCAGGCCTTTTGCGCCTTTTCGGCGACGTCAACGGCATGGGCAACCGCGTCACGGCCAAGCACGGGAACCGTGCCAAGCACTTCGCCGGTTGCCGGGTTGGTGACCTGTTCGGTTTTCCCGTCTGGGGCATCGACCCATTCCCCGCCGACATAGGCCTGCTGGGTGAAAAGACTGGGGTCTTTAAGCGAAATCATTTGAGTGCCTCCGGAAAGCATTATTGGGAGCGACATGATCGAACACTGGTCCTTATCTAGTCTGCTCCGTGGTGGATGCCACATCTTTGCGAGATATTTCCCCAATAGCAATCGCAAACCGGGGTCATCACTGCCTTTGCCATAAGATTGCATGCAACCACGCCGCATCGCCGGAAATTAGAAGAAACTGCGACGTTTAATTAAAAAGCGGGAACAACCATCGCTGTTCCCGCCCCAATGTCGAATTTGGATGTCTCGCCAGACACCTGACGAAAGCCTAGTTCGAAAGCGATCCGAAATAGCCCGGCTGATAGTCAATAGGCAAAAACCGGTCATGGAGTTGTTTGAAGGTTTCATCGGGATCCAGATCGGCAAACAGATCGGGATGGAACCATTTGGCCATCTGCTGAATGGCGACAAACTGATAGGGGCTGTTGTAAAACTGGTGCCAGACCGCGTGGAATGCTTTGGTTTTTTGCGCCTGAATGCCCAGATAGGCCGGACGTGTCGGATAGAATTTAAGTTTCTCGATCACCTGTTTCGGATCAGCACCGGGCCCAACCGGCACCCAATTCCCGCCTGGCACATAAACATCCCACATCGCACTGGTGACGATGACATGGGCCGGGTTTGAGACAATCACCTGCTCTGCATTGATCTGGCCAAACGTTCCTGGGATAAAGTCCTTGGCGATGTTATCGCCACCGGCGAGCTCCACCATCGCACCGAAATTGCTGTCGCCAAATGAATGGCAGCAATCCTCATAGAACCCGCCCGCCCGGTCGATAAAGACCTTCGGACGGTCCGGTTTTGCATCTGCCAGACGATTGGTGACTTTGGCGATCTCGGCTGCTCGGAACGCAACAAATTCCTCGGCGCGTTCCTCGCGGCCAAACAGCTTGCCGAACAGGCGAATGGATGGCTCGGTATTGATTTCCGGGCTATTGCGGAAATCAACATAGACCACCGGAATATCGAGTGCGCCAAGCTTTTCGATATAGGCGGCCTCTTCCACCGCGCGCTTGGTTTCAAGATTGAGGAACACGATATCGGGCTTTTGCGCAATCGTGGTTTCGATATCGATCAGGCTTTGCTCAAGCCCCTCGAAGGCCGGGATATCGCCAAAGGCCGGGAATTTTTCAAGATAGGCCTGATAGGTTGCCGGGTCGGCCTCAATCAGATCCTTGCGCCAGCCAACAATGCGCGCCGTCGGGTTCTCACGATCAAGGGCAGCAATGATGTAAAGCTGGCGCCCTTCGCCAAGGATCGCGCGCTTGATCGGCACATTGACCGTGACGTCACGCCCGGCAATGTCGGTTACGGTGATGGCTTCGGCCTGTGCCGTGTTGTGCACGACCAGCCCCAACACCATTATGGCCAGCGTATGAAACAGTTTTCTCATTATCAGCTTACTCCCCAGATACGTCGGTCGGGTTTGCCGAGCGAAAGGTGTTTGCCCGCGTGATTGCGGTCAGCACCAGACCGACGAAATAGACAAAACCAACCAGAAAATAGATGTTTGAAAGTCCGGATCCTTGCGCAAACCAGCCGCCCAACGCGATCCCGGCAATTGATGAAAATTGTGCTGTGCCTTGCGCCAGCCCCAGCAGATGCCCCTGACGATGATCATCGGCACTGCGCGACAGCAATGCGGTCAGAACCGGCGTTGTCGCACCAAGCAGCATTCCCCAAAGGAGATACATCGCGGCAAAGACAATGACTGATCCGGTCAGTCCGGCAGTCACGGTGACGACGATGCAGCCCGCAATCACCAGACACATCCGGCCCAGAACATCCCACGCAGCCCGCCCTTCGAAATAGCGCGCCCAAAGCGATGCAGTTGCGACAAAGCCCATCGCCAAAAGGCCGTAACAAAGCCCGACCACCCAGTTGCCAACGTCAAAGGTGCTCAGCACATAAATCGAAAACGGCGACTGCGTCACCATCCGCCCCAGCAACAAGACGCCAATAATCATCAGCAAGGATATGACCTGTGGTGATCGCAGAATGCTCGGCTTGGTATCAGGTATGTCACCTGTCATAGGTCGTTCCGGAATGGCGACAGTCGGAAGTAATACCCAAACTGAAATCATGCAGAACACACACAGGATGGCAGCCGAAAAGTTGATCCAGAAGAAGCTGGCGAGATCAAGGATCACGCCCCCAATCAACGCCCCGCCAAGCGAGCCGACATTGGTTGATACCTGCAGATAGGCAAACAGTTTCGCCCGGCGTGCGGGGCTTTCGATGCTGACCCCATAGGCCTGAGCCGGCGCGATATACCCCGCACACGCACCTTGCAAAAACCGCAGGATCAGGATCGAGAAGACATCACCGGCATAGGCCAAGGCAAACTGGGTTACGGCCAAGCCAAACAGGGCGCGCATCATCATCGCCCTGTGCCCGAACCGATCACCCATCCGCCCCCAGAAGGTGCTGGTCAACATAATGCCCAGCATCGGTCCGACATAGACGCCGATGCTGGCAAACGTGAACAGATCATCTGAACTGGTAAGCGAACGCAGATGAACGGGCCAGAACGGCCCGCTCATTTCCATTGTGCCCATGGATACCAGTTGCAGGGCAAACAGGAGATGGATTTTCCTGTTTGCCCCGATCACATCGGCAGTCACATCAGAAGTCCGCCGTCAGCGACAGCAATGCGGTGCGCGGTGCGCGGTGCGCCGAGTGAAAGCAGACTGTAGTCATTTACACCCGACCAGTATTTTTCGTTTGTGACGTTCTGAACCGTTGCACGTACCGTCAAAGGCGTTCCATACAATTCAGTTTTATAACGTGCACCGAGATCAAGTGTGGTCCACTCAGGAATACCCTGCGCATTTTTTGTATCTACGAACTGCTCAGAAGTATGAGTAATCGTACTGCTCAGCGTCAGACCATCAACAAACGGGGTATCCCACTCACCGACAAGATTGATCTGCATTTCCGGCGTACCGACCGGACGTTTACCCTTATTGGCAGGAATAACAGCCTTGGTGACTTCGGAATCGAGGAACATCACCCCACCCAGCAGGCGAATATCACTGGTGACCTCACCAAACACATTGAACTCAATCCCGCGGTTCCGCTGTTCATTATCTGCGCGACGCACGTTGGTGTCAGGATCAGTGTCAGAAGAGGGCTTCGTAATCTGGAAGGCCGAAACGGACCCACCGATCGTTCCGAAATCAAGTTTAATGCCAGTTTCAATTTGCTTGGCAACAAACGGCTCAAGCGCCTGACCCTCGTTGGCGGTTCCGGATGGTGCAGTCCCCCCAGAGTTTAAGCCTTCGATATAGTTGGCATAAACAGAAACAGTTTCAGTCGGCTTGACAACAATCCCGGCCATCGGGGTGATGACACTGTCTTCATAGCTAGTGGAGAGCACACCGGTACTATAGTTATCAACCTCAATGGTTTGATGACGGGTACCAATCGTGAACAAAACCTGCTCGTCCCAGAACGACATTGTGTCGGCCAATGCGTATCCAGTGAGTTTCGTATCTGAGAGTTTGGGGCGGCCATTTGTGTCATCGAAAGCGACAGGTGCTGCGTACTGTATGTTGTATATATTTCCGCTTGGCGACGTCGAACCTGCAACAGGGTTTCCAGTTCCACGACTTACAGAATCTTGATAATGGGAGGCTTCGAAAGTGACGTTGTGCATTACGTCGAGAGTTTCGAACTCTCCGCGAACACCACCACTGGTCGACCAGCGGTCTGTTAAAAAGCGGCGATAGGTCAAACCGCTTTCGGAATAGTCGCCTGCCGAATTCTGAAGGATCGGCGTCCCGAACACACGGTCCAGTTCGGTACGTCCACCGCCAAAGGAGCCGAACACCGTTACATTATCAAGCGCATCATATTCCGCCTTGACCATACCGGAACGATCAACTGCATCGGACCATTCCCATTCTTGGATCGGGTTTGTCGATCCATCAGGCGCATCAGGAACAGCAAAAGTCGCGGTGCTGTTTATGAAAAACTCTCGTGCTGGCGCATCCAGATTTTCACGCTGATCAATCAGGTCGACAGAAGCCCGGAATTTATCGCCTTTGTAGTCCAGGGCCAAAGCCGCCAATGATCTTTCACGCGTTTGATGATCAAGGAAAGTATCACCATCGTGGTATCCGCCATTGAAGCGCACACCGAATTCATCATCCGCACCAAAGCGGCGGCTGAAATCAACATTTCCGCCAGCTTGTTCTCCACGTCCATAATCAAGACTGACGCGATTAAGGTCTTCATCACCTGCACGCTTGGGCATAATATTGATCGCCCCGCCGACAGCGCCGGTGGGTGACATCCCGTTCAGCAATGCGTTCGGGCCTTTGATGACTTCAATACGCTCTGCGAGAGCAGAATCGACACGAAAGGTCGGGGCAACCCCATACGCCCCATTAAAGCCGACCTCACCAGCATTAGCGAGGTTCACGCCAAACCCTCGAATTTGATAGGTATCAAGATTTGATGTTTCGGCATTTGGTGCCCGAACCGACGGGTCATATTGCAAGACATCGGCGATGGTTTCGGCTTGCTGATCGGCGATATATTCGCTGGTGTAGCTGGTAATGCTGACGGGCGCATCCATGATGTCGGCATTGCCCAGCATGCCCAACCGCCCGCCGGTCGCAACTTGCCCACCGGCATAAGCCGTTGGAAGGTCAGATTGTGCGCCAGTGGCTTCGACGATCACCGGATCGGTGACCATTTCGCCGCTGGCATTCTCCTGTGCGCTGGCATCTGTGATGATCAGCGACCGGTTCCCCACCGCGCGATAGGACAAGTCCGTCCCGCGAATGAGCATGTCAATCGCCGCCGGAACAGAGAAATCCCCACGAATTTCACGCGCGCCGTCAATTGCCGGGAGTTCAACCGTGTAGGCGATGCTCCAGCCGGAAATATCCCCGATCCGGCTGATACCCTCTGCGAGGGATGTTACGCTAAGATCAAAGCTGTAAAGCGCCTGTGCGATTTCGACCTGATTGCCCGACAGGTTTTGCTTATTGGTTTCTGCGGCCATCAAACCGGTCGGCAGACCGATTGTGGTCGTCATCAATAACGCCGAGATCAGGATATTCTTTTTTGATTTTGCCTGCTTGGAATACAAATTCCCACTCCATTCCATGATTGGTTTTTCAGGCAGGTCCCCCTGCACCTAGAAAAACAAACGAGCGGGAAAAAGAACTCCTCACATCAGGATCAACTTTTTTGCGAATTTTTCGCAATCTTAATAAACAACGGTTAACCAGGGTGAAGTTCGAACAACCGTCCCATCGACCGCAAACGCAAGCGTTTCAAGCGATCTGGCGACATCATCTGTCGGGAAACTGCCCGAAACCGTTTTGTTTCCGATGTCACCCAAAACCATCAAACGACCCGGCGCAAAGTTATCAAGGCGCGCAATCAAATCATCCAGAGGGATGTTCTGCACACTAAGGCGTCCGTTCATCCAGCTTTGAACGGAGGCGATATCCACCGCCTGGCGTGGCATAAGGTTCCCACCGGACACCGCGACCACATCGCCCGGCCCCAGCATGACACTGTCTTTCTGATGCTGTGTGGATACCCGGACCGCGCCCTCTTCAACGCCGACCTGCGTATCCTCGGTCAGGAAATCAATATTAAAGCGCGTCCCGACCACTTCGACCGTTGCCGGCCCGGCTTGAACCCGGAAGCTGTCGCCATCGCGATGCACGACATCAAAAAATGCCTGCCCGCGCAAAAGTTCGATCTCGCGATGGCCATCATCGAAATCGGTGGTCATGGCACTGTTGGCGGCCAGAAAGACGGTTGATCCATCGGGCAATCTGATTTCGCTCACCGTCTTGGTATCGGTAACAATATCGGCCTGAAGATTGTCGAGCGCATCGGGATTAAGAAAAACGCCCACAGCAATTGCCGCTGCCACCGCACTACATGAAACCACTGTCCGAAGCGGGGAAAACCAATCCATCGCCCGGCGCCAAACCGACATCTGACCGGCATGCGACGCGACAAGTCGACTTGCCGGTTCTTCGACCTGCGCCCACAGAACCCGCATCTGATCATATGCAAGCCGATTGCCGGTATCGGCATTCAGCCAGACGTCAAATTCCTGTTCCTGCGCAGCCGTCAACGAACCACCCGCACGTTTCACGTGCCAAAGGGCAGCCTCGTCCTTTTGTGCATCGGTTGGTCTAGCGTCGACTTGCATTGGCCTATTGTCGGTCCATACGGTACGGGTCGTAAAAGCGGTCGTGATAACAGCCTGTAACTGTTATGCGATTTCTATAACTAATAAACGGCTGAGAACCAAATATCCTCACGCCCCTTGGGTCAAACATTTCAATCTGTATCGCGATAGTCTTCCAATCGTTGCTGGCAATGACGCATCGTGCGCGCGAGTTGCTTCTCCACTGCGCTGACGGATATGCCGTATTTCTTTGCCAGTTTTGCGTTCGAAACACCTTCTACCCGGTGCAGTACAAACATCTCGCGCGCCTTGGGTGAAAGTTCGAACAACGCCCGATCAAGTGCGGAAAGAGCCTGACGCGACTGGGCATGTTCCTGTGGGGAAGATGTTTCTTTCTGCCACAACTGGACGGGCAGGATCCGGCTCATCAAACCGGTGCGCCCCGCCGTGCTGCGATGATGATCAATGACGGCATTGCGCACCGACGCATAGAGAACCTTGACGTTTTCCTCGTCTGATCCGTGATCCCCGGAAAGCAGTAATCTGGCATAGACATCCTGAACAATCTCGTCGGCCGTTTCACGATCACCGATACGACGATTGGCCATCGTGACCAGTTGCCGACGATGATCCTCAAACAGTTTCGAGAGCGTGTTCTGCCAGGGCTTCATATTCAGATAATACCGAGATCGCTTGGTCCCCTTGGCCATGCTGCACCTTCGGGTCACAAAATGGCCGGGACGCGGAACCTAACAACAATGATAATCATTTTCAATTGCAAAACGCTGATCGATATCGGGCATCACCGGTTTCCGCGTTCAGAGCGGTCATTTTTTCAGTTTCAACCGATTCCAGAGGTTTTCCTGCCCTGACTGCAAACGAAACAAACACCGATTTGCTCAAGCCTCGAACGCGGAACTGATCAATATCCCAACGATTACAATCTGTTACGATTCTGGAAATCAGTTTCGCTAATGAAAATTTCAACCTGCAATAATTTTCGCTTGCAATTATTTTGGGGCGTTCGTAACGTTTGTGAAAGAACAGAACGGCAGTTGAGAACAGCTGTCACAAATAAGAGCAATTGGGGAGGAATCGGTTGCTCACTCCAGAAACATATGACATCGCCATCATTGGCGGTGGGATCAATGGCACGGGCATTGCGCGTGACGCGTCGGGGCGTGGGCTAAGCGTTTATCTTTGCGAAAAGGATGACCTTGCCAGCGCGACCTCGTCAGCAAGCACGAAGCTGATCCATGGTGGCCTGCGGTATCTTGAACATTATGAATTCCGCCTTGTGCGTGAGGCATTGATCGAGCGCGAAGTACTGCTGCGCGCTGCCCCGCACATCATCTGGCCGCTTCGTTTTGTCCTGCCACATGTCAAGGGCCTGCGCCCGGCTTGGATGATCCGGCTTGGGTTATTCCTGTATGACCATCTTGGCGGTCGCGAGAAGCTTCCCGGGTCCGAGGGCATCAAACTTGCCACCCACCCGGCCGGCGCACCGCTGGTCAAGGGCATGGAAAAGGCGTTTGTCTATTCCGATTGCTGGGTTCAGGATGCGCGGCTTGTGGTGCTAAATGCCATGGATGCACGTGATCGCGGTGCGGTCATTGAAACCCGCACCGAATGCGTCTCGGCCAAGCGCGAAGACGGTCTTTGGACCGTAACCCTGCGGAATGTCGCAGACGGATCGGAAAAGACCATCAAGGCCAAATCACTGGTCAATGCCGCCGGTCCCTGGTGTGCCGAACTGCTTGAAAGCCGGGTTGAAGCCAAAAAGAAACAGGGCATTCGCATGGTTCAGGGCAGCCACATCGTGGTGCCAAAACTGTTTGACCATGAGTTCTGCTATATCTTCCAGAACCCGGACGGGCGGATTGTCTTTGCCATCCCCTATGAGCAGGACTTCACCCTGATCGGCACGACGGACCGTGATTACAAGGGCGATCCGGCCAAGGTCGCGATTAGTGCTGATGAAACCAAATATCTCTGCGAACTTGCCAATACCTATTTCGAAAAGAAAATCACCACCGATGATGTTGTCTGGGCCTATTCCGGGGTTCGCCCGCTTTATGGCGATGGCAGCGAAGACGCATCTCAGGTGACACGCGATTATGTTCTGGAAATTGACCGGGGTGACAGTGCCGATGATGGTGCGCCGCTTCTAAACATTTATGGCGGCAAGATCACCACCTATCGCAAGCTGGCTGAATCCGCGATGAGCAAGCTGTGCCCGCTGCTTGGCCGCGATGACACACGGTGGACCGCGCACAAACCGCTTCCGGGTGGCGATATCCCCGATGCGGATTTCGAGCGGTATCTTACCGCGATGCACAAGAAGTTTCCCTGGATTCCGGACGCACAAATCTACCGCTACGTGCAAAACTACGGCACACTCACCCATCAGATCATTGGGAACGCCAACGATCTGAAAGGGCTTGGAAAGCACTTGGGTGACGACGTATATGAGTGCGAATTGCGCTATCTGGTGGATCAGGAATGGGCCAGAACGGCCGATGATATTTTGTGGCGCCGCTCCAAACTGGGGCTGCACCTTTCGGATGAGACGCGTAATGCCATTGTCCAATGGTTCAAAACCGAACCGACATCGAAAAACACCGTGAAAGCGGGCGAAGGAAATACTGGAAAATGACCCTTACGCTTGAAAACATAACCAAGACCGTGGGTGGGGAGACCCATATCGACGATGTGTCGATGACGCTCGAACCGGGATCGTTCAACGTCCTGCTTGGGCGGACACTTGCCGGCAAGACCACCCTGATGCGGATCATGGCCGGGCTTGAGCCCCCAACCAAGGGCCGCATTCTGGTTGATAATGCCGATGTGACCGGCATGGCCGTGCAGAAACGCAATGTCGCCATGGTCTATCAGCAGTTCATCAACTATCCGTCGATGACGGTCTTTGACAATATCGCATCCCCGCTGAAGCTTCAGCGTGTCGATAAGGCCGAGATTGACAAGCGCGTGCGTTCCACCGCGGAACTCATGCATATCGAACATCTGCTTGATCGCCTGCCGCAGGAACTTTCCGGTGGTCAGCAGCAGCGTACCGCCATGGCACGCGCTATGGTCAAGGATTGCAAGTTGCTGCTGCTTGATGAGCCGCTGGTCAACCTTGACTACAAGCTGCGCGAAGAACTCCGCGAAGAGATCCCGAACCTTCTGGCCGAACGAGACACCATTGTTGTCTATGCCACGACCGAACCGATGGAAGCGCTGCTTCTGGGCGGTAAATGTGCGGTGATGCATGAAGGCCGGATGACCCAGTTTGGTCCGACGACACAGGTTTATCACAACCCGGCCTCGGTCGAGACGGGCCTGATCTTTTCCGATCCGCCAATCAACCTGGTCGAAGCCGAAGTTCGCGATGGCGCGATCTTTATGAAAAGCGGCCATCAGGTCCCGCTTGCAGGCCATCTGGCAAATCTCGCCAATGGCCAATACACCCTTGGCATCCGCGCCAACCATCTGTCGGTTGATCCGACCGGTGATGACACGGTCGCAATGCAGGGTCAGGTCGAACTGGCCGAAATCACCGGTTCGGAAACTTTTGTCCACGTGCATTTCAATGACGTGTCCTGGGTAATCCAGGAAGAAGGTGTTCACAACCCGCGCCTTGGCGAAGCCACCCAGTTCTATGTCGATCCGACACGCCTGTTTGCCTTTGATGCGAACGGTGCGCTCGTGGCCGCCCCGCCGGTCGAAATCACCAACGGCAAAGCGGCGTGAGGAAGAGTAAGTAAAATGGCACGTATTGATCTTAAAAGCCTTGCGCATAGCTACTTCCCCGATCCGAAAACGGACGAGGATTATGCGCTGCGTCGGATGGAACATGTTTGGGAAGATGGCGGCGCCTATGCCCTTCTGGGCCCGTCGGGCTGCGGCAAGACCACTTTGCTCAACATCATTTCAGGCCTTCTGACCCCGTCCCATGGGCAGGTCCTGTTTGATGGCAAGGATGTCACCAATCTGGCGCCCGAAGAACGCAACATCGCACAGGTTTTCCAGTTCCCGGTGATCTATGACACCATGACGGTCTATGACAACCTGGCCTTCCCGCTGCGGAACCGCGGTGTCGATGAAAAGCGCGTTGACGCCCGTGTGCGCGAAATCGCCGGCATGCTGGATCTGACTGGCAAGCTCAAGCAAAAGGCACGCGGGCTTGGTGCGGATGAAAAACAGACGATCTCGCTTGGGCGCGGTCTGGTGCGTGACGATGTCTCGGCCATTCTGTTTGACGAACCGCTGACCGTGATTGACCCGCATCTGAAATGGGTTCTGCGTCGCAAGCTCAAGGAAATTCACAACAAGCTGCGCCCGACCATGGTTTACGTTACCCATGACCAGGTCGAAGCACTTACCTTTGCTGACAAGGTCGTTGTCATGTATGGCGGCAAGGTCGTACAGCTGGGAACCCCGCAGGAACTGTTTGAAAATCCGGCGCATACCTTTGTCGGCTACTTCATCGGAAGCCCGGGCATGAACATCATGGATTGCAAAATCGATGATGGCGCGGCCTGGGTTGATGGGCAGCGTATCGGTCTTTCCGACCGTCACCTTGAGGCGATATCTAAACAGAGCGGCAAGATCGAACTGGGCATTCGCCCCGAATTCCTGACCCTTGAAACCGGCAATGCCGACAAGGGCGCAGACGGGATCGAAGTCAACATCACCAAGGTCGAGGACCTTGGCCAGTTCAAGATCGCGACCACCCGCTTTGGCGCATCTGAAATCAAGGTCAAGCTTGGCGAAGACGAACAGGTGATCGGCCAGTCCGGCATTCTGCGTTTCGCACCGGAATGGACCAAGCTTTACGCCGACAGTCAGTTGGTCGCGTAAGGGGGGATGAGGAAATGAACAAGATTACCAACAACAAGGCCTGGTTCCTCGTCCTGCCAGTGTTCTTTATCGTTGCCATCAG
>NZ_PAQR01000030.1 GCF_002709775.1 Thalassospira sp.
CTCAGAAGTGAAACCAGCCTGCGCCGATGGTACTTTGTCTTAAGGCACGGGAGAGTAGGTCACCGCCGGGCCTTCCAAATACAGCAATCATATTCCCTATTTAGAAATCATAGAAAAACCCTGACCGTTTTGGTCAGGGTTTTTTTTGTTGTTCAAGCGTCTTGTTGCCCACCTTCCCACGTGTCGTTCGAGGCGTTGGCCAATTACAGTGCGGTCAAATCAGACCGGATCTTTGCAGGTTCTCATGAAGGACTTCCGCTTTTATTTCCGCTTGTGCCTGACGTTCGACCGCAGCGGTGAAAACAGGTTCGTTCCTTATGTTTGAGGTAATCAAATTACCCAGTGCAGTTTTGACTGCGGAAAACTTGGCAATCAGTTCATTTGCTGCATCGGTCTTGTCTTGGAGCGTGCCATTTGCCATCGCACCCTGAAGGGCGTGCTTTTTGTCATCAAGTTGGTTTTTGAGGTCACCGCTCAGATTGGTTTTAACTTGTGTATTGGGATCCAAGTCACGATATGGGTCGCCGTCGTCCATCGGATCATCTGCGGACTCAAAGTACGTGTTACACACGTTAAGAAGATCCTGGAACTCCTGCTGGGTGGTCGGTTGGATGTCGCCTGAACAATATCCTTCGATCGCCTCCAGAGACTGAACATTTTCCATGGAAAACCGGGCGGTCATGATCTCAACAAGCGCATCTTTCAGTTGTGGGGTGGACATGATGGTATCGATATTGCTGCTGAAGTCCGCTTTCTTGGCTGCAAGACGCTCATCAATATCTTTGATATGGGCCGTTTCTGTGCGCAGCGACTTCAGCTCCGAGCTGGAAAACAGTTTTGTTGAGTCTTCACCATCCCAGTGATGGCGTTCAAGCGTTTTGCTGAGCGCTGCAAGACCACCTTCGCCCATTTCGTTTCTGACCTGCGCTTTCAAGTTGGATAGCTGCTGCGCATGCACGTCAGCTGCCTTTCCTGAAATATGAAGAAAGATCTTTTTCATCACGCCAATGCCTTTGGCGATGATGCCATCATTCTGGGCATTTCCGTTGTCAACTGGCGAGTTTTGCCCGAGTGCGGGGGCATTGACACCATTTGCATTGACTTGTCCAACCATGACAACTCTCCTGGGTTCCGGTTGTGAGTGCTATGGTATTAAGTTCCGGAAAAGCAGATTTAGTTCCCCAGGTTGTGTCAATGAGGGAGGCGGCATGCGCGACGCGGGGCTGTTATGGTGCGCCGCCAACTCACGAAGCGCCTCACGCGGGTGTGAGGATTTGTGTGAAATCTCTCACGCCCCTTTGACTGCGCGTGTGCGAATGGTGCAGTGACGAAAATGCACATCGCCCTTACGGTTAAATCATCACCTGGACTTGAGGGTCCTTATTTAACCGAAGGGAAACGACGATGAAAAAAGCAATGGTTCTGGGCGCAGCATTGAGCGCTGCTGTTTCAATGGCTGCGATCAACCAGGCAGCAGCCGACGGTGCCAAGGAAAAATGTTTTGGCGTGTCGCTGGCTGGTCAGAATGACTGTGCAGCTGGTCCGGGCACGACCTGTGCCGGTACTTCGACTGTCGATTATCAGGGCAATGCCTGGAAACTGGTTCCGGCCGGCACCTGTGAAGACATGAGCTTCACCACAGCTGATGGCCGTGAAGTGATGGGCAGCCTCGAAGCACTCGAGCGCGATATCCCGCAGGGCTAAGCCCCCATACCTCCTGAAGCCTGCCTAGCGTCCCAACGGACGGTCAGTACAGATCTGCATATGTCTCCCCTGTCCCGATGTACTGATCGTCCGCCCTGGGCATTCCATCCTGAGCGCTGAGCAGAAAAGATAAGGTTCTCCGATATGAAAACGCTGACACAGATTTCCAACCGTTCGCTTCCGGCCCATGGGCTTCCTGAACGCGCGGGTGTCGGCTTCAAGGCCGAGCACGCACAAGACATCTTCAGTAACGCCCCCGCTGTTGGCTGGTTTGAGGTTCATCCGGAAAACTACATGGTTGCCGGCGGCCCGCGACTTGCCATGCTTGAAGAGCTGTCTGCGCAATACCCGATCTCCATGCATGGGGTCGGTTTGTCGCTCGGGGGTGGGGAGGCGCTTAACAAAAATCATCTGGCCGACCTCAAACGTCTGGTCGACCGGTTTAACCCTGCCATGGTGTCCGAGCATATTGCTTGGTCGGCCCATGAAGGGCTTTATATGGCCGATCTGTTGCCGACCCCGATGACGCAGACTTCGTTGGCGCAGCTGGTGGATGCCATCAACACGGTACAGGACTTTATCGGACGTCGGATTCTGATTGAAAACCCGACCTCCTATGTGCCGCTGCCGCAAAACTCGATCCCCGAGCTTGAGTTCATCAGCGAAGCGGCAGAGCGTAGCGGCTGTGGATTGCTGATCGATGTAAACAATGTTTACATATCGGCCTATAATCTGGGCTTTGATGCCAACGCCTTCATTGATGCGGTGCCAGGTGATCTGGTGGGTGAAATCCATCTGGCCGGGCATGAGGAAGACGCCAACCCCGAAGACAATGTTCTGATCGATACCCATTCACGCCCCGTGGCCGATCCGGTTTGGGATCTGTTTGACCGCCTGATGGCGCGCATCGGGCGCAAGCCGACCCTGATTGAATGGGATAATGATGTGCCGGGCTGGGATGTGCTGGCGCGTGAAGCAGCCCTTGCCGACAGGCATCTTGATTTTGCCGTGGCGGATCAGCTTGAGGCCGCGTCATGACGGCACTCAAGGCATTTTATGACGGCTTTACCGATGCGCTGAACGCATCCGAGCCCGATGCAGCACCGAGCAGTGTCGCAGAAGGCTATGCGCATCGTTTCAAGATTTACCGCAACAATGTCCATCGTGGACTTTATGACGCGTTGGGTGCTGCATATCCGACGGTGCACAAGCTGGTCGGTGATGGCTTTTTTGATCGCCTTGCACAGGGCTTTGTTCAATCCGAAACCATGCGTGCCGGATCGCTTGCCCTTTATGGGGCGGGGTTTTCGGAGTTTCTCGCAAACCATCCGGTGCGGGAAAGCTTGCCGTATCTGCCGGACATTGCCCTGCTTGAACGGGCCCGGCTTGAGGTCAGCACATCAGCCGACGCCAAGCCATTGATGGCCTATGATCTGGCCGGGCTTGAGGACCAGCTTGAAGCCGTGAAGCTGCAGGCCCATCCGGCCTGTCAGGTGATTGCGTCAAGCTATCCAATCTTTTCCATCTGGAATGTGCAAAACCCGGTTGAAGGCGCGCAGGGTGGGAAAGCCAGCATCGTGCAACGCGCGGAAACCGTTCTGATCACCCGGCCTTACATGCAGGTCGAAATGCGTCTTCTGAGCGCGGGGCAAGCGGTGTTCATTGCTGCACTGACGCAAGGCGGTCTGAGCCTTGGTGATGCGTGCGCCGAGGCACTTCAGGCCGATCCGGATTTTGATGTCATTGCCAGCTTTGCCGAATTTTTAACAACGGGCGCATTCGACGCCCGCCAGAATACCCCGAGAGGAAACGGGCATGATGACGAATAATGTACAGAACGTAATGGGTGGCTTTGCCCGTCTTGAGATGAAATTGGACGCCCTTGGGGGGCGTGATGTTGTCGGGATTGCCAGCCGGGGGCTTTTTGTGCTTCTACTGCTGCCCTATTATTTCAACAGTGCGCTGACCAAGATTGATGGCTTTGGGCTGAGCGCCGGGGCCTTTGCGCAGATCCTGCCGCCGATTGCCGAGCAGTATCTTTATGATACCTCCGCCATTCCGTTCTTCCCGTGGCATCTGATTGTCTGGGCCGGAACCATTGGCGAGTTTGTTCTGCCGATCCTGATTGTCGCGGGCCTGTTCACTCGCCTTGCTGCCCTTGGCATGATCGGCTTTGTCGTTGTGCAAACCATCGTCGATGTGGCGTTTCATGGTACAGCGCTTGGCATGCTTGCCAACGGCCTTCCAACAGAGCTGATTGATCATCGTTTGCTTTGGATCGCACTTCTTGCTGCCATGGTCTTTGCCGGGGGCGGAAAGCTGTCGATCGATCGGCTTTTATCTCAGCGGTAAACCTGAGCTTCCCCTAGAGGGGCAGTAACATCGGCGCCATCGATGCGACCAGAAGCACAGCCATGATGATGTTGAAGATACGGGCCCGATTGCCCTGGCTGATGAAGGATCGCATGGTGGCGCCAAACATTGCCCAGCTTGAAATGGACGGGATATTGACCAGGGCAAAGACGGCAATCATTGTCAAAAGCCCATGAATGCCTGCGTCCGGCGCTGTGTAGGTGGCCGTCACGATCAGGGCAACGGTCCATGCCTTGGGGTTCAGGAGCTGCAACATTGCGGCCTGAACAAACCCGATGGGTTTTGAGGTTTGTGGGCCGGTGCCGTCAAGGGATCGGATTTGCGATATCTTGTAGGCGAGCCACAGGATATAGCCAAAGCAGATAAGACGCAGAACGTCCTGTGCCATGGGGAAACGCTCCAAAACCTCGCCCAATCCCAAACCAATCAGGAACACCATCGAGAGAAATCCGCTGCTGATGCCAAGGATCAGCGGGATGGTGCGCGCGATGCCGAAATTCGCACCGGATGCCAGCAACAGGAAATTGCCTGGACCGGGTGAAACGGACATGACAAAGGCAAAACCGATCAGGGCGGTAAGGTTTTCAGGGTTCATGATTTTGGTTGTCCATCTGGTGATACGCTTTGCGGATCATTGAGCATTCCCGGACCTGTGTCTTTGCGCTAAGCTGCCGATAATTTATCAGATCGTTCCAAAATCCTTGGTGGAGACGATGCAGCAGGATGTATTAAGTGACGTTTGTGCCGGTTTGCGTTTGCGCAGTGATCTGTATTTCACCGCAGAGCTGGCCGGCGCGTTCAGTGTTCTTGTTCCAACTGAAGGGGCACGCATCCGGTTTCATCTTGTTCTGGCGGGGGGCTGTAAGCTCATGCTTTCCGAAGATGAGCCGGTCATTGATCTTCACGAAGGTGATCTCGTGCTGGTGCCAAATGGTCGCGGGCACATCCTGTGTGATGCCCCGGGGCGCAAGGTTGTCGCACTGCCGGATGCCATGGTGGCGGGCTTTGATCTGGTGGCGGGGATGTTGCGCAACCAGCCGGACGAAGGGTGCGATGTGCGCTTATTGTGCGGGTTTTGTGCGTTTGACGAGGATGAACGCCATCCGGGATTTGGTTTGATTGATGATCACGTGATCCTGCGCGCCGATGATGCCGCCGCAGTGGCGCAATCCTCCATCGTTGCAATGATCAGAACGCTTGCGCAGAACGCAGAGCCCGGATGGCGGGGAGCACTGGCGCGCCTGATGGAGGTGCTTGTTATGACGCTTATGGCAGCGCAATTACAGCGTTCTGATATGCCACAAGGGTTCCTTGCGGGATTGGCAGATGTCAAAATCGCGCGTGCACTATCCGGTATCCACGCCCGGCCTGATCATGACTGGACGTCGGAGCGCCTGGCAAGGCAGGCCGGCATGTCACGGACGCGTTTTGTTGTGCGGTTTGGTGAATGCGTCGGGATCGCGCCAATGCAATATCTGCAAAACTGGCGCATGCGTCGGGCCAAGGCGCTTTTGCGCGATACCAACCTGTCGATGGATGAGATTGCCTCGCGGTGCGGCTACCAATCAATGCCGGCTTTTTCCCGGCGTTTCAAGGCGCAATATGGCGAAGGGCCCGGCGCGTTTCGGCGAGAGCTACGAAAGCCGGCGGCGTTAGGATAATCTCTGTTTTGAAGTCTTATTTTGCAACGGCCCGGTCGTTTTGAGCGCTCGCATCGCGCAAGCTTGCAAGATATTCCTGACTGATCTCATGCACCGCCATGATGTGCCCGTAAAGCAAGTCTTCGGCCGCCTTGACATCACCGCGCAGAATGGCATCGACAATACCCTGATGTTCCTCATGCGAGGAGGCCAATCGCGCCAGGCTTTGGAACTGAACGCGGCGGAAGGGCGCTACGCGTCGGCGTACGGAAAGTGTAACATCGACCAGCACATCATTATGGGTGCCGAGATATAACGTGTTGTGAAATGACCGATTGAGGGTCTCGTAGTTGTCGCTATCCCCAAGACGGACCGTTTCCGCCAGCTCATGATGCAGTTTTTCAAGGTTGTGGCGTTCAGTGCTGGTCATACGCTTGGCAGCAAGGCGGCCGCACATGCCTTCCAGCTCTGCCATGCTTTCAAACATCTCGGTCAAGCGTGCCGGGGTGGCCAGCGAAACATACACGCCGCGATTGGGAATTTTTTCTGCCAGTTCTGTTGCGGTTAACAACTGCAACGCTTCGCGTACCGGGGTGCGTGATACGCCAAACCGTTTGGCCAAAAGTGGTTCTTCCAGACGCTGTCCCGGGGGCAGCTTGCCTTTCACGATATCGTCTTCCAGCGCCTGACAAAGCTGCTGGGCAATGCCGACGGGTTCGGATTGCTCGGGTGGGGTGCTGAGCGTATGGCGAAGCTCGATCATCTGGCGATTGGACCCTTCTTGCGAGGTTTATTTGGTTCGAATGTATACACCAATATTTGCATCAAGGCCAAGTATCTCAAGGGTTGTAAAATTGAGTTCATTTTCTCTGCGGTCAATTGCGTATTTTATGTGCATTAAAAATGTGCGATGTAGCATATAGATTAAATATTGTGCATTTCGATGTCATCGGAAAGATGATATATCTGCTTAAGTCATTGATAAATAAGCAATGGCATGAGTGTTGCAAGATGTATACACAATGCGGAGTGCTTTCCGTTGAGCTTACGTTTCATAGAAACAGCTATCTCTATCAGGGAGACATCAATGACAAATGTTAAACGTCGCGACTTTCTGACCAAAACGGCAATCGGTGCTGCGGCAACCGGTGCAGGGGTGATTGCCGCCCCGAACATCGTGCGCGCTCAGGAAACCTTTAACTGGAAAATGACCAATGCCTATGGTCCGGGATCACCTTTCTATGTGACCGGTCCGGGCAGCCCGGAAGATTTCTGCAAGCGCGTCACCGAAATGTCGAATGGTCGTCTGAACATTCAGCATTTTGCCGCGGGCGAGCTGATCCCGGCTCTTGAAGGCTTTGACGCGGTACAGGCTGGTACCGTCGAAATGAATGCGGCCAACGCCTATTTCTGGGCGGGTAAAATCTTCGCCGCGCAGTATTTCACAACGGTTCCGTTCGGCCTGAACTTCCAGGGTGTAAATGCTTGGCTGTATCACGGCGGCGGGCTTGAGCTGTGGCATGAAGTTTATCAGCCTTATGGTCTGGTGGCCTTCCCGATGGGCAATACCGGTGTTCAGATGACCGGCTGGTTCCGTGAGCCGATTGAAAGCCTTGAGGATTTCAACGGCTTGAAAATGCGTATCCCGGGTCTTGCCGGCAAGGTCTATCAGCAGATCGGTGTAGAAGTGAAACTGCTTCCGGGTGGGGAGATTTTTCCGGCCCTTGAACGTGGCGTGATTGATGCAGCCGAATTCGTTGGCCCGTATCAGGATCGTCGTCTGGGGCTTCAGAAAGCGGCCAAATACTACTACACCACCGGCTGGCATGAGCCGTCTAACGTGACCGAGCTTCTGATCAATCAGAAAGCCTGGGAAAGCCTTCCGGCCGATCTTCAGGCGATTGTCAAAAACGCGGCACAGGCGTGCAACCTTGATAGCCATTCTTGGTGCGAAGCCAATAACGCGGCTGCCCTGCGTGATCTCGTCGAGAACTTTGGCGTTACCGCGCAGACGCTTCCGGATGAAGTGGTTACCAAACTCAAGGGGATCACGGCTGACACCCTGGAAGCCGAAGCCGCCAAGGATCCGGTCACCAAAAAGGTCCATGACAGCTTCATGGCGTTCCGTGACACGCACCGTGAATGGGCCGCGATCAGTGAAAAACCCTATCACGGCATCATTTCATCGAAAGGCGGGATGGGCTGATATGAATTCGACCCGTACTGAACCGTTACCGGACCGTGCCTTGGGGCTGGTTGTCGACATTGCCGGATGGGGGGCTGCGATCAGTGGTCTGGCCCTTGTTCTGGTGGTCGGTGGCAATGTTTTGCTGCGCTACTTGTTTAATTCCGGAAGTGTCGCGATGCAGGAACTTGAATGGCATCTGGTGTCACCAATTGCCCTGATGGGGATGGCCTATGGCATGCGCCACGGCGGTCATGTGCGGGTCGATTTTCTATATGATCGCCTGGGCCCTCGGGCCCAGGCGATCATTGATCTGTTTTCTGCTGTCTTGATGGCGATTTTGGGTGGGGCCTTGATCTGGTTTTCAATCCCTTATGTCGAACAATCCATCATGATGGGCGAGGGATCACCAGATCCCGGGGGATTGCCGTATCGCTTCCTGCTTAAGGCCTTTATCCCGATCGGATTTGGTTTGTTGCTGCTCCAGGCGATTGCACAAGGACTGATCAATTATCGTCAAATCGTCGCTCGCGACAGTGAACCTGCCTTGGATGCATCTGATGCGGTAACGCAAAGCGGTGCAGGAGACTAATCAGAAATGACCGGAAATGAATGGCTGGCCATCGGTATGGTCGGGGGATTCTTTGGCTTCCTCGTGCTCGGTGTGCCTGTGGCGATCTCGCTTGCAATTTCGGGATTTGCCTTTGGAATTATGGGGTTTGGCACCGGTTTGTTTAACCTGTTGCCTGCGCGCGTTTACGGGGTTGTGACCAATTATACGCTGCTGGCATTACCGCTTTTCATATTCATGGGGGTGATGCTTGAAAAGTCGAAGCTGGCCGAAGAACTGATTGATGTGATCGGGCATGCCATGGGGCGGCTTAAGGGCGGCATGGGCCTTGCCATCGTGATTGTTGGTGTGCTTATGGGGGCATCATCTGGCGTTGTCGGCGCGACCGTTGTGACGGTTGGCTTGCTCTCGCTGCAGCCGCTGATCAATCGCGGCTATGACAAGGGTGTTGCCAGTGGCGTGATCTGTGCGTCGGGCACACTTGGGCAGATCATCCCGCCCAGTCTGGTGCTAATCCTGCTGGCCGATATTCTTGGTGAGTCTGTCGGGACATTATTTGCCGCAGCCATGGTGCCGGGCTTGATCCTGGCCGGGATGCTTGGGCTCTATCTTGTGCTGCTGGGCATTTTTAAGCCCGAAATGGTGCCCGCGATCCCGCAGGATGAGCGCGATGCCATGAACACGCAGCAATTGCTGCTCAAGATTGCCAAAGTTGTTGTGCCGCCGTTAGCCCTGGTATTTGCTGTGTTGGGCTCTATCGTTGGCGGGATTGCTGCCCCGACAGAGGCGGCCTCCATGGGGGCGCTTGGGGCGTTGCTTCTTGCGCTGTTTACAGGGCGTTTGAATTTGCGTGTGATGCGCGATGTGCTGCATGACACGCTGATCACGAGTGCGATGGTGTTCTTTATCCTGATCTGCGCACAGCCCTTTGGTCTGGCGTTCCGTGGCCTTGGCGGCGAGGGACTTGTTCATGCCATGTTTGAATGGGTGCCGGGTGGCGACATGGGCAACCTTCTGTTCATGATGGGCGTGATCTTTGTTCTCGGCTTCTTCCTTGAATGGATCGAGATTTCCTATATCGCGCTCCCGATGTTCCTGCCGGTATTCCAATATAGCGGGATCGATATGGCTTGGCTTGCCATTCTGGTGGCGATGAACCTTCAGACCAGCTTCCTGACACCGCCCTTTGGCTGGGCTTTGTTCTTCCTGAAAGGTGTCGCACCCAAATCGGTTTCAACGGTTGATATCTATCGCGGCGTGATCCCGTTTATCGGCATTCAGGCGATCGCGCTGGTCTTGCTGTTTATCTTCCCGGAACTGACCAGTTGGTTGCCCAATCTGATTGGGTGGTAGGGGATTTATTCTACGATGTGAAAAGGCGCTGAACGGAAAAACAAAACAGCGCTATGAACGATGTACCCGGACACGCTCCATTCAACACGGGGCATGTCCGAACGCATCATGGCAGGGAGACCAACGCACAATGTTACGTTCAAGAACCGCACTCGGGGGCATGGTCACCGCACCCCATCATCTGGCCGCTGAGGCCGGGCGTGACATCCTACGCGAAGGCGGCAATGCGGTTGAGGCGATGATTGCTGCTGCTGCGACGATTGCCGTTGTCTATCCGCATATGAATGCGATTGGCGGGGACGGGTTCTGGCTAGTTGCCGAGCCGGGAAAGGATCCGGTTGCCATTCGGGCGTGCGGCGGGGCCGCAGGGCTAGTGACACCAGATTTCTACCGCGAACAGGGGCATGCAGCAATCCCGGCCCGGGGTCCGATGGCGGCCCTGACGGTGGCGGGTGCCATCGGCGGCTGGATCAAGGCGGCCGAGGTTGCAGCATCGCTTGGTGGCAAGATGCCGCATAGTCGCCTGATGGCCGATGCTGTACATCACGCCAAAACCGGTGTGCCGATCACGAAATCGCAGAGTGAGCTGACCAAAAGCAAAATGCCGGAGCTTGAAAACTCCCCGGGTTTTGTCGAGACCTATGCCGCAAACGGCCTTCCGGCGATCGGTGATGTTCTGAGCCAACCGGCCCTCGGTGCGACGCTTGAACATCTTGGTCGTGCCGGGTTTGACGATTTTTATCGCGGTGATATTGCGCGCAGCAATGCATTGGGGCTTGAAGCTGTCGGAAGCCCGATCCGCCTTGCCGATCTGGAAGGCTATCACGCCAAAATCATGACGCCGCTGTCGGTCAAACTTTCCAGTGGTACTGTGTTTAACATGGTGCCGCCGACCCAGGGCGTCGCATCGCTGATGATCCTTGGTCTTTATGATCGTCTGGGCTTGGGCACCGCACAGCGTGACGGGTTTGATCATATCCATGGGCTTGTCGAGGCAACCAAGCGTGCCTTCCTCAAGCGCGATGCCCATGTCGGCGATCCGGACCGCATGAGCATTGATCCGATGACGTTGCTGTCTGATGAAATGCTGGCTGCCGAAGCCGCCAAAATCGATATGAAAACAGCACTCCCTTGGCCGCATGTCGCCAAGCCGGGCGATACGATCTGGGTGGGGGCGGTTGATGCCAATGGCGTTGCTGTCAGTTATATCCAGAGCATCTTCTGGGAATTTGGATCCGGCATCGTGGTGCCCGAAACCGGCGTGCTTTGGCAGAACCGCGGGTCGAGCTTTACGTTGCACGATGGTCCCAATCAACTCGGACCGGGCCGCTTGCCATTCCACACCCTGAACCCGGCCTTGGCCCGGCTCAATGACGGATCGGTGCTGACCTATGGTACCATGGGCGGCGAGGGGCAGCCGCAAACCCAGTCGGCGATCTTCACCCGGAATGTGATGTTCGGGCAGGACCTGCAGGAAGCAGTTAGCGCCCCGCGCTGGTTACTTGGCAAAACCTGGGGCGATGACACCACAACCCTTAAGCTCGAAAATCGTTTTGACCCGGCTTTGATCGAACAACTGAAATCCGCCGGTCATACGGTCGAACTCGTTGGACCCTATGAAGACATGATGGGGCATGCTGGTGGCATTCGACTGCGCAAGGGTGGCGTGATGGAAGGTGCGTCTGATCCGCGCGCGGATGGGGCGGTCGCTGCGCTTTAACGCCCTTGGTCAAACTCCCACTCAATCACATGACGATAGGTCTCGCCGGGTTTGAGCCAGGGGCTTGGAAAATCCGGGCGGTTGACGCTGTTTGGGGAGGTTTGTGGTTCCAGGGCGATGCCGGCGGTTTTGTGCAGGGCTGTGCCGGTTTCGGTTTTCATCGCGTCTGTGAAATGCTGAGCGAGATAGAATTGCAGGCCGGCTTCTGTTGATAACAGTTTGATCGCGCGGTTACTTGTGGGATCGGACAGGATGGCGATCTGGCGCAGGGGTCCGCGGTCGCCGGTCAGGCAGAAATTGTGATCAAAGCCTTGGTTGGCGTTTGGCAGCATGTCGGCGATTTTGGCAGGGTTGCGGAAGTCATAACCGGTACCGGCAACGTCACGTGGCGGGCCGTTGGGAATGAGTTTGTCATCGACCGGAAGCCATTGATCGGCATCGATTTGTAAGACGTGGTCGGCGGCGGTCGCGTCGAATTTTCCAGACAAGTTCCAATAGGCGTGGCTGGTCATGTTGACCGGGCAGGGCTGATCGCAGGTGGCGGTGATTTCAAGCCGAAGGCGATTATCCGCGATCAGTGAATAGGTTGCCTGTGCACTCAATGTACCCGGATATCCCTGATCCCCATCGGGTGAGGTGAGTTCAAACGTCACACTGGTTTCGGTTTGCGCCGTGATCGTCCAGATCCGGCGGTCAAAACCGTCTGGGCCGCCATGCAGGTGGTTTTCGCCCTCGTTCGCAGCAAGCTTGATGAGCTTGCCGGTTTCATCGCGATATTGCGATCTTTCGATGCGGTTGGCATAGCGTCCGCAGACCGCCCCGATATAGCTGTCTTGCGCAAGGTAGGCGGCGTCATCGATCAGGTTGACGGCTATATTGGTCTCTTTCCCGGTGTCGGGATTGCGCAGATAGACCCCGCAAAGACGCGCGCCAAGCGCAGAAACCAAGACGCGAATCTGAGGGCTTGAGATGCTCGTACGTGGGGCATTTGTGCCCGTTTCGGCTGTGTCAGTGCTGGTTCCTGCCATGTGGGGTGTTGAGGTGGTCTTGGACATCGATTGCCTTCCCGAGCATTGATTTTTCTAGGTTTGTAAGCCGTTTTGGATCGTTCGGCGCGATCACCCGAAAGGATGATGCACTATATGGTTGAGGGTCAACAAATCATATTGTAATACTATATGGCTTTTAAGCAAGAAACCACACTTAGGGAGGAAATCGTGGTAAGTTTTAAAAAGCTCGCAGTCTCAACTGCAGCGCTGGGTGTTGCGCTTGGTCTTTCGGTTGCCGCACAGGCCGAAATGATGATCGGGTTCTCGCAGATCGGGTCGGAAAGTGGCTGGCGGACATCTGAAACCGCGTCGATCAAGGCCGAAGCCGAACGTCGCGGTATTGATCTGAAATTCTCCGATGCACAGCAGAAACAGGAAAACCAGATCAAGGCTGTGCGTTCCTTTATCGCCCAGGGCGTTGATGGCATCCTTCTGGCCCCGGTGGTTGAAACCGGCTGGGATCAGGTTCTGAAAGAAGCCAAGGATGCCGGTATTCCGGTTGTTCTTGTCGACCGTGGCGTTGACGCCAGTGATGACCTTTATCTGACCAAGGTGGCATCGGACTTCGTGGTTGAAGGTGCGCTGGCTGCTGCATGGCTGGCATCGGAAACCAACGGTGTTTGTGATGTGGTCGAGTTGCAGGGAACCGTTGGTTCGTCTGCGGCAAACGATCGCAAGGAAGGCTTTGAATCGGTTGTTTCAAACTTCCCGGGCATCAATATCATCCGGTCGCAGTCTGGTGACTTTACCCGTTCAGGCGGCAAGGAAGTCATGGAAAGTTTCCTGAAAGCTGAAAACGGTGGGGCCAACATCTGTGCGGTTTATGCGCATAATGATGACATGGCACTTGGTGCTGTGCAGGCGATCAAGGAAGCCGGTCTGAACCCGGGTGAAGACATGTTGATCGTTTCGATCGATGCGGTGCCTGACATCTTCAAGGCGATGGCCGATGGCGATACCAACGCCACCATTGAGCTGAACCCGCATCTTGGTGCACCGTCCTTTGATGCGATCAAGGCATCGATGAACGGTGAAGAAGTGCCGAAATGGATCAAGGCAAACGGCCCGCTCTATCTGCCTGATACCGCCGCGGAAGAATACAAAATGCGCAGTAAATAACCTCTGAGTGTTTCCGTGGGCTCTGGTCCACGGAACCAACAGACGTGTTTTCAAAGCATTGGACGTGCTCCGGCGATTGCCGGGGTGCGTCCGGTTGTATCCGCGACAAAAGATTTCAGAAGAAGACAGGGAGAGGGGCAGGTTATGTCTAACGCAGTGCTTTCAGTGCGCGGTGCGGGGAAGTTCTTTCCCGGCGTCAAGGCGCTGGAGGATGTTGATTTCGACCTTGAAGCAGGCGAAATCCACGCCCTTCTGGGCGAAAACGGGGCCGGGAAATCGACCCTGATCAAGGTAATTACCGGCGTGCATCCCCGCGATGCCGGTGCCGTCCTGCTTGATGGGCAGGAAATCCATCCGCAGCATCCCGGCGATGCGCAGGGGTTGGGGATTTCGACGGTCTATCAGGAAGTCAATCTGGTGCCGACCTTGTCGGTGGCCGAAAACCTGATGTTGGAACGTCAAACCCGGAAATTCGGCCTGATTTCATGGAAAAAGACCGAGGCCGACGCCAAGGCAGCACTTGACACCCTTGGTCTTGATATTGATGTCAATCGACCGTTGGGTTCCTATTCGGTCGCCATTCAACAGCTTGTGGCGATTGCGCGCGCCGTCGCCCTTGATGCCAAGGTGCTTATCCTTGATGAGCCGACAGCATCCCTTGATGGCGAGGAAATCCAGACACTTTTCCGCATCATGCGCGAACTTCGCGCCAAGGGACTAGGCATTGTCTTTGTTACCCACTTCCTTGATCAGGTCTATGCCGTCACCGACCGGATCACGGTGCTGCGCAACGGGCGACTGGTTGGAACGTTTGTCACCAGAGAGCTCGCACAGATTGATCTAATCAATCACATGCTGGGCCGCGAGCTTGCCGAAGTCAGTGCCCACCGTCATCAGGATGAGGGCAACTATAACGGCCCAATACGCCAGATCCAGATCAAGAACCTTGGCAAGAAGCGCGTGCTGGAGCCGGTGTCGCTTGATCTCAAGGCTGGCGAGATTGTCGGTCTGGCCGGGCTTTTGGGATCCGGTCGAACGGAACTATCCGAACTGGTGTTTGGCACGCAGCGTGCGGATAGCGGACTTGTGTTTTTGGATGGCGAGCCGGTCATGCTGCGCTCTCCGCGTCATGCGATCCGGTCTGGCTTCGGGCTTTGCCCGGAAGATCGCAAGCAGGACGGCATCGTTGCCGAACTGAGTGTGCGTGAAAACATCGTGCTGGCCCTTCAGGGACGGCGGGGCTGGTTGCGCCCGATCCCGCGCGCCGAGCAGCAGCAGTTTGCTGATGACATGATCATGGCGCTGGGTATCGCCACACCCGATAGTGAGAAGCCCGTAGGGCAACTTAGTGGCGGCAATCAGCAAAAAGTTATTCTGGCCCGCTGGTTGGTGTCCAAGCCGATCCTGCTGATCCTTGATGAACCGACACGCGGCATCGATGTCGGTGCACATGCCGACATCATCAAGCTGATCAAGGAGCTCTGCGACGAGGGGCTGGCGTTGCTTGTGGCATCAAGCGAGCTTGAGGAAATTGTCGCCTTTGCCGACCGGGTTGCGGTGATGCGTGATCGCGAAAAGGTTTCCGAACTTGTCGGTGCCGAGATCACGCAAGACAACATCATCGAGGCGATCGCACGATGACCAGTTTGCAAGACAAAAAGAAATTACGGGAAAGCAGCACCATGTCTGCATCTTCTTTGATAAGTCGGCCTTGGTTTGGCCCGGTCGCGGCACTGATTTTGATCGTGCTGGGGATCGGGGTGATTTCACCCGACTTCTTTAACATCCGCATTGTGGACGGGCATCTGTATGGATCGCTGGTCGATGTGGTGCATCGCGGGGCGTCCACGGCCCTTGTCGCGGTCGGTATGGCAATCGTAATCGGCACGCGTGGCATTGACCTTTCGGTCGGCTCGATCATTGCCATATCGGGTGCGGTGATGGCGGTTTTGATCCGCGATACCGACCTGCATCCGGCTGTGATCATTCTGGCCGCCCTTGGTGCGGGGGTGTTGTGCGGCTTGTGGAATGGCGTTCTTGTCGCCTTTCTCGATATCCAGCCGATTATTGCCACCCTGATCCTGATGGTGGCCGGGCGCGGTATTGCCCAGATGATCACCGGCGGGCAGATCGTGACCTTCCACGGGGAGTTCTTTGAGGCGATTGGTAGTGGCTATTTATTGGGTATTCCCTGGCGGGTGATCATTGCGGCCGCCGTGATTGCCGCGATCTATTTCATCATGCGCCGGACCGCCTTGGGCCTGTTTGTTGAATCGGTTGGCGGCAATGCGCGTGCGAGCCGGGTGGCGGGCATTGATGCACGCGGCATCAAGTTGATGGCCTATGCTGCATCCGGGCTTTGCTCCGCCTTCGCCGGGATCATTATCGCCGCCGACATCCGTGGGGCCGATGCCAACAATGCCGGTTTGTGGCTTGAACTTGATGCCATTCTGGCGGTGGTGATCGGTGGTGCGTCCTTGATGGGCGGGCGGTTCTTTATTGGCATGACCGTGATTGGCGTTCTGATCATTCAGGCGCTGACGACGGGGATTTTGCTTTCGGGGCTGCCATCTCAATACACCCTGATCGTCAAGGCGGCTGTGGTGATGATTGTTCTTCTGGTGCAGGCACCAAAATCCCGTGAACTGGTCGGGCAGGCGGTGGAACGTTTGAAGCGGGGGAAATCCGATGAAAATCAATGAACGCTTTTATCCGATCCTTGCCACGCTTGCGGTTCTCGTACTGCTGTATGGCTACGGGATTTTTGAACATCGCGCCTTTTCCGATACCTATGTTCTGGGCGCGCTTCTGACCGACAATGCCTTTCTGATCATAACGGCCGTTGGCATGACCTTTGTCATCCTCTCTGGCGGGATTGATCTTTCGGTCGGCTCGATGATTGCCTTTATCGGGGTGCTGATGGCAGAGCTCGTCAGCGGCTTTGGCATGCATCCGGTCTTGGCGGCGTTGATTTCCCTGATTGTCGGGTCGGCGTTCGGGGCCTTCATGGGCGTGATCATCGCAAAGTTCGATATTCAGCCCTTTATCATCACACTTGCCGGGATGTTTTTCCTGCGCGGCATATGTTTCTTGATCAATCTGGATTCCGTTCCGATTGACCATCCGTTTGTTGCCGCCTTTAGCGGCTTCAAGGTGCCGTTGCCCGGACGGGGCTGGTTAACGGCATCAGCCCTTTTGATGCTGGCGACCGTGATTGGCGGGGTGGTGATTGCCCATTACACCCGCTTTGGGCGGAACGTTTATGCCATTGGTGGTGACCGGCATTCCGCCGAATTGCTGGGCATTCCGGTCGATAGTACGATCATTCGGGTTTATACCCTGTCGGGCTTTTTCAGTGCGCTGTCGGGTGTGGTGTTTGCCTTTTATACCGCATCGGCCTATCCATTGGCAGCCGTCGGGGTCGAGCTTGATGCGATTGCTGCGGTGGTGATTGGGGGCACGCTTCTGACCGGCGGGATGGGCTTTGTCATGGGGACGTTCTTTGGCGGGATCATCATGGGCGTGATCCAGACATTGATCGCCTTTGACGGCTCGCTCAATAGCTGGTGGACCAAGATCATGATTGGTGCGCTTCTGTTTGGCTTTATCGTCCTGCAACGCCTGATCACCCGATCCTTCTCCGGGATGCGGGCCGGGGCGACATAACCTTTGGTACCATCACAAACAAAGAAACGGGCACCAGTTGGTGCCCGTTTTATTTTGGTCGTGCGATAAGAAATGCTGCAGGTGGGCTGCAGCATAAATCCCGATTAAAGACCGATCTGATCCCAGTCGTGATCGACCGACATGCCAAGCTGCTGGCGCAACTGGCGCATGGTCCGGCGCAGCAATTTGTGCATGGTCGCGCGCGCTTCTTCGGGATCGCGGTGGCTGATTGCGGCATAAACCGCATGGTGATCGGGCAGGGACTGCACATGTGCGGCCGGGCCGCCCGATGACAGGCGGAATGATCCGATGAGTGCCGTTTCGATCAGCATGCCAAATGACTTCATGAAATCGTTGGCCGATGCATTCAGGATCGCCTGATGGAACTCAAGGTCGGTGATATAGACCGCCTCTGTGCCGCGCTCTGCACTTTCCATTGCGTCATAGGCATCCGAGATTGCCTTGATCTCTTCCTTGGTGGCGCGCACAGCGGCCATGGCGGCGGTATTGGGTTCAATGATCAGGCGGGTTTCAAACAGGGCATACAGAAATGCCGGGTCCGGATCCGGGAAGTGCCAGGACAGGACATCGGGATCAAGCAGGTTCCAGCTTGAGCGCGGCTTGACGCGGGTGCCGGTTTTCGGGCGGGATTCAATCAGCCCCTTGGCCGACAGGATCTTGATCGCTTCACGAAGCGCCGTGCGCGAGACATCAAGTGATTCACTTAATGCCGCCTCTGTCGGCAGGACATCGCCTGGCACCAGCTTGCCAGACACAATGCGTGCGCCTAGGTCGTGCGCAACAATGCTATGCAGGCTGCGTTTGGCATAAGTTCTCGACATGGTGGACGGCATATATTTCCTCCGGCGTGGCCCTGATTGGAAAGCAAAAGGCGAAAGGCCCGCTTTGTTATTATTCATATAATATGAATTAATGCGCAGGGCAACTTATCTGGCACCGCCAGGGATTTGTGCGACAAGGCATATATTTGGAAGGGGCCCGGATTGGGTGGGCGATGCGGTGATGCTCAACGCCAAGGTAATTGCGTATTTCATCAACTTATAAACTAGCTTTCGTGTAATCGAAAGAAAAGACTTCATGTTTGACGCTTGACAGCTTCGGATATCCTGATCATTAATGTTATTGTATGAAGAATAAAAACAACAAGATTATCAGGAGGAAACATCATGACGCCGTGTAAGGGCACACGCCCGGATCGTTAATCTGGTCCGGATCGCAAGGGCAGGCGTAGGAAGGAACAAGCCCCAAATAGCTTGTTCTGTTGCGCTGCAACGTTTGCGATGGATGTACTTTCTGTCAATTTTGGGTTGAAATCATGATGGCGATTACGGAGTTGCCGTGCGCCTGACAGCAGAAAAAACACATGACGGGAGATGAAACGATCATGTCTGATCGCATGCCGACACACTACACAAGCCTTGAAGACAAATCGGTATTCATCACCGGTGGCGCGTCGGGCATTGGCGAGGCGCTTGTGACCGCCTTCGTCGAACAAGGCGCAAAAGTTGCCTTTGTCGATATCATGGAAGATGCCGGCACTGCCCTTGTTGAAAAGCTTTCGAAGGATGCGCGCAATGCGCCGGTATTTATCAAATGCGATCTGACCGATATCCCGGCATTGCAGACAGCGGTCGCCAAGGCAGCCGAAATCAACGGTCCGATCACGGGCCTTTTGAACAATGCAGCCAATGATACCCGCCATAAATGGCAGGATGTGACGCCGGAATATTGGGATGAACGTCAGGCGATCAATATTCGCCCGTCCTTCTTCTCCATCCAGGCGGTGGCACCGATGATGCAAATGGCCGGTGGCGGCGCGATTATCAATTTCGGCTCTGTCAGCTGGATGATGGGGCAGGGCGGCATGCCCGGCTACACCACGGCAAAGGCCGCGACCCATGGCCTGACGCGCGGCATGGCACGTGACCTTGGCAAGGATCATATCCGGGTTAACACCCTTGTGCCGGGTTGGGTCATGACCCAGCGCCAGCTTGACCTTTGGGTCGATGAAGCAGCTGAACGTGAAATCGATGAACGCCAGTGCCTGAAAAACAAGGTAATGCCGGGTGACATTGCCCGCATGGCGCTTTTCCTGATTTCCGACGAAGCCCGCATGGTCACCGCGCAAAACTTTATCGTTGATGGCGGCTGGGTCTGATCCCTGTTGCCGACACCCTGATTTACACTGATAACCAAGACCGTTCAGGACAGAATTTATGAGACTGGTTCAATTTAAGGATACCGCCGGCGCGCAGCATGTTGCCGTGGTCGAAGACGAAAACACCCTGATCCCGCTCAAGGGCGTTTCCACCACCCGCGAACTTGCGACCATCGCACTTGCCAAGGGCATGACGATGATCGAGAAGGCCAAGGTGCGCATGGGCGACATCACGGTCGATTATAACGAGGTCGCGCGCGACGGCCGCCTTTTGCCGCCAATCACCCATGTCGACCCCGCGCATTTCCTGGTGACCGGAACGGGTCTTACCCATCTTGGTTCTGCTTCGGCACGGGCAAACATGCACAAGGCCGATAACAAGGATGCCAACGAAACCGATTCCATGAAGATGTTCCGTATGGGGGTTGAGGGCGGCAAGCCCAAGGCAGGCGAACATGGCGTGCAGCCGGAATGGTTCTATAAGGGTGATGGCTCCATCGTCGCCAACCCGGGTGCTGATATCCCAAGCCCGTCCTTCGCGCTGGATGGCAGCGAGGAACCCGAAATTGCTGCGGTCTATATCATTGACCATGACGGCACGCCGGTGCGCATCGGCTTTGCGATTGGCAACGAGTTTTCCGATCACGTGATGGAACGCCAGAATTACCTCTATCTGGCGCATTCAAAACTGCGCCATTGCGCGATGGGCCCGGAATTGCTGCTGGGTGATTTTCCCAGTCATGTCGAGGGTACCTCGCGCCTTTACCGCGATGGCGAGGTGATCTGGGAAAAGCCGTTCCTGAGCGGCGAAGACAACATGTCGCATTCGATTGCCAATCTTGAGTATCACCACTTCAAATATGACCTGTTCCGCCGTCCGGGCGATGTGCATGCCCATTTCTTCGGGACCGCGACGCTGAGCTTTGCCGATGGCATCACCACACAGGACGGCGACGAATTTGAAATCGAAGCCGCCCCGTTTGGCCGCCCGATCCGCAATCGCCTGATGAAGCAGGTCGAGCGTCCGCTGACCATTAAGGCAATCTGATTTTTCGAGACTCCCAAGGGGTGTAAAACACCCGTCTACCTCCAAACGACACGACTTCCCCCGGCCCGAATTGGGCTGGGGTTTCTTTTGCTTGATGTGCAAGCAGATCAGTCTTTGCCGTAAAGAACCTGTTGCGCAGCACGTGCTGCGGTTTGCAGTGCTGCCAGCAAGTGATCGCGGTTCTGATCAAGAGTTGTCGGCGATGCGCCAAACACCGAAAGAGCCGAGATCATCTTGCCGTGCTGGGTCGTGATCGGCACGGCGAGGGCATAGATGTCACGCTCGCGCTCGCCATTGTTGGTGGCAAAGCCCTGATCGCGGATAGTGGCGAGTTCAGCCTTTAGGGCGTTGATATCTGTGATGGTGTGGTCGGTCATGCCGGTCAGCTCGGCATTCTTGAAATAGCGGTCCTTATCATCGGGGCTCATGTGTGCCAGCCAGAGTTTGCCGTGGGCGGTACAAAAGGCATCAAGGCGCGAACCAATCCGGATATCAACATAAAGCGGGCGGTCGGGCAGGGCCTTGGCAATGCAGACGGCCATGTCGCGATCAAACTCGGTTGCCATGCAGGCTTCGCCAGTATCGCGCGCCAGATGATCAAGGATCGGTTGCAGGATGGTGGGCAGGTTGTCGCCCTGCAAAACACGTTCGCCCAGATCGGCAAACATATATCCCAACCGAAATACCCCGCGTGATGTCACTCGCAAGGCCCCGGCATGTACCAGCGTGTGCAGAAAGCGGTGGGCGGTAATCATGTTGATGCCAAGCGCATCAGCGGTTTCCTTGGCGGTCAGTTCGCTTTGCCCGGCGGCAAACAGATCAAGGATCTTGAACGCCTTGAGCACGGAACCATTGAGTTGGCTGGTCATCGGATTGCTTTGCCTCACGCAAACAGAAAGTGCGCCGCCGTCCCGTCTTGACGGGTAGCGGATTTCAATAATAAACTATATTATAAATAATATTTCAAATATAGAAATATTGAGCGAATAGATCAAGAGGCGTCTGATGAAAAGCGACAAGCAGGAAAATTCCGGTCAACTCACCCTGACTGCCGGCGGGGCGGTTCTGGCCCGCATGAAGGCGATCGGGATTGATTATATCTTTGCCAATTCCGGGACCGACTTTCCGCCGATCATCGAAGGTCTGGCGGAGGCCGCGGCAAAGGATATCGACCTGCCACACGCGCTGATCATGCCGCACGAAAATGCTGCGATGGGCATGGCGCATGGCTATTACCTTGCGACCGGCAAGACGCAGGCGGTGATGGCGCACACCAATGTCGGTCTTGCCAACTGCGCAATCGGTGCGATCAATGCCGCGACCGAGCATGTCCCGGTCGTCTTGATGTCGGGCCGAACGCCGGTGATGGAAAAGGGGCGACTGGGTGCACGCACCGTACCGATTGGCTGGGGTCAGGAAATGCGCGATCAGGCCGCATTGGTGCGGGAAAGTTCGAAATGGGAGTATGAGCTTAAATTCCCCGAACAGGTGCCCGATGTTGTCGATCGTGCCTATGCCATCGCATCATCCGTGCCCAAGGGGCCGACTTACGTTAGCCTGCCACGCGAAGTTCTGTGTGAACCCTGCCCAGGGGATGAAATCGATGGTCCGCTTCGCATGCAGCCGGTCCCCGTCGCCCCGCCGCAAGCATCGGTCGAGCAGGCCGCAGACATTCTGGCCAATGCCAAGAACCCGGTAATCATTGCTCAGCGCGGTATGGGCACAGCGGAGGCCTTCGGGCGCTTTGGTAATCTGGTGGATCAGTGGGGCATTCCGGTGGTGCAATACTGGGCGATCCAGCTTGCGATTGGGACCGAGCATCCAATGTTTGCCGGGATGGACCCAGCCCCTTGGCTTAAGGATGCCGATGCGGTGGTGGTGATTGATTGCCTCGCCCCCTGGTCACCCGATATCCATGATTTGAAACCTGACTGCAAAGTCATTCAGATCGGTCAGAACCCGCTTTATTCCCGCTTTCCGGGGCGCAACTTTGCTGCTGATATCTCGCTTGTTGGTGAAACCGGAGACGTGATCATGATGCTGGCGGATGCCATGGATCGCCGTCACGCCGACCACACATCGGTTTGCGCGGATCGTCGCGAAAAGATCGCCGCCATCAATGCCGAAACCCGCAAAAAGGCCCTGTCCATGGCCTATGCCGGGGCGGTGGACCCGATGACCAAGGCCTATGTTTCTCGTTGTCTTTCGGATGCGATTGCGGATCGTGCTGCCACGGTATTCTCGGAGCTTGGCTGCCCGCTGGAACCGCTGTCGCTTTCGGAACACAGCAGCTGGTATCAGGAACCGCATTCCGGCGGGCTTGGCTGGTCCTTCCCGGCCGCGATGGGCTATCAACTGGCGGATAAGGACAAGCTGGTCGTCGCCACAATGGGCGATGGATCCTATATGTTTGCCAACCCGACCGCCTGTCATCAGATTGCCGAGGCATTGGAACTGCCGATCCTGATCCTTGTTCTGAACAACAATGAATGGGGGGCGGTGCGTCAGTCGGTCGCGGGCATGTACCCGGATGGCTATGCGGCCAAAACCAACGAAATGCCGCTGACAGCGCTCAAACCAAGCCCCGATTTTACCAAGGTTGCCGAGGCCAGCCGGGCGTGGGTCGCCAAGGCCAAACGGCCCGAAGACCTGCCGGGTATTCTTCGCGATGCCATCAAGCATATCGACACCAACCGCACCCATGCGCTGGTCGAGGTGACGATAGCACCTTAATCATTTTCTGATGTAATTGCGCAAAGGTGCCCGGCATCGGTCCGGGCGCCTTTGTTTTACGTCGCTGCACTCTTTTGTGGCATCGCAAAATGCCTGCTTGCATCGCAGGCAAATTCATTATTTCATGAATTCGTGATTGTAATCATTTGAATTGCCTGCCCGGAAGGAACCAGTATGGATCGTGTCGTCGGAACCTCGGGACGGATTGCGTTTGCCAGCGCAATGCGCAACCTCCTTGCGGATGTGTATCCCGGGCACGACCATGCCGAACTGGTACGTCGCGTGTTCGAGGTTTTGGGCCTGCCGATCGAGGGCGATGGGCCAGAACCCTGCGAGGAATACTTGCGCAAGTGGGATCAGCGCGATGCATTTTTGATCACCTATGGCGACAGCATCCAGCAGGACGGAAAAAAGGGTCTGCAAAGCCTTGGCGAGTTTCATCGCAAGTGGCTGAAAGACTGGCTGACAGGCATTCATATCCTGCCATTCCATCCCTTTACATCCGATGACGGCTTTTCGGTCAGCGATTTCGATATGCTACGCCCGGAATTGGGCGACTGGAGCGATGTCGAGGATCTGGCAAAGCACGGTACGGTAATGGCCGATCTGGTGGCCAACCATATCTCGGCTTCGCATCCCTGGTATCAGCAGTTTTTGGCCGGCGAGAAGCCCGGGATTGATTACATCAAGACCGCAAGCCTAGAAGACGATTTGTCCGATGTCGTGCGCCCGCGCAGTCATGCATTGCTCAATCACGTGGTGACCAAGGACGGTGAAAAGCAGGTTTGGTGTACGTTTAGCTACGATCAGGTCGATCTGGATTACGGCAATCCGGATGTGTTTTTCGAAATGCTCAAGGTCGTTCTGAACTACCTCAGGCATGGAGTGCGGGTGGTTCGGCTCGATGCCATCGGCTTTATCTGGAAGGAAGTCGGGACGACCTCGATCAACCTTGATCAGACGCACAAACTGATCAAGGCAATGCGTCTGGCGTGCAATGCTGTGCATCCCGATGTGCTGTTCATTACCGAGACCAATTTGCCGCTTCTCGAAAACCTGTCCTATTTCGGTAATCAGGACGAAGCACATCTGATTTATAACTTCTCGCTGCCGCCGGTGATCATTCATGCGCTGCTGAGCGGCCGGAGTGATTTTATCCGCAAATGCATCATGGCGATGCCCCCAGCACCGGCGGGCTGTACGTTCTTTAACTTCACGGCCAGCCATGATGGCATTGGTTTGCGTCCAGCCGAAAACCTGATCCCCGATGAGGACATCGAGGGCTTGCGTGATCACGCGGTCAAGATGGGCGGGCAGGTCAGTTACCGTGCGCTCAAGGGCGGTGGGCAGAAGCCCTATGAGCTTAATGTCACGCTGTTTAGCATGCTGGCGGAGAACTTCGCTGGTGAAGCCACCATGGGGCTTGAGCGTTTTGTCATGAGCCAGGCGATTGCCATGTCGCTTGAAGGTATTCCGGCTGTTTATATCCAGACCATTCTGGCGACCGAGAACGATCAGACGGCCTATGAGGAAACGGGTATTCCGCGGCGTCTGAACCGCAAAATCTGGAAACTAGATGATGCAGAGGAAACGCTGACGCGCGAAGGATCGGCGCGCTCGGCCTTTGATCAGTTGCGTGCCCTGATGTCGATCCGCCAGGGACAACCGGCCTTCCACCCGAATGCCACGCAATATACGCTGAACCTTGGTCCCGACCTTTTGGGCGTGTGGCGGCAATCGCATCTGAATGAGCAGAGCATTTTCTGCGTCTTTAACCTGACGGAACACCCGCAGGATCTGGATCTGTCAAAGATCAACCTGATCATGACGGAAGGCTGGCAGGACCTGATCACCCAGCAGGTGGTCGGCGACTATAACGGTGTGATGAAGCTGGCCCCGTATCAAATCGTCTGGATATCAAACATGGACGGCCGCAACCGCACCGAAAGCCGCCTTCTGCAGCGCTATCGGGATGCTATGCCGGTTTAGGGGCTGTGGGGCGATGGAAAGGTGCTATCCGCTGCTGATTTGTAATATGTTCAGTGGCTTCTTTTACATTGGATCTGTTTGCTACCGCGCTGCTTAAAATCATTCCATTGTGAAGAGATGATGAAGTGCGGAAACGCTGTTGCGTCGCGGTATTTTTTCCTTGTATACGTCAGTATAGAATTGAAGGTCTCAGGGGCATGACGCGCGATGGCTTATGCGCAGGAAGTTTGGATTCCGCACTTGCCCGATGATACAGATCACCGCGTTCGGGCATATGTAGAAACGTGGTGGGATGCAGCGCGTAACGGACAAGTACCTGATCGCAAGCGGCTGAATGCAGACGTCCTGTCACAATGGGTCGACGATATTTCTATTTATGAATATCTCCCCGACAGACGCGACTTCGTCATTCGCATTGATGCCTCCAACATCATCGCGGTTAGCGGTGAATGTTATCAGGGCTGTTCCCCGCGCCAGATTGATCTTGATTTCGGCACCACCGTTTATCCCGCCTTGCTTGAAGTCGTCGATACCGGCAAGCCGGCCTTTTGCCGGGTTGGTTATGAACGCGCAAGCTGGGAAGAATGGCTGCGGGGGATGCTCCCCGTGCGGACCACGGATCGTGCCGGAAGACCCATCAAGCAGGTCTTTGTCAGCCATTTTCTTTATCGTGGCGGGCAGGACGCTTAATCAGGCAAGCATCCGCTTGGCTTATTAGTTCTGTCTTATTGACCTGTGGCGCTTGTTTCCCGCCCCGCTGTCCCCAAGTGAATGAAGGGGAGAGACTTTGGGTTGCAAAGCCGATGCACGATGCTTCCGATATTGAACTTGCACAGTTGCCCGACGGCGTCGATGGCAATATCCGCGCCTTTGTTGATAGCTGGTACGAAGCCCTTGGCGATTGTCGGGAGGGCGAGTTGCCATCGCGTGCGATCCTGAATGCGCAGCGTCTTGCCCGTTGGCGCGATGATATCAGCATCTATGAATTCCAGCCCGAAAAGGATGACTTTCTGATCCGGCTTTCGGCCCCTTCGAGCATCGAAAGTACCGGTGAGAACTTTCAGGGCAGTACCCCGCGCGTGATCGATTTGAAATACGGCACCTTTCTGATGCAGGCGCTCCGCAAGACGCTGCAGATCAAGCGCCCGACCTTCCATCATATCAGCGTCGATGGCCTGAATGGTGAAAGGCAATACTGGTTGCGCGTTTTGCTCCCTTGTCAGACATCCGATCATTTCGCCGCACCGGTTTATCAGGTGCTTGGTGCACGCTTCGCCAGCATTCCGATGCACAAGATGTGAGGGAGCGACAAAGGTGAGCGGTATCGAGGAAAAGGAAGTTCCGCAAGATGTACTCGGCGATGATGCTCCGGCCAAGGCGCATGGTCTGCTGGCTTTCTGGAAATCCCATGCCATCGCTGGAAACCTGCCAACGCGCGATGATTTCAGTCCGGACCATCTAGCGCCCTGGATTGAGGACATATCGATCTATGAGTACGTCCCGGACAAGGACGATTTTCAGATCTTGCTTGAGGGGGAAAATATCGTTGCCCTGACAGGCGAGGATTGGCGCGGGGCGTTTGCGCGTGAGATCGACTGTCATTATTCCACAAGCCTGCATGCCGCCATGACGACAGCCCGCGTGACGGGCGCGCCGCAGATACACCATTTGCAGATTTTTCAGAAGGAATGGCAAAGTGGGCTGAGGTTGTTGCTGCCGGTCACGCTGCAAAAATCGGGCAAGGAAGACGTGCTTCAGGTCTTCCTTGCGATATTCCCGATCGACGAATAGGCACCTGAAAAGTCGGGCGCTTATTGCTTGCCGATTTCCATGTCATTGAGATCGTCTTCAACAGCACTTGAAAGCTGTTCAAAGATGTCGCCCATCGCACTTTCAACACGCTGCCAGCTTGGAATGAACGGGCTTTCCAGCGGGTTTTCCAGATAGTGCTGACCGGCGCTGATGATCACTTCCGAGAGAACCTCGACACAGTTTTCTTCTTCGTCGCGATTGATCTTAAGCCCGTTAAACAGGGCATCAGCGCGATATTGTTCAATCAGATCCAGTGCAACGCGGTAATAGGTTGCCTTGAGCGTGCGGAAAGTTTCCGGGGTAAATACCGTGCCCTGGGTTGCGAGTTTGCGGAACAGGGACTTGGCGATGTCACTTGCCATGCGTGACAGGCCGTCATCCTTTTGCGCCGGATCGAATTCGCGGTGCTTGTGATCATAGATATCAGCGATATCGACCTGGGCCAGACGATGGACCGTGTGATTGCGATACATTTCCGAAAGCATGGAAACCTCAAGCCCCCAGTCGGATGCCACACGCAGGCCATAGGCAACATCGGTGCGGATCGCCATTTCGCCCGACAGCGCGTAGCGGAAACAATCAAGGTAATTGAGGAAATCGGTCTTGCCGACAACCTGTTTGAGCGCGCGGATCAACGGCGTCACAAACAGTCGGCAAACACGACCCTTGAGCGTGCCATTGGCAACGCGGGCATAATAGCCTTTGGCAAAGGCAAAGTTAAACGCCGGGTTGGCGATCGGATACATCAGCTTGGCCGGCAGGTCCGGGGTGTAGGTCGCAATGTCGCAATCATGAATGCCAATGACCGAACTGCGGCCTGAAGCCAGCGTATAGCCAAGGCAATACCAGACGTTGCGGCCCTTGCCCGGCTCGTAACGGGCAAGATTGTTTTCATCGAGACGATCATGAACGCTGCGCAGGCGCGGGCCATCATTCCAAAGGATGCGCACATGCTGCGGCAGGTCCTTGAAGAATTCGCGCGCATGCAGGTATTGCTGCGCATCGGCGCGATCAAGTCCGACAACGATCTGGTCAATGTAGGTCGCCTGTTTGAGGCCCTCGACAATCGTTGTCATTGCCGGGGTTTCAAGTTCCGAATACAGGCATGGCAGGATCAGGGTCTGACGCCGTTGACGGGCAAAGGCGCTCATTTCATAGGCGAGTTCTTCCGGGTTTCGGTCAAGAATGCGATGAAGGGTTGTAATCGGGCCACCCTGATGGAAATCAGCCATGAAGTACCTCGCTGTTTTTATTGGTATTGATTATCTGATCCAGAATGTCGTTGACCGCTTTACTCCATCCGGCTGGGCCCGGTTCGGGCGCAATACGCAGATTGGAATGTTCGAGCAGCGGCAGGGTTCGTTTGCCGTGTTTGGACGGAATTTGAACGGCGTAATCGGCTTCGGCCAACATCGGAATGTCGTTCGGGGAGTCCCCAAGTGCGATCGTCGTAAAGCGCTGGTGCGTGCCATCTGCACTTTCTTGCAGCCAGGCAACACTTAGCCGTTCGACCATGCGGCGCATGGCGATGCCTTTGCTTGACGGGCCACACAGCGTGTGAAAACGGCCACCCTTGACCAGTGTAAGGTCCGCCTTTTCAGCGATTTTACGCGCGACGGCGATGTCTTTAGCGGCGGGTTGCCAGATCAGAGGGTCCGAACAGTGGCGCTGGCCCGCACGAATGGCATCTTCAAGCGGCAGGCCGGTTTCGGCTGCAATGACTTCGGGACTGACGGTGCGGAAACTGTCGACCGGGACTGTCACGGCGGATTTGATTTCTTCGCGCGTGCGGTCAACCGTTTCGGTCGCCGGGCCATATTGTTCGACATTGCCACCCAGCGCGATGACACCACCATTTTCGCCAATCAGCCCGTCAAACAGGCCAGACGTCTGATTGATATGTTCAAGTTCGGCGAGTGTTTTCGACGAAACCGCGATCAGGGGAATGGAAAGTTGTTTCAACCGGTCCAGCGCCGGGCGGGCATCCGTCCAGCTGTAGGTGTCATGATCCAGCAATGTGCCGTCAAGATCCGTAAAGACGGCGATGGCGCGGTTGTGAGGCATATTCCCGTTCTGTCGCGGTTTTCAATGTTTTGTCGGCCTATTGTGCAGAGCCGAAAAAATAACTTAGCACAGCGATCTCAAAGGATCGACTGTTCACAGGATGAAATTTTCATCACGGGGCAAAGGTGATGAAATATCACGCGTTTTCATACGATCACCGACACAGGTTTTGACTTTTGTGCGGTTTGCATCAAACTTGGCTGCGGCATCCATCGATAGTGGGGCCAAATAGTCCTGTTCATTGGCGTATGACTGCGCCCGTTTTCATCAGATCGGAGATCACAACGCCATGGCAACAAGACGGGCTGGTCACAGTGTGCGATCTCTCGTTGGGATGTTGACGGTTGCCATCGTGATTTTCAGCGCGTTGCCTTCCTTTGCGGCTCCGGACCCCTCCAAGGCAACTGGTTACGGGACTGAAATTCGCTTTGCTGTTGCAGAATGGCCGCCATTGGTTACCGAAGACCGGGAAGACTTCGGCAGGCTTTCGGCGCGGATTACCGAGATATTTTCTGCCATGGGCTATGAGGCCCGGTTTGATTTCCTGTCATGGCCGCGCGCATTGGAACTCACCCGGCGCGGAGACTATGTCGCAACATTCCCGTGGTTGCGCACCCCGGAACGAGTTGATGTCTTTCATATTCCAGTTTTTGCAATGGCGCGTGCTTTGCACAAAGGATTCTATAAAAAGTCGCGCTTTCCCGACGGGCTTGAGGTGACAGATTTCAATGATCTGGTCGAACTTGGTTTGCGACCGGTCGGCATTACCAGTTATTGGCATGCAGAAGAATTCGCAAAATACGGCATTACCGGTGAAATCGTTGCCAACCCGGAATCTGCCTGGCGGTTCCTTGAAGCCGGGCGTGCCGATATCCTGTTTGAAGAAGAAGAAGTTGGCTGGGTGGATTTGAAAAACACGCTGGGGGAGGCAGTTGCCGAGACCTATGCAACAACATCTGCCATCCCGACGAGTAACATGTTCATCCTGTTTTCGCGCCATCACCCCGATGGTGAGAGGCTAAAACTGGCCTTTGATGATTTCATGGCATCAGAGCAAGGGCAGGGCATCTGCGAACCATGGTCGATCTGTACACCCGAGGCACAAACCAAGGGTGATGCCAGCAACGACGCACCGGACGCGATATCAGATGGTGCAAACTGATAGCATGGACTGATTGTCGCTAAGGGTGGCAGCTAAAACCAGATCCGCTATCAGCTATAACCAAACCCAGATACATGTTCGATTTGTCCAATCATTATCCCGGTTTGTCCATTCTGTGCATGCGTTAACAGGCGTATTGTTTCCGCAATGGAACGGTTCTTGTTCCAATTCAAAAACAGAATCAAAAACCGTGATCTTGTGAGGAAATCGTCATGCATGTCCCTGTCGTAATCATCGGTTCAGGCCCGGCCGGTCTGCTGCTGTCGCATCTTCTGCATGTGCAGGGGATCGATTCCGTTATTCTTGAACGCAAAAGCCGCGACTATGTCGAAGGCCGCATTCGTGCGGGCGTTCTGGAAATGGGGGCAGTCAACCTGATGAAACGTGTGGGCGTTGATGCCCGTATGAACAAGGAAGGCATCATCCATGGCGGTATCTATATCAGTGTGAATGGCAAGCGCACCCATGTGAACATGGAAGAGCTGACCGGTGGATCGACCGTGATGATCTATGGTCAGACCGAGGTCACGAAGGACCTGATCCAGGCGCGGCTCGACCATGGTGGCGAAATCATCTTTGAGGCCGAAGATGTCAGCCTGCATGACATAAATGGCGACACGCCAAGTGTTCGATATGTCAAGGATGGCAATGCGCTTGAACTGACCTGCGACTATATTGCGGCCTGTGACGGCTTCCACGGTGTCGGTCGCAAGACCCTGCCGGGTGTGCAGGAATTTGAAAAGGTCTATCCGTTCGGCTGGCTAGGTGTTCTGGCCCATGCAAAGCCGGTTGCAGATGAACTGATCTATGCCAAGCATGATCGTGGTTTTGCCCTGTGTTCGATGCGTTCGGACAAGGTTGTGCGCCACTATGTTCAGGTGCCGATTACCGACAAGATCGAAGATTGGTCTGATGATCGCTTCTGGAACGAGCTTCGCACCCGCCTTGGCGAGGAAGACGCCGAACTGGTCAATGAAGGCGAAGTGTTTGAAAAAAGCATCGCACCGCTGAGAAGCTTTGTTGCAGAACCGATGCAGCATGGCCGCCTGTTCCTTGCCGGTGATGCCGCCCATATTGTGCCGCCGACCGGGGCAAAGGGGCTTAACCTTGCCGCAAGTGACGTGCACTACCTGTCCGAAGCCCTGATTGCGAAATTCAAATCCAACCGTGAAGACCTTCTGGCAAGCTATTCCGATACGGCACTCGCGCGTGTCTGGAAGGCAGAGCGGTTCTCGTGGTGGATGACCTCCATGCTGCACACCTTTGGCGATCAGAAGGAATTTGATGGCCGCATTCGGGATGCAGAACTTGAATATATCCTGTCGTCAAAAGCAGGTTTGAAAACCCTGTCGGAAAATTACGTCGGTTTGCCTTACTGATCGGCGTAACGGGGATACCCACCCCCGAAGGAGAAGTCCCGCTCTCCATATCCGCCCAGAGTTCCGACAGGCATGAGACGGCCCGCAACCCACGCGGGCCGTTTCTTTTTGGGTGTTTATCCGAACTATTTTAAGGTCATGCCCCGAAATCATCACATTTGGTGCGGGAACCAATGGCCATGTCGGCACGTTTCCTGTGTGTTGCTGTTTTCAAGACAATAGGAGAAAACCATGGCGACCAAGACCGAGACGACTGCTGATACTGCAAAACTTCAGGCTGATGTCGATGCGCTTCGCAGCGATCTGGCCGAAATCACCAAAACCCTGAAAACCATGGGTGGTGAAGCAGCGCAGACCAGAACCCAGGCTGCGGCAGAACGCATTCGCGAAGTATCCGGTCAGGCGCGCGAGCAGATTGACCATGCACGCGGTGTGGCCGTGGATCAGGTTCGCGAGAACCCGCTGGCATCTGTTGCCGTGACCTTTGGTGTCGGCCTGCTTGTTGGCCGTCTGCTGCAGAAATGATCGACCAGCTGACAGATATACTTGCCGATCAGGCAAAGGCCGCCGCCCGTAAGGGCGCGGCTTTTGCTGCGATCGCGATCGTGATGTTGATCGGGGCGGGTTTCCTGTTGGCAGCGATCTATATGGCGCTTGCTGCGTCCTTCGGGCCGATTGCGGCTGCAATGGCCATTGGCGGCACGATGGTGACGCTTGGGCTAGTGGCCCTTGCCATCATGCTGCAACGTGATCCGGGCGATGCGGTCGATCAAATGAGCGCCGAAGAACAAGCAGCCGAGGCTCGCAAGTCAGAAGATGACATGCTGTTTGATCTTCTGGTGCATTCGGCCATGACCGGCTATGCGACCGGGCAGGGTAACAAGCCGCGCATGCAATCTGGCTTTGATCAAATGATTACCGATCTGGGTGCGCTTGGCGTGTTCGATCCGCCAAAAGGGCGGATGGAAAGCAAGCAGCCAGAGCATGATCAAGAAACAAAAATGGCGGGATAGCAAAAGCTTCCCGCCATTTTTCTGTTCTGCTTTCGGCCGGCTTATTCGCCGTGGAAATGCACCGTGCCGATAAAGGGCAGGTTGCGATTGTTCTGGGCATAGTCGATGCCATAGCCGACAACGAATTCATCGGGAATATCAAAGCCACAGAAATCAATCGGGATTTCAACTTCGCGGCGCGACGGCTTGTTCAAAAGCGTGCAGATTTCCAAACGGTTCGGATCGCGGGTTTTCAGAAGACGGACCACTTCCGAAAGCGTATAGCCGGTATCAATGATGTCTTCGACCAGCACGACGTCCTTGCCACGGATCTGACCATCAAGGTCCTTGACGATGCGCACATTGCGCGAACTTTCCGTGGAATCGCCATAGCTTGACGCAACCATGAAATCGACCTCGACCGGAACGGTCAGTTTGCGCACCAGATCGGCGATGAAAACAAAGGACCCACGCAAAAGGCCGACAACAATCAGCTTTTCAGTGTCCTTGAAGCTTTCATTGATCTCGGCGGCAAGCGCATCGATTTTGGTGGCAATTTCGTCCGCCGTGATCAGCGGCTTGACATCATAGTCGGCCATAAATTCCGGTCCTGAAGCGTTATGGGGTGGTGTCTCGCTTGCTAGCATAAGCAGGTCGCAATGACCAGCCTTTGAATACTTACAGAAGTATAAACCCGTAGGTCCGGGTACCCGAAATCGCGCCGCCCGCGAAGCCGACTGGCGCGATTGCACGCAAAAGTGTTTTTGCGGCTCACAGATAATAAGCGGAGCTGTCGTTTAAAGACCTGATCGAAGGAAATTTACGCTGCCTTGAAAATCACCGGTGTGTCGCCTTCGTGCCATTGATCATATTTGGTCATGGCCTGCTCGAAGAAGGTCGATGCCAGGAAGTCATCCAGCCAGCGTTGCAAATGCACGAACGGCATGGCGTCAAAGGCTTCCTTGTCAGTATTGGCAAACTGGCGAATGAACGGTGCGATGGCGAAATCGGCCAGGGCCGGGCGCGACCCGAACAGGTATTTGCCAACCGCAAGCCGTCCATCAAGGCGGTTCAGGATCTTTTCCGCATCCCGACGATGTTCGTCCGGATCGGCGTCCTCGTAGCGATTGAAATACTTGTAGCGATCAAGGTGATGCTTGAACGGTCCGTCGTTCTGGGCAATCAGGGCCAGCATATCGTCAAGCGTCCCGCTTTCCGGTGTCAGCCATTCAAGCGGGTCATTTTCCGCAAGTGCCCAGACCATGATTTCAAGACTTTCATCAATCACCGAACCATCAGGCAGGATCAGAACCGGCACGGTGGCCTTTGGCGATGCCTCGATCATGCTTTGCGGCTTGTCGCGCAGGACAACTTCACGCAGTTCTACATCTATGCCAGCCGCCAGCAGCGCAATACGGGCGCGCATGGCATAGGGGCAACGACGAAAACTGTAAAGAACCGGGCGGGATTGCGAAGCCGCGTCTGTTGTGACCTTCGCAGGCGGAAGGTCGGCAGTTTTTGCGGTTTGTGATGCGCTCTTGGTCATAAGATCAGTCTCGGACATATATTCGGCTTAAACGGTGGATGCGGGCAATGCAATAGACAATCTCGGGACAACTGGGTTGCACAGACATCCCGGCCATTGACGGGTTGTGCGTAAAAATTGGCAGGTTTTACGACTTTTTTGGCGGGTTGGGCTTGATTTCACTGCCCGGTTTGTGGAAGGACAGTGCACCAGATTTAACAAAAGGACACAGGAAAGAGGGCAGACGCAAAAGCGTGCATGCGATATCCTGTGATCCTGAAGATAACAGCCGTTGGAAAGAACAAGGGGCAAGTCCTATGACACCGACAGAGATCGCACGCGTCGAAGATTACCTGCGTCGTACATTCGACAATCCGAAAATCGCCGTTGATGTACCCAAGAAAAAGCATCTTCCGGTTGAAATGCGCGTTGGCGACGAGTTCGTCGGTGTCGTGCACCGCGACGAGGATGAAGGCGAAGTCAGCTACTCGCTGAACCTTGTCATTCTCGAAGAAGATCTGCCGCCGGCAAAGTGATTTGCGATCTGTGATCTGATCTCAACGGATCGAATTTGAAACGCCCCGTGCCTGAACTGGCCGGGGCGTTTTTTGATTTCAAGACAGCATCTGGCGGATTTCGTCAGGGGTGGCGACCTTGCCTTCGACCAGAATGTCGTCATCGGCCATCAGGGCCGGAGTGCGCATGATGCCGGCATCAATGATCTGGTTCATGTCGGTGACTTTTTCGATCTCGTAATCAAGATCAAGCGCCTGTGCCGCGGCTTCGGCGTTTTTCGCCAGCGTCTGGCATTTTGCGCAACCGCTGCCATAAATGCTGAGTTTCATTTTTGATCTCCTGTGATCAGAATGATTGAATATTGCCATAGATAAAGCCCGAAAGCGTCGCCATCACGACGACCAGCGCGCAGTAGACCAGTGTTTTCTGTGTGCCAATGACGGTGCGAATGACCAGCATGTTGGGCAGCGACAATGCTGGGCCAGCCAGAAGCAATGCCAGTGCCGGACCCTTGCCCATGCCTGCCCCCATCAGGGCTTCGACAATCGGGATTTCGGTCAAGGTCGAGAAATACATGAAGGCACCAAGGACAGATGCCAGCGCGGTCGAGGTCAGGGAATTATCGCCAACTGCCGCCTGCACCCATTCATTCGGGATCAGGCCTTCGTGCCCCGGACGGCCCAACAACAATCCGGCGATGAAAACCCCCATTACCAGAAGTGGCAAAATCTGCTTGGTGAAATCCCAGCTTTGATCAACCCATTCGCGGTCCTGATCACGCGTAAGCGCAATCATCATCAACCCGACCACGCCAAGGGCAAAACCCAGTTGCGGATATTGCGGAAAGATCACGACTGCCACAATCACAACCACAGCTAACCCCGCGACCTGTTTGACCGGCCAGTTCCATTGCCAAATCAGAAGCCCGGCAAAACCCGCTGCCAAAAGGGCGGTCAGCACCCATTTGACATCAAAAACCGCCATCCAGACCGGGCTTCCCGGAACGGACGCCCAGTTGGCAAAGACCAGAATGCCAACCATCAGGCCAAAGAAGGCAATGGTAATCGAAAGCGGTTTGCCATCGTCGTCTGCACCAAAGCCGCGCTTTGATTTCTGTGCGCGTTCGCCTTCTTCGCGGCGATAGATCAGATGCATGATCAGGCCGATGACAATGGCAAAGAGAATCGCACCTATCCCACGCGCAAGGCCGATCTCGGCCCCCAGGACCTTTGACGTGACAACAATCGCCATGACATTGATGGCAGGCCCGGAATACAGAAACGCAATCGCTGGACCAAGTCCAGCACCGCGTTTGTAAATCCCGCCAAACAGCGGCAATACCGTGCAGGAACACACCGCAAGCAACGTGCCCGAAATGGATGCCACGCCAAGGGCAACCGGGCGCGATGCATCCGGGCCAAGATAACGCATTACCGAGCCCTGACTGATATAAACCGCCATGGCGCCAGCAATCACAAAGGCCGGAAGCAGGCACAAAATGACATGTTCGCGGGCATACCAGTTGGTCAGATAGACCGCCTCAAGCACGGCATTATCAACACGCCCCGTACCGGCCGGAATGAAATAGATCGCCAGAAACCCAAGGGCCATGGCGGCAAACAGCCGTCCTTCACGCGGGTTTTCCCGATAAAGTGCGATCAGGCGATGAAACATCCAATGGCCTCCATATGACCAGGGCGAGAAGTCCTGTTTGTAATCTATCCAGATTGGTCGGTGTTTACCTTGATACATCGCAACGTTGTGCACTGCCGCGACGCGGGGACAGAGGTGCAGCCATTTTGAGGAATGCTTGGATGGTGTGAGTTGGCTCTAAGAAACATTCGAAAGGCCGATTTCGATCAATCGTCGCAAATCTTCTGAGCACAAGAGGAAGTTTAGGGGACGGCCTGCTGTTCGTTTGACAGTGCTGTTTGCGCGATCCTACCGTTTTGATTGCACTGCGGACGTTCAAAAACGCGCGGTGGTCTCGGTTCGGGAAGGGTCAGGCTACAAGAACTCAAACTACCCGGACATCAACAACAATCCTGACAATCCATATCAGGGAAGAGGAAACAGAATATGAGCAGTCCATCAAATCGTGGCGTTGTATTCAAAGGTCCGGGAAAAGTCGCAATTGAAAACATCGCGTTTCCGGAATTGGCGCTGGGCAAGCGCAAATGTGACCATGGCGTCATCCTGAAAGTTATCACCACCAATATCTGTGGTAGTGACCAGCACATGGTGCGTGGCCGTACGACGGCGCCCGAGGGCTTGGTTCTTGGCCATGAAATCACCGGCGTGATCGTCGAGGCCGGCCGTGATGTCGAATTCCTTAAAGTCGGTGACGTTTGTTCTGTGCCGTTCAATATTGCCTGCGGTCGTTGCCGCAACTGCAAATCCGGCCTGACCGGCATTTGCCTGAACGTAAACCCGGCGCGTCCGGGTGCGGCCTACGGCTATGTCGATATGGGCGGCTGGGTCGGCGGGCAGGCCGAATATGTCATGGTGCCTTATGCCGACTTCAACCTTTTGAAATTCCCGAATGCCGATCAGGCGATGGAAAAAATCCGTGATTTAACACTGCTTTCTGACATCTTCCCGACCGGCTTCCATGGCTGTGTTACCGCCGGTGTCGGTCCGGGCAGTACGGTCTATATCGCCGGTGCCGGTCCGGTTGGCCTGGCGGCAGCAGCATCCGCACACCTTCTGGGGGCGGCCTGCGTGATTGTCGGTGACATGATTGATGATCGCCTTGCACAGGCGCGCAGCTTTGGTTGCGAGACCATCGATCTTAAAAAAGACATGCCGATGGAAGATCAGCTTGAAGCGATCCTTGGCGAACGCGAAGTCGATTGCTTTGTCGATTGCGTCGGCTTTGAAGCGCATGGTTGCGGCTGCAACCACAGCCACGAAGCCCCGGCAACGGTACTGAACTCGGCCATGCAGGTCACCCGTGCGGGTGGCTCGATCGGTATTCCGGGCTTGTATGTGACCGAGGATCCGGGGGCCGTTGACGATGCGGCCAAGGTCGGCGCGCTTAGCATGCGCTTTGGTCTGGGCTGGGCGAAATCCCATTCCTTCCATACCGGTCAGTGCCCGGTGATGAAATATCACCGCAACCTGATGCAGGCGATCCTGTTTGAAAAGATCGACATCGCCAAGGCGGTCAATGTTCAGATGATCAATCTGGATCAGGCCCCGCAGGGCTATGCCGACTTTGACGGCGGTGCGGCGAAGAAATTCGTCATCGACCCGCATGGCAGTGTCGCTGCCTGATTGCGCAAGTCTCCCTCAGACTGAAAAAGTTCGGGCCCCGTCATGTGGGGCCCGAATTGTTTGTGGGGTGTGCTGCTCTGTGCGGATCAGGCTGCCGTTTTGGCATCCTCGGACTTGATGACCTTGTGGTTGTCTTCATTCATGCCAAGCTTCCAGTAGCTTGAGATATAAAGATCATCCTTGCCAAGGCCGCGTTCCTCGCGGAAGTAGCTGCGCAACGCACGCATGGAAGTGAATTCGCACGCGGCCCAGACCGAAAGCCGGCCATTATCCTGCCAGGGCAGGCGTTTGACGACGTCGCTCAGAACGGTGTTCTGTTCGCCCGGGCGCGGATTGATCACCCATTCAATCGTGACATTGTCGGGCTTTTTCAATTCCTGCATGTCGGCCTCAGACCGGACTTCGATCACGGCATAGCCGCGCGCATGATCGGGCAGGGTTTCGAGATTAACCGATACGGCCGGCAGGGCCGTCATATCACCGACAATCAGGAACCAGTCAGCACTCGGATCGACCAGTTTCTTGGGGCCGGGGCCACCGATGGTGATCACATCGCCGGGCTTGCAATTCACCGCCCAGTTCGATGCCGGGCCGCCATGATCGTGGTCGTTACCGTCATCGCTATCGCCATGCATGACGAAATCGATATCGATCTCGCGGCCCTGATCGGTCATGCGGTCATAACGCACGGTATAGGTCCGGCGCAAAACGCGGTCCTTTTCATCGCCTTCAATCGGGAAGATCAGTTTGACATAGGCGCTTTCCTGATCTTCGGGGAAGTCCTTCATGCCGTCACCGCCAAGGGTAACGCGCAGCATATTGGGGGTGACATACCCCTTTCTGATCACGGTCAGATCGCGTGGGGAAGGCTTGCTCATTTCTTCACTCCTTGGTCCTCGGGGTCGTTGCCCGCGAAGTCCAGTTTCTTGCATTTGTGGGTTTCCAGATTGTCGGACATCAGATTGGCAATCTCGACAAAATCATGGATCTGCTGTGGCGTAAGGCCGCTGGTCATGCGTGATCTGACTTCTTGTTCAACAGCGCGGAAATCTTCCATTCGCGCACTGCCTGCGGCCGTCAAATGCAGGGTTTGGCTACGTCGATCTTCCGGGTGCGGGCGGCGTTCAATCAGCCCGTCATTTTCAAGGTCTTTTAAAAGCCGTGTAATCCGGCCTTTGTCCTGACCGGATTTTTCCGCCATTTGCTGGGCTGTGATGCCCGGAATGCGCACAATCCATTTCATCACCCGCTTGTGCGAAATCGGCATGGGCATATCGGCTGCCTGCATCGCATGCATCAGTCTGCGTTTATAGGCATGCACCAGCCGATGCAGCGTTTCGCCCGGGACGTGTGCTAGGTCGGGTGCCTGATCTTTTTCGATCATATTCTGTCTCTCACTCTCACACGCCAGCCGGGCTGGCAATCAATCCGGTGCGAAGGGCATGGCGGCGTCCTTCGCAAATGATGGCAGACACAACCGCCGAACCGCTTGCCACCATCATGATGGTCGCAAGGTCAAAGCCAGCCCCCGTGCCAATCAGGATGGCGGCAAAGGCCGCCCCGACCGACTGACCGGTCAAGCGCGCGGTGGACAAAAGCCCGCTGGCACCGCCGGACCGTTCGCGCGGCGCACTGGTCAGCATCAGGCGGTTATTGGGCGCCTGAAACAGCCCAAATCCGGCCCCGCAAAGTGCCAGAGCAGCAACGATCGGCACCAACCCACCGGCATCAGCCGCAAGTGTTGTGCCGTAAAGCCCGATGGCAAACACGCCCATGCCAATTCCGGTCAGACGGATCGGCGAGAATTTGTCGGCCAACCGCCCGGCAATCGGGGCAATGATCGCGGTGGCCACCGGCCATGGCGTCATTAAAAGGCCGGTTATGGTCGCACTATGTCCCAACACATCGTGGAAATAGAACGGCAGGGTGACGAACGCAATCATCTGCGCACAAAAACCGGTCACCGAAGACCCGATAGAGCAGGCAAAGACCGGAATTTTCAAAAGATCCAGCGGCAGCATCGGGCGCGAACGCGACAATTGGCGACGCACCAGAAAGACACCGGCAATAAACGAGATGGCAAATTGTGCCCCGATCAGGATCGGGTTGCCCTCAATACCCATATTGCCAAGGGCCGCAACCAGCCCGCCAAAGGTCAGGACGTTTAAAAACGCACTGATAAAATCAAAGCGCACCCGGCTCGGCGCATTGAATGGCAGGCTGAAATAGCCAATCGCAATCGCCAGAGCCGACATCGGCAGATTGATCAAAAACAGCCAGTGCCAGCTGGCAACTGCCATGATCGCCGATGCAATGGTTGGCCCGGCGGCGGCCGAAACCGATACCGTCATCGCGATCCAGCCAATCGCCTGTCCCAGTTTCGCATGCGGGAAAACATGGCGCATGATGGCGGCATTGATGCTCATGATCGCCGCCGCCCCCAAACCCTGCAAAACGCGTGCAGCAGTCAGAAGCTCAATGCTTGGTGATGTCGCACAAAGGGCGGATGCTATCCCGAACAGGGCAACACCCGTCAGATAAACCTTGCGAAATCCGATGGCCTCGCCAAGGGCGGAAAATGGTAGAAGGGCCACCACGATGGCCAACTGATAGGCGGTAATCACCCAGATCGCGTGTGCCGGTGTTGCGCCCTGATCATGGGCGATGGCGGGCAGGGCGACATTCATGATCGTCCCGTCAAGCACCGCCATCATGATCGTAATCAAAAGTGCGAGTGCGGCATAAATGCGCCGCGGCCCGGGCAATCCATCGGGATGCACTTCAGGTGATATCTTAAGACGACGGATATGAGGGATCGGCATGGGGCAGTCTCTTTTCGTTCGGTGCGCGAGGAGGCCTTGGGTCGGCAAGGCATTTCGCTTGGTATCGCGTCGGCAAAGCGTGGGGCGCTTATGGGGCGTCGACGCAATCTCTATTTGGTTGACTTAATCAACTACATGAAAATGGTTGATAGTGTCAACTATAATCTGACCTGCTCTTACGGGCAGTATTCCTGCCGGTCGATGGTGGTATCATCGTGAATGGAACAGGGAGGAACGCATATGAAATCAATCATGACGCTCGCGATTGCCGCGCAACTCGCATTCGGTTTGGTGGTCGTTCCGGATCACGCAAACGCGCAGCCGGGACTTGTCGATCAAACGGTTGAACATGGTGGCGGGTGCCGCAAAAGCTCCCCACCCGGTCAGTGCTGCCATATGGATCGCAAAAAGGGCACGGTGCACTGTCACTAGGCGGCGGCTTAGTGCTCTGATCGCAGGCTTATTTCACCCGATACACATCATAGAAAATGTGTTTCTTGTCGGCGAAATCTTCGTGATTGGGCAGGTAGGGCATTGGCTCGGAATGGGAAATAAGCTCCCATTTCTTGGCCTTGGTGGTGGCGTGGATCGCCTTGGTGAAGGCATCGTCATACAGATCGCTGCGCTGGGTAAAGCAGACAATCCCGCCGCGTTTCACCACCCGGCAGAACTCGGAAAACAGCTGCTTGATTTCACGCACATAGGTCAGTGTGCCAATGCACTGGACCGCCGCAAAGCCATTATCGCCAAAGGCCAGCGTTTTGTTCATGTCGCGCTTTTTAAGGTGGCGATAAACGTCCTTGGCTTCGGCCGCCTGTAAGGATTCCAGCGACAGATCAATGCCGGTAATGTCGCTATATCCAGCCGTGGCAAGCTCAAGCCCGGTCAACCCGGTGCCACATCCGGCATCCAAAATCGGCGCATCAAACGGCACCCCTTGTTCAACCATGATGGATGCTGCCCGCTTGGGCGCTTCATAACCCATCCTGGGCAAGTCCGCATCATAGCTGCCGGCCCAATTGTCGTAATAGGCGGCAAGGGCGTCCGGCCCGGCATCGGTCATACGAGTCAGATCAGATGCGCTGTCAGAATATCCGGCGCTGCTGGAATTGCCATCACTGGCACCCGTCATGGCTCACCTCGCTGTTTTTATTCTTGGATTTTTTAAATCTTGAAGGAGGCTATTAAGGCACAGTCCATGCTGCATTGCAAATGCGGCCAAAGCAAAACACCCCTACTGATAGCTCAGCAGGGGTGTTTGTGTCGAACAGCAGGTTAAGCGGATTGCTGCGTTATTGCTGCAAGCACTGCGGATGGCCGCAGGCGCTCTGGCAGTTTTGTGTGACGCGGTCCTGATCGGTCTTGTTGCATGAAAACGTCTTTGCGAAATCAAGTGCGGCAACCCGGCAGGCTTCGGTGCGATAGGGGATGGTGATATCACTGGTGACACCTGTGTCCGGGCAGGTAATGGTTGTTTCGAACTCGTTGAGTTTTTCGCCTGCCGCGGTGCTAGTTCCGCCAGTGCTGCCGCCTGTCCCAGCCGAAGACTGCGTATTTGCCAATCGGGCGTTATAGGCACCTTGCAGACTTTGCATGTTGGTACCACCCGTATCACCAAGCACATCGGCCGCGAACGCCCCGCCAATTTCAGCCATGGAGGTCGTGTCAATGTCCGCCGACCCGATGGCAACGGCACCAGCGGTCAGGGCGATCACCTGACCAAAATCGAAATCGCTGGCAAAATCGTCTACCCGATAGCCGTCCTCGTAATTCGCCACGACGTCGTTTTCGCCAAAAATACCGTGAACGTTCAGTTTGAATGGGCCTTGGCGATCACCATCAATATAGTTCCCGACGTAATAGGTGTGCATGCTATTGCCGTAGTCGGTGGTCGCATTGTAACCGATTCCGTTTAGAGAGCCGTCTGTCCATAGGCCAACGGTCATACTATAGATCGTATTGCTCCAAGCACCCCAGCCGTTAAGCGTGTCATCGCGATAAAAGCCGAGCCAGACATGCATGACTTTTCCGCCATCGTAATCGCGCTTTATTTGTCTTAGACCAAAACCATTCAGGTCGTCTTGTTTGTATTGTCCGACCTCACTGACGTGCAGCTGGTTGGTATATCCCCAGATATTCGTGGCGAAGCCATCAAACTGACCGCGATCATTGAAGTCACCATAAAGGTGCCATTGATAACCGTTTTTGTTGGTTCGTGTGCTGAGCAAGCGGGCAGTGTAGGTTTCACCCGGGATGCCCCCGATCTGTGTTACCCATCGACCATCTTCACGCTGCATGGTGAAAAGACCGTCAATCATCACCCCACGATCAAACTCCCCGACAAAACGGGCGTTTGACTGATCTGCGCGCAGTTCGCCAATGCCATGAGCCAGCCCGTCTTCACAGCTTCCCCTGACAAACTCCCAGTCAAAGGACGTTGGTTCATCGTCGGTGTTAAAAAAGTAGGCGTCCTTGTTGACGACCTCACAGCCTGTTTCGCTACCAATTACTGGATATGTATTGGCGACCGCAGTCTCAAACTCGATCCGGGTGAGTTCCATGTCGGCGAGGAGCTCAGCATGGCTGTAACTGTCTTTGAAGTTATCAAGGATCGCTTTATTGCGCGGGTCAAAGTTTGTCCGAAATTCAGGACCAACCAACCGTTCAGCGAGAACAATCTTGCGCATACGCAGTTCAAGATCTTTGACGTGCGGCGCTTCGATATATGGATTGCTGCCATACAGATTGAGATTTTCGACGAATTCCTGTCGTTCTGTTGCACAACCGGACAATAGTCCCAGACCAACGAGCGCAAGACCCGTTCGCAAAATCGCTTTTTTCATGATGGTTCCCCAACCGTTTTATACCCGAATATCAGCACTACCCTTCGTTACCTTGTTGTAGTCCAAGGTCTTTTTGCGGCGCACACTTGGTAAAGCTAAAACCTAACCGAATGTATGGTCAATTAGATTTAACGATTTTCGACTTTGGGTGGTATCAGAGCGAAAATAGTCTGTCGGATAACGCAACCTGGGGTGTTTTTTTTTAAGCAAGACAAGCGCTTAAAAGATACCCCCCAGTGGGTGCTTCCCAATCAAGCATTTCGCCGAGACAGTAGGTGCCGGGGCGTTTGATAAGCTGGAAGTTCTCATCGAGTTCTTCCCAAGCGACACCACCTGCGGTGCTGATGGCTTCGTCGAGTGGGCGGGGTTTTTTGATTTGAAGGGGCAGGGTCTTGATGGCGGAGGCGAGTGCGGTTGGGTCGTTCAGGGTTTCGCGTGGGGTGACTTCGAAAACGAGGGCTGCTTTGGTGGCATCAAGGCCGAGGGTTTTGCGCAGATGGTTGCCGAGCGAGTTTTTGCCGCGTGGCTTGGCTAGGCGCTTGGTAACGTCATCAAGGGTGCGGTCGGGGCAGAGGTCGAGCGTGAGCGTGCCAACACCGGTTTCAAGCCATTGATCGCGGAGCGTTGCCGAGATGGCATAGACTGCACTGCCTTCGATGCCTGTTTTTGAAATCACGAACTCGCCGCGCACTGTTTGATCGCCGCAGGTCAGTGTCACGGCCTTGACCGGTGACCCGGCGCATTTGTCAATCAGATGATCGGTCCAATCAATGTCAAAGCCGCAATTGGCCGGTTTTAACGGGTTGCACTTGATCCCGGCATTGCGCAGGATTTCCATCCATTTGCCGTCTGATCCCAAGCGTTTCCAGCTACCGCCGCCGAGCGCCAGAATGGTGATGTCGGCGGTTGCGGTGATCTCGCCATCCGGCGTTTTGAAAACGGCCTGATCATCGGCGTTCCAGCAGGTCCAGTAATGGCGGTAATGGATGGTGCAGCCGAGTTCATCAAGCCGCCTAAGCCAAGCGCGCAAAAGCGGGCTTGCCTTCATCGCGGTCGGGAAGACCCGGCCGGACGAGCCGACAAAGGTTTCAACCCCCAGTCCTGCGCACCATTCGCGGATCTGATTGGGCCCAAATTTGCGCAAATGCGGTTCAAGACGGGCGCGCGATGTGCCATAGCGCGAAAGAAAGGTTTCAAGGTCTTCGCTGTGCGTGATGTTAAGCCCCGATTTCCCGGCCATCAGGAACTTGCGCCCCGCACTTGGCATGCCCTCATAGATCGTCACTGCATATCCATCACCCGCCAGCCGTTCCGCCGCCATCAGGCCAGCCGGACCGGCACCGATCACCATGGCGGTTTTGCCGTTCGGGGCAGGGCGGGTTGCCGGAGTGCTATGGGCGTGGTCGGGCATGGGGGCCTTTTGAAATGCGGTACTATCGGCTGGTTTTAGCGGCTTTGGCCGGCAATGGCAATTTGTCCCGCGTGATGCAGGGCGTGTCGTGGTGCTTGACCGAACCAGACGGGCTGTTTACCACTGCCATCTTCTAACGCCACCACCCGCCATTCAGGACAAGACGCATGATTACCGGTACCTGGCAAACGCCAACTGATGAAGAACTGCTGCGCATTCGCGAGATGATGGAAGATGTGCAGTTTTATGATGCGATCGCGCGTGTGCCCGATGAAGCGCTGAGTGCGGCGCTGGCCGGGTCAAAGGACACAGCCCTTTGGGTTTTTCGCATTGATCAGAAGGCGGTGGCCTATGTCTATATGACCGAGATGGCGACGACTTTGCCCAAGGTCGATGAGTTTGGCGTGTTTGAACGCGGGCAGGGCTTTGGCAAGGCCGCATTATCAAGCTTAGCTGCCAAAATTGCGCAAACGCCGGAGTATGAAAAGCTGTGGCTGAACGTTGTTGATGGCAATGACAACGCGCTTAACCTGTATCGCAAGGTCGGGTTTGGCGAGGAGAAGTTCATTGCCAAGGGCTGGAAAACCCGGTCTGGCCGGGTGGTTGATCAGGTGCGCATGTGGCTGACACTTGATACGTTGCGAAGCCCCGCGAACTAGCGATTATCAAGCCGAAACCGGGCCGGGGAAACTCCGGCCTTTTTGGTAAAGAAGCGCGAAAAATATCCGGCATCGCGAAAGCCAAGTTCGTCGGCGATCTGCTGAATGGCGATGTCGGTGTAAATCAGCGTGCGTTTGGCTTCTAGCATCAGGCGGTTTTGCACCACCTCGCTTGCGGTCATGCCATAGATGTCCTTCGCAATACGGTTTAGCTGGGTGGTGGTAACGCCGATTTCTCGGGCATAGAAATCAAGCGACTTGTGCTGCTTGTAAAAGGTTTCGACCAGCGTCTGAAACTTGCGGAATTTCTCGGTCTTTTGTTCTTGGCGTGACAGGCGTGCGGAATGGTCCTGCGGCACGGTGCGCCCGATGCCCAAAAGCAATAGGCCCAAAATATGGCGCAGGGCAAACAGCCGGCCGGTATTGTGGCTGTAGTATTCTGTGACCAGTTGCGATATCAGGAAATCCGCCGGGCCGTTGGTGTCGCCCGATGTTGAACGCGTAGCAACACAGATTGCCTGATCAAGACGGGCGAGGAGTTTCGGCGCGGGGCTCAGGATTTCCTGCAGGTGATAATCGGTCAGCGAGATCACCCAGCCATCAATATCATCACTGAACTTAAAACCATGTACGGTGCCAGGCGGGACGGTAATCAGTTGGCCCGCCTGCATGGTCAGGTGCTGGTCATCAAAGCTGATCTCTGCCTGCCCACGGGTGATATAGAGCAGCTGAAACAGGTTGGTATGGCGGTGCGGTTTGATGTGCAGATCATGCAGGCGCGACCGTTCCGGGATGCTTTCAAGGTGAAAGAATTCCGGCTCTGTAATTGGTTGTGGATCAGATGTGCTGGCAGGGTCCAGATCATAGCCATCGCGTGCACCGGGCTTTGTCGCCGCGTCGCGTTCGCCATAAAGCTTGTAGATCGGGATGTTGTTGCGCATGGATGCTCTGATCTGCGATGGGATATCACGTTGTTATGTCGGGGCAGTTTAGCCGGTTTTGGGTCCGACAAAAAGAAAAGCCCGCCACGATATCGGGCGGGCTTTTGCAAAGCATGTGATCGTCGCTAATTGCCAAGGATGGTTGGCACAAACAGCGTTAATATCGGGGCAAAGATCAGCAACAGAATTCGGATGATCTCGGCGCCAAAGAACGGCATGACACCGCGGAAGGTCTGGGTCATCGGAACGCCCTTGGCAAGGGCATTGATGATGAACACGTTCAAGCCCACAGGTGGCGTGATCAGCCCCAATTCCACGACAATGAGGGCCAGGATCCCAAACCAGATTTTAAGATCCTCGGTCCCCATGCCATAGGCTGCGGTTGCGGCTGTCGCCCAGTCACCACCATTGATGTCAACAAGGGCCGGCCAGAAGAACGGGATCACCACCACGATCATCGACAGGCTTTCCATGAAGCAGCCCAG
>NZ_PAQR01000031.1 GCF_002709775.1 Thalassospira sp.
TCGACGAACTCCTCCCCTGGAACATCGACCTCCAAGCCTGATCCCCTCACGAAAACTGAAAACATTCTTACGTCAAGGTAGCCGTGAAAAGACGCTTACGTCCCCACTTCGTTAACGAAGGTAATTTGGCGTATGTGGGGGCCATAAGAGATTCCCCGCTCTTCCTCCATTCTTCCCTGACCTTTTCCGATAGTCAGGGCAGGGGCAATGAAGCCGCGTCACAACATCTATATCGATGCCGACACTAGTGCCGAACTTGAAGCACTGGCTGCACGCCCGGGCACCTCCAAATCGGCGATCATCGGCGATGCCCTGCGTCATTATCTCCGTCATCGCGGTGCCAATGCCCTTGATGAAGCTTTGCGCATTCGCCTGGACCGCCTCAGCCGCGAGAGTGCCTTGGTCCGTCGGGATATCGACGTCCTGACAGAAAGCCTTGCTTTCTTCGTGCGGCTCTATCTCACCTTCAATGCGCATACCCCGGTGCCGGACAAGGCCACCCAGGCGGTGGCCAATGAGCGCTATCAGAAATTCATCGAACAGGTCGGCCGCCAGATTGCCGGTGGACGCAAATCGTTCGAGAGCGACGAGACGGAGGCGGAACAATGAACACCGTCTCCGAACAGCGCCGACGCGACATGCTGCGATCCGCACTGGGCAGCCCGATCTCTGAAGCGCTCAAGGATCCGGCCGTGATCGAGATCATGGTCAATCCGGATGGCAAGCTGTGGCTGGACCGGCTGGGGCAGGGCTGCATCGATACAGGGGTGGTTATCCACCCGGCCGAGGCGGAACGGATCATCCGTCTGGTGGCATCACATATCCGCACAGAAACCCATGCTGATCAGCCGATCGTCAGCGCCGAACTTCCGGCTCAAACCAATGCCGTCGGTGGCGAACGTTTCGAGGGATTATTGCCGCCCGTCGTACGAGCCCCCTGTTTTACCATCCGCAAACCGGCCGAACGCATCTACACACTCGCCGATTATGTCCGTGACCGGATCGCGCTGCCACTGCAGGCCGATGCCCTGCGCAAGGCAGTACGTGATCGCAGGAACATCCTGATTGTCGGCGGGACCTCATCTGGCAAAACCACACTGGCCAATACGCTGCTCGCCGAGATCGCCGATTGTGAGGATCGGGTGATCCTGATCGAGGATACGCGTGAGCTGCAATGTGCCGCACGTGATTGCGTGGCGCTGCGGACCCGGCGCGATTTGGTGTCGCTGTCCGATCTGGTGCGCTCGACCCTGCGCCTGCGGCCTGACCGGATCATTGTTGGCGAGGTGCGGGGACCGGAAGCGCTCGACATGCTCAAGGCCTGGAATACAGGTCACCCCGGCGGTCTTGCGACCGTGCATGCCAACTCCGCCCATGCCGCACTCTATCGTATCGAGCAACTGGTGCAGGAAGTGGTCACGGTCGTGCCGCGTCACCTGATTGCCGAGGCGATTGATCTGGTGGTGTTCATCTCCGGACGTGGCCCGGCGCGCAGGATCGAGACCATCGCCACCCTCAATGGCCTGGATGGCAATGGCGATTACGCCCTGACCCCGCTCTCTCTTCCTCGCCTGCAATCGATCTGAATGGAGGAAATTCATGTCTGCAAGACATTGCGCATTATCACGCACTCTCCCGTCAGCTTTCTGTCTGGCGGTAGTCATGCTGATCGCTCTGGCACCCGATGCCATGGCTGCCGGTTCGGGTATGCCGTGGGAAGAGCCGTTGCAGCGCATTCTGGAATCCGTTCAGGGACCGGTGGCCAAGATCGTTGCGGTGATCATCATCATCGTCACCGGTCTGACCCTGGCCTTCGGCGAAACCTCCGGCGGGTTTCGGCGCCTGATCCAGATCGTATTTGGCCTGTCGATCGCCTTTGCCGCCAGTTCCTTCTTCCTGTCCTTCTTCTCGTTTGGCGGTGGGGCGCTGATCTGATGCGTGATGATCGATCCGTCGAGGGGTTTGATATCCCGGTCCATCGGGCACTGCCCGAGCCGATCTTTCTCGGTGGCGCACCGCGTTCGGTCGCAATCCTGAATGGCACGTTTGCGGCGGCCATCGGGCTTGGCCTGCAGCAATGGGTTGCCGGGTTGGGGTTGTTCTTTATCGGCCAGACACTGGCAGTGTTTGCTGCCAAGCGTGATCCGGATTTTTTACCGGTCCTCGCCCGCCATCTGCGCCAGAGGAGATGGTGGCGATGCTAAACCTTGCCGAATATCGCAACAAGAATGAGTGTCTCGCCGATCTCCTGCCATGGGCGGCTCTGGTCGCACCGGGGATTATCCTGAACAAGGATGGCAGCTTTCAGCGGACATTTCGGTTTCGGGGGCCCGATCTCGAAAGTGCGACCGAGGCCGAACTGGTCGGGTTCTGTGCGCGGGTCAATAATGTGCTCAAACGTCTCGGCTCGGGCTGGGCGCTGTTCTTCGAGGCAAGCCGAAGCGAGGCCGAGACCTATCCGGTGTCTGACTTTCCCGATCCGGCCTCATGGCTGGTCGATGAGGAACGCCGGGCCGCCTTTGCCGAGGCACGTCAGGGGGCACATTTCGAAAGCCGCTATTATCTGACCTTGCTGTTCATACCGCCGCCTGATCTCCAGTCACGCGGCACAAAGCTGTTTGTGGAAACCGGCCGGAAGGAAGAAGGACGGAACTGGCGGCTGGAGCTGGAACGCTTCACCGAGGATACGGAGCGGGTGCTGGACCTGCTGGCGGGCTTCATGCCCGAGGTCGTGCCGTTGGATGACGACGAGACGCTGGCGTTTCTCCATGACACCGTCTCGACCAAACACCATCCGGTGCATGCGCCCGAGATTCCGGTCTATCTTGATGCCATCCTGGCCGATACGCCGCTTGTGGGTGGTCTTGAGCCGATGCTGGGTGATTGGCATCTGCGCAGCATCACCATACTGGGTTTTCCCGATACGACCCGTCCCGGCGTGCTGGATGCGCTCAATCATCAGGATTTTGCTTATCGCTGGGTCTCACGTTACATACCTCTGGACCGTACTGACGCCAATAGAGTCCTGACCCGCCTGCGCCGGCAATGGTTCGCCAAGCGCAAATCGGTTGCCGCCATTCTGCGTGAGGTGATGACCAATGAGGCGTCAGCACTTGTTGATAGTGATGCGGACAACAAGGCGGTGGATGCCGATGCCGCCCTGCAGGCGCTGGGCGGTGATCATGTCGGGTTCGGTTATCTGACGGTTACGGTGACGGTCTTCGATTCTGATCTTCAGGCCGTCGAGGACAAGATCAGAACGGTCGAGCGGATCGTCAATGGGCATGGTTTCACAACAATCCGCGAGACGATTAATGCGGTCGAAGCCTGGCTTGGCAGTCTGCCGGGCCACGTCTATGCCAATGTGCGCCAGCCTTTGATCCACACGCTTAATCTGGCCCATCTCACACCACTCTCGGCGGTCTGGGCCGGGCCGATGGGTAATGCGCATCTCTCCGAGGTTACCGGGCAGTTCTGTCCACCATTGTTTTATGCACAAACCTCGGGGACCACACCCTTTCGCTTTTCCACACATATCGGCGATGTCGGGCATATGCTGATTGTCGGGCCGACCGGGGCGGGCAAGTCGGTTCTGCTCGCCCTGATGGCGATGCAGTTTCGCCGTTACCCCGATGCGCAGATCTATATGTTCGATAAGGGCAACTCGGCCCGCGCCGCGGTACTTGCCATGGGTGGGGAGCATTATCCGCTTGGCGCCAGTGAAGGCCTGTCTTTTCAGCCGCTACGCGAGATCGACGATCCGACGATTCGAAGCTGGGCGGCGGACTGGATTGCGATGCTGCTTGATCACGAGAAGGTCCGTGTGACGCCCGAGATCAAGGATATGGTCTGGTCAGCCCTTTCCAGTCTGGCAAGTGCGCCGGTCGCGGAACGGACGCTCACCGGTCTTGTCATGCTTTTACAGTCCAATGCGATCAAGGCAGCGCTTCAGCCTTATACGCTGGAAGGCCCGCTTGGCTATCTGCTTGATGCCGCCGAAGACCGGCTAACACTCTCTGATATCCATTGTTTTGAGACCGAGGAACTGATGAACCGGGCCGGGGCGGTGCTGCCGGTTCTGACCTGGCTGTTTCATCGGCTGGAAGCGCGGTTTGATGGTCGCCCGAGCCTGCTCATTCTCGATGAGGCCTGGATCTATCTCGATAACCCGCTGTTTGCCGCGCGGATTCGTGAATGGCTCAAGGTTCTGCGCAAACGCAATGTTTCGGTGATCTTCGCCACCCAGTCGCTGGCAGATATCGCGGATTCAACCATTGCACCAGCCATCATCGAAAGTTGCCCGCAGCGGATCTTCCTGCCCAATGACCGGGCCATCGAACCGCAGGCGAGAGAGGCCTATGAGCACTTCGGTTTGAATAGTCGTCAGATCGACCTGATCGCCCAGGCCACACCCAAACGTCACTATTACCTGCAATCCAGACAAGGTAACCGGCTGTTTGAGCTCGGGCTCGGCCCGATCGCTCTGGCCCTGTGTGGGGCCTCGGACCCGGCCGCACAGAAACGCATTGATCAGATTCTGGCCGATCACGGGCATACGGATTTTGCCCAACACTTCCTCGCGGCCAGAGGGCTGGACTGGGCCGGGGATCTGATCGGGCAGTTTTCCCGAACAGGAGAAGCCTCATGAAACGCATCATGTTCAAAGCCATTTCAATTGTTTTGCCAGCTCTGTTCTGGAGCCATGTGGCCCTTGCCGCCTGGCCGGTATTTGATGCAACGAACTTCGCCCAGAACATCCTGCAGGCCAGCCGGGCGCTGGAACAGATCAACAACCAGATCCGCTCGCTTCAGAACCAGGCGACGATGTTGCAGAACATGGCGCGCAATCTCGAACGGCTGGATTATTCCTCCGCCAGCCAGATGATGAGTGCGCTCGACCGGATCGATGGCTTGATGATGCAGGCCGACGGGATCGGGTTTGATGTTGCCGAACTCGATCTGCAACTCGCCCGGCAATATCCCGACAGCTATGAGGACACCCTCAAAGCCAGTGACGCGGCGCGTGCTGCACGAGAGCGCTGGCAAAACACCATGACGGCCTATCGCAAAAGCCTGCGTTTGCAGGCCGGGCTTGCCGGCAATATCCAGCAGGACCGTCAGTTGCTCAATGATCTGGTGGCGCGAAGTCAGGGCGCTCCCGGGGCATTGGCCGCCCAGCAGACCGCCAATCAGTTGCTGGCGCTTTCGACAAAGCAGCAGATGCAGATCCAGTCGATGCTGATCGCCCAGCAACGGGCGGAAACCCAGGATCGGGCGCGGAAGGCCCAGAGTGAGGAAAGCGGGCGGGCTTTGACCCAACGTTTCCTCGGCACATCCAGTGTTTATGACGAATAATCGGATCGGGTTCGGGTATGGATGACCTTGGCATCATTGATCGCTTCATGGAGGTGTTTGGCCGCTATATCGATAGCGGCTTCGGCCTGCTATCGGGCGATGTCGGGTTTCTGACCTCCATCCTGATCGGGATTGATATCACACTGGCCGGTCTGTTCTGGGCGCTGGGTGGCGAGGACAATATTCTCGCCCGCCTGATCCGCAAAGTGCTCTATGTCGGGACCTTCGCGCTGATCCTCAATAATTTCCAAGCCCTGACCGGGATCATCTATGCCTCATTTGCCGGGCTGGGGTTGCAAACCGTACCGGGAAGCCTGACCGCAGACGATCTGTTGCGGCCGGGCAAGATTGCTGCAACCGGCTATGAAGCAGCCTGGCCGTTGATCGCGCAGGTCGGCAACCTGGTCGGCATTCCCGATCTCTTCGTCAATGCCCTGACCATCTTCGTACTGTTGCTGGCCTGGTTCCTGGTGATCATCGCTTTCTTCATCCTCTCGATCCAGCTCTTCATCACGGTGCTTGAGTTCAAGCTGACAGCACTTGCCGGGTTCGTATTGGTTCCGTTCGCGCTGTGGAACAAGACGGCCTTTCTGGCCGAACGCGTACTTGGCAATGTCATTTCATCAGGTGTGAAGGTGATGGTACTCGCCGTGATTGTCGGGATCGGTTCCACCCTGTTTACAAGTTTTACCAATGCCCTTCAGGGACAGGAACCCGACATGGCCGCAGCCATGTCGATGGTACTCGGAGCTCTGGCGCTTTTGGGGCTGGGTATCTTCGGGCCCGGTATTGCCTCGGGTCTGGTCTCAGGTGCACCTCAACTCGGTGCCGGGGCTGCACTTGGAACGGCCGGTGCAGCCGCCGGGGCGACGCTTTTGGTCGGTGGTGCTGCTTTGAGTGGTGTCGGAGCGGTTGCCGGGGGTGGTCTGGTTGCCCTGCGTGCGGCAACTGCACTTGGCGCTGGGGTCACAACGTCCTTTCAGGTGGGACGTGCCGCCTCGGGGGCGTCCGGTCTGGCCGGGACTGCTGCCGGTATGGGCGGTGTTGCCCGTGCGGCTGGAGGCAAGGCAAGTCAAACCGTGCGCTCAGTGTCGGATCGCGCCGTCAAAACACTGAAGCTGGAAGCCGAGAAGGGTAGGGCAGCAGCCTGGGCCGCAACCGGTGGTGCGCCAACCGGATCGGCAAGCTTTCGTGCCTCCAACAGCAATAGAGCATCTGCCCCCGACTGGGCCAGACGTCTGCGTCATGAACAGAATATGCGAGCTCACCGACACTCGACCACGCAGGCCGTGCGCGATAGTGATCGCCCCGGTGCTGGCGCCAATCCGTCTCTCGATGAAAAGGGGGAATAGATGCCGTTTAAAAGATCCCTGCAGCGTTATGGCACGACGCCCGAACCCGAAACGCCCTATCAGAGAGCCGGTCAGATCTGGGATCAGCGTATCGGATCGGCGCGCGTTCAGGCCCGAAACTGGCGATTGATGGCTTTTGGCTGTTTCGCATTGGCCTGTTCCTTGTCAGGTGGATTGATCTGGCAATCCCTGCAAAGCCGGGTGGTGCCCTATATCGTCGAGATCGACCGTTTCGGCGAGGCAAGAGCGATCGCACCGGTCGCGTCGGACTATCAGCCGACCGATGCGCAATTCGCCTGGTATCTGGCGCGCTTTGTCAAACTGGTGCGCTCGGTTTCCACCGATCCGGTGCTGGTCCGCCAGAACTGGCTGGCGGCCTATGATTTTGTCAACGGTCAGGCCGTACAGTTCCTCAACGATTATGCCAATCGTAACGATCCCTTCGCCGGGATCGGCGAACGGAGTGTGTCGGTCGAGGTCTCAAGTGTGGTGCGCGCATCGGATCAGTCCTTCCAGATCAAATGGCAGGAACGCATCTATGAGCGCGGTGCGCTGATGGGCACCGATCGCTGGACGGCCATCCTGACCGTGATTTCCAAACCACCGATCGATGCCGAAGAACTGCGCAAGAACCCGCTCGGGCTCTATGTCCGGGCGATCGACTGGTCGCGCGAGTTCGATACATCCTCTCCCGGATCGCAGGAGTAACGCTCATGAAACACAAAGCGATGATGCTCATCTGTTCTCTGATGGTTCTGACTGCCTGCAAAGCCGGAACCCCGCCGCCCGCAATCAGCTATGATCGGGAGGAATTTAAGCCCGCTAAAGTCGTGGCGGAAGCAGCACGTCCGGTCGAAATCGTCGAAGTCCCCAAACCCTTGCCCCTGCCGGGGCAATTGATGCCGTTCCCAGACCAATCACCGGCAGACAAGCTCTCGCCTGAAGAGCGGGTCGAGACGGCAAATACAGCAGCACTTCTGGAGCCGTCGAAACACGGATATGTCAATGCCGTGCAGGTCTATCCCTATAGTGAGGGGGCGCTCTATCGTCTCTATGGCGCGCCGGGGCATGTGACCGATATTGCCCTGCAGCCCGGTGAACAGCTCCGCGCCGTATCGGCCGGGGATACGGTACGCTGGGTGATTGGCGATACGACCAGCGGATCGGGGGATAACCAGCAGGTTCATATCCTGATCAAGCCCTTCGCACCGGCGCTTAAAACCAATCTCATGATCGCCACCGATAGGCGAACCTATCATCTGCAAATGCTCAGCACTGAAGAAACCGCGATGGCAGCTATTTCCTGGAGCTATCCGCAGGATCGTCTGGTGATGTTACGCCGGAACAATGCCGCTGTTCTTGCCGCACAACCGGTTGATCGCAATCTGGTGCTTGAGAAGATCAGCTTTGGCTATGAGATTGAGGGGGATCATCCATCATGGCGACCAATCCGGGCCTTCGATGACGGACGCAAGGTCTATATCAAATTCCCCGAGCATATTGATCGGGGCGAGGTACCACCACTGTTTGTGATCGGGGCCAATGGCGACACGCAACTGGTCAATTACCGCAAGCGCGGTACCTACTTTATTGTCGATCAGCTGTTCCGGATCGCTGAACTGCGTATGGGAACCGACCCGCAACAGGTAGTGCGGATCACGCATACCAAGGCTTCAGGTGGGGGAACTCGCCATGACGGATAGGCTTGAAGAGAGTTTTGAACTGCGCGGTCGGCCCGATGCCCGGATTGTTCGTTTCCGACGGAGTATCGTGATCGGGGTTACCGCACTGGGATCGGGAGCCCTTCTCGGGATCGCGATGATGGCGCTGCAAACCCCGTCCCTGAAAAACGCCAACGACAATGACGAGCTCTATCATGCCGGGCAGCAGGCAAGGCCCGATCAGTTGGAAAACCTGCCCAAGGATTATTCCGAGATAAAGCAGGATGTGCCAAAGCTCGGGCCACCCTTGCCGGGCGATCTCGGGCGTCCGATTGTCGCAACCCAACGCGCCCAGGGATTGGATGTCACGTCCGGCGAACTTTCGCTCGCCGAGCAGCGGCAGGCCCAACAGGCAATTGATGCAAGGGAGTCCGGTGTGTTCTTTTCGCTGGCTAATGCGGTGTCGTCTGAACGACCGTATAGTCAAGCTTCCGAAAATCGAGTGGCGATAAATGGGGATGTTGCCTCAAGCGCTACTGATACCGATCCGAATGCGGTTCCGGACGAACCGCAGCGCGAGCTCGACTTCATGCGCGACTATGATGATGGCGGGATTTACAATCCGCATCCGTTGGAAACACCAGTCTCTCCTTGGCAGGTCATGGCAGGCAGCATCATTCCGGCCAGCCTGGTTACCGGGATCAATTCTGATCTGCCCGGTCAGATCATCGCCCAGATGGATGCCAATGTGTATGATACGGTGACCGGATCAACCGTGCTGATCCCGCAGGGGGCGCGACTGATCGGGACCTATGACAGTGTGGTTGCCTTCGGTCAGTCGCGCGCGCTGGTGGTCTGGCAGCGCATCTTGATGCCCGATGGAACGTCGATCCGGCTTGATAACATGCCGGCTTCCGATGCCAGCGGTTATGCCGGGCTCGAGGATGAAGTCGACTATCATACATGGCAGCTTCTCAAGGGCATCTCGCTGGCAACCCTGCTCGGGGTCGGAACCGAACTGACGCTTGGCAGCGACGAGAGCGATCTGGTGCGCGCCATTCGCGAGAGCACCCAGCAGAATGTTGATCGGGCCGGACGGCAGATCACCGAGAAGAACCTCAATATCCAGCCGACCATCAAGATCCGTCCCGGCTGGCCGGTCCGGGTGATCGTCCAGCGCGACCTTGTGCTTAAACCCTATGGTGGAGAGCAGAGATGATGAAGCTTGCCAAACTGCCCGACCGCAAACCGGTCAAACTGACGGTGACTGTCAATGCCGATCTGAACCGGAAGCTCCGCGATTATGCAACGCTCTATCGGGAGACCTATGGTGAGAGCGAGGCAGTTGCCGAATTGATCCCGTTCATGCTTGAGGCGTTTCTTGAGAATGATCGGGCCTTTGTACGGGCGCGGAAGGAGGGGTTGAAAGGTGGCGCGCAGGAGGGGCGGCAAAGCAAATCGTCGTGAGTGATGTGGGTCAGGTGTCAGTCTCATATGATGCCGGGGGCGGTGTTACAAAAGCTCGGCATTGTGAATAGACGCCGAGTTTTTGTAACATCTTGACGTAGGGCGCTGCTCTCAAGGTGTTTTATGAAAGCATCATTTTGATGGTTAATAGCCATTAAAAGCCAGGAAATTAAAAATTCAATTGATGATTTTTTCAAAAAATGCGATTTTGATGGTTATGAGCCATCAAAGAACACCAAGATTGAAACCGATGCTGGAGCGGGTGCCACCCGGCTTTCTGGTTGATGCGGCATGGCTGAAGCGGTTTGGCGTCGATCCCAAATCGATCCATAACTATGCCGAGCGCGGTTGGCTGGAGCGGGTAGTCCGGGGTGTTTACCGTCGACCATTGTCACGCACGGATCATTCAGCCCGTTTGAACCGGAATCCCGCTCCCGATTGGCAGCTCGTTTTGCTGTCGATCCAGTCGATCATGGAGCATGAGGTCCATCTGGGAGGATTGAGTGCACTGACCTTCCATGGCTTCTCTCATTATCTGTCACTGGGCAACAAAGAGCGTATCTATCTCTATGGCGAGGTACCGTCCTGGCTTGTCCGGTTGCCGGGAGAGACAGAGTTCATTGTCCGCTCGACCAACCTGTTTGCGGATGATCCGGCCGGTATCGAGAATGTGGAGCGTCAACTTGAGAACATGAACGGTAATACAGGCCCAACCGTCAGTCCGTGGCATTGGCCGCTCAAGGTATCCTCACCAGAACGGGCGATCCTTGAGGCACTCGATGAATTGCCGTCGCATGCCAGCTTTGACAATCTCGACATGATTTTCCAGGGACTTGCCAATTTGCGACCGAAACATCTCATGACCCTCTTGCGCGCTTGTCAGAGCATCAAGGTCAAACGGTTGTTTTTCGTTTTTGCCGATCGTCATTCCCACGCCTGGCTGAAATATCTCGACAAATCTGAGATCGATTTGGGATCGGGGCCGCGCGCCTTGATCAAGGAGGGAAAAATACATCCGATCTACCGGATTTCAGTCCCCGCAGCATTCATGCCTTCGGAGCAGGGGGAGGGGAGCCATAATGCGTGAGCGCTATGTCGAACAGGTCCGGCTGCTGATACGCCTCCTGCCGGTGATTGCGCGAGAGGAGGTCTTTGCGCTGAAAGGCGGTTCGGCGATCAATCTTTTCTACCGAGATTTGCCTCGTCTGTCTGTTGATATTGATCTGACATATTTGCCAATCGAAGATCGGGAGACGTCCCTTGCAAATATTGATCAGGCGCTCGACCGGATCATTGCAGCGGCAAGCCTCGAGAACAGGGATGTACGGTTTCAGCGGATCGCTGGTGGCGGAAATCTGGAAACCCGGATCATGGCCACGCAAGGAACGACCAACGTGAAGATCGAGACGTCTCCGGTCATGCGCGGCACGGTTCTGCCGCCTGTATTGCACAAGGTATCGGATGCCGTGGAAGAAGCCTTCGGGTTTGCCGAGATGCATGTCCTCTCATTTGAGGACTTATATGCCGGGAAGCTGCATGCCGCTCTTGATCGCCAGCATCCGCGGGACCTGTTTGACGTCAAGCTGCTATATGAAAATGAAGGGCTGACCGAAGACCTACTGCGGGTTTTTCTGGTCTATGTCAGCACATCAGGACGGCCGTCGCATGAGTTGCTGGCACCGGCACTTGTTCTGATTGAGGAACTGCATGATCAGGAATTTGCGGGGATGACGCGAGACGAGGTCAATCCTGTCGATCTGGAAAACGTACGATCACGGTTGATTGCCGATATCCGAAATGCTCTCACAGGGGACTTTGCCCAATTCCTGTTGTCGCTGCATGATGGGGAGCCGGACTTTAACCTTATAGGCTTGCCTGCAGCAGAACAGCTTCCGGCTGTTCAATGGAAGCTTCTTAATCTGCGACGCCTCAAGAATGAGAACCCGGTCAAGCATGAGGAATTGCGGGGAAGATTGGAAGAGTTGCTTTCCTGATACCTGTTGGACGCCATGTGATAGCCTGCTGATGTTTCTTAAAAATAGTTTATGAACGGGGAGCGCGCCAAGGGATTTTTCTTCATCTTGGCGCGCTCAACCCTATCGAAGGCAACCAGATACTGGGTAGCCTACGCGGCCGATCTTATGACTATCGGCCTGACGGGCTCCGAACGGGATCGCCGTCATCCCCGTCTCCGCTCTTGATCCGCCCCTGCCGACGGCTTCTCCTGCGGTCCCGGCGCTTATCGGGTCCCGATCCCCATCAATCATTCCGCGGCACTGTAGACAGGTGCAATCCTTTCGATTTCAGCAACGGACTGAAATTCGGAAAGGTATTCCTGACGGTGTTGGGATAACCAGCGTACCACCCCCGCATTGCCAATGAGTTTTCGGATATATCCTTTGGCAATGGTCAAGTGCAGATTATCTATTCCATAAGTGTCCTCTACCGACTTCACCTGAACCTGGAGGCTAGCCAATTCTCGCTCCATTCGGGAGATTTGTTCCGTTGTGATTGCACGCTCACCTGTCCGTTTTTTCTTGAGCGGATCGATGAGCATGTCTTCTGGGGTGCTTGCCAGAATTGCTCTTGCAAAAACAACGGTGAAATTTTTCTGCCCTATCATTAGTTCGGCGGCTTCGATCTGACGCATTGGTGTCAAACGTTTCAGTATATCGAAGCTTGCAGCGGGACAGGGGCTATCTTTGAGGATGTTTACGGCATCCTCGCAAATCCCTTCCAGCAGTCTCTTGCGTTTCTTGATGGTTTGAACGTCAAGGCAAAGGGCTTCGGCTATCATCTCTTCCGTCACGCCGCGCTTGATCGCGCGCAAGATCATCCTGTGTTCCTGAATGGGCGGAATTCGGTTGATCTTCTTGTTGTATGTGTAGGTCTCGTCATCGGTTGCGATGAGGCATTCAACTTCAGATATGCCGAGATCTTTAAGGGCTTCGATCCTCAAATGACCATCAAGCAGAAAATATTGACCAAGTTGCTTGGGATTTGCGATGACAACTGGTTGCTCAACAAGTCCAACGGCCCGGGTCGTACTCAGAATCTGCTGATATTTATGGCTTTCCTTTGTGCCTGGGCGCATTGTCTTGAGCGGAACAATTTCCTCTACATTGAGAAACTTGCTTTCATTCTCGAATGCCGATCGTACTCTCTTGCGATCGTTTCTCTCGCTTTTTACGGTGTCGTCGGTCATGCGTCTGTCCTCCCTTCGATCCGCTCTGCCAAAGGACCGGGCATGGTATCGAGTCCCTCTGTTCGCAGAAGAGTGGAAAATCCCTCGTCCGAGAGAAGATCTTTCATAGCTTCGACAATGAATAACAAGCGGGCCTGAGCAAAATCGGCCTTGCGTGCCAATAACCGTTGCTTTTCAGCTTCTCGCTCGTAGACACGTATTAAATCCTCGGCGCTTGGCCGTTTGGAGTCTCTTTTTTGACCAAGCTTCAGTTTGGATAGGCCGCGGCGCTGTTTCAGGCGCATATCCAGCAAGCGGCGAATGGCCCCGATTTTCTTGCCTTTGATCTTGCCGCTTTCATAAGCATCTATCAAAATGGATTGGGATTCATCATCTCCGGACATTGCTATTTCAATGGCTACTCCGATTGGAATGAGCCCGGTCTCAACCGCTGAAACGAGACGCTCTTCTCCACGTTCCAGTAGGGTAATGACATGATAAACCCAGCCACGTGAACATCCGGTTTTCTCTGCGATTTCAGTATCGCTGTAACCGCGTTTGGCCAAACTGCCGATCTCGGCCATGAGGTCGATGGGTCTGTGCGGGCGTCTTGCGATATTCTCGACAAGGCTCATCATCAGGCAGTCCGGTTCGTGCGCGTCGATGATAACCGCCGGGATAATCTCTTCGCCAAGCATGCGGAATGCCTCAAGCCGCCCTTCACCGCAGACGAGGTCATAGCGCACCTTACCTCCAGATTGACGTCGGCTGACGGTGATTGGACGTTTCAGGCCAACAGCAGCAATATTATCCACTATTTCCTGATGTTGACGTCGATTGCGGGCACGGGGATTCAACACCTGAATGGCGTCAACAGGGATCGTCTCTATGATATGAGTTTGCGGTGCCTTGTTCATCAAGCTGCCTCCCGGATGCGGACCGGCGCCGCAAGTTCGTACAAGAGATCAAGGGTTTCGACACGGTAGGCATCAAACGACAGTTCGTTCTCTTCAGTGAGCCGGATTTTGTCGGCTGTCCGGTCGATGCGTGGGAAAAGGTAAAAGTCGAATGGTTGTTTGTTAAGGGGGTCCATGCGTACGGCGACAGTAATGTCGGGGTTGTGACCGGTATCGAAACGTAGCCGCCAGCGAAGAGCTCCGGTGGGAGTTTCCTTGCACCGGGCAATGACGGTCGCAAGCGAGAATTCATTATTTACAACAAGCAGGTCGGTATCTTCTTCCCTGAAAACGGCAGCGCCGACAATATTAAGTCCGGTTATGATTTCCTCGATGATTTCCGGATGAAGGCGACGGAGATTCCGGTTTATCTCGATATAGCGATAATCACGGCGGGGCGTATAGCCGATGAGTTGATATGCGCGCAAAAGGCTGCCGAAGCGGTGCCCGTATGAACTGCTTGAGGGCAAATTTTCCGTTTCATCAATGATCAGTCCTGATAGTTGGCCATGAGTTTCGTATAACTCTTTCAACCCACTTAACATTTCCTGATTAGTGAGGCGGCGCGAGCGATTCGCTATGATAGTTTGTACCGTTTCGAATAGGTTTCGTTCGACGATGCCTTTAAATGCTCCTTTCGCTCTGATCCACATATCAGAATGATTTCGGATCCGTTTCTTCTTGAGTTTGAATGAAACCCGGTTCCATACATTGTCGCCGATATATTTTGGGTTGATGAGTATTTGGTGCACGGTGCCTCTGGTCCAGGGTCTGTTGAAGTCAGACAGTATGCCGTGACCATTCAGAATATCTGCGATCTCTTGCTCTGCTTTACCGTCCTCTACAAACGTCCGGTACATCCAGCGGACTGTCTCGACTTCTTCTTCTGGTCCGGGAACAAGGATTACCCGGTCCGTTTGGAGGTTTTTTTGTTCACCAGGATCAAGGGTTCCCAACTGTTCGCCATGCTGATTGACACGCATTCGGCGCAATCCAAACCCGGCAGGACCACCTTGACGGAAGCCATGCTCAATCAGCCTGCATTGACCGGAAAATACTTTGACGGATAGCTCCCGGCTATATTCGCCCGCCATTGCACGTTTAACGCCTTTGACAATGGTTGCTACCGGGCTGCCATCGTTGGTGAACTGTTCCGCACAATATTGAACTTCTTTGCCAGCGCGACGGCAGATGTATTCGTAATAGGCGCTTTCATCTGCATCCTGAAAACGTCCCCAGCGGCTGACATCATAGACGAGAATAACATCGAAGTCGGTTAAGCCGTTTTCAACGTCATTAATCAGTTGCTGAAGAGCGTCTCTGCCCTGGATGTTAAGGCCGCTTTTGCCTTGGTCGGTGTAGGTTTGTACAATTTCGATGCCGTTTTGAGCTGCATAATCTCTGATGGCTGCGGATTGGTTTTCGGTGGAGTATTTTTGGTGATCGGTAGACATGCGCACATATTCGGCAGCCCGCTTTAAAGGGGGGCTCTCATCAGGTTTGCCCGGATTGCTTGATGTCTGCCATTCACTCACATCGAAAACTTTCAATGCTGTAACAGAAGCGCATTAAAATCCAACATATAGTTGATAAAAGTCAACAAAAATATCCATTTTGTTGGGGAAGGTGACGTCAAACTGGGATGTTTTCGCTCGAAAGACTGGGCGATAAGATTGAGAGAGATGCTATATTCAGGCAATTGATGCAGTGGTGAACAACAAGTCGTTGGAATATATGATTGTAGAGAACCGGATTAAGAAGAAGCGAAAAGCACGTGGATTAACCCTAAAACAGCTGGCCGAGATTGTCGGGGTCAGTAACCAGCAAATCAGCCATCTTGAAAATGGTAGGCGTCGCCTGTCTGTTGAGTGGCTGCTACGAATAGCCGAAGCTCTGGAGTGCCAGCCCTCTGATTTGCTTGTGGAGCCGGGCAAGCCGCATGATGCTCGTGAACGCGCAATAATTGAACTTTTCCGGGAGCTGTCAGAAGAACAGCAGGAAGCTTTTATGCAGGCAGTGACTGCGCTGGCGAAACTGGCAAGGCTGAGAGACGAGGTTGTTGTCGGAGGCTGATTAGCCCGCTCTAAAACATATGCAAGAAAAATTGGTAGGGTGGTGATCTCAATGAAGTTTCTCAACGTTATTTGAGGGTTTTGACAGCTGGTAATAGAAGTAGGATCGGTATGCATTGACGCCCCTGTCTTCTTCTTGGCGGCACTCTCTCGCATATCGTAGAGATACCGGAAAGTCCTTGAATACCAAGGGTATTAATGTGCATCGCTCACCTGAAATGCTTCCCATAAAAATCTACGTATAAAGACATTGATTTGGGCTTTAAACCAAAAGTTTGCTCTGTTTAATACTTCCAAAATCACGATCCCCGTGACAAACCGGGACATGAATAATCAGCCTAGCCTCTCCAGAACCCGCTTAACCTGTACAGCTGACTATTTCCTGTCCCTAGCGGTCGTGATTGCCAAGGCATAATAATTTTTCATCGTTGTCTCCTGATAGTTGATTTGATCGCGTCATCGGAGGCAATCGTGCGAACATTACGCTTATTAAGCAAAAACGTGTGTCTGTCGTATTTGAGTGTGGTTCCTATGATTTTTTGTCTAGATCATCCTTGGGAGACCTATCCACTGCATGAAGAGGTGAACCGATGGCTAAGAAACTAGAGGCAAGGGTAGCTGTAATGCCTCCGGTTAACGATAACGACTGGTCGGGGGATGGACTGGAAATTAAACAGGACCCGCATGTTTGTATGATCGCCCGTGCCATAGGCTATCATATCGCTAGACAACATTATTTGGCTTGGGAGAAAACGCAGCGTCGGGTAGCCAATGACAATAGTCCTGCCACATTGGGAGAAGAGATAGAGGGGCAAGGCCCCAAAGGGTGAACCTTTTATTTTACGAGAAAGGAAAGCCTCATGTCCCGTGTAGCACTCTATGCCCGTTACTCCTCCGACAACCAGAGTGAAAACTCTATCGAAGATCAATTCCGTATTTGCCGGGAGCAGGCAAAGCGGGAGAGATGGCGAATTGTCGGCACCTACCACGATGCGGCCATCTCGGGTGCCAGCATAACTTTGCGACCGGGTGTTCAAAGCCTGTTGCAGGACGCGCAGGCGAAGAAGTTCGATGTGGTGCTGGCAGAGGCATTGGACCGTGTCAGCCGGGATCAGGCCGATGTTGCGACTTTGTTCAAACATCTGAAGTTTGCCGGAGTGCGGATCGTTACATTGGCCGAAGGTGAAATCTCCGAACTGCATGTTGGCCTTAAGGGCACTATGAATGCGCTCTTTCTCAAGGATCTTGCTGATAAAACCCGTCGTGGTCTTCGTGGTCGTGTTGAGAACGGTAAGTCCGGCGGCGGGGTTTGCTACGGCTATGATGTTGTAAAGCGTCTGAACAGCGACGGCGAGCCAGTTACGGGTGAGAGGAAAATCAACGAGGCAGAAGCCGAAATTGTTCTCCGTATTTTCCGTGAATTTTCTGCGGGTAAAAGTCCGAAGGCGATCGCTGCTGATCTCAATCGGGAAGGCATACCCGGACCGTATGATCGTGTTTGGGGCGATACAACCATTCGTGGGCATGTTTCCCGAGGAACTGGTATTGTGAATAATGAACTTTATATCGGAGTAATGGTCTGGAACCGGCTTCGTTATGTAAAGAACCCGGCGACTGGAAGGCGGGTTTCACGACCTAATCCAGAAACCGAGTGGGTTCGGACTGAGGTGCCTGGGTTGCGTATCGTTGACGATGATCTATGGCAGGCCACGCGTCGTCGGCAGGAAGAAATTTCCAGGAAGTATGCAAATGTAACCAAGGGTGTTCGTGCATATCATGCCGCAAAGCTCAATAGCTTGCGCAGACCAGCTTTCCTGTTTTCCGGCCTTATCAAGTGCGGTTGCTGTGGTGGTAACTACGGCATCATCACCCGGGACCGTTATGGTTGTCTGAATCGCTATCGTCGTGGAACATGTGACAATGGTCGGACAATTGTTCGGGATAAAATTGAAGCCCGTGTTCTGGCAGGGCTTACCGAAAAACTGGTTTCTGCAGAGGCGGTGGCGGAAGCGGTTCAGGCGTATGCCGAAGGTCTGAACCAGATGAACCGGGAGCGTCGCGCGCAAGTTGTCCTTGATTGGCAGAGACTTGAAAAGGTCGAGCGCGGGATTGCTGGTATCATGTCCGCTATTGAAGATGGAATGTATCAGTCGGTGATGAAGTCCCGTATGGAAGAGCTTGAGCAGGAAAAACAAGAGATCATCGCGCGTATGGATGAGGTTCCTCAAGACGTTCCTGATATCCATCCAAATGTTGCGGAGATTTACCGGAAGAAGGTGCAAAATCTGACTGCAGCTCTCGACGATCCACAGATGTATGCGGAAGCGGCAGACGCGATCAGATCCGTGGTTGGAGAGATAATTGTCACGCCGGGAGATAAGCGTGGCGACTATCAAATCAGCTTGCGTGGTGAGTTGATGGGGATTCTCGACATTGCGACCGGGCATAAAAACCAAAGTCCACCTGAAGTTATAACAAAGGTGGCCTCGGGCCCCCGCAACCAATAAAAAGACCCTGTCACCTTCGGTGGCAGGGTTTTTTATTGCCCGCAGGAACAGGATTTGAACCTTTGACCTCCTGTGGTTATGAGCCTTCTCATAACTTGAAGGCTGACGCTGTGAAGAAATCGCTCCAGTGGAGCGATTTTAAGCCGAAGGTCGAGCACGGCAAAGCCGCGCGCAGACTGCGCTGGTTCAAAACGCGCCACAAGCTCACTCCTCAACCACCCCATCCACAACACCCGCCTCTATCAGCTCCGCTGCCTCCGGGAACCA
>NZ_PAQR01000032.1 GCF_002709775.1 Thalassospira sp.
GTCAGTTGGTCGCGTAAGGGGGGATGAGGAAATGAACAAGATTACCAACAACAAGGCCTGGTTCCTCGTCCTGCCAGTGTTCTTTATCGTTGCCATCAGTGCGATCATTCCGCTGATGACGGTTGTGAACTATTCAGTTCAGGACATTTTTGATCCGCAGACTCGGTTCTTTGTCGGCACCGAATGGTTTGAACAGGTGCTGGGTGACAGCCGCCTGCATGACGCGCTGATCCGTCAGATCATCTATACCCTTTCGGTGCTGTTCATCGAAATCCCGCTGGGTATTGCGGTTGCACTGACCCTGCCGCGCAAGGGTTGGGGTGTGTCGGCATCGATGGTGTTGCTTGCCCTGCCGCTGCTTATTCCATGGAACGTTGTCGGCACCATCTGGCAGATCTTTGGCCGTGCAGACATTGGTCTTGGTGGCTATCTGATCAACCTTATGGGTATTGATTACAACTATGCCCAGAACCCGATGGATGCCTGGCTGACCGTGCTTGTCATGGACGTCTGGCACTGGACCAGCCTGATCGTGCTGCTGTGCTATGCCGGTCTGCGCTCGATCCCGGATGCCTATTATCAGGCGGCCAAGATTGACGGCGCATCGCGCTGGGCCGTGTTCCGCTTCATTCAGCTGCCGAAGATGCAGTCGGTTCTCGTGATCGGTGTTCTGCTGCGCTTCATGGACAGCTTCATGATCTATACCGAACCGTTCGTCCTCACGGGTGGCGGTCCGGGTAACGCAACCACCTTCCTCAGCCAGTTCCTGACCCGGATGGCAGTCGGTCAGTTTGACCTTGGTCCTGCTGCGGCCTTCTCGCTGGTCTACTTCCTGATCATTCTGCTGGTTTGCTGGGTTTTCTATACCGTCGTGATGAACGCCGGAAAGCAGGGGGAACAATAAAATGCAGTTCCAGAAACGTCATATCGGACTTCTTCTTTATATCCTGTTCCTGTTGGTTCCGATCTATTGGCTGTTCAACATGTCGATCAAGACCAATACGGAAATCCTGGGCGCAATGACCCTGTTCCCGGACAATCCGACATTGGCCAACTATGCAACGATCCTGACCGATCCGGCATGGTACACGGGTTACATCAACTCGATGATCTATGTCGGCATCAACGTGGTGATTTCACTGGTGGTCGCCCTGCCCGCTGCTTATGCCTTTTCGCGGTTCAACTTTACCGGCGACAAGCATCTGTTCTTCTGGCTTCTGACCAACCGCATGGCACCGCCGGCCGTGTTCCTGCTGCCGTTCTTCCAGCTGTATTCAAGTGTCGGCCTGTTTGACACCCATATCGCTGTGGCGCTGGCACACTGCCTGTTTAACGTGCCGCTCGCTGTCTGGATCCTGGAAGGCTTCATGTCGGGGATCCCCAAGGAAATCGATGAAACCGCCTATGTGGATGGTTATTCGTTCCCGCGCTTCTTTGCCACGATCTTCATTCCGCTGATCCGTTCAGGCATCGGTGTCACGGCCTTCTTCTGCTTCATGTTCAGCTGGGTGGAACTACTGCTGGCCCGCACGCTGACCTCGGTCGAGGCCAAGCCGATTGCTGCCACCATGACCCGTACCGTTTCGGCATCGGGACTTGATTGGGGTGTACTGGCGGCTGCGGGGGTTTTGACAATCGTCCCGGGCGCCTTGGTGATCTGGTTTGTTCGCAACTACATCGCCAAAGGTTTCGCGATGGGTCGCGTGTAATCGGAAAACAGGAGGAATATCAAAATGGCATGGATGGCCTGGACCCCGATTACCGCCGCATTCTTTGGCTGCATCTTCTTGATGCTGATCGGGATGGGAATTTGGCAGGCGGTTTCACCGACCGTTCCGCGGCGTGGCTTTTTGCCACTGACCACCACACGCGGTGATCGTCTGTTTATCAGTTTGCTTGGAGCCGCCTATATCCATCTGGGCTGGCTGGCATTTACCGATGCCGCCCTTTGGATCGGCTCTGTCATCGCACTTGTCTGGCTCGTCATTGTGATGCGCTGGGGCTAAGTCACCGGAACGGCACTGCATCCTACAGCGGTGCCGTTCCTGATCTATTCATTACGCTGGGCTGTCCGTCTTCCCCCAGTGTTGATGACCGGTTTTACCGGATGAGCAATAAGGAAGACGACCAGGGAGAAAACGACATGATCGTTAAAGCCAAAGGTGCCAAAAGCGTTGTTAAAGGCAGCGCAATTGCAGTCGCCCTTGGTCTTGCTGTGCTGGCAAACCCGGCCATGGCAGATCAATATACCGACGCGGCAAAGAAATGGGTCGACAGCGAATTTCAGCCGTCGAGCCTGAGCAAAGACGCCCAGATGGCCGAACTGGAATGGTTCATCAAAGCAGCAGAACCGTTCCGTGGCATGGACATCAACGTGGTGTCGGAAACCATCACCACGCATGAATATGAATCCAAGGTTCTGGCAAAGGCCTTCTCGGAAATCACCGGGATCAACCTGACCCATGACCTGATCGGCGAAGGCGATGTGATCGAAAAACTGCAGACCCAGATGCAGTCGAACCGCAACATCTATGACGCCTTCATCAATGACTCGGACCTCATCGGTACCCACGCGCGTTATGACGCGGTTGTGCCGCTGACCGACTGGATGGCTGGCGAAGGTTCCGACGTTACGTCCCCGACGCTTGATCTTGATGACTTCATCGGTCTGTCCTTCACCACCGGTCCGGATGGCAAGCTTTATCAGCTTCCTGACCAGCAGTTCGCGAACCTGTACTGGTTCCGTTACGACTGGTTCCAGCGTGAAGACCTGCAGAAGCAGTTCAAAGACAAGTACGGCTATGACCTTGGTGTTCCGGTCAACTGGTCGGCTTATCAGGACATCGCCGAATTCTTTACCAATGACGTCGGTGAAATCGATGGCCAGAAAGTCTATGGCCACATGGATTACGGCAAAAAAGACCCGTCGCTTGGCTGGCGCTTCACCGATGCGTGGCTTTCCATGGCTGGCGCTGGCGACAAGGGCATCCCGAACGGCCTTCCGGTCGACGAATGGGGTATCCGTGTTGAAGGTTGCGCACCGGCTGGCTCCAGCGTCACCCGTGGTGGTGCCGCAAACGGCCCGGCAGCGGTTTATGCTCTGACCAAATACATTGACTGGCTCAAGGCTTATGCTCCGCCAGAAGCAGCGGGCATGACCTTCGGCGAAGCAGGTCCGGTTCCGGCACAGGGCCAGATCGCACAGCAGATCTTCTGGTACACCGCGTTTACCGCCGACATGGCGAAAAAAGGCACCCCGGTTGTGAACGACGATGGCACGCCGAAATGGCGTATGGCCCCGTCGCCGCACGGCCCGTACTGGGAAGAAGGCATGAAGCTTGGTTATCAGGACGTGGGTTCCTGGACTCTGATGAAGTCCACCCCGGTTGAGCGCCGTAAAGCTGCATGGCTCTATGCACAGTTCACCACCTCGAAAACCGTATCGCTGAAAAAGACCCTCACCGGTCTGACACCGATCCGTCAGTCTGACCTGGATACCCAGGAAATGACCGATATCGCTCCGAACTGGGGTGGTCTGGTTGAGTTCTATCGTTCGCCGGCCCGTGTCCAGTGGTCGCCGACCGGTACCAACGTTCCGGATTATCCGAAACTGGCACAGCTCTGGTGGCAGAACGTTGCCGAAGCTGTAACCGGCGAACGGACCCCGCAGGAAGCCATGGACAACCTTGCGACCTCCATGGACCGTGTTCTGCAGCGTCTGGAACGTGCAGGCATCGGTGGCGAATGCGCACCGAAGCTGAACGAAGAGCGTGATGCCCAGTACTGGTACGACCAGCCGGGCGCACCGAAACCGCCGCTTGCCAACGAAAAACCGCAGGGTGAGACCGTCAAATATGACGATCTGATCGCGGAATGGCGTGCAGCCCAGTAATTCGGGCTACACTACTGGGGGTGTCGGGGGTGATTTTTTCGCCCCCGACCGTCCCGGACTTTGTTCATCTCTTTTGATTTTTTCATATCCGACCGCCCGGTATTTTGCGGGCAAAGGTAACTTTTCCATGCGCCTGTCTTCCTCCGTCCGCCGGACTGTTCCCGCTCTTGGCCGTGCTGCCCTCACGGCACTGGCCATGAGCGGTTTTCTTGCCACCGGCGCTGCGGCGTCTTCGGCGCTTGATGACGGCATCAATGCCTATCGCCACGGGGAATTTGAAAAGTCGGCGGGTATTTTCTCCTCGCTTGCTGACAATGGCGATGCCACCGCGCAGTATCTTCTATCCTGTCAGACCATCAACGGGGTTGGTGTCGCGGCCAACGAAGATGCCGGTTGGGCGCTGATGGAACAAGCGTCAGATAACAATAACCCGGATGCAAGTGTTGTCATGGCCAGGCGTCTTGAAGCCGTGGGCGGGGCCAAGGACGATATTCGCGGTCTCTATACCGCTGCCGCCCAACACAACAACACCCAGGCGATGCTGTGGCTTGCCCTTGATGCGCTTGATCAGGGCGACGGCGCAAAGGCCGAAGCGCATCTGAAACAGGCGTGGGAGCTTGGTGATCCGCGTGCGGCCACCCTGCTTGCCAACCGCTTTGCCAAAAGCGATGTCGATCGCCTGACCTATCTGCGCCGCGCTGCCCAGCACGGCGAAATGCGTGCGGCAGCCTACCTTGCCGAAGAAGCCCGCACGGTCGATGACAAGGCCGAGGCCGTTGGCTGGTGCGCCATTGCAACCGGCATGCCCGGCCATAACGAAGATGTCGACTGGAAAACCATCGGTGAAGCGGTCGAGAAAAACTGCGGCCAGTTCGACAAGGACCTGTCGCCCAAAGACCGCGCCATCAACCGCGAACGCGTCGATCATTTCCTGGCCGGGTTCTTTGAGAATTACGAGCCTTGGCAGCCGTGGCGGGCCTGCGCAGTCGACTAACCCTGCTTCGATACGGTGCTCGCAAGTGCACTGTTAATCAGCTTCAGGTCATCGGGCGTATTGACGTTGGTAAACGGTTCAAGCCCGGCAACCTTATCCTCAAACACCACCCGCGGCGCATCCAGCGCCTGTAACGGTCCCCTCACGCGGCGATCATCAGACGCCAGCAGATCCGCAATGACTTTGGCAGCATCACGATGCCAGATGCTCGATAGGTAATGGTCACGGTCGGCATGGCTGGCAAAGGCCGCCTTCGCCCCAGTATCTGCGGCAACCGCTTGCAAGCGTTCCACCATATCAAGCGGCACAATCGGGCAATCGACGGGAAACGTCACCAGCCAGTCAACACCATCCGGCAAGGCCAGCAGTCCCCCCAGAATACCGCCCAGTGGCCCCTGCCCCGCTGCAGGTTGATCGGCTACGACCGGCAAGCTGTAACCCGCGAATGCGTCGGCACCGGCATTGGACGAAATCATCACCTGATCGCATTGTCCTTGGGCAACGTCGATCACCCGCCCGATCAGGCTTTTCCCGCCAACCTTGCGAAAGGCCTTATCCCCGCCCATGCGGCGTGCCTCACCACCAGCCAGAACAAGGCCAAGGGTTGGGATGTTGGTGGATCGCGATTGATCAGCTTTCGTCACGACGTCGGCAAACCTTTGAATTGGGCCACGTAATCTAATGGCCTCATCATAGTCGAGAGCAGTGCAGCATGCATCTCTCGTCTTGCCGTAATGACATGTTCCAGCCCGAGCATTCATGCTGCACTGCGTCATTTTTACATTGTCGCACCGCACCCGTTGAATTAGACTGATTACAGATAGTTCGACTTTCCACCTTGATACCGGACGACCGGTATTCCTGATCCGATCAATGGGGACGGCCCCGCAAGACAGGAGGCCCCCATGGCCTGGACAGCGTTGGTTATTGCCGGATTTCTCGAAATTTGCTGGGCAATTGGCCTGAAATACACCGAAGGCTTCACCAAGCCCATCCCAAGCGCGCTCACCATAGCCGCAATCGCCGCCAGCTTCTGGCTGCTTTCAATCGCCATGCGCTCGATCCCGATCGGAACGGCTTATGCGATCTGGACCGGCATCGGTGCGGCCGGTGCCGTGATCTTTGGCATCATCATGGTCGGCGAACCAGCCAACCCAGGACGGTTGGTTGCAATTGCGCTGATCCTGTCAGGGATCGTGATGCTGAAACTGTTTAGTCCTAGCTAGATTAAGCAAAGCCAAATCAGTTTCTAAAACTGAGATAAACAGTGTTTTCGACTTAGGAAAACGCGGTATCGATATAGACAACCACCTATTGCCCAACTGCAGCAATCTTAAATATTAGACGCGACCTATTTTTCAATATATGATTGAAGCCCAATGTTAAACCGTTGAAGGTGAATATATGTTGGAGTGGGTCAAATCGCATTGGGGAGCAACACTCTCAACCGTTGCATTACTTTTTTCTCTCAGCGGAATGGTACACCAATATCGATTATTATCCCTTTTCTCAGTAAATATATCAGATTATGCAGATATTGATGACTTCATCATTGCATCGATAAATCTATTTGAATCATATAAATACATTGGACACTCAAACCTTTTAATAGCTATATCTCTATTTCCATATTTATCATTGATGATACTTCGCCTACCTGTAGCAATCATCGAATTCACAGATATATTTTTGCATTCAATATCTTTAATATTTAGAAAATTTCCTTATAAATCTATAAAAGTAAAACTTACTTCTCTATCTTTAAAAATACGTGAGATAAGAGGAAAACGAGCGTATTATATCCTCTTTTTCCTATCTATTATCCCTTCTACATTTTGGACTTCATGGGAACTTGCAAACATACAACAGCAAAATATAGTTTTCCTACATTCTGACATACAAGAATGTGAGCTACATTTACGGGGAAATCTACCTCAAGATCATACCATATTACAAAACGTCAGATTGATAACAGGATTAAACTCAACGATGTTTTTTTACCAACCTGAAACTATGTTATCGGGTTCGGTCTACTCGATAGCTAGTTCGGCAATTGTATACTCAGAGTGCTCATTTTTGCCTTTCCCTAAAGATTAAAAATTTTCCGCATTCTAAATATGAACGAGAAGGAAACTTCGCTAAGGAGAGCTTTTCTCTCCCTAGCGAAACCACATTTCTTTCAAACACCAGCCGGAATACCCTTACGCTCAACCTTACGCGGTGAGGTGATTTCTTTCCATTTGGAAAGGGCTTTGTTGACGGCCGGATACGGTTCGCGGGCGATGAATTCGCCGTCGCCGCATTTGGCAAGAACCACACCTTCTTCCGCGGCAATACGGCCGCGGCTGAGTGTATAGCGCGGAAGGCCTGTGACCTCGATGCCTTCGAACACGTTGTAGTCAATCGAGGACTGCTGATGTTCGGCGGTGATGGTTTTCGATGCCTTCGGATCCCAGACCACAAGGTCCGCATCCGCCCCAACCAGAACCGCACCCTTGCGCGGATAGATGTTGAGGATCTTGGCAATGTTGGTCGAGGTGGCTGCCACGAACTCGTTCGGGGTCAGACGGCCGGTGCCAACGCCATAGGTCCAAAGAAGCGGCATACGGTCTTCAAGGCCACCGGTGCCGTTCGGGATCTTGGTGAAGTCGCCAACGCCATAGCGTTTCTGATCGGTGGTGAAGGCACAGTGGTCGGTCGCAACAACCTGCAAGCTGCCTGATGCCAGACCATTCCAAAGACCATCCTGATGTTCCTTGCTGCGGAACGGCGGGGACATGACGCGACGTGCGGCGTGGTCCCAATCGGGATTTTTGTATTCGCTGTCATCCAAAATCAAGTGCTGGATCAGCGGTTCGCCAAAGACGCGCTTGCCGTTCTGACGCGCACGGCGGATGGCTTCATGCGCCGGTTCGCACGACACATGCACGATATAAAGCGGCACATTGGCCATATCAGCAATCATGATCGCACGGTTGCAGGCTTCGCCCTCAACATCCACAGGACGGGAATAGGCATGCGCTTCCGGGCCGTTATTGCCTTCGGCAAGCAATTTTGCCTGCAGGGTTGCGACCACGTCGCCGTTTTCGGCATGAACCAGCGGCATCGCGCCCAGTTCCGAGCAGCGCGAGAAGGATGCGAACATTTCGTCATCATCCACCATCAGCGCGCCCTTATAGGCCATGAAGTGCTTGAAGGTGTTGATGCCCTTTTCCTGCACGATGGTCTTCATTTCATCAAAGACCTGCTCACCCCACCAGGTGATCGCCATGTGGAAGGAATAATCGCATACCGCCTTGGAGGATTTGTTATCCCAGGCCTGCAGCGCTTCAAGCAGCGACTGTTCAGGTGCCGGAAGGCAGAAATCGACAACCATGGTCGTGCCGCCAGCAACTGCCGCCTTGGTGCCGCTTTCGAAATCGTCGGCGGAATAGGTGCCCATGAAGGGCATTTCCATATGGGTGTGCGGATCAATACCGCCGGGCATCACATAGCAGCCGTCGGCCTCGATCACCTTGTCCCCGGTCAGGTTTTCCCCGATCGCGGCGATCTTGCCGTCTTCGATCAGGATATCGGATTTGTATGTCAGGTCTGCGGTAACAATGGTTCCGCCACGAATAACCATGGACATGGGTGGCTCCTTGTCTGTCTTTGCGGCGAAAAGTTGCGGGCCATCCCGGCATTTCGCCCGTTGTCTGCAAACACCCCGAGGGTATTCAATCGTCGTCGTTCATCGTTGGTAGTTCGGGAGGCAATCCCGTCCGGCGAAGCAAAACCCCGCCGGACGGGCAAAGATCACAAGACGTTGAAATTACATCTTGTCGGTAACAGCGTGGGTCCAGGCGCCTTCCGGCTCCTTGGTGATCACCGGATCGGAACCACCCGAAAGCAGGCTGTCAACGGTACGCTGATAAGCTGCTTCGTCGAGAACTGCGGAATCACCAAGCAGTTTGGCGATTTCGGTCATCATGCGGACCTGATGTTTTTCGGTCTGGGCACCGGTCATGTCGTTATCAAGAACGATCATGGCGGCGTCTTCCGGGTTTTCCTTGGCCCAGTTCCAGCCCTTCATGCTGGCATCAACAAAGCGTGCCATCTTGTCGACGAATGCCGGATCCGACAGGTTGTCTTCAAGAACATAAAGACCGTCTTCAAGGGTCGCGACGCCCTGATCTTCGTATTTGAAGACCTTGAGGTCATCTTCCGGGATACCGGCATCAATAACCTGCCAGTATTCGTTATAGGTCATGGTCGAAACGCAATCGGCCTGCTTCTGGATCAGCGGATCAACGTTGAAGCCCTGTTTCAGGACGGTCACGCCATCATCGCCGCCTTCGGTCGGAATGCCGAGTTTCGACATCCAGCTTAGGAACGGATATTCGTTGCCGAAGAACCACACACCAAGGGTACGACCCGGGAAGTCGTCCGGGCTTTCAATGCCGGTTTCCTTCAGGCAGGTCAGCATCATGCCCGATTTGGCGAACGGCTGTGCGATGTTCACCAGCGGCACACCCTTTTCACGCGATGCAAGGGCGGACGGCATCCAGTCAATGATCACGTCGGCACCACCACCGGCAATCACCTGCGGCGGGGCAACGTCCGGACCACCCGGATTAATCGTCACATCAAGATCGGCTTCTTCGTAGAAACCTTTGTCGAGTGCGACATAGTAGCCTGCAAACTGGGCCTGCGTGACCCATTTAAGCTGCAGGGTTACCTCATCTGCTGCCATCGCGGAAAACGATGCCAGCCCGAAACTCAACCCCATAGCAGTCGAAATAAACTTATTCATTCGTCGATGTCTCCTCAGGTTGTAGTCAAGTCCTCCCGGCGGGTCGTCTTGTTTTATGCCTTTAGTGGCGACGTACCCGGAATGACGGATGCCATGACGTTGCTTTTCTCTCAATATAAGCCACGGCCCCGTAGAAGGCGGTACCCGCAAGGGCCGCCAATGCGATTTCCGCCCAGACCATGTCGATATTCATCCGCCCCACCTCGGTCGAGATGCGGAAGCCCATACCAACAATCGGGGTGCCGAAAAATTCGGCGACGATCGCGCCAATCAGCGCAAGCGTGGAATTGATTTTAAGTGCGTTAAAAACAAACGGCATGGCAGCAGGCAAACGCAAACGAAACAGCGTTGACCAATAGCCCGACGCGTATGTCGCCATCAGATCCTTTTCAAGCTTGCCGGCCGCATTCAACCCGGTAACGGTATTCACCAGCATCGGGAAGAAGGTCATGATCACGATCACGGCAGCTTTCGACTGCCAGTCAAAGCCAAACCACATCACCATGATCGGCGCGACACCAATGATCGGAAGCGCCGACACCATGTTGCCCAGCGGCAAAAGACCGCGTTTGAGGAACGGCACGCGGTCAACCGCAATCGCAACGATAAAGGCCGAACCACAGCCCATGACATAACCGCTCAAAACGGCCTTCACAAAGGTCTGGTGGAAGTCGGATGCCAGAATGTCGGTCGAATTGACAAAGCGTTCGCCAATCATGCTGGGCGGCGGCAGAAGAACCTGCGGCACGCCAAAGCCCGAAACGACGACTTCCCATACAAACAGAAGCCAGACACCAAAAGCCACCGGCACAATCACGTTGGCCAGATGTTGCTTGCCGCGATCAAGGCTGTGGAAATTGGCAATCACATCAATCCCGCGCCAGACAAACGCCCAAAGCGACAGGATGAACAACCAGAAGCCAAGCCCGGCATAACCGGCGACACCGTGATCATAAAGAACACTCACCGCCTGCCAGCAGCCAAACACCGCAACCGCCAGAATGACGATCCCGGCCTTGACCGACCGCACACCAAGCCAGGTAAAAGCCGCACCGGCAATCACGCAAAGCGCCATGGCAATGGCAAGGCCCGGGATATCGCCAACAAAGGCAACCTGCTTGCCGGTATCGCCATCAATCCCCGACAGCGGAAAGATCAGCGCCAGCAAGGCCGCAATCGCCGCAACAAGACAGAATTTATCAAGTTTCATCGTCATGGCTTTACCCCCATGCGCGCAAGGACCTTGCGTTCACACCAGCCAACGATCACCACAAGGATGGCCGCAACAAAGGCCGCTGTCAGAAGGGCCGACCAGATTTGAATGGTCTGTCCATAGTACGAACCCGCAAGCAAACGCGCACCAAGACCTGCCTGCGCACCGGTCGGCAATTCACCGACGATGGCACCGACCAGACTGATCGCAATCGCGACTTTCAGGCTGGCAAACAGGAACGGCATGGCGGACGGTAAACGAAGCTGCCAGAAGGTCTGCCATTTCGAGGCATTGTAAGTCCGCATCAGATCAAGCTGGATCACCTGCGGGGAGCGCAGGCCTTTGACCATGCTGATCGTAACCGGGAAGAAGCACAAATAGGTCGAAATGACCGCTTTTGGCACCAGTCCCTTGATCCCGATGGCACCCAGAACAACGATGATCATTGGCGCAATCGCAAGGATCGGAATGGTTTGCGATGAAATCACCCACGGCATCAGGCTTTTTTCAAGCGTCATGACATGAACAATACCCACCGCCAGCAACACACCAAGCAAAGTGCCAATCCCGAAGCCCAGAAGGGTCGAGGAAAGCGTCACCCAGCTGTGATACACCAGCGACCGCTTGGACGTGATCTTGATCGCGAAGATGGTGTTATACATCTCGACCGCCACCTGATGCGGGGCCGGCAGGATCGGGCGTTCCTGTGCCAGGGTATCTTCGATCAGCTGGCCTGTGGTCCAGGTCTGATCGGCACGTTCATAACGATCAATCTGGGTCGGCGCGTTCATGAAAACGGCCCCGACATACCACAGAACAAGAAGCGCAATCAGGACAACACATACCGGGCCGGTCTGGCCAGACATCATGCGCGTCCAGATCGATGGTCCGGCAAGCGTGCCGGTCATGGAAGCAGCATTAGTCGTCATTGCTGTGCCCCGCGCGCAGCCCTTCACGAACACGATGCGCAATCTCGAGGAATTCCGGCGTTTCGCGGATATCAAGCGTGCGGTCTTTCGGGAAGTCGGTTTCGATCACATCAATGATCCGTCCCGGACGCGGCGACATGACGACAATCTTGGTCGACAGATAGACCGCCTCGGGGATGGAGTGGGTAACAAATGCCACCGTCTTGTTGGTGCGCGCCCACAATTTCAAAAGCTGTTCATTAAGGTGATCACGCACGATCTCATCAAGCGCGCCGAACGGCTCATCCATCAGAAGCAGATCGGCGTCGAATGACAGGGCACGCGCAATCGATGCACGTTGCTGCATGCCGCCAGACAGCTGCCACGGGAATTTCTTTTCAAAGCCATTGAGCTCGACCAGTTTCAGGGCCTCCTGGGCGCGCTTGATGCGCTCTTCCTTGGAGATTTCCATGATTTCGAGCGGCAAGGTCACATTGCGTTCGATCGAACGCCACGGAAGCAGGGCGGGTGCCTGAAACACATAGCCGTAAGCGCGCTGTTCGCGGGCTTCGTGCGGCGATACGCCATTGATCGAAATGTCACCGCCGGTGGCTTGCTCCAGATCGGCGATCACACGCAGAAGCGTGGTTTTGCCGCAACCGGACGGACCGATAAAGGAAACAAAATCGCCTTCTTCGATGGTCAGATCGACATCGGAAAGGGCGTACACAGGACCATCTGCCGTCTGAAAGGTCAGCGACAGTTTCTTGATATCAACAACAGCTTTTTTTGATGCGGGCATCTCAGCAACATTATTGACGACTTGTTTTAGCGTCATGGGGTTTCCCCTGATCGTATGTCTCTCTTCCGAACCAGAAAGATTTTCTGGCCCGACTTATTGGAAGCCTCCCTCAGGGACGTTGCCCTGAACCTTGTCGACATTCGATCAAACGCATAAAGCCTTTGCCCGGTCATTGCCGGGAATGGGGAATGATACCCCAGCTGTCGATCAAGGCAAAACGGCGAGCAGCAAGAAACCGCTCGCCGGTAACATGAAATCAGTTTCCGTCGGTCAGACGGGTATAGGTCGACGGGCGACGATCACGGAAGAACTGCCAGTTGTCGCGGATTTCGCGCACCATCGACATATCCATGTCATGGACCAGCAATTCGTCCTTGTCGCGGGACGCCTGGGATTCAATCTCGCCGCGCGGATTGACGAAATAGCTCTGACCGTAAAACTCGCCAATGTTCCAGGGCGCCTCGGTGCCGACGCGGTTGATCGCGCCGATGAAGCAGCCATTGGCCACAGCCGATGCCGGCTGTTCGAGTTTCCAGATATATTCCGATACCCCGGCAACGGTCGCCGACGGATTGACGATGTATTCCGCCCCGTTCAGTGCAAGCGCACGCCAACCTTCCGGGAAGTGGCGGTCATAACAGATATAAACGCCAAGTTTGCAATACTGGGTGTCAAAGACCGGCCAATCCGACGCGCCCGGCTTGAAGAAGAATTTCTCCCAGAAACCGGCGACATGGGGGATATGGGTTTTGCGGTATTTCCCAAGATAGGTACCGTCGGCATCAATGACGGCAGCGGTGTTGTAATACACACCGGTGATATCTTCCTCATAGATCGGAACAACGATCACCATTTTGTATTTTGCTGCCAGCTCACACATCAGCTGTGTGGTCGGGCCATCGGGGATTTTTTCCGCGGCCGCATACCATTTTTTGTCCTGACTCGGACAGAAATAGGGCTGGGTGAAAACTTCCTGAAAGCACAGGACCTGCACACCTTTTTTGGCTGCCTCTTCAATATAGGGCAGATGTGCGTCAATCATGGCCTTGCGGATTTCTTCTGGCGTCTGATCGGTTGACCCTTTCAGACTCATTTGAATCAGTCCGCCTCTCAGCATCGACATCCGAGATACCTCCTTGATCTGATATTTTTATGTCCTTGCCAGCTTCTGCTGATCTTTGGACTTTATGTCCAAGCGCGCCCCAAGAACCCTGTTTTGTTTTATGCGGGTCCATTCCCAGACGGGACGCGATCGGAAAAATCGCGAAACAGATGTTTCCTCCGAGCGTTGCAGAAACGTTTGATTTTTATCAGCCCTGCAAGCCGATGCCCCCTGCCCGTTTGACCGGACAAGGGGCAAATGTCGTGATCTTAATCGATCTCTTTAAGCACTTCGCGCAAGGTGCCGAACAGCTGATCAATGTGTGATTTTTCAAGGATCAGCGGCGGTGATAGCGCAATAATGTCACCCGTGGTGCGGATCAGGATGCCTTTTTCAAACGCCTTGAGGAAGGCATTGAAGGCACGCTTGGTCGGGAAGCCTTCAATCGGCTCCAGCTCGATCGCACCGATCAGACCCAGGTTACGGACATCCTTGACCAGCGGCAGGTCGATCAGGCTGTGCACTGCATCTTCCCAATACTGACCAAGATCCTTGCCCTTGGAATACAGACCTTCTTCTTCATAGGTCTCAAGCGTTGCCATCGCGGCCGCACAGGCAACCGGGTTACCCGAATAGGTATACCCATGGAACAGCTCGATCATGTTTTCCGGGCCGGTCATGAAAGCATCATGGATGTCATCGGTGGCAAACACTGCACCCATCGGAATGGTGCCGTTGGTAAGGCCTTTGGCCGTCGTGACCAGATCCGGCTGAACACCGAAGTAATCAACTGCGAACGGTGCGCCAAGGCGACCGAAACCGGTGATGACTTCGTCAAAGATCAGAAGAATGCCGTGCTTGGTGCAGATCTCGCGCAGGCGTTCCAGATAACCCTTCGGCGGGATCAGAACACCGGTGGAGCCTGCAACCGGCTCGACAATCACAGCAGCAATCGTGGACGGATCATGCAGCGCGCAGATACGCTCAAGATCTTCGGCCAGAAACGCACCATGTTCCGGCATACCGCGGGTCACACCGTTTTCTTCCGGAAGATAAGTGTGACGCATATGGTCAACACCGCCCAGCATCTGGCCAAAGGTTTTCCGGTTGCCCGAAATACCACCAACCGAAATGCCGCCGAAGTTCACACCATGATAGCCGCGTTCACGACCGATCAGACGGGTACGCTGACCATCGCCGCGTGCACGGTGATAGGCCAGTGCGATTTTAAGCGCGGTCTCAACCGATTCAGAACCGGAGTTGGTATAGAACACATGGTTGAGGTTGCCCGGCATCAGCTGCGCCAGACGGCTTGCCAGTTCGAACGCCTTGGGATGGCCCATCTGGAACGCCGGTGCGTAATCCAGTTCATCCATCTGCGCCTTGACCGCTTCGACGATTTTCGGACGCTTGTGACCGGCGTTGCAGCACCAGAGGCCTGCGGTACCGTCAAGGATCTCCCGATTGTCGTCGGTTTTGTAATACATGCCATCCGCCGAGACCAGCATACGCGGGGTCTGCTTGAACTGACGGTTGGCCGTAAACGGCATCCAGAACGCCGAAAGATCGTTCGGACGGCTGATTTTCGTGGTGGCTGTCATCAAAAGGTCTCCCGTACCTTTTTAAGTGCTTCTCTCGACCGGTTCGGTGGCGGGCACCGTGCACCGGCATCTGATATTCTTCATCCCGTTTTCGCGAAAGGTATCTGGTCAACTGACCAAAATGTCGCACATTCGCCTGTTCGGGATCGCCCGTGTTGCGGGCACGTAAAAGTCGTTAGCATGAGACATGCCCATGCACTAGCGCTTTAACACCACCGCGGAACTGTTTCGAATATTCGACCGTCAAACACCATTTCGGCGACCCTGATTTTTGTTTACGGCGTCTATTTTGTGTTTATCTTTCATCGGGACTGTTCGATATTTCGGACAAAACCGACTCTTGACCATGGCCAGGGTCCAAACTCATCCAAATGATCGATCCGGCAGCTGATATGAGAGAAAAATCTAGGAAAAGCCTGCAGATTGGGGGTATCCCCAATCAAGGGATTTGACGCAGAGGCTTTCTCTCATATCAGTTGTCCATCGGATCACCCGGATTTGCACGGGCTATGTTGTCGCAAAATCTTGAAAGATGTGCATCTTCCTGCAATTTTGCTTCGCATATCCGCACAAATCCGGGCGACCGGAACGGTCATTTGGATAAGTTTGGACCCTAGGCACGACGCGCATAAAAAAGTTTCTTTTTGATATTAGAAGTAGAGGTTATTTTAACCTGACCAAACGGTCAAGATAAATGACACGATTTATATAGCTTGATTATGATGTATCAAAATCGGCGCGAAACGGGACAATAAAATGAGCACAAAACCCGCAGTAAACGGCGCACACAAGGCCGCGATCCGTCAGGAAAACGAAGAGCAGATTCTGGCTGCGGCCGAACGGGTCTTTGCCGACTTCGGGTTCAAGGGGGCAACCACCGCACGGATCGCCGAAACCGCCAATGTCCCCAAGGCCAATGTGCATTATTATTTCAACACCAAAGAGGCACTTTATCGCCGCATCATGGAAGATGTCTGCGACCACTGGCTCGAAGCGGCGATGACGTTTGATAACAGTGCTGACCCGGCCGTGATCCTGCGGGGCTATATCGAAGCCAAGATGGATCTGTCTCGCGCCCGTCCCTATGGCTCACGACTGTGGGCACATGAAATCATTCGTGGTGCGAAATTCTCGTCGGAATATATCTCGACCACGGTCAAGAACTGGCTTGATAGCCGCGTTATCGTCATCCGGGGCTGGATCGACGAGGGCAAGATGGATGATGTTGAGCCCTACACCCTGATGTACATGATCTTTGCCACCACCCAGCACTATGCCGACTTTGGCCGTCAGATCGAGATTTTCAACAACGACAAGCCGCTCAGCGACGCGCAATTTGCTGAGGCCAAGGAAAATGTCGTGCGCATCATCCTAAAGGGTGTAGGCCTGTCCTGACTTTCAACCGCCGCCATCTTTTTTCGGCCCGAAACGGCCGTTTTTGGTCGACACAAGTTGAATAGATAACACCTCGTTCATATCTGCATAATCGGATATAACGAGGAAACGGACGGGGCGGAGAAAATGCGGCTAAAGCTGCCAAGCGCCAAATTTATTAGAATATTTGCATTCTGTGCGATATCGATGCTAACGGCGGGGGTTTTGTCGCCGATCAAAGCTCAGCAATATACCGACCAAAGAACACGCTGTGACACCATTACCATCGGTGGCCCGGCCAGCTGGCAACCTGTTTCCTACATCGCATCCGATGGTCGGCAAACAGGTCTGGGCATTGAGATCCTCCGGGAATATGCAGAGCGTCACGGCATCAATGTCCGGGTCGATATCGAACTGCCCTGGGCCAGAACGCTTGATTTGTTGCTTCAGGGCAAAATAGACGTCACGGCAGGGGCCTATTTCAATGATGAACGCCAACGCGTGTTTCAATATAGCGATGTCTTTTATGCCGATGACATCATGGTCTTTCAGCATGTCGATCGCCGGTTTGAATATGCCAGCATCAAAGACCTGAAGGGATATCAGGGGGCCCGCCCGCATGGCGGCAGCCTAGGCAACAAGATCGACACCTATTCCGAACAGCAACTTGATATCATCTATTCCCCGACCAATGACCGCATCTTTGATCTGCTGCGTGCCGGGCATGTCGATTATGTTTTGATTGCGCGCTATGACGGGTTGGCAACCCTTCGCAAACTAGGGATCGAGGACAAAATCATCGCGGTGGAGCCACCGCTTGATCACAATCCGGTCCGCATGATGTTTTCACGCAACAGCCCGTGTGTTGAACATGTTGCGCAGATCAATCTGCTGATTGCCGAACTTGCGCAAAACGGCACCATCAAGGAACGCACCCAGTATCATCTGGAACAGACCGTGTTCAATCGCGAAACCGGCAGCTGACCCCACCCTTTTGCGCATCATTTTTCCCGGTTTTTCGCCAGATACACACCACTTCTGGATAGTTGAATCACTGAAAGCCATAACCAACTTTAGATATCACTTATAATAACAACGCTTTCAGACGATCATGGTGTGCATCAGGCTTTCATTTCGCGCCGTCTGTTTTTGGGTGCTTGTCGCGGTACTTTGGGGAGCAATCCCCCCGATGTTATCACCGGCATTCGCCCAATATTCCTCGACCAAGCCGACGCAGACGACCTCACCAAAAACCATCTGCCGTACCCTTGCGGTTGGCGGCGCCAATGGCTGGGAGCCCATCACTTACATCAACAATAATGGCCAGCATACCGGGCTTGCCATCGACATCTTGCAGAATTACGCGGAACGCAGCGATTTGCGGCTTGATGTCAATCTCGACATCCCCTGGACGCGCGCAATCCAGATGTTGCGCAATGGCGAACTTGATGTGATCGCCGGGGCCTATTTCACCAATGAACGCGACCAGATCCATTTTTACAGTGCGCCATTCGCCCATGACGACATCATGGTGTTTCAGCATCGCGACAACCGGTTTGCCGTTTCTGACTTGCATGATCTGATCGGTCATCGCGGCGCCCGCCCACAAGGCGGAAGCTATGGTGATTATATCGACAGGTTTGCCGAACAGCGCCTCGACATGATGTTCTCGCCAACCGGAAACCGCATTTTTGATGTGCTAATGAATGGTCGGGTGGATTACGTGATGCTCGGCCGCTTTGACGGACTATCCAATATCTATCGTGACAAACTCAGCGACGACATCAAGATCGTTGAACCGCCCGTTGACAGCAATGATGTGCGTTTCATGTTTTCACGCAAAAGCCCCTGCATGGCGCATGTCAAACACCTCAATCTTCTGATCGAGGAACTGAGCGAAGACGGCACGCTGGACTTCTGGACCCACAATCACCTGATCAATCTTTCCGACGGCGAAAGCTGATCCCCCGCGCCCACCAAAAACAAAAAGCAGGGCGCATGACACGCCCTGCTTTTTGATGTCTTGTATCTGGTTCGGACGACTTGGCTATCCGAAACAGCGATATCTATTCTTTCATGACCGTTTCGTCGGCCTTGGCCAGAACAGCATGCAGCAGAACCTGCCCGCCGGCATCGGACCACGGCTTGTGGATTTCCTCGATCTCGTTATGGGAAATACCATCGACACACGGGATGAAGATCATCGCAGTCGGGCAAACCTGGGCGAGATAGCAGGCATCATGGCCAGCACCTGAAACGATTTCACGTGACGAGAACCCGCCAAGTTCCGCGCCCTTGCGCACCGCATCAACACAGGATTTATCGAACGGAACCGGTGCGTAATAGAAGATCTGTTCGAACTCGGTTTCAAGGCCGATATCCTTTGCGATCTTTTCAACGCCTTCGCGCAGTGCCTTGTCCATATCGGCCAGTACCGCATCATCAGGATGACGGAAATCAACCGTAAAGAACACCTCGCCCGGGATGACGTTGCGCGAGTTCGGATGGATCTGCATCATGCCAACCGTCGCACAGGCAAGTGGCGAGCGATCCAGACCGATCTTGTTGACCAGCTCGATCACGCGTGCTGCCCCCAGAAGGGCATCCTTACGCGTTTTCATCGGGGTCGGGCCAGCATGGGCTTCGACACCGGTGAACTTGATTTCATACCAACGCTGGCCCTGGGCATCGGTGACAATCCCGACATCCTTGCCTTCGTCTTCAAGGATCGGACCCTGTTCGATATGGGCTTCGAAATAAGCGCCCATCGGGTGGGCATCAATGGTGGCTTCGTCCGGGCCCATATAGCCGATACGTTCCAGTTCCTCGCCCATGGTTTTACCATCGACGTCAGCACGGGAATGGCCGTATTCAAGATCAAAGACCTTGGCAAAGACGCCCGATGCCACCATTGCCGGAGCAAAGCGCGAGCCTTCTTCGTTTGTCCAGCAAACGACTTCAAGCGGCGCTTCGGTTTCGTACTTGGCTTCATTAAGCGTACGGATGACCTCAAGCCCGGTCAAAACGCCATAAACGCCGTCATACTTGCCGCCGGTCGGCTGGCTATCAAGGTGGCTGCCCATCACGACCGGGGGCAGGTCCGGATTGCGGCCTTCGCGACGGGCAAAGATGTTGCCCATCTTGTCGATGCGGATCGAGCAGCCCTCGGCCTTGCACCATTCGATAAACAGATCACGGCTTTCACGGTCAAGATCGGTCAGCGCCAGACGGCAAACGCCGTCCTTTTCGGTTTTGCCGATCTTGGCCATTTCCATCAGGCTATCCCAAAGGCGATCACCATCAATTGAAAGGTTACGTGCACTGGGTTGAGCAGTCATTAGTCAGTCCTTCTGGTTTTGGTGGCGCGGGTGGCGCGCGCGTAACGCGTCTGGATTACTCGGCGGCCATACGCATGGGATTAAGCGGATGTTCCGGCCAGGTCATTGGCGGCTTGTCGGGCTTGACCGGCTCCATGGTGATGCAATCCGGGACCGGGCAGATGTGATAGCAAAGGTTACAACCCACACATTCCTCGTCAACGACCTCGAACAAACGGCCGCCTTCGGGCTTGTTGGTCATGGTGATCGCCTGGTGCGAGGTATCCTCACACGCGATATGGCAACGACCGCACTCAATGCAGTTATCCGGGTTGATCACCGCCTTGGTGTCGAAGTTCATGTTAAGCTCGTTCCAGTCGGAAACCTGCGGAACGGCTGCACGGGTGAACTGTTCGACGCTGGTGTAACCCTTGTCATCCATCCACTGGCTCATGCCATCAATCAGGTCATCGACCACGCGGAAGCCATAGATCATGGCTGCGGTACAAACCTGAACCGCGTTCGATCCCAGCGCCATGAACTCCACCGCATCTTTCCAGGTGGTGATGCCGCCAATCCCGGAAATCTCAAGATCGCGGGTTTCCGGCGTACGGGCGATTTCGGCCACCATGTTGAGCGCAATCGGCTTGACCGCCGATCCGCAATAACCGCCATGGGTGCCTTTGCCGTCAACGACCGGTTCCGGGACCATGTTGTCGATATCGACCGACACGATGGAGTTAACGGTGTTAATCAGCGATACGGCATCCGCCCCGCCCTTAAGCGCTGCTTCGGCCGACCACAGGATGTTGGTGATGTTCGGGGTCAGCTTGGTAAAGACCGGAATATCCACCGCGTCCTTCACCCAACGGGTGACCTGTTCGACCATTTCCGGAACCTGACCGATGGCCGAGCCCATGCCACGCTCACACATGCCATGCGGGCAACCAAGGTTAAGCTCCAGACCATGCACACCGCTTTCGGCGATCTGCTGGGCCAGGTCCTTCCAGGCGCGTTCCTCGATCGGGGCCATCATCGATCCGATGATGACGTGATCAGGGTATTCAACGCGGCATTCGCGGATTTCCTGCAGGTTGGTGGCAAGCGGACGGTCCGAGATCAGCTCGATATTGTTGATACCCAGCAGACGACGGTTCTGGTCATGGTGCGCGCCATAGCGTGAAGACACGTTGACCACGGGCGGATCAATGCCCAGCGTCTTCCAGACAACCCCGCCCCAGCCTGCTTCAAAGGCACGAACGACGTTGTATTTCTTGTCCGTCGGCGGCGCGGATGCCAGCCAGAACGGGTTTAGCGAATCAATACCGGCGATTTTGCAGCTTAGATCAGCCATTTTTCTCTCTCCCTTTGGCTAGCGGTTCAGGCGGATTTCAGGAATGCATCAATGGCGATGGCGGCCTGTTTGCCGTCCTCGACCGACTGGACGGTCAGGTCTTCGCCACTCTTGATGCAGTCCCCACCGGCGAACACGCCCGGGGCGGTTGTCTGATAGGACTCATCGACCACGATCTTGCCGCCGGCGATCTCCATTCCGGCGAGGTCATCGGTTTTGATTTTTTGTCCGATGGCCTTCAAAATCTGGTCTGCACGCACGTCAAAGGTTTCGCCTGTACCGACAAGCTTGCCATTGGCATCAAGTTCGGTCTTTTCGAACTCCATGCCAAACAGCTTGCCATTGGCCTTGATCGCGACCGGCTTTGCCCAATAGCGCACAACAACGCCGTTGGTTTTCGCCAAATCCTGTTCGAACTCGGTCGCTGACATGTTTTCCGCACCCCGGCGATAGACAAGGGTGACTTCCTCAGCCCCAAGACGTTTGGCCTGAACGGCGGCATCGATTGCGGTGTTACCACCGCCAATCACGATGACCTTTTCACCAACCGGCATGTCGGATTTCGGTTCGGTCTGACGCAGTTTTTCGATGAAGGTGATGGCATCATCAACGCCCGGGAAATCTTCGCCCTTAAGGCCCAGATCATTGGTCGAACCAAGGCCGACACCAACAAAGACGGCATCGTATTTGGCCTTGAGGTCCGCAAGGTTGATGTCCTTGCCAAGCGCCTTGTTATATTCGATTTCAATCCCGCCAATGCCCATCAGGAACTCGACTTCGCGCTGGGCGAAATCGTTGGTCATCTTATAGGCAGCCAGACCATATTCATTAAGCCCGCCCGGTTTCGGCTTGGCTTCGAATACGACAACGTCGTGACCCAGCATCGCCGCACGGTGCGCACACGAAAGGCCCGCCGGACCGGCACCGACAACGGCGATGGTCTTGCCGGTTTTGGGTGCACGTTTGAACGGATGGGGCAGATCGCGCGCCATCAGGTGATCAACCGCATAGCGCTGCAGGCTGCCGATTTCAACGGCGGTATCTTCGGCGACGTTACGAACGCAGGCCTCTTCACACAGCACTTCGGTCGGGCAAGCACGCGCACAGGTGCCGCCCATGATGTTGGCTGACAAAATGGTTTTTGCCGCACCATCCGGGTTGCCGGTGCTGATTTTGCGAATGAAGCTTGGAATATCGATGGATGTCGGGCATGCGGTCACGCATGGCGCATCATAGCAATACAGGCAGCGGTTGCTTTCCGCCATGGCCTGCAGCGTGGAATAGGCCGGGTGCAGATCGGAAAAACCGTCATCTGCGTCATTGTGGCCAGCACCGCCATGGACGGCACCGGATTTTGAAACTTGCTTGGCCTGCAAGGTGGTCATTTGTTTGTCTCCCTGCCAAAAAGGCGTCCTCTCCTGACGTCATCGAGAGACAAAACAAGAATGAAAATACAATCGACCGCGGGCCAGATGTGATCGCAACTTGCGCGCGATCAGAATACAGCTATGGCGTTACGTGGACGGGCGGGCCCGACCAACACAGGGTCTCTCATACTGACATTCTTGGCGTATCCGTTCAGCTTATGCTGAACTGTTTCCCAGTATTTGATCTGCCGTGTTTTTATGGTTTCGGGGTTATCCCCGGTTGATGACACGTGCAGATGCCTCTCTCTGACAAAAACAGCATGTCCAATCCTGATCATTTGGTCAAGATTAAAAATCCGAATTCTTGGTTGAAGACCAAAACACCCCTGTTCGCCTTGGAAATCTGCCGTTTGGCATAAGCTGGTACAGATGGCTTTTTAGGGTATCGAACATCTTGCATGTCACTGATTTGGCAATATTTTATGCTGGCTTTAATTGGATAAACTAAAGTAACGTCATCGCATCAGATCAATTCGGAACGCCTTTGATGCCCCTTAAAAACGATGCAACCGACACCCTGCCTGACCGTCAACCGTCGGTTCGTGCCGTTGCCATGCCATCCGATACCAACCCGACCGGGGATATTTTTGGCGGCTGGTTGATGTCACAAATGGACCTCGCGGCGGGAACCGCTGCCGCACGGCGCGCCAAAGGCAGAACCGCCACCGTTTTTGTCGACAGCATGTCGTTCCTGCGCCCGGTACATGTCGGGGATGAGGTCTCGTTCTTCACCGAAATCATCCATGTCGGACGCACATCACTGCGCATCAATGTCGAAGCCTGGCGTCAGACCCGCTTTGAAGAAACATCGGACAAAGTCACTGAAGGCGTATTTACCTTCGTCGCCCTTGACGAAGATGGCCGCCCCCGCCCGCTTGAACCCGAGATCGAAAACGACGCCTGATCAAACCGGTTGGACGCACTTTTTTTAAGCGTTCTTTTGAAACATTCCCGTGCGCGCCGATGAATTCGGCGCGTTTTATTTTGTTTCGGCGGTGAATTTCACGCCCATACAACACATCACATTTCGTCAACTCAACTTTTTGGCGAATTTATTTCAGTTTTATGTATCATTTCCGGATGTCGTTTCACTTGGCGTCGGTGAAATGAATTCGGGGGAACCGTTGTGTGCTGACGTCATTGGCCTGGGTTTCGACCCTAGTGCGGCATGGTACAGGCCGACACCTGTATTGCCAGAAGTGGGAGAATTAATCTGACATTTCAGTCTCTGATCAGGAGAAGCACATGACCGATCAGCCAATTCTTGTGGGCTATGACGGAACAGATGCCGCGCAGCGTGCCGTGGAATTTGCGGGCACTCGCGCAACAGCCGTAGGCTGCGCCATTCATCTTGTTTACGTTCTTGAATGGTCCCCATACAGCTTCCTGTCGACACAGGAACTTGAAGAACGCCATCAACGGCGAACAGAAGAACTGTCACGGGCAGAGGAAACCCTCAAGCCCGCGCTCGAGGCACTTAACAAGCTAAAAATACCGGTAACTTCGGAAGTCCGTTACGGCCATTCCGGCGAATTGATCTGCAAGATCGCCGAAGACAAGGGCGCCTGTCAGATCATTGTCGGCAGGAAGGGTGGATCGACTTTGGGAGCACGGCTGCTGGGCAGTTTGCCACTTACCCTGGTTCAGGCATCGCCTGTGCCGGTCACTGTCGTTCCCTAAGGCAATCACACGAAGTTAAACCGGAGAAGCATCATGTTCTGGAAAAAGACAGCAGCGGCCAGCGCCGTTGCAATGATGTCGGCCACCCTGCCCCATATCGCAAATGCGCAGGAAGCCGGCCTTGATGAGAAAATCAATCAGGCGATCGCACCGATTTCTAACGTGATTGCCGGCACCATGTTCTATTCCGTGCCGATTGGCGGCACGGCCTTCCCTTTGATCGTTGGCTGGCTGGTTGTTGCCGCCACGATATTCACACTGTATTTCGGCTTTGTTCAATTCCGCCGTTTCGGCCATGCGATTTCGCTGGTCAAGGGCGACTATTCCCATCCCGATGATGCCGGTGAAGTTTCCCACTTCCAGGCATTGGCCACCGCCCTTTCGGGCACGGTCGGCCTTGGCAATATTGCCGGTGTGGCGGTTGCGGTTTCCATCGGTGGACCGGGGGCTACATTCTGGATGATCCTTGCCGGCCTGCTTGGCATGGCATCGAAATTCACCGAATGTACGCTGGGCGTTAAGTACCGTAACGAATATGAAGACGGCCGCGTTTCAGGTGGGCCTATGTATTACCTGTCAAAAGGCCTGGCTGAAAAAGGCAAACCCGGCCTTGGCAAGGTACTCGCCATTATCTTTTCGATCTGCTGTATCGGCGGGGCTGTCGGTGGCGGCAACATGTTCCAGGCCAATCAGGCCTTCCAGCAGATTGTCAATGTCACCGGTGGTGACGAAAGCTTCCTTGCCGGTTCCGGCTGGTTGTTTGGTCTGGTCATGGCGATTGTTGTGGGTGTTGTGATCATTGGTGGCATCAAATCGATTGCCAAGGTGACCGAAAAAATCGTGCCGTTCATGGCGGTTATCTATGTCACCGCAGGCATGATCATTATCCTGTCAAACATCACCATGGTCGGTGATGCCTTCGCCCAGATTTTCGTCGGTGCCTTTACCGGTGCCGGTGTTGCTGGCGGGGTTGTCGGCGCGCTGATCCAGGGCTTCAAACGTGCCGCCTTCTCAAACGAGGCCGGCATTGGCTCTGCTGCCATTGCCCATGCGGCCGTTCGGACCAAGGAACCGGTCACAGAGGGCTATGTCGCCCTGCTCGAACCGTTCATTGATACGGTCGTGATCTGCACCATGACTGCCCTTGTGATTACCATCAGTGGCGAACTTAATTCCGGTCTGACCGGGGTTGAGCTGACCTCGGCGGCATTCGCATCGGCCTTTACCTGGTTCCCGCTGATCCTGGCACTGGCAGTTGTCCTGTTTGCCTTTTCCACCATGCTGTCATGGTCCTATTACGGGCTTAAAAGCTGGACCTATCTGGTGGGTGAAGGCAAAGGCAAGGAGATCATCTTCAAGCTGTTCTTCTGCCTGTGCGTGATTGTTGGTGCGTCCATGAGCCTGGGTCCCGTGATTGATTTCTCGGACTCCATGATCTTTGCCATGGCAATCCCCAACATCATCGGCCTTTATTTGCTGATGCCCGTCGTTCGCGGCGAGATCAACCAATACTGGGCCAAGATCGAAAGCGGCGAGATCAAGAAGGTCAAATAAGCCGGCATTTTGAAACGATTCCAAACACCCCTGCCCTTTGGCGGGGGTGTTTTGGTTTGCGCCCTGCAAGTCGGACATGGCTGCTGATCGCGGCCGTGGCTATGCAAACCCCGGCAAATATGCGATTTTAATCGGCACAGGCAGCAGGCTGTGATAGAAGCCGCGCCAGAGAGATTTCCCGTATGACCTATAAGAAGACCCGCAAGTGATGAGTGATCAATCGCGCCGTTCCGAATTGCTGATGCCCGCAGGCTCGCTCGAAAAGCTGAAAGTTGCCGTGCTTTATGGCGCGGATGCCGTTTACATGGGCACGCCGGACCTGTCGCTGCGCGTCAAAAGCCAGATGTCGCTGCAAGACGTGGTCGACGGCATCGAGTTTGCCCACAGCCATGGTGTGCGGGTCTATCTGACACTCAACCTGTTTTCGCATAACAAGGACATCGACAAGCTGCCGGAATATGTCGATACCGTACGCAAATGTAAGCCAGACGGTCTGATTGTTGCTGATCCGGGTGTCTTCATGTTTGTCCGCGAACATGCACCGGAACTTGATCTTCATGTCTCGACACAGGCCAATGTCTGTTCCTGGCAGTCTGTGAAATTCTGGCAGAGCATCGGAGCCAAGCTTGTCGTGCTGGGCCGTGAAGTTTCCTATGAGGAACTCACCGAAATCCGCGCAAAATGCCCCGATATCAAGATCGAGGCCTTTGTGCATGGCTCCATGTGCATGACCTATTCCGGTCGTTGCCTGCTGTCGAACTTCATGGCTGAACGTGGCGCCAACCAAGGTGCCTGTGCAAACTCGTGCCGCTGGAAATACAAAGTCCACATGAAGCTCAAGGATGGCACGGTCAAGGAACTCAAACTGACCGAGGAAAACTTGGAGATGTTTGACTTCTTCCTTGAAGAAGACATGCGTCCGGGCGAGCTGATGGAAATTCAGGA
>NZ_PAQR01000033.1 GCF_002709775.1 Thalassospira sp.
ACAATCAGGGCGGCCATCACGGCGGGCAGCACTATGGGAACAACAATCCAGTCACCCATCAGTTTTTATCTCCTGCTTCGGATGGCTCACCAACCGGGCGACCGTCAACATGGTCATTGCCGATTTCAAGATAAGCCCTGATCGCAAGAACCACGATCAGAGCGGTCATGCCGAATGAAATCACAATCGCCGTCAGGACAAGTGCCTGGGGCAACGGATCGGTATATTCGGTCACGCCATCACGAAGGATCGGCGGCATATTGATGGTCAAACGGCCCATCGCGAAAAGGAAAACGTTCACGGCATAGGACAACAAAGCCAACCCGATCACTGCCGGGAAGGTCCGCCCGCGCAGCAACAGATAGGTGCCACACGTTGTCAGAAGCCCGATACTACTTGCGACAAGAAATTCCATATCAGGCCTCCTTTTCCGGCGTTGCCACCGGTGCAGACGGATCGTGATCCATCGGCTCGGCATTTATGTCGACATGTTCTGCCATGCGTTCGATCTGTGAAAGCTTGGCCAGTGCCAGCATCACAGCCCCGACCACGGTCAGGAACACGCCAAGGTCAAAGCCCATGGCAGATGCCAGCTCAAACTCGCCAACGATGGGCAGATGAACATGGGTAAAGCCACTGGTCAGGAACGGAAGCCCCGCAACCCAGGCCGAAGCCCCGGTAATTGCCGCGGCAATCACACCAAGGCCGATCATCCCATGATAATTCACCTTCATGCGGTTCTGGGCCCAGCCAAAGCCGGATGCCATATACTGCATGATCAGGGCGACCGACACGACCAGACCGGCGATAAAGCCACCACCCGGCTCGTTATGACCCCGCAGGAAGATGTAAACACCGACCATAAGTGACAACGGCAACATCACGCGGGTCGCAACAACCATCATCATCGGATGGCGGTTCGGCGAACGACGACGTTCAACCACCCAATCAGCAAGACGCCGTGCGGCATCCCCCTTGGTGACCGTTTCAACCAGCGCAAAGATCGAAAGCGCTGCGATACCAAGCACGATGATCTCGCCAAAGGTATCAAAGCCACGGAAGTCAACGAGGATGACGTTCACAACGTTGGTGCCACCACCCTCGATCTTCGAGTTCGCCAGATGATAGGACGAGATCGAATTGGGCAGATCACGTGTCATGATTGCCCAGATCGCCCCGCCAACCCCAAGACCGGCCGCGATGGAAACAATACCGTCGCGCATCTTACGCCCCGGCAGGCTTTCCTTCGGCGTTTCCTTTGGCAGGATGTTAAGCGCCAGCAACATCAGGATGACTGTTACCACCTCGACCGAAATCTGCGTCAGCGCAAGGTCCGGTGCGGACAGATAGATAAAGCCAAGCGATACGATCAGACCAATCACCCCCACCAGAAGAAGGGTCAGCAGACGGTTGTGATGCAGGAACACAGATGCGACACAGGTCACCATCAACAGCAACCAGCCAATCGCCGCAGGCGGGGAAACTTCAAGAAGCTCACGCGTGCCCGACTGGAAGTCCGGCTTGGCATAGAAGCCCGAAAGCCCGATGCCAATCGCTCCGATCACCATGATCGCAAGATAGCGCTGCAGCGATCCGTTATGCAGATTGTCCGAAACCAGTCGGCTTAGCGCGACAGCCTTGGCAATTCCGCAATCAAACATCGCCTTGGCATCCGGACGCGACAGGTTGGCGGTTGCAGACATCAGGCCACCATGGCGCATCAGCAACAGCGAACCACCAATCAGCGCAATCACACTCATGCCAAGTGCCGGTGTCAGACCATGCCAAAGCGAAAGGTGATATTCCGGCAACTCACCACCGGTAACAGCACCCGCGGTCGCAGCCACCAGCGGCCCTGCGATGGTTGCCGGGAACAGACCGATCAGAACAACCAGAATGGTCAGCAAGGCGGGCGGTGCCCACATGCCAAATGGCGGGTCATGCGGATGATGCGGAAGGTTCTCATCCCGCGGCTTGCCCAGCCAGACATGGAAGATAAACCGGAAGGAATAAGCCACCGAGAACAGGGCACCAACAGTCGCCAGAAGCGGCAGCACCCAGTTCTGATCAAGCCACATGGTGTGCCATGCTTCCTCAAGCATCATTTCCTTGGAAATGAATCCGTTGAACGGAATGACACCGGCCATCGAGGCCGCAGTAATAATCCCGATGGTGCCGGCAATCGGCATCAGGTTCAGCAAACCGCCAAAGCGACGAATGTCACGGGTCCCGGTTTCATGATCGATGATACCGGCCGTCATAAACAACGCTGCCTTGAAGGTCGCATGGTTGATGATGTGGAAGACACCGGCAACAGCGGCCATTGGTGTTCCGAAACCAAGCAACATGGTCACGAGACCAAGATGACTGACCGTGGAAAAGGCCAGAAGCCCCTTAAGGTCATGCTTGAAGATCGCAATCCATGCGCCAAGCACCATGGTCACAAGACCGGCTGTTGCAACGATATAGAACCATTCCGGCGTCCCCGAGAGAACCGGCCACATGCGGGCCATCAGGAAGATGCCCGCCTTCACCATTGTGGCCGAGTGCAGATAGGCCGAAACCGGTGTCGGTGCCGCCATCGCATGCGGCAGCCAGAAGTGGAACGGGAACTGTGCGGATTTGGTAAAGCAGCCCAGCAGGATCAGGATCAAGGCCGGCAGATACATCGGCGATGCCTGGATCAGATCGGCGTTCTGCAGAATGACGGTCAGATCATAGGACCCGACAATATCGCCAAGGATCAGCATCCCGGCAATCATCGCCAGACCACCGGCCCCCGTCACGGCAAGCGCCATACGCGCGCCCTGACGACCAGCCGGAAGATGTTTCCAATAGCCGATCAAAAGGAACGAGGACAGCGACGTCAGTTCCCAGAAAATCAACAGCAGCAGAATGTTATCTGACAGAACGATGCCGACCATGGCCCCCTGGAACAACAGCAGGAACACATAGAACCTGCCCATCGGGTCGTCCTTGGAAAGATAGAACCGCGCATAGATGATAATCAGCAAGCCGATGCCAAGGATCAGGGTCGCAAACAGCAAGCCCAGCCCATCAAGGAAGAAGGTCACATTCAGACCCAGCTCCGGCAACCAATTATAACTGACCTGAAATACCTCGCCGGCAATGACCGCCGGGGCCTTTGCCATCAGCAGGATCAGGGCAAGCAGCGTGACAGAACCGGTCGCTGTCGCACATGCGTTGCGCCCGGCCCTGATCATTATGGCGGGTAAGACCGCCCCAATGAAGGGAAGCAAAACAATGAGGGTGAGACTCATGAAAGACCCTTATTTTTGGATAGTCGCCGCATCGCCCCCAAAACGCGAGGCAGCAAGAAAATTCCGCCAGAAAGTAATATTAGTACAGTTAATGGTCAAGAAAACCCAAACAGCGCAGCTTTTTAGCTTGCAGCTGTCAAGTGAAGACGATCACGCGAAATTACAACCTTGCACGGTCAAAAAGTCACTTTCTGCCACCGGCAAGCTGTATTGCCTCTGGCATCATGCGCAATCGAACCATCGCAATCGTGCCCAAGACTGGGCCAGCCGCCAGCATGGCAAATGCGCCCCACCAACCGGTCTGATCGGCAATCACCGGCACCAGATGGATCGAAACAAGAGCAATCAGGAACCCGATAGCATTTTGCAGGGTCAATGCGGTGCCGACCTGATGGGGATCGGCGAGCTCGATCACACAGGATGAAAACTGCGCAGAGTCTGCGACAACCGAAATTCCCCAAACAATACAAATCACAAGCAGCACAACAAACGATGCATCAGCCAAGCTACCGGCAATGAGCGCACAGGCTCCGCTGACCACCATGGCGGCAATCGTCACCGTCGTGCGCCCGATCCGGTCTGCGTAATAGCCACCGGCCAAAGACCCGAAGGCACCGACACCAACGATGGCAAAGGTCGACAAAGCCGACCAGACACCGGGATTATCAACCATGCGTTCGGAAAAGGCGCCATACAGGAACAAACCGATCCAGCCCCACATGGCATAAAGCTCCCACATGTGACCGAAATAGCCATAGCACGCATGACGCAGTGCCTTGTTTGACCAGATCTTGCCCACCATCCTCGGATCAAAACGCGGCGACCGTCCCGGTGTGCCACCCAGATGTACGAACAAGATGGCAATCGCGGCGAGATAGGCAGTGACACTGGCAGTAATGATCACATATCGCCAATCAAGTGGTACCGCGACCGCAAACAGATGCGGCATGGCCGACCCCATCGTCAGCGCCCCGACCAGAAGCCCGACCAGAAACCCGGTATCACCCCGCGACCAGGTCGCGACCATCTTCATGCCGATGGGATAAATCCCTGCCATACAGACGCCCGTGATCAGACGCAGCAGGATCACCACAACACCATCAATGGGAACCACAAGGATCAGGATATTGGCCGTCGCGGCAATGATCGCCGATGCCGCCCAGAAACGCCGGGGCTCGATACGGTCTGCCAGACCAAGGATCGCGCTGCAGACAGTTCCCAGAACAAAGCCCAGCAAGACCGCGCTGGTAAACAGCGATGACTGCAATGCCCCAATGCCAAACTCGCTGCGCAATTGCGGCAACACGGCCGTTGCGGAAAACCACAAGGCAAGCGCCATCAACTGGCAAATCGTGATCATGGAAACGGCAAATGCCTTGTTAGTCCTTGCCATTACTTCCCCGGTGTCATCTGGCCGCTAATGTCGCTCGCGTACAATCACGATCAAAAAATCTAAGATGCTATCGCATCAACAATCGACTGCAGGTCCCGCCACAAATCATCGGGATCTTCCAAGCCAATACTGATCCGCAAGATCATATTGGCATCGCCGGGCCATGGGAACGTCCTATCTGCTGCGACCGACATCGGCGCCAGCAAACTATGCGTGCCACCCCACGATGCCCCGATCGAGAAGGTTTTGGCACAATCGATCGCCTCAGTCACGAATGATACCTTTTCATCGGGAATGACGATGCTGAACACACCACTGGCACCAGAAAAGTCACGTTTCCAAAGTGCGTGTCCAGGGTCATTCGGCAAGGCGGGATGCAGCACCAGATCGGGCGACACCTGATCACAAATCCGCTGTGCAAACTCAAGGGCCACCTTCTGCGAATGGCGCAACCGCAATGGCATTGTTTCAAGACCACGCAAAACAAGTGCGCAATCATCAGGCGACACACCCAGCCCCATCATGCTCATCATTGATTTCAATGACAGGAACCAATCGCGATCACGTACAGAAACCGACCCCATCAAAACGTCTGAATGCCCGCCTGGATATTTGGTCAGCGCTTCAGCCACAAAGTCCACACCAACCGATACCGGCTTGAAATTAAGCGGGGTCGCCCAAGTATTGTCGCAGCCAACCAAGATGTCACTCGCATGCGCCTTGGCAACAAGCGCCGTAACATCGCTCATTTCCATCGTGGTGGAACCGGGTGTCTCAACCCAGATCAGGCGCACGGTTTCGTCAAACAACTCCGCTATTTCATCAGCGGATGCCAACGGGTTGTAAACACGATGGTGAATGCCCCGTGGTGCCAGAAAGTTTTTACAGAACGACCGAACTGGTGCATAGGCGCAATCAGGAACCAAGACCGTGTCGCCAGGTTTTAAAACCGAAACGAACACCAACATGATTGCTGCCTGCCCGGACGGCAGCAGCAAAGTACCTTCTGCGGTTTGGAGCTCATTGATCGCGGCCTGAAGCTTTCGCGTAGTTGGCGTTCCACTCAGCCCATAGCTATAGCCATCCGCTCCGCGCTCTGCCCGATTGGCATAAGCAGCACTATCGGGAAACACGATGGTCGATGCGCGATGAACGGATGCCGCCAGACTGGCATAGCCTTCTTCGCTTACCTCAGGCGCCCGTACACAAGTTGTTGTATCGCTCATTTGGCTAACCTTTTCTGGATCATCAAGCTTACCAATGAAGTTGTTGCTGATAACACTAGCCCCAAACAATCAATAGTCTCTTACATTTTTTAGAACCTTTGTCGGTAAACGGTTCGATCTTCAAGGGAGTGTCGTTTTTAGCCCAGCGATGCAAAAAGAAATGCCGCCGGTCGAAACCGGACGGCATCAAGTTTCCCGAGCGGGAATGAAACGTTAAGTCAGTTAACTTAATCAACCATGGTCGCGCTGATCATCAATCACCTTGCCATCATTGGGCAAGCTACCGGTTTCGGCTGCCACAACAGCACCACGCAGCTTGCAAACACTGGCGAGCGTCTCGGCAATCGCATCAAACTGGCTGGCGTCAATGCCCTCGCAGTTGAGCGTCATGGTGTCATTGTCGTTTTCGCGCGTGACCACAAGGCGGGCCTTGGTGATCCCGTCATGGCGTTTGACGACTTCAGCAATCTGTTGCGGATGGACAAACATGCCCTTGATCTTGGTTGTCTGATCGGCACGCCCCATCCAGCCCTTGATAAGATGGTTGGTGCGCCCACAGCCACTTTCACCCGGCGCAATCGCCGACAGATCACCGGTCGCAAAGCGGATCAGCGGATAGTCCATATTAAGGGTGGTAACGACAACCTCACCAACCTCGCCCTCTGCCACCGGCTCGCCAGTACCCGGACGGACGATTTCAAGAATGATGTCTTCGGCAACGATCATGCCGTTCTTGGCATCACTTTCGTAGGCAATCAGACCAAGGTCGGCACTGGCATAGCATTGCAGCATGGCGATATCACGTTCGGCAAACCAGGCCCGAAGACTTTCCGGAAGCGCCTCGCCCGATACCAGCGCAAGTTTGATCGAGCTGATATCAGCACCAAGTTCCTCGGCCTTTTCGATCAGGATCTTCAGGAAGGATGGCGTACCGCTATAGCCTGCTGGCTTAAGGTCGCTGATCGCCTTGACCTGTGCTTCGCTTTGCCCGACACCAGCCGGAACGACAACGCAACCGCACGCACGTGCACCACTGTCAAAGATAAAGCCGCCCGGTGTCAGGTGATAAGACAGGCAGTTATGCACGATATCGCCCGGGCGGAAGCCCGCAGCAAAGAACGCACGCCCCATCCGCCACCAGTCATCGCCTTTGCCCTGCGGGTCATAGATCGGACCGGGGCTTTGGAACAGGCGCGCCATCGCGGGGATCGGCGTTGCATTCAGACCTGCCAGTGGCGGTTCCTTGGCCTGTGCATCAATCAGGTCGGATTTGCGCGTCACCGGCAGTTTTGCCAAGGCTTCGCGGGTGGTGATCGACTGAACGTCAACATCGGCAAGCATCCGGCCATAGGCAGCGGATTTTGATTTGGCATGATGCAAAATACGCGGCAAGGCTGCCATCAGGCCAGCCTCGCGGCTTTCCTGGGTTCGCGTTTCGCGCTCGTCAAAATAAGTCTTAAGCATCATACCCGTCTTTCATTCAAAGGCGCCAACCACAGACATGGATGTGGTTGGCGTATTCATCCTAAAGCCAACGTTTGCGGCGTTTGTAGGACTTGATGTTCTTGAAGCTTTTGCGTTCTTCAGAACCGCCGCCGAGATAGAACTCCTTGACGTCCTCGTTATTGAGAAGCTCGTCACGGGTGCCATCCAGAACAACCTTACCGCTTTCCATGATGTAACCATAGTCGGCAACTTTAAGCGCAAAGTTGGCGTTCTGTTCAACGATGAGCATGGTGATGCCCTGCTCGCGATTGATCTTTTCAATGATGCCGAACACTTCCTTGACCAGAAGCGGCGAAAGCCCCATCGACGGCTCATCAAGCAAGATCATCTTGGGGCGCGCCATAAGCGCACGCCCGATGGCCAGCATCTGCTGTTCGCCACCTGAAAGGTAACCGGCAAGACCAGTACGTTCCTTAAGGCGCGGGAAATATTCAAAGACCATCTCGATATCGTCTTTGACCTTGTTGTCCTTGCGTGTATAGGCGCCCAGACGCAGGTTTTCGATACAAGTCATGTCCTCGATGATACGGCGACCTTCCATGACCTGAAACAGGCCGGAGCGCACGATATCCTCGGGGTTGCCATTGGCAATCTGGTTGCCCATGAAATTGATGTCACCACGGGTGACTTCGCCGTCTTCGGTTTTCAGCAAACCCGAAATCGCTTTCAGCGTTGTGGATTTGCCGGCACCGTTCGGGCCGAGCAAGGTAACGATCTTGCCTTGCGGAACCTCAAGCGAGACGCCACGCAGGACCAGAATCACCTCGTCATAGACGACTTCGATGTTATTGACCGACAGCATCGGTTCGGCGGTTTCGACTTTGCGGGCGGGCTCTGCCATGGTGTCCCTTTCGAATTATCGTCTTGTGATCTCCAGCTGTCGGAGACAGGGCATCTTGCGTGTTATGCCCTGCCCCCGAACAGTCTGGGAGACGTTCTTCTTACTGGTTGATCTTAGTAACCAAGCCAGTCGTCACGGCGCGGCAGGGTGACGGTATTGACCTTGGTCACCGTAACTTCGCCGCCTTTCGCACTGCCGTTATAGATGTTGACGGTGTTGATGCCGCGATGGTCCTCGGCGGTCCAGTTCGCTTCCATGCACACACCTTCAAGACCTGCCGGAACCCAATCCTGGCGGGCATACATGCCAGCCTTGATGTTCTCGCCGGTCAGACCACCATTGGCCTTGGCCCATTCCATGGCTTCTTTCATGTAATAGACCGAGCAAATGCCACGGATGTAGTGATGGGTGCGGAACTGCTCGCCCGAGCTGTCCGACATCTTGGAGATTTCACGCACCAGTTCCATGCCCGGAACACCTTCGTCGGTCCAGAAGCTGGTCATGGCCGGGAAGATGTAGTTATCGACATCACCGATGGTTTTAAGGGTCTCGTAGTCACCAGCCCAGATGTTAGCCAGCCATTTCGGGGTCGCGCCAACCGTGTCACAGGATTTCACCAGCGACACAACCGACGGGCCGAGGTTGCCAAGGTAACCATAGTCGGTCCCAGCTTCCTTCATGGTCAGGCACTGTGCCTTGAAGTCACCCGGCTTCATCGAAACAACCACCGGTGCGGTCACTTCAAAGCCAAGCTCGGTGGCATATTCTGCGCATGCTTCTTTCGGTGCGTTCGGATACGGGTGGTTATCACCGATATGCGAGAAGACCGGCTTGCCCGAACCGCCCGACTGTTTCCAGTCTTCGGCTGCCCACTGAACCATCGCACGGCAAGCATCGGAATAGGATGCACCATAGAAGAAGTTATAAGGGGCCGGCTTTGCGGTTTTCGGGTTCTTTGCGGTCGGATCGGTCAGATGGCCGGAATAGGATGCGGAATAGACCGGAACCTTGTCATTGGCGACAAAGCTGATCAGGGCTTCGGTATCACCCGTGCCCCAGCCCTGCATCGCAATCATGTCGTTACGCGAACGCCATTTCTTGTAGTTCGCAATCGCCTGCGGAACTTTATAGGCATAGTCGACGGATTCAGAATCCAGAACCGTGCCATCAATGCCGCCATTGACGTTCACATAGGACAGGGCATCACGCACACCATCAGCATAGAACTTGCCGATAAAGCCGGTGGCACCGGTGATGTCCATCAGATGGCCGACAAAGACCATATCGTCATCTGCCTGTGCTGCCGAGAAGGACAGCCCCGTTGCGACCATCGCGGTCGCAGCAATCAATCTTTTCATCACGACGTCTCCCTTGGACGTTTTCACAAAAGTAAGCCTCCCGGTCGCCCCGTTTTGATCCCGGCCCTTTGATTTTTTATAAGCGGGCCGGGTTCGGGGTTTTGATCAGTACGAGAAGGGATAAAGCTTCCAGTACGCCCTGATCTGTTGCCAGCGATGGGCAAGCCCATCCGGCTCAAAGATCAGGAAAAGGATGATGGCCAGACCAATTGCCATCTCCTTGATGTAAGCCAGACCATCGGTCACAGCCGTCGAGCTGGCCCATTCGAATATGCTAAGTGCACTGACACCACTTTCCATGACTTCGGGCAGTAGCACCATGAAGACCGTGCCCATCAGGGTTCCTTTGACCGAGCCCAGACCACCGATAATGATCATGCCCAGGAACTGGATCGACAGCAGAATGGTAAAGCCCTCGGCCGAGACAAAGCCAAGATAATGGCCATACATCGCCCCGCCGACACCGGCATAGAAGGACGAAATCGCAAAGCTCATCAGGCGATATTTCGTGAGGTTGATCCCCATGATTTCAGCCGAAAGGTAATGGTCGCGCACCGCCACAAAGGCACGGCCATCGCGGGTCCGCATCAGGTTCGTGCCCAGCAGATACATCACCACCAGGAAGAACAGCGCGACATAGAAGAAGCTGAAATCGTCATAGATTTCATAGCCAAACACATTGATCGGATTTGCCGCCGCCCCATAGGAACCACCGGTGAACCATTCCGCACGGGCAAAGAAATCTTCAAGAATGAACTGGGCCGCAAGGGTCGCAATCGCAAGATAAAGCCCCTTGATGCGGGCCGCTGGCAAACCAAACAGCATACCCACCGCCGCCGTCATCAACCCGGCCAACGGGATCGACAGCAAGACCGGAATACCGGTCGTGTTATTTATCCAGGCTGAGGCAAAGGCGCCAAAACCAAAGAACGCGGCGTGGCCCAGCGAAATCTGCCCGGTAAAGCCAACCAGAATGTTCAGACCCAATGCGGCAATCGCGAAATACGAAATCTGGATGAACAGGTTGACGTAATAGCCATCCAGAACAAACGGGATCATGGCAACGGCAAAGATGCCAAGGATCGCGGCGTTGCGGATATAGGTCGTATCAAAGATGCGGGTATCCTGACGATAGGTCGTTCGGAAGTCACCGCAAGGACGTAGCGAAAATCCAGCCATAACGTGTTACTCCGCCCCTTAAATACGTTCGATGTCTTTGGTGCCAAACAGGCCATACGGCTTGATGCACAGAATAATGATCAGCACGTAGAACGGTGCGATCGAGAACAGGTTGCCCCAGTGCAGATACTGGCCGTCGACGAACTCTGCGGTGTTTTCCAGAAGACCAATGATCACGCCGCCGACAATCGCGCCAACGATGGAATCAAGTCCGCCCAGGATCACCGCCGGGAACACCTTGATCCCGATGACCGACAGGGCCGACGACACGCCATTGACCATGCCGATCACGATGCCTGCGACACCCGATACAAGCGCCGAGATCGCCCATGACATCGCAAACACAGTTTTGACGGAAATACCAAGGCTCTGGGCAACCTGCTGATCAAAGGCGGTTGCGCGCATGGCAAGGCCAAGCTTGGAATATTTAAAGAACCAGTAGAACCCGGCCATGATGAACAACGAGATCACGAAGCTCATGATATAGGCCGTCTCGATTTGCATTCCCAAAAGGTTGACCGATCGGGTTTCAAACACCTGCGGATAGGTCGCGGTGGTCGCCCCGAAGATCCATTTGGTCGCAGCCTGGAAAAAGATCGAAAGCCCGATGGTCACCATGATGACCGAAATGATCGGCTCGCCAATCATCGGTCGTAACACGACCATCTGCAGGACAACGCCAAACGCCATCATAAACAGCAACGTAAACAGGAAACCCAGCCAGAAGGGCATTTGCATTTCGACAAGGAATGCATAACACACCCATGCCCCGATCAGCAGGAACTCACCCTGGGCAAAGTTGACGATCTGGGTCGATTTGTAGATCAGAACAAAGCACATGGCGACAACGCCATAGAGTGTCCCGACAATCAAACCGTTCAGCAGAAGCTGGAACAGAAGTTCGAAATTCATGTTGCCATCCCTGTAATGGCGGCCCGCGCACCGGTTATTTCCCGGCCGGGGCCACAGTTATGCTGCTGCCTTATTCGGCGGCTTTCGGGGCCGTCTGTGCGACCTTGTCATTATCAAGATCAACAACCTTCACACTCGTCTGGATGCGGGTTTTTGACCCGTCCTGGAAGGTGATCATGGTGTCGATATCAACCTTGTCATTGCCGGCATAAACCGCATCGATGATGCCGGCGTATTTTTCGGCAACCACGCCACGGCGCACTTTGCGCGTACGGGTCAGCTCGCCGTCATCGGCATCCAGTTCCTTGTAAAGCAGAAGGAACCGTTTGATCCGCTGGGCTTCCGGAAGCGTCTTGTTCACTTCGCGGATTTCCTCGGTGATCATGTCATAGACCTGCGGCTGTGCTGACAGGTTGGTGTAGTTGGTAAAGGCGATCCCGCGCTGCTCGGCCCATTTCGCCATGATCGAATAACGAATACAGATCATGGTCGACAGGAACGGCAGGTCCTTGCCAAGGATCACGGCCTCGGCAATGAACGGCGAGAATTTCAGTTTGTTTTCAATAAACTGCGGCGAATAGCGCACCCCGGTGGATGTTTCCGCCAGATCCTTCATACGGTCGATCACCACAAGGTGCTTGTTCTCGTCCTTGAAGTAACCGGCATCGCCCGTATGCATCCAGCCATCCTTGACGTCTTCGTCATAGGCGGCCTGGTTTTTGTAGTATCCGGTGAACATGCCCGACGTGCGCGCAACGATTTCGCCGACACCATTTTCATCGGTGTTGATCACCTTGATCTCGGAATTGTCAAAGGCAACGCCGACCGTGTCGAAATCAATGTCTTCTGGCTGATGGATGGTATAGGCGCCGCACAGCTCGGTCTGACCATAAAGCTGACGCAGCGGAACGCCCATCGCGTGGAAGAACTTGAAGGTTTCCGGGCCAATCGCGGCACCGCCGGTGGCAGCCGACCGCAAATTGGAAAAACCAAGCCGGTCTTTCAGCGCATTCATCAGGATCACATCGGCCATTTTCGAATGACCGCCGTTTTCCATGGCGGTACGCGCCAATGCCATGCCGAAATCAAACATCTTTTGTTTGAAGGGCGTTGAATCCATCATCCTTGCGCGAACATCCGCCGCAATGGTTTCCCAAACACGCGGTGCCAGCAGAACAAAGTTCGGACCAATTTCGCGCAGGTCGGCCATCATGGTTTCCTGCTCTTCGACGAAATTGACGATCTGGCGGCTGATCAGCGACTGACCAACGACATAGACCTGCTCCATAATCCATGGCAGCGGCAGGACCGAGACATAGTTGTCACCCGGGTATTTCGGGTCAGCACGAAGATAGGCTGCACAGTGATCAAGGAAATCACCGGAATTGAGCATCGCCATTTTCGGCTTGGATGTCGTGCCCGACGTGGTGCACAGGATCGCGCATTCATCGCCACGGGTATCTGCAATCATCTGATCATAGGAACCCGGGTTCTGTTCTTCGAACGTCCGGCCCATTTCATAAAGCTTTTCGACATCCATCAAACGCGGATCGTCGTATTTTCGCATCCCGCGCGGGTCACAATAGACAATGTGCTCCACGGTCGGGATGTCGTCGCCAAGCTCGATCAGCTTGTCGCACTGCTCTTCGTCTTCGGCGATCAGAATGCGCGCGCCTGAATAGGTAATCAGATAGGCGACTTCTTCGTGCAGGCTGTCCTGATAAAGACCGACCGACATACCGCGCAGCGCGTGGGCAGCGATTTCGGCCCAAACCCATTCCGGGCGGTTTTCGCCGATGATGCCAACAACGTCACCCTGCCCAAGGCCAAGGGCGCGCATGCCAAGCGTCATCCATTTGACGCGGTCGTTATAGTCCTGCCAGGTGAATTCCTGCCAGATGCCGAATTCCTTTTCGCGCATGGCGACTTCTTTGGGCCAGTTGCGCGCATTGTAGGCCAGCACTTTCGGGAAAGTATCCAGCGACTTGGTGTCGGCATATTCCGGGATATTGCTGCTCATGCTCAGGCCACCTGCTCGTCTTCATCCGTTTCGTCGTCTTCTTCGCCGAGATAGGCTTTCTTCACATGCTTGTTGGCCATCACTTCATCAGGCAGGCCTTCGGCAATCTTGCGACCGAAATCAAGGACCATCACCCGGTTGGAGATATCCATAACCACGCCCATGTCATGTTCGATCATGACAACGGTCATGCCCCATTCTTCATTGAGGTCGATGATAAAGCGCGCCATGTCCTCTTTTTCTTCGAGGTTCATGCCCGCCATCGGCTCATCCAGCAGGATCAGATCCGGGCGCAGCGCCACCGCACGTGCAAGCTCCACGCGTTTGCGCAAACCATAGGAAAGCGTGCCTGCGGTTGCCTTGCGGATGTGGGAGATTTCAAGGAAGTCGATAACGTCTTCACAGAAGCGACGATGCTCAAGCTCTTCCTTCTGCGCGCCGCCAAGCCAGTAAAGCGGCCCGTTGATGAAGTTGTTCTTCAGCAGGTGGTGACGGCCAACCATGATGTTATCAAGCACATTCATGTGCCCGAAAAGCGCAAGGTTCTGGAACGTACGACCAATGCCCAGTTCGGCACGGTCATTGGGCTTGAGCCCGGTAACATCCTGCCCCTTGAAGGACACCGTTCCCATGGTCGGGGTATAGCGCCCCGATACGCAGTTCAACATGGATGTCTTGCCGGCACCATTCGGGCCGATAATCGAAAAAAGCTCGCCCGGCTGAACCGAAAAGCTGACATCACTCAGCGCACGTACACCGCCGAAAACAAGCGACACGTCGCTAATCTGTAGAATAGGACTCTGTGACGTCATGCCGTCGCATTCCTCCCTGACTTGGGCCGCAAATACCGCAGAACCGCATTTCGGGCTCTATCGCGCAAAAATTTGCAAACCGCTGTTCAGTTTCCCTGATGATGTGTCGTTTATTTTATGACCCTGACCTTACGGAAACCGGGCGTGACACATTTAATAGGCATTTAAGTACCAATTTCAGCATATTGCGTCAATGCAATGATTCTCAAGGGGTTGGGACTTTTCTACAAATTCGCACCGCACAATTATTTGCCCGGTGAACATGTCACCCATTCTACCCTTGATTACGTAACGTTATCTGGCTGACCGGCCAGTTCGGGGGATCGATAATCGCCGCATTGCAAAAATTATTCGCAATCATGCACCGCACAATCAGCGCCCCGGCAACCATGCCGCTTTACACCCTTATCCGTCCCCGTCGCCCCGACTCCGAGGCGGAGTCGTCCGTACTGACAAGTCGGCGGGATCCGCGCACGGGCAACCATCGCCCGATCAGGACGGTGCGATCATAAACATGTCATGAAAAAACAGACTCCGGGCTTGCCCCATCCTATTGAAAGGTCAAAAGCCACGGCACATATCGTCTACAGCTGCTTTTATGCTTGTTGGACTTTGCCAATATGCTGTGATCAACGGGTTTTCCCCAATACCCCTTTTCGGGGTCTGGACTTTCACAGGGAATTGTGGTGTAACCCCGTTGCACATAGATATGTAGCCGTGACCCGCGTCACGCAACACAGATAGCCCACCGCTCGGCGCTCCGACGGTCGGGGTGTCTTGTCACGACAAGCCCTTTTAACCACCTTGAGGAGGGTCTGATGTCCATTTGTGGCAAAGACAACCTGAAAACGCGCCGCACGCTGAAAGTCGGGGACAAGTCCGTCGACTATTACAGCCTCAAAGTTGCTTCCGAGAAATTCGGCGACGTTTCAAAACTTCCCTTCACGCTGAAAGTCGTTCTTGAGAACCTTCTGCGTTACGAAGACGATTTCACCGTTAAAACCGACGATGTCAAAGCTGTTGTTGACTGGCTCAAAGAGCACAAGAGCAGCCACGAGATCAACTATCGTCCGGCCCGCGTTCTGATGCAGGACTTCACCGGCGTTCCCGCCGTCGTTGACCTTGCAGCAATGCGTGATGCCGTCGTCAACATGGGTGGCGACGCCCAGAAGGTGAACCCGCTTTCACCAGTTGACCTCGTCATTGACCACTCGGTCATGATCGACTTCTTTGGCACCGACGACGCACTCGACAAAAACATGGAAGTCGAGTTCGAACGCAACGGCGAACGTTATGGCTTCCTGCGTTGGGGCCAGAACGCTTTCAACAACTTCCGCATTGTCCCGCCGGGCGCAGGTATCTGCCACCAGGTGAACGTCGAGCATCTTGCCAAGGTCGTCTGGACCGGCGAAGACGAAGACGGCAAAACCGTTGCCTATCCGGACACGCTGGTTGGTACCGACTCCCACACCACCATGGTAAACGGCCTTGCTGTTCTGGGTTGGGGTGTTGGTGGTCTGGAAGCCGAAGCAGCAATGCTTGGTCAGCCGATCTCGATGCTGATCCCGGAAGTCGTCGGCTTCAAGCTGACCGGCACCATGAAAGAAGGCATTACCGCAACTGACCTTGTTCTGCGCGTCGTTCAGATGCTGCGTGAAAAAGGCGTTGTCGGCAAATTCGTCGAATTCTATGGCGATGCGCTTGACCACATGAGCCTGCCGGACCGTGCGACCATCGGTAACATGGCACCGGAATATGGTGCGACCTGTGGCTTCTTCCCGATCGATGACGAAACGCTCAACTACATGCGTTCGACCGGCCGTGACGAAGACCAGATCGCCCTTGTCGAAGCATATGCCAAAGAACAGGGCATGTGGCGCGAGCCGGGCTTCGAAGCTGAATACACCGCAACGCTTGAACTCGACATCTCGACCGTCGAGCCGGCCCTTTCGGGTCCGAAGCGTCCGCAGGACCGTGTTCCGCTCAAAGACGCCGTATCGAGCTTCAACAAAACCTTTGCCGACATGGCACCGGGTGTTGACACCGACCGCTCTGTCCCGGTTTCGAATGAAAACTTCGAAATGAAAGACGGTAACGTCGTTATCGCCGCGATCACCTCTTGCACCAACACCTCGAACCCGAGTGTTTTGATCGCAGCAGGTCTTCTGGCGAAAAAAGCTGTCGAACTTGGCCTGAAAAGCAAGCCGTGGGTGAAAACCTCGCTCGCACCGGGCTCGCTCGTTGTTGCCGACTACCTCGAAAAAGCAGGCCTTCAGGATTACCTGGATCAGCTCGGCTTTAACGTTGCCGGTTTCGGTTGCACCACCTGTATCGGTAACTCCGGCCCGCTGGCTGGCCCGATCGCTGGTGCCATCGAAGATCAGGACATGTTGGTAACGGCTGTTCTGTCCGGTAACCGTAACTTCGAAGGCCGTATCAGCCCGCACGTGAAGGCAAACTACCTTGCCTCCCCGCCGCTGGTTGTTGCCTATGCCCTTGCCGGTAACCTGAAGATCGACCTGAACAAGGATCCGATCGGCACCGACAAAGACGGCAAAGACGTCTTCATGAAAGACATCTGGCCGTCCAACAAAGAGATCGCAGACACCATTGCGTCCTCGATCTCGGCAGCGATGTACAAAGAGCGTTACGACAACATCTTTGCAGGTCCGAAGCCGTGGCAGGCCATTGAAATCACCGAAGGCGAAACCTTCGCGTGGGATGGCAAGTCCACCTACGTCCAGAACCCGCCTTACTTCGTCAACATGGCGAAAGAACCGGGTGACTTCTCTGAAGTTCATGGCGCACGTCCGCTCCTGATCCTCGGTGACTCGGTCACCACCGACCACATTTCCCCGGCCGGTTCGATCAAGGAAGAAAGCCCGGCAGGTGAATACCTCAAGGCAAACGGCGTTTCTGTTCGTGACTTCAACTCCTATGGCGCACGTCGTGGTAACCACGAAGTCATGATGCGCGGTACCTTTGCCAACATTCGTATCCGTAACGAAATGGCACCGGGCACCGAAGGTGGTGTTTCGGTTCATTATCCGTCGGGCGAACAGGGCTGGGTCTATGACGTTGCAATGCGTTATCAGGCCGAAGGTACCCCGCTGGTCGTCGTCGCCGGTAAGGAATACGGCACCGGTTCTTCGCGTGACTGGGCAGCAAAAGGCACCAACCTGCTTGGCGTCAAAGCTGTGATCGCGGAAAGCTTCGAGCGTATCCACCGCACCAACCTGGTCTGCATGGGCGTTCTGCCGCTGCAGTTCAAGGACGGCGAAGGTCGTGCGACCTACAAGCTGGACGGTTCGGAAACCTTTGATGTTCTGGGCATTGGTGATGGCATCACCCCGCTTCAGGACGTCACGGTTCGCATCACGCGCAAAGATGGCAGCAGCGAAGAATTCGTTGCCACCTGCCGTATCGATACCGAGAACGAAGTTCTCTACTACCAGAACGGCGGCATCCTGCAGTTCGTTCTGCGTAACATGATGAAAGCTGCCTGATTTCTTTCTGAAATCTAAGGCCGACATTTCGACACCCCACCGGTTCTCCGGTGGGGTGTTTTTGTTTTATCTAATTAAAAAACTGACCGCGTGTCGGTTAAAACCCGTACACTTGATCCAGAACAATTCTCAAGAGCGCCGAACCTGATAGGTATGGCCGCCAAGAAATCACCCTCTTAAGAATAAAGCGAACAAGAACAGAGTCTGACAGAGCAAAGACATGATACGCCCCACATCCTCAGACGGACGTCCGTTTGGTCTGACGGTCGGTACACTCTCACCCGGAACAGTCTTAAGTTGTAGCCCGCAAGCAACCCTTGGCGAAGCGGTTGCAAAGATGCGTCATGCCAACAGCAGTTCCATTATTGTAGTGGTGTCAAACAAACCGGTGGGGATCGTCACCGAGCATGATCTGCTCTCTCTGCCGGCCACAACATCCGCTGCATTTTCCGAACCGGTTTCGACGCGCATGTCAGAACCGGTTCACACCATTTCGGTCCATGCCACGCCGCAATCCGCCATCGTTCGCATGCGCGACCGTGGCGTGCGTCATCTTGTTACCATTGATGCTGATGGCTGCCTTGTCGGGATCATCAGCCAGACCGATCTGATCCGCCATGTTGGCGATAAAAAACCGTTCATCGCCAACGACGTTGCCGATGCTGTACGCCAATCAACCGTTTTCGCGCACAAGAACATTCGTGTCTGGGAACTGCGTCAGCGCATGCATTCCGAAAAATGCGACAGCGCGATTATCACAGGCTTCCCGGACGATCAACCGGCCGAACTTCAGACCGGCATCATCACCGAACGCGACATCCTTCGCCATCTGGCCGAAGAGCATGAAAACCTGACAGCGGGCGACATTGCCACCCGCCCGGTCACCTTCATCCGTCAGGACATGAACCTTGATGACGCGCGCAACATGATGATGCGCGACAATTTCCGTCATCTTGTGGTCCACAACCATAATGACGAAACCATCGGCGTTCTGTCATTTGCCGACCTGCTGGAATTCATCGAACAGGATTACCTGATCCATCTGAGCAGCCTTGCCGAGGACAGTGGCAGCGAATTGACCAAGGCGCGCCAGTCACTGGCCCTTGCCAACAAGCTGATCGAAAATTCGCCCGACTGCGTGATGATCTGCAATGCCAAGTCCGAGATCGAGGCCGTCAACCCGGCCTTCACGCGCGTGACCGGCTATCAGGCAGAAGAAGTCATTGGCAAGACGCCCGCCATCCTCAAATCCGGCCGCCAGAACAAGGCTTTCTATGAAAAGCTCTGGGCGGATTTGACCCGTACGGGCAAATGGGAAGGTGAAATCTGGAACCGCCGCAAATCGGGCGAGATCTATGCCGAATGGCTGTCGATCATGGCCGTGCGTGATGGCGAAGGTACTGTCACCCATTATGCATCGATCTTCACCGATATCAGCGGGCGGGAAAAGAACCGCGAAGATGTACTGCGGATTGCCTTTACCGATGAACTGACCGGCATGCCGAACCGTCGCCGTTTTTCGGAATTGCTGTCGCTTCATATCGGGCGGGCGCGCAGGCTCGGACGGCCGCTGACCATCGCCATGCTGGATCTTGACAACTTCCAGCGTGTCAACAATGCGCTGGGCCACAATATTGGTGACGATGTTCTGGTCGAAGTATCCCGCCGCATGAGCCGCGAACTCGGCCACGATGCCGTTGTCGCCCGCGTCGGGGCGGATGAATTTGCCGCGATCCTGCCGCATGTGAATACCGAACAAGAAGCTTTCAACATTGCCGAAAAGCTGCTGAACCGCCTGGGGGAAGCGCATCTGACCCGCAAGGGCGAGGATGTCTATCTTTCGGCCAGCATCGGCATTGCCTCCTTCCCGGAAGATGCCAACGACACCAGCAACATCATTCGCTGTGCCGAACTGGCAATGACCCAGGCCAAGGAACAGGGGCGCAACCGCGTCGGGCTATACAGCGTTAATCTGCACAGTCAGAAGGGCGCGGACCTGGCCCTTGAAACCGCCTTGCGCCGCGCGATCGATAACGAGGAACTCCACCTTGTCTATCAGCCGCAATTTGATGCCAAGACCGGCGAAATTGCCGGGGTCGAAGCCCTGCTGCGCTGGACCACATCAGATGGCAAAACCATTCCGCCCTCGACCTTCATCCCGATTGCCGAGGAAATGGGTGTGATTGGCGAACTGGGCCGCTGGGTCATCCGCACCGCCTGTAATCAGCTGATCGCATGGCGTCAGGAAGGCCTGCATAATCTGCGCCTTGCAGTGAATGTGTCCGTGCAGCAATTCTATGGCTCGATGGATTTTGCCGAACAACTGCGCGCCATCATCGTTGATAAGGGTGTCGCCGCCGACCGGCTGGAAATCGAAGTCACCGAAAGCCTGTTCATGCGCAATATCGACGATATGCGCGCCAAGCTTCAGCGCCTTCGTGATCTTGGTGTGCGGATCGCCCTTGATGATTTCGGCACCGGCTTTTCGAGTCTCAGCTACCTGCGCACCTTGCCATTCGACGTGATCAAGCTTGATCGCAGTTTCGTCTGGGATATCGAAGATGGCCCGGACGGCCAGACCCTGCCGATCACGATCATCAACATGGCGCGCAACCTTGGCAAAACCTGCGTTGCCGAAGGGGTCGAGAACGAACACCAGCTCGAAGTGCTGCGCGAAGCGGGTTGCGACCTGATCCAAGGATACCTTCTGGGACATCCGATGCCCGCCGAACAGGTTTCCGAACTGGCCAAGACCAAAATCGCTGCCGCTTCCTAGAAAAAAAGCGCAACAAGATCATCGCGTTCTGGCACCTCGCCTGGCTTTCAAGGCCTTGTGATTGGTCGGTGATGGCGGTTTTCAGGCATGATCAGTGTCATGAAAAACCCTCGCCCCCTTTTAAGTGCCCTTGCACTGTTGCTCATGACCGTATCCGCCCCGGCAGGCGCGAGTGAAAGCGTATTGCCCCGCGCGGTTGTCGAACTCTACACCTCGCAAGGATGCAACTCCTGCCCGCCCGCCGATCAGGTCCTGCATGACATGGCAGATCAGCATGATGATCTGCTGTTGCTGTCCTATCATGTTGATTACTGGAACTATCTTGGCTGGGAAGATCCGTTTTCCGATGCCCGCTTTAGTGAACGCCAGCGCGACTATGCCAATCGCATGCGCGAACGTTATGTCTATACCCCGCAGGTCATCATCAATGGCGATCACGTGGTCCGCGCCACTGCCAGACAACAGATCGAAACCACCAGCACAACCGTCGCCCCCCTCGATGACATTGCAAACATCCACCTAAGCACAACGGACGCAGCACAACCGGCCAAAGGCACGATCTCGCTTCGTGGAGTTGGCAGATCTTCGCCGGGCCGGATCGCGCAAGTCTGGTTGATCGGCTTTGACCGGGAACATCAACGCGATGTGCTGTCCGGGGAAAATGCCGGCAAGCGGTTGGTCAATGCCAATGTTGTGCGTGAAATGGTCAGCCTCGGCCAGTGGGATGGCAGCAGTCAGCAGAAAATCCCCTTTGCCATGGCAGATGCCTATGACGGCGGGATCGCGGTTCTGATCCAAAATGGCCGTGGCGGCCCGATCAGTGGTGCGGCGATGGTCCGTTTCACAGACTGAAACCCCACCTGATAGTGAGTTTGGATTGATTTGAAACAATGCCAACCAGACGATTGTCGGTTATTGCATGAATAATCCGCTGGAACGCGTTATATCATGACGTGTTGCAGAATGAATTTCAGACAATCTAACGGGTTATATGGCTGATTTTAGCGGTTCTGATCTGACCTGCCTGCGCGGCGAAAGACTGGTATTTGGCGGCCTTTCCTTTTCGGCCAAATCCGGTGATGCCGTGATGCTGCGTGGTCGAAATGGCGCCGGGAAATCAAGCCTGTTGCGCCTGATGGCGGGTCTTCTCGCACCGCGATCCGGCGCATTATGCTGGAACGGCGAAAACATTTCTGATGATCGCGCTGCCCACCATGCCCGCACTCATTATCTGGGTCATCAGGACGCCATCAAACCGGTTCTGACCGTGCGCGATAATTTGCGCCTTTGGGGTCAGCTGCGCGGTGTTGCAGCTCTTGAAGCCGCGATTGACCGCGCGCTCAATGCGCTTCAAATCCACCACCTGTCGCGCGTCACCGGCCGTTACCTTTCAAGTGGCCAGAAACGGCGCACGGCCCTTGCCCGCATTCTGATTGGTGACAGTCACCTTTGGCTGCTGGATGAACCGACCGTGGGGCTCGACCGCGAAAGCTGTGCCGAACTCGCACAACTGATTGCCGAGTTTCGCGCCAATGGTGGCATTGTCGTTTATTCGACCCATATCGATCTTGATGTCGAAAACCCGACCATTCTTGATCTCGATGACTTCGCCATCCCGATGGTCGAATGGCTGGCTGAACAGGACGATATCGAAGACATGGCCCCGACCAAAGGCACCCCGACATCGCAGGAGGCCGCACAATGAACGGTTTTCTGGCTATCCTGCGTCGTGATCTCAGCCTGGCCCTCCGTCAGGGGGCTGATTCCGTCATGGTCGTGGCCTTCTTTATCGTCACCACGACACTTTTTCCGTTCGGCGTCGGGCCAGAGGTCAATATCCTTGCACGCATCGCGTCCGGTGTGATCTGGGTCTCAGCGCTGCTTGCCGCCATGCTGTCGCTTGAACGTGTTTTTCAGGCCGATTACGAAGACGGATCGCTTGAACTTTTAACCTTGTCGCCGGTGTCGCTCGAACTTCTGATTTTGGGCAAGGTGCTTGCACATTGGCTGACAACCGGGCTTCCGCTGATCATTGCGGCCCCGCTGATGGCGGTGATGCTCAATATGGATCAGAACGGTTTTGCCATTCTGATGATCGCCATGTTGCTTGGAACACCGGCCCTTAGCCTGATCGGGGCGATTGGCGCGGCACTGATACTTGGCGCGCGACGAGGAGGTGTTCTTGTATCACTTCTAGTTTTACCACTATATATTCCGGTACTGATATTTGGAGCCGGTGCGGTTGAGGCCGCCCTACTTGGAATTTCGGCGACCGCGCAACTACAGATCATGGCCGCCATCCTGCTTTTGACATTGGCAGCCGCACCCTTTGCTACCGCCCATGCCGTACGCCAGGCCATGGAATAGAATAAAAAGACGACGAGACGGGATGACCCTTTGCGGATTTCCGCACCAAGGATAAGAAAAATGCATCGCTTTGCTAAACCAAGTGTGTTTTTGAAATTTACAGCCCCGATCCTGCCGTGGCTGTCGGTTCTGACTGCAATCCTGATTGCGGCCGGGCTTTACTTTTCCCTGATCGGGTCGCCGGTTGATTACCAGCAAGGCCACACCGTGCGGATCATGTATATCCATGTTCCCGCTGCGTGGATGGGGCTGTTTTGCTATGTCGGCATGGCGATTTGCGGGGCGATGAGCCTGATCTGGAAACACCCGTTGGCCGATATCTGCGCACGCGCCACCGCCCCGGTTGGCGCGACCTTTACCGCCCTTTGCTTGATTACCGGATCGCTATGGGGCGAACCGATGTGGGGCACCTGGTGGGTATGGGATGCGCGCCTGACCTCGATGCTGATCCTGTTGTTCCTCTATCTCGGCTATATGGCGCTGGTGAATGCCTTTGATGATCCCGAACGCGGATCCAAGGCCGGATCGGCCTTGGCACTGGTGGGTGCGGTCAATGTGCCGATCGTCAAATTCTCGGTCGATTGGTGGAATACGCTTCATCAGCCAGCCTCCATCGTGCGCATGGACGGCCCGGCCGTGGATCCGAGCATGCAATTGCCGCTTGCCCTGATGATCCTTGGTTTCACCTGCTATTACTTTGTCCTGCTGATCCTGCGCGTGCGTCTGGAACTGAACGAACGCCGCATTCGTGCCTTGCACCTCTCAGGCATGTTTGATGAAACCGCGACCCCGGCAGCAGCCAAAGACAAGGCCTATGAAGCGGGTCACAATGCGGAGGCCAAACAATGAGTGAATTCTTCTCAATGGGCGGCTATGGCAGCTACATCTGGGCCAGTTATGGTCTTACCGCCCTTGCCATGATTGTCTTGCTGATTGCCACCCTGCGCGGTTTGCGCAGCAGCCGCATCGAACGTGATCAGCTTGAGGCCGTCTTGCAATCCCGGCGTCCGCGCCGCACCAAAAAGACCCAAAAGGCATCCTGAACGGAGAACGACTGTGTCCCTTTCCCGCGCAAAAATCCGTAAACGCCAACGCATGTATGTCATCGGTGCGATCCTGCTCGCCGTCGGTGGTGCTGCGGCCCTGATGCTGACCGCGTTTGAAGATTCGGTCGTCTTCTTCTTCAGCCCGACTGAAATCGCCGAAAAATCCCCCATCGATCCCGATCAGCGTCTGCGCATTGGCGGTCTTGTCGTCGAAGGGTCGGTGGCAAAGCAGGATGACGGCCAAACCATCGCCTTTGCCGTGACCGACATGGCCGAAACCGTGCCGGTTTCCTATCGCGGCATTTTGCCAGATCTGTTCCGTGAAGGCCAAGGCGTAGTCGCCGAAGGCCATATGAGCAGCGAAGGCACCTTTATCGCGTCTGAAGTTCTCGCCAAGCATGATGAAAACTACATGCCGCCCGAAGTTGCCGAATCGCTTAAGAAAAGCGGCTATTGGGAAGAAATCGAAGCCAAGAACGCCGAACAGATGCGCAATTAAGCCACATTCTGCCGCCATAAAGCCCGACCATACGCGCAAGAAGAACATAGCTGCGACCATTGCCCCTTGATCTGGACCCCACCGATCAGGCAATAGGTCACAGGGGAACTATTGGGGAAGCCTTAGACGCACATGCTTGCAGAGTTAGGACATTTTGCCCTGCTTCTGATGGTGGTCACGGGAATTGGACAGGCCGTTCTGTTCAGCCCGCTTTGGCTGCGCTCATCCCTGCGCATGTTCTCCCCGCAAAAGGCCCCCGCTACCCCGGCCGGCAGCCCCGACTTCCCCGATGACAATGACAACGATGGCAACGCCCATGGCGCCTTGGCACCAATCGTTGCGAAACCTGCCAACCTGTTCCTGCTGCCGATTGCCATCCTTCTGCTGGGTCTTCTGGCCGAGGGCGCATTGCTAAACGCCTTTATCGTCAGTGACTTCACCCTGCCCGTCGTCACCGATGTCAGCCATTCTTCCACTCCGCTGCTGTATCGCATCGGGGCTGCATTCACGCCGGACGGCGGGGCGATGTTGCTGTGGCTTGTGGCCTTGTCGCTAGTGAACCTTTTGCTGGCGTTTCAGTTGCGCAAATCAGCAAGTCTTGATACCGATCGCTTTGCCCGCAATACCCTTTCCATTCTTGGCATGCTGATAGCGGTTTTGGGCGTTGTCACCCTGATTGATGCTGATCCGTTCCTGCGCGTGACCGTGGTGCCGCTTGATGGTCGCGGCATGAACCCGCAAAATCAGGACCTGCTCAAGGTCCTGCGCGAACCGTTCCTTTATCTGGGGCTTGCCGGGCTTGCCGGGATCTTTGCTCTGACACTGGCTGGCTTGCTGGATAACCGGATTGACCGCCAGTTTGCCGAAACCATGCGGTCATGGACGATTGCAAGCTGGGTCTGTCTTGGCACCGCGATTGCGATCAATGCCTATCGGTCCTATAGCGAACAGGCATGGGGCGGCTGGTGGTATTGGGACACATCGGAAAACAGTCTGCTTTTGCCATGGCTGCTCGCCCCCGCCCTTCTGCATTGCCGCGCGGTTCTGGAAAAAACCGAAACCCTGCGCAGCTGGACGGCGTTTTTGGGGATCACGACGCTTGCGGTTGGATGGTTCGGGGTTTACCTGACCCGCTCTGATCTGTTTGCGCCGCTTCCCGAAACACAGATCCTGCCGATCGATAGCAACGGTCTTCTGATCGGGTTCTGCTTGGTTTTTGCCGCCGCCTATTACCTATTCTGGCGGTCAGTCGATCAGATGGGCGAAGGCCGCTGTTTCGAGGTCATCTCGCGCGAAAGTGCGATGTTCCTCAACAGCGTGATGCTGGCCCTGATTGCGGCTGTGGTTCTGATCGGCACGATCTATCCGCTGGTCTTGCAATGGATCACCGGCGAGCCGATCACGGTCGGTGCACCATTTTATGTCGAAGTGCTCGTGCCCATCGTTCTTCCCCTGATGTTCCTGATGGCCTTTGCCCCGGCGTTGCGCTGGCGGCAGGATGAATTGTGGATGATTGGGCGGCGCATGAAACTGGCGGCGATCCTGTCGCTGATTACGGTCCTGTTCGTTTCGATCCGCTTTATCGACCTGTCGCCGGCACCGCTGATCGGGATCGGCCTTGCCGGATGGATTTTGACCGCATCCTTAAGTGACCTTTGGGCGCGGCTGTGGCGCCACCCGGAACATGGTGAAAGCAAATATCGCAATCTGCAACTTCTGGGTCCCCGCTATGTCAGCATGACGCTGGCCCATATCGGCTTGGCAGTCCTGATTGCCGGTGGATCAGCCAGCAGCATCTGGGAAGAACAGGTTGTTGTGTCCGCCCGTGCCGGTCAAAGCATTCAGGCGGGCCCCTATAACCTGCAATATGAAGGTGTCTCGCTTCTGGCCGGTGAAAACTATGCCACCCGTCAGGCGACCTTTATCCTGTATCGTCATTCCCAGCCCGTGACCGAGCTGTTCCCTGAAATCCGCTATTACCCGATCCGCGGCGTTGAAACCCGCGAAGCCGACATCTGGCATGGTCGCGATGGTGATTTGCATGTTTCAATCGGCGACCGCGATGATGATGGTGGCCGGGTGGTAACAGTTCATTATCTGCCCATGATGCCCTGGGTCTGGGGCGGCATGTTATTAATGTTGATCGGGGGATGCTTCAGCATCCTCACGCGCGTAATCCTGCGCCTTAAGAAGCCTGGAGTTTCTACTTCATGAGATTTTCGATCGCTGTAATCCCGCTGGTTTTGTTTGCCGCCTTGGCCGGGGTGTTTTTGCTCAATATCGACAAGGACGCCTCTGTTGTGCCATCGGTCCTGATCGATAAACCGGCACCGGAATTCTCGCTGCCGCCGCTTCCCGGTCGGGATCACGGCCTGTCGCGTGCGGATTTGACCAAGGGCAACGTTTCGGTTCTCAACGTCTTTGCAAGCTGGTGCATCCCGTGCCGCGCAGAACACCCGCTGATCAAACGCCTGTCGCGCGAAGCTTCTGTGCCGGTCTATGGCCTGAACTACAAGGAAAAGGACCCGCAGGACGGGGTAAAGTGGCTTGATGAGCTTGGCGATCCCTATGCCGCAGTCGGCATGGATATTTCAGGCCGTACGGGCATTGATTTTGGCGTCTATGGCGTCCCGGAAACCTTCATCATCGATGGTAACGGGCAAATCAGATACAAGCATGTCGGCCCAGTCACAGTCGAAGTCCTTGAAAAGGTCCTTATGCCCAAAATCGAGGAGTTAAAGGGATGATCAGACGCTTCAAACTCGTTTTTGGTGCCCTTGCCATTCTGCTGCCCGTCATGGCGGCGAGCCCCGCATTTGCCGTCAATCCGGATGAAATGCTGTCCAATCCGGTTCTGGAAGAACGCGCGCGCGAAATCAGCAAGGAACTGCGCTGCCTTGTTTGTCAGAACCAGTCGATTGATGATTCTGATGCCGAACTGGCGCGTGACCTTCGTGTGCTGGTGCGCGAACGCCTGATTGCGGGCGATGACAACGAAGAAGTCATTGACTATATCGTTGCGCGCTACGGCGACTATGTTCTTTTGAACCCGCCGCTGAAGCCTGAAACCTACATCCTGTGGGCAAGCCCGGTGGTGCTGGTGCTTCTGGCAATGCTGGCTGTTTTTGCCTTCTATCGCCGCAAGAAGCGCGATGGCAGCACGGCGTCCGCGTCGCTATCCAAGGATGAACAGGCCCGTCTGGACGAGCTTCTTGGCACTTCAAAAGATAACGGCAAATCCGAATGAAGCTTAACCGCCTGACATATCGCCACCCGATCGGAGGTTTCCGGTGATCTGGGTTGGCCTGACTGTTCTGGCAATTCTGGCAGGTGCCGCCCTTTATGCGAGCCTGCCGAAATCAACGGGTCACGGATCGCGTGCGCGCCGCGTGACCTTTGCTGCCCTGCCGGTGATTGCGGCCTTGGGCCTTTATGCCATGCTGGGCAGCCCGACCCTACCCGCGCGCCCCTATGCGGAGCGTGCCGGCGAACGTAACCTTGCGGCCGCCGCCGCCGTTGCGGATAACGCCACCGACCCCGATTTCCAGACCGACCAGCAGATCCGCCGCCTGCTTGATCAGATTGTCGTCTCGCTTGAGGTCAACCCGCGCAATCTTCAGGGCTGGGTCGCCTTGGCCCGCGGATCACTTCGCCTTGGCAATATTGAACGCGCGGTTGCCGCCTTTGCCCAGGCCTATGCCCTGTCGGGGCACAATCCGTTGCTTGCCATCGAATATGCCGATACCCGCATCACCGCCCAGGACGGGCAGATCGACAATACATCCCGCGATCTTGTCCTGCATGCACTGGGTCAGATGCCCAACCATCTTCTGGCGCGCTATTATTACGGCATGATGCTGAAACAGAACGGCAAGCCTGACCAGGCCCTTCGCGTGCTTGGCGATCTTTATCGCGACCTGCCCAAGGACGACCCGCTTGGCAATGCCACGGCAAGCGAAATCAAGGCCCTGCAATCAGATGCAGATACCGCGATCAACGCCGATTAGGTTGGATAGTTGATCTCAGGCGGCGAACAGATACAGCACGCCCAGCAACACCGCGACAATCAGGAACAATGTCCCGCCAAGGGCAACCAGCTTCATGATCGGATGAAGTGTCTCAAGCTCACCGGGCTTGGTTACGCTCCCACCACCATTTTGCGCTGAATGCCCTTCGCCAAACCGTCGCAGGGCTTCCTCGCCACTCATCGGCGGCATCTTGATACGATCAAGGACCGTCCCCTGATCCGGGGCACGGTCCTTGTCTTTGTTTGGGTGCTTGTGCGGTCCGTCGCCGTTATGGGCTGTCATCGCAGGAAGCGATCGCCTAGCGCTGCGCGGTCAGGCCACGGTCCGTGTCCTGATCCTGCGGCTGATAGGTCGGCCATTCACCAGCTGCCAGAAGATCAAGCGACGGTGTTTCCTGACCAAAGCGCGAACGATACATCCAAAGGTTTGCCATCACGCGTTCGATAAACAGACGTGTTTCACGCGACGGAATACTTTCGATGAAATACAACGGATCGACATTGTCCTTAAGCGCCTTCTGCCAGCGGCCAAGATTGCCAATGCCACCGTTATAAGCCGCCATCAACTGCAGGAAGCCGTTATCAACGCCATTCTGCTCAAGCAGGTGATCAACATATTTCTGCCCAAGGGCAAGGTTGATTTCCGGCTGATACAGCTCGGCACGCTTTTCACCGCGATAACGCGTATTGCCGATATAGCTCGCCGTTGCCGGCATCAGCTGCATCAGACCACGCGCACCGGCATGGCTGCGCGCATCGGTGTTGAAACCCGATTCCTGACGCATGAAGGCATAGATCACCGCACGGTCAACTTCATAGCCACCTTCCGGCGCCCATGGCGGCACGGGGTACAGCGCGTTAACAAACACATCACCGGTCTTCTGCGCGATATAGCTGCCAAGACGCATGGTAAGCGATGCAAAATTCGCAGTATCGGTCAGGGCCAGAACAGCACGGCGCAGCGAATCGTCATCCTTTGCTGCGGCCTTGCGCAATTCGCGTTCGGCTTCATCGCGCTGACCAACCTGCAGCAGCGACAGCGCACGACGTCCATGCGGATCAAGCTTCAGCTTGTTGGCACGGTTTTCATCAAGCTCAAGGCTGTCCCAGTCAAACACGTCATCGCGGCCAAGCGCGCGCATCGCCAACTGACCATAGAAGGAGCGAGGATATTCCGCCGCCCGGTTCAACATGGCATCGGCTTCATCAAAGCGGCCAGCGGCCAGATCAATACGCCCGGCCCAGAATGCACCGGCGGTGCGGGTCCAGCTTGATGCATATTTGTTGGTGCTAAGCGCTGCGAAATGCGCGTGCGACTCATCCATCTTGTTCAGACGCCACGCGGTTAGGCCCGCAGTCCAATGCGCCTGCGGCAAATATTTGCCCGAACGCTTTGCCGCCTCACCAGCATATTTCAACGCAAGGTCGGGCTTGCCAAAGTAATAATAGCCCGATGCAATCGCGGCCTTGGCATGGTCCTGCTCATAGGCATCAAACAGACGCTGTGCTTCGTCGCTTTCAAGAACTTCCAGCGCCCCGGTCGGCCAGCCACTGCCAATGCGATGGCGAATACGACGCTTCAGTGTCGCAACGCGCGAACGCTGCTTGGAAGACAGCTTTTTCGATGACTTGTGATAATAGGGCGTGATGTTTTCGTAATCATAACCCGCACCTGAAACATAACTGCCGACCGGCTTTTTCGGGTAATTGGCCGAACCACGGCGTGTCAGCGCAAGCTTGTAGATGCGCGGTGCCTGCGGATGGTCAGCATATTCTGCCAGCCAGTTTTTCAGTTCCTTGTAACGCGAACGGTAGGCCGTCGGATGCAGATAACGCTGCGCCATCACATGCCCCATCAGGACATCATCAGACAGGCGCGAAATCAGGCGGTCGGCATCATCCCACCGACCTTGCTCCTGCACGGCAAAAATCTGTTCGTAAAGTTCTGCGTCACGTTCGGAAAGCGGCCGGGGGATAAGGGTCGAAAGCGCGTCATCAAGGACAGGACTGCCAAGCGCTGCCTGTTCCTGCGTGCTCGCAGCAGCAGGTAACGCGGCCCCCATGACGGTCATGGTGCCAACAAACGCAAAGAAAAGTCCCTGCCTTACGGTGTTTTTTACACCCGGCAGGCGTGTTCTTATTGCTTCGATCAAAATCAGTTTCCCCAACGAGGCTTGTTTTCAAGCCGCGTGTTTATCCCGAAGCAGTTTGGTCTCGCAACCCGTTGCCGTCGGTGTTCCCCCTTGTGCAACGGTCCTCCTTATAGCAGCAAACACCCAAACCGCGAAATCATTTATCTGGAATCAATCACTTGGCGCAAAGCCAAGACAGCACTCCAAATGCATGCATATCTCCTATGCATACAGCTAGATTATTGCCAATTCCTTAGGGTAGGAGAATTCACCGCCTAAAGCTTCTGCGCAATCGCGCGAAGGTCACGCCAGGCAAGGCGCTTTTGTTCCGGCGTCCGCAGAAGATAGGCCGGATGGAACATCGCGGTCAGGTCGGCTTTTTTGCCATCGGCAAAGGAAACTTCCTTCCACGTGCCGCGCAAACGCGTAATCCCGCGATCCTCTTCCATCAGGGTTTTGGCCGAACTACCACCAAGACAGACCACAACCTTCGGTCCGATTAGCTCAAGATGACGACGGACAAACGGCTCACACACCGCAACTTCGGCAGTGGTCGGCTGACGGTTTCCCGGCGGGCGCCAGGGCAGGATATTGGTGATGTAAACTTCTTCCCGTGCAAGACCGATGGATCTCAACATGGCATCAAGCAACTTGCCACTCGGCCCGACGAACGGAACCCCCTGACGGTCCTCTTCGGCACCGGGCGCTTCGCCGACCAGAACCAGCTTGGCCTCGACATTGCCGGTGCCAAACACGGTGTTACTGGCCGATTTCTTAAGCGCGCAACCCTCGAACTTTTCAATCGCCGCCTTGAGTTCCTCAAGACTGTTTGCAGCAGCCGCTGCGTCGCGTGCAGATTGCCGGGCTTCGTGCGGTGTATCAGATAACAGGAACCCGCCATCTGCCCCCGCAGGCATCGGTACCGGGCCAGAGCCAGCCGCCTGTGCCGGACGTGCAAACGCACCTGCCGCGCGCTGTACACCTGGCCGTGCTGCCGCACCAAAGCCCTGCCGGTTGGCGGCATTCTGGCGCAGGCTTTCGGATGCCTTGAAACGGTCAAGCGGCTCGTCGGCGATGGCCTCGTCCGCGCCCATTTCAAATTGCCAGACAAGGGCCTCGAACGGGTCGAGATTATTTACATCAAAGTCTGTAATTGGTTTGCTCATCTACACAAAGGCGATGTATGTTGCACCGCGAACGGGATCGCGGGCACTGCTTGGGAAGACCTTATACGATTTTGGGTCCTTTGTGCCAGAGTACAAACGCGACACCGTTCATGACTATGGATTGTCAACCGATCCCATGATCGGTATAGCTTTATCCAGTAAGAATATCTGAGAAATCAGGGCTTGGGCGAGACCCTGAACGGTGAATACCGGCTCACGGCCAACGAACGGGAACAGTTCGATAAGGTCGCCAGCCAAAGGAGAGAGGCCAAATGGAACGGGAATCCATGGAATTTGACGTGGTCGTTGTTGGCGCCGGTGTGTCCGGTCTGTCAGCGGCCATCAAGCTGATGCAACTCGCCCAGGAACAGGAAAAAGAAATCACCGTCTGCGTGGTTGAAAAAGGTTCCGAGGTCGGCGCACACACCCTGTCGGGTGCCGTGATGGAACCGCGCTCGATCAACGAACTTTTCCCGGACTGGAAAGAACGCGGTGCACCGCTGAACGTGCCTGCAGGCGAAGACCAGTTCCTGATGCTGAGCGAAACCGGCGCGAAAAAGCTGCCGACCCCGCCGCAGATGCATAACAAGGGCAACTATATCGTCAGCCTCGGCAACGTTTGCCGCTGGCTTGGCGAACAGGCCGAAGCACTGGGTGTCGAAGTTTACCCGGGCTTTGCCGCTGCCGAAGTTCTGTTTAACGAAGACGGTTCGGTCAAGGGTATCGCCACCGGCGATATGGGCCTGCAGCGTGACGGCACGCCGGGCCCGAACCACGAACCGGGTATGGAACTGCACGCCAAATACACCTTCTTTGCCGAAGGTTGCCGTGGCTCGCTTTCCGAACAGCTGATCAAGAAATTTGATCTGCGCAAGAATTCCGATCCGCAGACCTATGGCATCGGCATCAAGGAACTCTGGGAAGTTGATCCCGAAGTCCATAAGGAAGGCCTTATTCAGCACACCGTTGGCTGGCCGCTGAACAAGGACACCTATGGCGGGTCGTTCCTGTATCATCTTGATAACAACCAGGTGGTTGTTGGTTTCGTCATCGGTCTGGATTACGAAAACCCGCATCTCAGCCCGTTTGAGGAATTCCAGCGTTTCAAGACGCATCCGGAAATCCGCAAGATCTTTGAAAACGGTCGTCGTATCTCTTACGGCGCACGCGCGCTGAATGAAGGTGGCTTCCAGTCGATCCCGGATCTCGTATTCCCGGGCGGTTGCCTGATCGGGTGTTCGGCCGGCTTCATGAACGTGCCGAAGATCAAGGGTTCGCACACCGCGATGAAAACCGGCATGCTGGCCGCCGAGGCCGCATTCGAAGCACTGACTGCTGACGAAGTCCCGGCACAGATGGATAGCTATCCCAAGCGCCTTAAAGACAGCTGGGTCTATCCGGAGTTGCACAAGGTACGTAACATCCGTCCGAGCTTCGCCAAATGGGGCTTCTGGGGTGGCATGGCCTATAGTGCGGTTGATACCTATCTGTTCGGTGGCAAGGCACCCTGGACCTTCAAAAACCACGAAGACCATTCCTGCCTGAAACCGGCAAAGGACATGCCGAAGATCGACTATCCGAAACCGGATGGCAAAGTCAGCTTCGACAAGCTGTCATCGGTCTTCCTGTCCAACACCAACCATGGTGAAGATCAGCCCATCCACCTGACGCTGAAAGATGCCAGTGTTCCGGTGAACACCAACCTTGCCGTCTATGACGGGCCCGAAGCCCGCTTCTGCCCGGCCGGTGTTTATGAATTCGTCGAAGACGAAGACAATGGTGGCAAGCGTCTGCAGATCAACGCGCAGAACTGCGTGCATTGTAAGACCTGCGACATCAAGGACCCGACCCAGAACATCGTTTGGGTCGTGCCCGAAGGTGGCGGCGGGCCAAACTACCCGAATATGTAAGCCTTACGGCTTTCGTCACATAAAAAGGTCCGCCTCGTGCGGGCCTTTTTCTTTTGGTCTGATGATTGGTTTGGCCTGGGAAGAATGGCTTATAAGATTTTACTTGTTTCAATTTCAATCTGCGCGTTCAATACCGGCCCTTTTTAAACCGCAGGCAAGAACGATATGAAAATCGCGATCGTGACACTAGAAGGCTTCAACGAACTCGACAGCTTCGTCGCCTTGGCGATTTTAAACCGTGCCAAGGCCGATGGCGTTCATGCCGAAATCACTGGCACCGGTGACAGTGTTACGTCAATGAACGGCGTTTCTGTATCCGTGCAAAAGCCCCTGTCCTTTGCACAGGAAGCCGATGCAGTTCTTCTGGGCAGCGGCATTCATTCGCGCGATCACATCAATGATCCGGACATCATGAAGCAGCTATCGCTTGATCCATCCCGCCAGCTCATCGGCGCACAATGCTCGGGCGTTCTATTTCTCTATCGCATGGGACTTCTGCCAGCGACAGTCACGACCGATACCAAAACCCGCCCGTTGATTGCGCGCACCGACGCCGTGATCGAAGACCGCCCGCTGGTTGCGCAGGGCAACATCGTAACCAGTGGCGGCTGCCTGTCATCAAGCTATCTGGCGGGTTGGTTCCTGTCCAAGGCGGTCGGCCTTGAAAAGGCGATTGCCGTTCTTGAAACCGTCGCACCGGTTGGTCAGCGCTCGCAGTTTGCCAAGCAGGCCCGCGAAGTCATCGGCAAACAGCTTGATGTCCCGGCCAAACGCCCGCTTTATTGCTAGGCGCGAACCGGGCAAAACCACCTTATTGGCGACCCATTTTGCGGCTTGAATGTGATTTCACTTCAATGTGTGCGCTTTGCACATGGTTCCGTGTTGCAAATGCTTTGCCTTATAATTGCCGACTGAGTAGGCTAAACCCGAAATTCACTATGGCGATGGGCCAAACTCGACATCGCCGAACCCGAATTGCGGACGCAGGAAAAGCCTTTGAAACGTAAACTGTTACACCTCCTCATCCCGATGACAGCTGTTGCGCTTTCAGCCTGTGGCACCATGCCGCAGAGCAGCGACGATGCCGTCTTCGAGTATCCGCAATCCAACGGGTTTTCTGGTAACTTCCTGGCTGGCAAGGCCGCCCAGATTGAAAGCCAGTCGGGCTATGCTGCGCAGTATCTTTTGCGCGCCCATGAACTTGACCCCGATAATGCCGAACTCCGCCGTCGTGCGTTTCTCGCCCTGATCAGCGATGGTCGCATCAGTGATGCGCTCGACATCGCGATTCAGCTGCAATCTGAAAATGATCAGGACCTGTTTGCCGCCCTGACCGTTATGGACGGGGCCATTCGCGAAAACCGTTATCAGGATGCACTTGATATCGTCTCAAGCCTGCCCGAACGCGGCATCAACGCCCTGATCGCCCCACTTGCCAAGGCGTGGCTCTATACCGGGCTTGATCAAAAGGCCCCCGCCATGGCAGCCCTCGATGGCATGCAGGGCAACGGCGCGCTGAACCCGCTTTCGGAATATCATCGCGGTCTGATCCTGGCCCACTTTGGTGACTTTGACGCAGCCGAACGGGCCCTTGCCAGTGCTTACGGCGATCCGGCTGACGCACCTTTGCGCGCGGCCGAGGCATTGGGTGCCGTTTACGAGCGCAAAGGACAGGTGCAAAAGGCATCGCTTCTCTATGAAAGCTACATGGACCGGCATCCGCAATCGCTTGCCATGCCGTTCCATCTGAAACGGCTTGAGCGCGAAGAACCGCCCATCGCAACCATGCTGACCCCGGCCGAGGGGCTGGCAGAGGCTTACCTTGATATCGCCACCCTGCTCAGCCAGGAAAATGCGGTTGATCCATCCTTGCTGATGGCGCGCTATTCGCTGTCGCTGCGCCCGGATGATGACATCACCCGTCTTCTGGTCGGTGAAGTCATGGAAATCCAGAACCGCTTTGAAACCGCGATCGATGTTTATAGCGCGATCCCGGTTTCCTCGCCGCACAGCTGGAATGCCCGTCTGCGCACCGCATCAAGCCTTGAGCAGATCGGTCGCGCCGATGAGGCAATTGATATCCTTGAAGACATGGTCAGTGAACGCCGTGACCGTCCTGACGCCCTGATCCAGCTTGGCGACATCCTGCGCATTCAGCAGGAATATGATGGGGCCGCCGATGCCTATGACCGGGCCATCGAACGCCTTGGCGGCAAGACCCAGGTTGGCTGGCGCCTGCTATATCGTCGTGGCATTGCCCATGAACGGGCCGGTGACTGGGCCAAGGCCGAGGCTGACTTCCTTCAGGCACTCGAAATCGAACCGGAACAGCCCTATGTGCTGAACTATCTTGGCTATAGCTGGGTTGATATGGGCATGAATTTCGATCAGGCCGAAGACATGCTCAAGCGCGCTGTCGAGCTGCAGCCTGATGACGGCTATATCGTCGATAGTCTGGGCTGGGTTTACTATAAGCTCGGTCGCTTTGATGACGCGGTCGAGCAGCTTGAAAAGGCTGTCGAACTGAAACCGGACGATCCGACAATTAATGATCATCTGGGTGATGCCTATTGGCAGATCGGGCGCTATCACGAAGCTCGCTTCCAGTGGCACCGTGCCCTGTCCTTCAATCCGACCGAAGAACTGCGCAGTACCGTAGAAGCCAAAATCAGTGGTCAGGTACCAAGCGTGGCCCCGATTGTCGTGAACTGATGCATTTGGGAAGAAACGTTGATGTCTGCGACCTATCGCCAGCAGGCGCCTGCCAAGGTTAACCTGTTCCTGCACGTCACCGGCAAACGCGATGACGGCTATCACCTGCTTGAAAGTCTGGTCTGCTTCACCGCGACCGGGGATGTCCTGACCGGTGAGTTACGCGATGATGACAAAATCACGCTTTCGATCACCGGCCCGATGGCGGGCAACCTTGCCCTTGAAAGCACCGATGACAACCTTGTAATGCGCGCAGCAAAAATGCTGCAGGAAACTGGCACCCCAAAACAGGGGGCCGACCTGATCCTTGATAAGCGCTTGCCGGTTGCCTCGGGCATCGGGGGCGGATCGGCTGATGCCGCTGCTACCATCCGCTTGCTCTGCGAGATGTGGAAACTCGAACTGGATGAAGCGACCCTGTCTCGCATAGCCCTGTCACTCGGGGCCGATGTGCCGGTATGCCTGCATGGCAAAACCTGCGTGATGTCGGGAATCGGCGAGGAAATCACGGAGCTTCCCGACCTGCCGCCCGTGCCGATGGTCCTGATCAATCCGGGTAAAGCCGTTTCAACGCCCGAGATTTTCAAGGCCCGTGCGGACGAAGGCTTTAGCCCAACCAGCGCATGGGATACCGCCCAAACCTTCCAAAGTGGCGCCTCCCTTGCCGATGCCCTTTCGGAATGCGGCAATGACCTGACCCTGCCCGCGACCGGGATCCTTCCCGAAATCTGCGATGTACTTAATGCGCTTGCGCGTGAAGAGGGCTGTCTGCTCGCCCGAATGTCTGGCAGCGGAGCGACTTGTTTTGGCATCTACGACACAAATGATCAGGCCGAACGTGCTGCCCATGCCATTGCGGCACAGAACCCGGACTGGTGGATTTCACCCACCCATATCCTGACGGAAAAGACCCGCGAACAGGCCGATATGGGGGCGGCCTTCCCGGACTGAACATCAGGGTAGTGAGCGGATAAAAAAACCTTCAAATAGAGGGTTGCACTCTTCGCATGACGGCGCTATTTTCCGCGCCACACACGCTGATGGGGCGTGGCCAAGTGGTAAGGCATCGGTTTTTGGTATCGTGTACCGTAGGTTCGAATCCTACCGCCCCAGCCAAGACAAACCGCTTTGAGGTTTTCCTCAAAGCGGTTTTCTTTTGCCTGCTTCTCGCAGCTGGGCGGCACACGAATGTGCCACCCTATTTTTCCCGAGATTAACCGTTCAGGATTGCTTGGACTGATGCATGGCGATGTCTGCGCGTGACACCAGTTTATCAAGCGTATCGCCCTCTTCCGCAATGCCAAGGCCAACGCTTAGCGTCAGCCGCGGATGTTCCGTGCCCGCCTGGAAGTCCTCGGCACCGACGCGATCAGTCAGGCGCTGCAGATAGTTCAACGCACCCGCCGCCCCGGTTTCAGGCATCAGGATAATGAATTCCTTGTCGCTCCAACGCGCAATCACATCGGTCTCACGCATCATTTCCGATGCTACGTTGGCAAACAGTTTGAGCGCGGCGTCACCGGCATCATAGCCAAAGTCTTCGTTAAGGTTCTTGAGATTGTCGAAATAGACCATGCCGACAACAACCGCATTGCCATAACGGTTTGAACGCTCAAGCTCTGTGCGCAGCACAGTTTCCATGTAACGGCGGTTATAAAGCCCCGTCAGCGGATCGGTATTAGCAGATCGTTCAAGGTCCGCACGCGCCTGATCAAGCGCCTTGCGATCATGGATATGGGCAACCGTCTGGCCGATTGAATCGGCAAACAGCTGCACCAGATCGGTGTCATGTTCACCAAAGGCCGCAACCGGGCTGGTGCTGCCAAATGCAAGAGTTCCGATGCACTCGCCCTCAACCACGATCGGTGCGCCAAGATAGGCGGCAAAACCAAACTTCTCACCAGCCGGGTGCGAACCCAGTTCGCTTTGGCTCACATCGTGGAAGGCAAAGACCTTGCTGGCCGAAATCACCTGACTGCAAAACGTTTCTTCGAGATCGAATTCCATGCCCGGGGTCAGGACATTCTCAGGATGAAGAACCTGGCGAATTTCATAGGTCTCTTCGCCAATTGCGCTGAAGATTCCAACAGGCAGACCGAACTGCTCGATGCCAAGCTTCAGGATCGCCTCAACACGCTGTTCGAACATTTTGGCCATTTCTGCCTGATGATCGGTCTCAAACTCGGTCGTCATGATGTTTCCCATGTTTTGACCGGCGTGGCCTTGCCCCAGACGCCGGTCATAAAGCCTTGTTATACCGCAACATTTAAGTCGCTAACGGCAAATTCTAAACCCTTAACATACCAAGGCATAGGGCATTCTTCGGCTTGGATAACATTTTCCTGATATGCGGACCGCATTGGCCCTATTTCGCGTGCGCCGCCATCTGATGCAGCAATGCAGCCCCTCGCAAACCGCCGTCACGGGCATGGGCACCCGGAACCACCAACGGCGCGTCATAACGGCCCAGCACCTGCTTGCGAACGCGTACGTCGATCTCGGCAATCAGGGCCACCTCGGACGCCAACCCACCCCCGACCGGGATGCAATCCGGATCAAGAACATTGACCATCAGTGCGAGTTCACGCGCCACCAGATCACAGTAAATGTCGATGACACGTGCTGCCTTGTCATCCCCCGCCTGCCATGCAGTGGTGATGGCATGACTGCCAAGTTCCGCGCCATGGATTTGCGCATAAATGCGTTCAAGCCCGCGCGCGCCGCCCCAACTATCAAGGCACCCGGTGCGTCCGCAGCCACAGGCAACAGATGAAAGGCCATGGTGGATCAGCGAACCGGTAACATCATTGCCATGCCCCCATTCGCCGCGAATGCCGCTTTTGCCACCGACAAACTGCCCGTCAAACACGATGCCGCCACCGACCCCGGTACCAAGGATGATGGCAAAGACGGTTCGGGCATTTTTGGCAGCACCCGTTGTCGCCTCGGCCAGGGCAAAACAATCGGCGTCATTTTCAACAAGAACCGTCCGGCTCAGAACATCGGAAAGTTCGGCGGCCAGCGGCCAGCCGTGAATTGCTGGAATATTGGCCGAAATCACCGCCCCGGTTTTCGGATCCACCCCACCGGCAAGGCTGATGCCGACAGGACATTGGTCATATTGCTGATCAGCTTCCCGCGCCAACCCGGCAAGGGTCTCAACAAAGGCATCCCGATCATCACGCGGTGTCGCGACCTTGCGATGAAGCGCAACCGCCCCATCCGCATCAAAAACACCGAACTCGATATGCGAGCCACCTATGTCAAAGGCATATTGCATGCTGTGCGTTTCCCTAACCGTCATGCTATCGGGATACACCAGCAAAACGATCGCAGCAAAAAGAAACGGCACCTGCCGGGGTCGACAGGTGCCGTTCTATTGTTTGCAAAGGTCCAGGCCTTAGCCGCGCAGGCGTGCTGCCAGATCGTCATAAGCTGGCATCTGATCCACCGGACCAAGAGCCGTCACCGTCGGTTTGCCTTCAAGCAACGCCTTGCCGGAACGGCGTACGCTTTCAAGATCGACGGCATCGATCTTGGCGACGATTTCTTCCATGGTTTGCGGTCTGCCGAAAATCTGGATCTGCCGGGCAAGGGTTTCACAGCGACCGGAATTGCTTTCCATCGCCATCACCACCGATGCCTTGAGCTGCGCACGTGCACGCGTCACTTCCTCTTCCGAGAGGTCCTGGGTTGCACGCACCAGTTCATCACACATGACCGGCATCAGTTCGCCAATGTCATTGGCGCCGGTTCCGGCATAGATCGAAAACAGGCCGCCATCGACATAGTGCGACGAGAAGCTGTAGACCGAATAGACCAGCCCGCGCTTTTCACGGATTTCCTGGAACAGGCGTGATGACATGCCACCGCCCAGCAGGGTATTGAACACCTGCAGGTCATAGAAGCTGTCATCGGTGTAGGACACGGTCGGCAGCCCCATGATCACATGGACCTGTTCAAGCTTGCGATTTTCGATCCGGCTGCCGCCTTCATATTTCGCAGGCTCAATCGCGTGCTCTTCATGGGCGGGCAGGCTATCGAACTTTTTCGACACCATATCGACAACACGGTCGTGTTCGACCTTGCCGGATGCTGAAAACACCATGTTTTGCGGGCTATAGCGGCGCGACATGAAATCGAACAGATCATCGCGGCTGAGCGACGATACATTTTCAGGACTGCCCAGGATCGAGCGCCCCAATGCCTGATTGGGCAGGGCAGTTTCCTGGAAATAGTCGAAAATGATGTCATCAGGCGTGTCATTCGCCTGACCGATTTCCTGAAGGATGACCTGACGTTCGCGTTCAAGTTCCTTCGCATCAAGTGTCGAGTGCTGCAGGATATCGGCAATCACATCAATCGCCAGTTCCTGATCTTCGTGCAGGACCTTGCAGTAATAAGCCGTGTTCTCGCGTGAGGTATAGGCATTCATCTGCCCGCCCACAGCTTCGATTTCTTCGGAAATCTGAAGGGCGGAACGGCGACGCGTGCCTTTGAACGCCATATGTTCAAGCATATGGGAAATGCCGTTGATGTCAGGCGATTCATTGCGCGCCCCAACATTAACCCATGTGCCCAAAGCAACCGACTCTACGTGATCCAGACGGTCGGTCGCGACAATCATTCCATTGTCAAGCCGGGTGAGCTCGACTGTCATTTAGCATTACTCCTGTTTCGCATTTCAGGTCCAACCATGGCGGGTCTCAGGCTGCACGCCGATTTTTACGGACATGCGCCATCAAGGCAGCCACATCATTGGACATGGGTTCGACCATTTCAGGCCGGTCATATAGATCAGAAAGACGCGGCGGCAAGTCCGGGTAGATCCCCGACGCCTGCTTGACCGCATCCGGGAACTTCGCCGGATGTGCGGTTGCCAGTGCCACCATCGGTACCGATTTGTCCCGATTGCACTGACGGCCCGACACGATGCCGATCACGGAATGCGGATCCACCAGTTCACCACTGGTCGCCAGCACATCCTTGATCGCGGCTTTGGTTTCCCCGTCATCAAGGCGATAGCCATCGAAATGTTCACGCGCGCGGCCAAACTGGCCCTGCGACATTTCCATAACACCCGTCTCGCGGAACTTGGTCAGCATCTCGGCAATCGCCAGACCATCACGATCATAAAGATCAAACATCAAACGTTCGAAGTTCGAGCTGACCTGAATATCCATCGACGGGCTAAGCGACGGCTCAACGCCTTCCATCTTCATGACACCCGTTTCAAAGAAGCGGGCGAGAATGTCGTTGCGGTTGGCACCAACCACGAACTGCTTGATCGGAAGGCCCATCTGCATGGCAGCGTAACCGGCATAGACATTGCCAAAGTTGCCCGACGGTACGGAGAATGAAATTTCACGTTCCGGCGATCCAAGCTGTACACCCGCCCAGAAGTAATAGGCGATCTGGCACATGATACGCGCCCAGTTGATCGAATTCACCGCCGACAGGCCAACTTCATCGCGGAAGCCGTGGTCGTTAAACAGCGCCTTGACCAGGTCCTGACAATCGTCAAACGATCCTTCGACGGCAACGTTATGCACATTGTCCGACAGAATGGTCGTCATCTGGCGACGCTGGACCTCGGAAACGCGGCCCTTCGGGTGCAGGATGAAGATATCGATATTTTCACGATCCCGGCAGGCTTCGATTGCTGCTGACCCGGTATCACCGGACGTCGCACCGACAATCGTGATACGCTCGCCGCGTTTGGCCAGAACATGGTCAAACAGACGGCCAACCACCTGAAGTGCATAGTCCTTGAACGCAAGCGTCGGACCATGGAACAGCTCCATCACCCAGTCATTCGGGCCAAGCTGCTTGAGCGGCGCGACGGCTTCGTGATCAAAACCGCGATAGGTATCTTCGAGAATGTCCTTGAGTGCGGCGTCATCAACGGTACCCGCGACAAACGGCTGGATCACCTTGAAGGCCACTTCGGCATAGGTCAGAGTTCGCAGCGCACGAATGTCGTCCTTGGAAAAGGTCGGCCAGGTTTCGGGAACATAAAGCCCCCCGTCACGGGCCAGACCGGCAAGAAGAACTTCATCGAACTGCAAAACGGGGGCGCTTCCCCGCGTGCTGACATAGCGCACTAGACCTGCTCCTGCGTAAGGCAAATACTGGTTAGGTGCATTCGAGCATGATGACCGCCCGAAAACACGCCAAGGCCTGATTTAGTGAGGGTTTGGGCCGATATAGTCAAGGGCCAATACAGCAGGTCTGGCCAGCAATCGGCATAAAGCGCGATCAAGGCAGGCCACAGCAGCAAACATCGCCGACAGCTTAGCTATCAAGCGGGATGTCATGTTCCTTGAGCTTCGCCTCGGCCAAGGCAGCACGGCGGACAACCGTGCGATAGTTGCCCAGAAGGATTCGCAAGACCGCCTTGATGAACCTGTCCGAGCCCGACATTTTCTTTTCAAACGTCTGGCGGCTGATTGCGATCAGAACGGTGCGTTCTGTTGCACGGGCCGATGCCATGCGCGGCTGGTTATCGACAAGGGCAAGCTCACCAAATAAACCGCCGGAATCAATCGTCCCCAAAATGACTTCTTTATCTTCACTCAGGGTCTTGAAAATCTCGACCTTGCCTTCCTGTACAACATAGGCAGCATTCCCCGGTTTTCCTTCCCGGAAAATAATCTGATCCATGGCATAGACCTGTCGGTCCATTACCTTCTTGTTGCCGTCAGTTATGCCCATGTGTTTGCAGTGCCCATAATAGGTTAGCCGGGATTATATCCCCGATCATTGATGAAAGCGTATATCACTACTTCATCAACCAATGCTATCAGATTGCCCGATCCATTCAATTGAATTTACCGGCCATACCTATTCTCAAGATGGGTCTTGAATGCCTCCACGCCAAGGACCTTTCCTGTCGCGGCTTCAAGAATCGCATCGGTGGATTTGCTTGATGCCTGACTGTGAATGTTTGTGCCAAGCCAGCCCATCAATGGCGCGAAATCACCTCGGGTCAATCCGGTGGCAATTTCGGGGTTGGCGTCCTTGGCAGCGGCAAAGATCTGGGCTGCGGCCATCGCCCCTAACGTATAGGTCGGGAAGTACCCCCATGCACCTGACGGCCAGTGGATATCCTGCATGCAGCCATTGCGGTCATCTTCTGGCACAATCCCCAGAAGCTTCTGCATCAGTTCGTTCCAGGCCGACGGCAAATCGGCAAGCTTCATGTCGCCTTCGATCAGCGCGCGTTCAATGCGATAACGCAGGATCACATGTGCCGGATAGGTGACTTCATCCGCATCCACACGGATCAGGCCCGGCTCAACGCGGGTGTAAAGGCGATGCAGGTTGTTCGCTGTCCACGCCGAACTGTCACCCCCAAATGCCGCCTCGAACACCGGCCCGGCATAGGTCAGAAATTCTTCCGACCGACAGGCCTGCATTTCAACAAGCAGCGACTGGCTTTCATGCATGGTCATGCCACGGGCCGTGCCAACCGGCTGGTTCTGCCATTCCTTGGGCAGGCCGCGCTCATACATGGCATGACCGGTTTCGTGCAAAACGCCCATGATCGCTGAGGTAAAATCATTCTCGTCATAGCGCGTGGTCAAACGCACATCTTCCGGGATACCACCACAGAATGGATGATGGGATATATCCAGACGCCCATGGTCAAAATCGAACCCGACCGCCTTCATCAGATCAAGACCAATGCGGTTCTGGGTTTCAATCGGGAACGGACCAACCGGTTTGATCGGCTTGTCTTCGGATTTCTGACGCTCGATAACATCGGCCGTGAAATCGGGCAGGAAGGATTCCAGTTCGGCAAACAGACTATCAATCCGCTCAGAACGCATCATCGGATCATATTGATCAAGCAGCGCATCATAAACCGATGTCCCCAATGCCTCTGCCTTGGCCTTTCCGGCCTCGATCGACAGATCAAGTACTTCCTGCAATTGCGGCAACAGTCCCTTGAAGTCATTGTCCGCCCGCGCTTTACGCCATGCGACTTCGCAGCGGGTTTCGGCGCGCGACATCTTCTCGACCAGATCGGCGGGCACCGCCGTGCCATGCACCCAGCCGCGCTTCATCTCTGCCAGATTGGCCTTTTGCCAGTCATCTAGGTTCTCGGTTTCGGCACTGGCAATCAGATCACCCAGATCCGGAGCATTGATCAGCTCGTTTTCCAGAACACTCAGCGTTGCCAACTGTTCGGAACGGGCATCCGCGCCGCCGCCCGGCATGATCACCGCCATATCCCAATGCAACATGCCGCCGATCCCCGACAGGACACTCATGCGGTGAAAACGGGCTTCAAGCTGTTTATAGGCTTCGGTCATGGGAACTCCTGCGCGGGCAATCAGATGGGATGACTAGCCGCAAAATATCAATCAGATGGGGACTATAGGACGGTGGATCAGGCTTGGCTGTCGGTTTCCTTATCGCCGGATGGGCGGCGATGGTACAGAACAAACATCACAATCAGGGTCAGCGCCAGGCTGTACCAGGTAATGGCATATTCCAGATGGTTGTTGGGCAACTCAACCTTTGCCTGACCACCAATCGGCAAACCACCCGGGACCTCTGTATCATCAAGCTCCAGATAGTAGGGGCTGGCAAGATCCGCACCGGTATCTTCGGCCATGTGATTAACATCGACATAGAACCACTGATTTTTAATCGCGTCGTTTTCCGGCTGTGCCCAATGCTTTTCCTTGGGCAGGCGCAAGACGCCAGATACGCGAACCGGTCCCTCGATCAGGCTTTCGGGGCGGGTTGCAGGATCACGGTAATCCTGCGGCACCCAGCCACGATTGACCAGAATGATGCGCCCGTCTTCTTGTTCAAGCGGGGTGATCAGCTGAAAGCCGACATTGCCGCGCCGGGTGCGCGCCATCAGATACTTTTCCTGATCGTTCAAATACGTTCCTTCGGCATAGGCCGCGCGAAACGCCATGTCGGGATCAAGGGTGGTATCGGTCGGCACCGCAATCGGCGCCATATGCGCCTGTGCCTGGCGGCTTTCAATGATGCCTTGTTTCCAGAACAGCCTGTCCACCTGCCAGGAACCAAGGGCCAGCAGAATGATCAGAGACAGTCCGGCGCAAATTTTCATCGCCAGACTGGGACGCGTTTTAAGAAGAGGCATGAAAGGTCAGTCCTGTTCGGATGTCGATCGGTGACGATATTGCAGCGCCACCATGATGCCTTTGAGCGGCCTTAGCAAGACCAAGGTCACGCCAAGGATAACCGGCCCCCAGACAACGGCGTGCAGCCACAGGGGTGGCATATAGGTCATTTCAACCCAAAGCGCCATCGGCACCACCAGAAAGCCGAGAATAAAGATGATGAAAACGGCCGGGCCATCACCGGAATCATGGCCGCGCAGATCCAGTCCGCACACCTCGCAGGTTTCGCGAACAGTCAGATAGCCTGAAAACAACTTTCCCCCACCGCAGCGGGGGCATTTGCATGCCAGCCCGGTACGAATGGGGGAAAGGTTTGGATAATAGTCATCCATGGTCTTGAACGTTTACTGGCGGGTGGCTTATTCGCCACCCCAGATGTAAACGGCAAAGAACAGGAACAGCCAGACAACGTCAACGAAGTGCCAATACCAGGCTGCTGCCTCAAGACCGAAATGATGGTCCTGCTTGAAGCCGTCCTTCATCGCACGCACAAGGCAAACCGCCAGGAACACCGTTCCGACAAACACGTGGAAACCGTGGAAACCGGTCGCCATGTAGAAGGTCGAGGAATAGATGTTGTCAGCAAAGCCGAATGCCGCGTGGCTGTACTCGTATGCCTGCAGGAACAGGAAGATGATGCCAAGACCAACGGTCAGTGCCAGACCCTGAACAAGGTCCTTTTTCTTGCCTTCGAGGATGCCATGGTGCGCCCAGGTAAGGGTGCAACCCGACAGAAGCAGGATAAGGGTGTTCAGGAACGGCAGATCCCACGGATCAAGCACTTCAACGCCTGCGGGCGGCCATTCGGTCACACCGGGGCTGAAGATCACAAACGCGTTGTGGAAGAATGCCCAGAAGAAGGCGACGAAGAACATCACCTCGGATGCGATGAACAGCGACATCCCGTAACGCAGGCCGATCTGAACGACCTTGTTATGATAGATGTGTGATTCGCTGATCACGTTGCTCCACCAACGGAACATCACGAACAGAATGCCCGCAATGCCCAGTGCTGCCAGCCAGAAGTCTGCCGGCGCACGGTCCGAATGCATGAACATGACCATGCCACCGGTGAACAGACCAGCGGACGCCGCAGCCACCAGCGGCCACGGGCTCGGGTCTACCAGGTGGAACGGATGCTTTTGTGCATGATCACTCATTCCTTGCCCCCCTCAATCCTTACAAAAGAAACTCTAAGTTCGCTTTGTTAAACAAAGACCGTCCAGCCCACGAAACCGTGTTCTGTCAGCCTCCCTGATCTTCTTTCCCGCCAACTGCTTCGACCGATGCCTCGGATTTGAAGAAGGTGTATGACAGGGTAATCGTCTTCACGTCCTGGGTATTGATGTCTTCGGCAATGGCAGGATCAACATAGAAACTGACCGGCATGTCGACGCGCTCACCCGGTTGAAGGGTTTGTTCGTCAAAACAGAAACACGCGATCTTGCTGAAATACTGCCCAGCTTTCAGTGGTGTCACATTGTAAACGGCCTGACCGGTGATCGGCTGGAGCGCCATGTTTTCGGCAACGTAATGCGCCAGATTGTCTTCACCCAGACGCACCGTGATTTCACGCTGTTCGGGTTTGAACTGCCATTGCAGGCCGGAATTCACATCGGCATTGAACCGGACCTTGATGGTCCGTTCCGAAACTTCGATCCCGGTGTCTTTGCCAACCTTTGGCGTGCCACCAAAACCGGTCACCTGACAGAACAACTCATAAAGCGGGACTGAGGCATAGGACAGACCGATCATGCCGCCAACGACGACAACACAGCTCAACAACACGCGCTTGTTGCGCGCCTTGATCGTATCTGTGTGTTTCTGATCAGCCATGGTTTCCTAGCTCATCTTCAAAATGGTTATCGCAAAGAACAGGACAATCAGACTGGTCAGGATGACCAGAAACGCCCAGTTCTTCTTCTTGCGCTTGGCATAGAACGCTTCGAGTTCCGCCTTGTTCATTTTGGGCTGCTCACTCATCCGATCAACCCGCCAAGCCAGACATCTGCAACCATCGCCCCGAACAGAACGAACAGATACAGAATGGAATATCCAAACATCTTGTGCGGGGCGCGTTCTTCGGCATTGCGCAGAACACGAACCGCATGGCGCAGGAACCAAAGCCCGGTCAGGCCCGCGGTCACGCCATAAAAGACACCAAGCAACCCGGTCGCCACCGGCACAAAGGTCACCGGCAAAAGCAGGATGGTGTAAACCAGCATCTGCTTTTTGGTTGCGGCTTCACCAGCCACGACCGGCATCATCGGCACCCCGACCTTGGCGTAATCGCCACAGCGGAACAGTGCCAGCGCCCAGAAATGTGGTGGTGTCCACATAAAGATAATCATGAACAGCGCGATCGAATTGACATCGATCCCGCCGGTCACCGACGCCCAGCCGATCATCGGGGGAAAGGCCCCGGCGGCACCGCCAATGACGATATTCTGTGGTGTGCTGCGCTTGAGCCACATGGTGTAAACGAACACGTAGAACGCGATCGACACCGCAAGCAAAACCGCCGCCGCAAAATTGATGGCAACCGCCATGACGGTTACCGAAACAATCGACAATGCAATGCCAAGCGACAATGCCTCGTCCGCAGGAACCCGTCCGGCCGGGATCGGTCGGCTCTGGGTACGTTTCATGTGGATATCGATATCGCGATCGTACCACATGTTGATCGATGCAGCCGCGCCACTGGCAACGGCGATACAGGCGATTGCGACGAGTCCGAGGAACGGATGGATGGATCCCGGGGCAATCAACAGACCGACAGCACCGGTGAAAACCACAAGGGTCATCACACCGGGTTTCAGCAATGCAATATAGTCACGCACGTCCGAAACCGGCAGGGATACTGCGCTTTCGAGTGCTAGGGTCTGGTCGGCAACCTGCTTGGTCATTTGAACTCTGGTCTTCTCTTTTGGGGCGGTAGGATGTCCCCCGCAAACCGGGGTCTGCGGGGGACTTAAACCAGTGTCACTTACTTGATACGCGGCAGTTCGTCAAAGGTATGGAACGGCGGCGGAGAGCTCACAGTCCATTCCAGCGTATCGGCACCTTCCCCGTACGGGTTTGCCTCGGCCTTCTTGCCACGGATGAAGGCATGCGCCACCACACAGAGGAAGAAGATGGTCGCAGCAAACGAGATATAGGCACCATAGGACGAAACCATGTTCCAACCCGCGAACGCATCCGGATAGTCGGCATAACGACGCGGCATGCCGGCCAGCCCAAGGAAGTGCTGCGGGAAGAAGGTCAAGTTGACGCCGATGAAGAACAGCCAGAAGTGGATCTTCGCACCGAGATCGGAAATCTCGTAACCCGACATTTTGCTGAACCAGTAATAGAAGCCCGCAAAGATCGAGAAGACCGCACCAAGCGACAGAACGTAGTGGAAGTGCGCCACAACAAAGTAGGTGTCATGAAGCGGCAGATCCATGCCCGAGTTCGCCAGCATCACACCTGTCACACCGCCCACAGTGAACAGGAAGATAAAGCCGATCGCCCAAAGCATCGGAGCACGCAAGGTGATCGAGCCACCCCACATGGTCGCAATCCACGAGAAGATCTTAACCCCGGTCGGCACAGCAATCACCATCGTCGCCGCGGTGAAGTATGCACGGGTGTCAACATCCATGCCCACAGTGTACATGTGGTGCGCCCACACGATGAAGCCGACAACACCGATCGCCACCATCGCATAAGCCATCCCGAGATAGCCGAAGACCGGCTTGCGCGAGAAGGTCGAGATGATGTGACTGATGATGCCAAAGCCCGGCAGGATCATGATATACACTTCCGGATGCCCGAAGAACCAGAACAGGTGCTGATACAGGATCGGGTCACCGCCGCCGGCCGGATTGAAGAAGTCCGTGCCAAAGTTACGGTCGGTCAGAAGCATGGTGATCGCGCCACCAAGAACCGGCACAGCCAGCAGCAGCAGGAAGGCTGTCACCAGCATCGACCATGCAAACAGCGGCATCTTGTGCAGGGTCATGCCCGGCGCACGCATATTGAAAATGGTGGTAATGAAGTTCACCGCACCAAGGATCGAGCTGGCACCGGCAAGGTGCAGCGCAAAGATCGCAAGGTCGACAGAGGCATCAGGATGCCCGAGCACGCCCGAAAGCGGCGGATAAACCGTCCAACCGGTACCAGCCCCGCTACCCACCACAGCTGACAGCATCAGCATCAGGAAGGCCGGAACGATCAGCCAGAAGGAAATGTTGTTCAAACGCGGGAACGCCATGTCCGGCGCGCCAATCATGATCGGAACGAACCAGTTGCCAAAACCGCCAATCATGGCGGGCATGACAACAAAGAAGACCATGATCATGCCGTGTGCGGTCACGAGCACGTTGAAGAAATGGTGATCTTCAATGATCTGCGTTCCCGGCTGTGCCAGTTCCATACGGAACCAGACCGAAAACGCGCCACCGATCAAACCGGCGATCACAGAGAAGATAAGATAAAGCGTCCCGATATCCTTGTGGTTGGTCGACAGGAACCAACGGGCAAAGAAGCCGGGGGTATGATCGTGATCATGTGTGTCAGCGTGAGCCATCAGTCTCTCCCTCACTCTGCCGATGCCACTGATACCGCAGACGGCAGATCAGCAGATGCGAATTCTTCTTGGGCCTTGGCTACCCAGGCCTCGTATTCTTCCATGGTAACAGCTTTGACTGCGATCGGCATATAGGCGTGGTTAACACCGCACAGCTCAGAGCACTGACCATAGAATGTCGTACCGGCATACTCGCCTGGAATGCGGGTCCAGGTTTCATTGAGACGGCCAGGAACGGCATCAAGCTTGATGAACAGCGAAGGCATGGCCCAGTTATGGATCACGTCGTCAGACGTCATGATCAGGCGAATGTTCTGGTCCACCGGCAGGACAACGGGATTGTCCACATCCAGAAGGCGGTTCATGCCTTCTGCAACGGCAGTTTCTTCATCGATCATCAGGGAATCAAACGTGAAGTTGCCGTTATCCGGATATTCGTAGGTCCAGTACCACTGCTTGCCAATGATCTTGAGCGTAAGATCGGCATCCTCGACACGGTCTGCAAAATACAGCAGGCGGAAGGACGGGATAGCAATCACAAGAAGGATCAGCACCGGAACAACCGTCCAGACCACTTCAAGAAGGGTGTGGTGGGTCGTTTTCGACGGCACAGGGTTGCGTTTCGCGCTGAAGCGGAAAAGAACATACAGCAGCAAAAACAGAACGATCACGGTAATGATCGTCATCAACCAGATCAGTAGATTAAAGAATTTCTGGCCTTCAACAGCCACCGGTGAAACCGGATCCTGCAGCCCAAGCTGCCACGGCTCGGGCTGACCGACAGCAAGCGCTGCGCTGTCAAACCCGGTAATAACCGCCAATCCCAACAACAGGATGGGAAATAGCTTCTTGATCGACATGCGAATCTGCCCCCTCGCATTACATCTCAAGGCGATATGCCTCACTCTTCCCCACCTCCGTCTCTTTGAACAGACCGGGTTTCAAGGTTCCTTCTTGGAAGCTTTCCACCATATCAACCAAAGATTAAAAATTGACGGACCGGAGCATTTCCTCTGACATATCTTATTCTTAAATAGCCTGCACATGAAAGTACATTGGTATCGCAGGCAAATAGCGTATCTTCGGCACCTGTTCCAGAAAAAACCTCGCTGCATTGCACAAAAAATGTATTTGATAAGTCATCAAATTAGCGCTCTGGTTTTAGCTGAAATCGTTCTAAACACCCACCCTTGGATAGAAAAACCGCCATTCCTCTTGGCCGGATTTTGCATCATTCCAGTTTGCTGCTTTGCAATATATGCGCAAAAGACCTTGGAATCACTTCAACCAATGGCTAAAGCCGTTTCGTTGTAAAACTTACGGCGTTGAAACGTCATCCGATCAAACCAACGCTACGGCATCCTCAACGCTTTGCAATTGGCCACGATTTCCCGCCAGACACCGGGCAAAAACCGGTTTTGCAAACGATTCGGCGTACCGTTTTGACCGGGCAAAGTTTCCCAAAAGCAAAAATACGCGGCGAACCCTTTAATTGGGCGGGCTTTTCCCCAATATCACGGATAGAAATTCGGTTGGATATATCAGCTTTGCGGACTATTCTACCCACACGTATGCATTCCCGATGTTCCGTGCAAGACAGCCAGACAGGCTCTTGCCCGCTGCAGACGGTACAAAGACAGAGGTTCGTCTATGGCACGCTCAGGAAGTAAAAGACTATTTACCGCAGAGATGCGGTTGCTCAACAAACTCGAAACCATGAGTGACATGGTCGCCCTGCCGACCGACATGCCGACCGATCCGAATGGTGCTGCCGGCGGTGCCGATATTTCAAGTCTCCATAGCGCGATCGAGGATCTCAAGCTTGAACTGCTTTCCGACATCCGCGTGATGATCGAGGAACAGAAAAAGGCGAACAAGGCAGCGGTCCCGGATGATGACGAACAGGCCGATGCCCGCAATGAGCTTCGCCTCGTGAAAAACGAAGTCCGCGCACTGGCCAATTCCATTCAGGAAACCAAAAAGGAAATCGCAGCCCTTTATACCGCGCCCGAAGATGACAGCGGCACGCGTATCAATATCGTGAAGGGTGAGCTTGATTCCGTCGTTGCCGCGACCGAGGACGCAACCGCCAACATCCTTGAGACCGTCGAAAAGATCGATGCGGTCGCCCATAACATTCGTTCCGCAGCACCTGACGACTATACGCAAGGGCTGGCCGACGACATTGTCGAACTGGTGGTCAAGGTCTTTGAATCCTGTAACTTCCAGGATCTGACCGGACAGCGCATCACCAAAGTCGTCAATACCATGAAATATATCGAGGAACGCGTGAACCGCGTGATCGAGATTTGGGGCGAAGATGACTTCGGCGATTTTGATCTGCCGCCAGATCCCAAGGGCCTCGACAACTTGGATAAAACCGTCACCAAGGCCCCGCAGAACGCCAATCGTGTTTCGCAGGATGAGGTTGACCAGATCTTCTCACAGGAAGAAATCGACGCCCTGTTTGATTAAGCCCGTAGATCACGTGCAAAATACAAAAGCCTGCCGAAGTGGCAGGCTTTTTCTTTGGGCAGATCACACGATTTTGGAAATACCGCCTAGGCGTGTCCGGCTTCGCCCGACAGCAGTTCCGGGGCAAAGCCAAGCCGCGAGAACGCCTGTTCCCACTTGTCTTCGCAATCGGTATCAAACAACAGATCCGCATCGGCATCGACGTGAAGCCAGCCATTGGCAAGGATTTCACTTTCAAGCTGCCCGCTGCGCCATCCGGCATAGCCAAGTGCGAGGATCCGGCTTTGCGGGCCTTCACCGACCGCAATCTGTTCAAGGATATCGACCGTGGCCGTTACCGAAACGCCGCGATCAACATGCAGGGTTGCTTCGTTGGAAAAGTCGGTTGAATGCAAAACAAAGCCACGGCTGCTTTCGACCGGGCCGCCGAAATGCACCTGAATGTCTTCGATCGTCGGTGCCGGACGAGCAATGCCAAGCTGTTCAAGCAATTCCGGGAAGGTGATGCTGTCGATCAGGCGGTTGATCACCAGCCCCATCGCACCGTCTTTATTGTGCGCACAGATATAGACCACACTTTGCGAAAAGCGCGGATCACGCATTCCCGGCATCGCGACCAACAGCTTGCCACCGAGATAATCGCCCGTGTCTATACCTTCACCCATATCGAAACTCTCTTTAACCTGTTTCATAAAGCCTATCGCGAATGCCTTTCCATTACCATCAAGAACCCGGGAAACCCGATATTTTGTCGTTTGACATGTCGGCTTCCCATATTAGGTCATGTAGGCAGCAACAACCTGCCATGCCAATGGAGGACGCTGTTTTTGCGCTGTGTCATGCCAGTGTGCGGTATGCTTGTGCTATGAAGATCACATAGTCGTGGCTTGATTTGAACAGGGTGTCGAATTACGCCTGTTTTGTGCCACAAGTTTGGCCGACACTGCGCTCATCGATCTTTCGTGCTTAAGGAACAACACGTGCTCCGCCACCTTATCGTCCGCCTGACATTTTTGTTTGCCCTTTGCCTTTCGTCCATCGGCGTTACCACCGCCGCCATGGCCGCATCGGATATGGCAACCGACTGGATTGATGAGGATTTTACCTCGGTGCGCCTGATCAGCGCCCAGACCGAAACAGGTGGAAAACAGACACTGCGTCTGGGCCTTGAATACGAATTGCAGCCTGACTGGAAGATTTACTGGCGAAGTGCTGGCGATGCCGGCTTCCCGCCGCAGCTCGACTGGACCGGATCGCAGAATGTGGGTGAGGCAAACGTTCTTTGGCCCGCCCCGCATCGTTTCTCGATCTTTGGTCTGGAAACATTCGGCTACAAGAATCAGATCATCCTGCCGATTGATGTCACGATCCCCGATCCCACGCAGCCGGTCGCGATCCAGCTTAATGTCGATTATCTCGTCTGCAGCGACATCTGCATTCCGGCAAGTGCGGACTTCAACCTTGATATCCCTGCAAGTGCAGCGGGCGGCAGCGGTGTTTCGACCGCCAGCAACCATGCGCACCAAATCGAAAAGTTTGTCTCGCGCGTTCCGCTTACGGGCGCGGGCCTTCCCATGGAAGTCACAAGCCTGACCACGACAACAATCAACGATACAACCCATCTGCGCCTTGCTGTACGTGGCCTTGATGAAGCCGGGGTTGCGATTGACGATATCCTGATTGAAAGCGACCTGCGTGCTGGCTTTGGCCTGCCCAAGCCAGCAACCGTTGACGACGACGACAGCACCGATACCAAATATTTCGACATCGCCGTTCTGGGACTGGCAGAAGACCAGTCGCTCAACGATGAAGCCATTACCGTCACGGCGATTGCCGGTCCCCTTTCTGTTGAACAGAACCTTGTTGTTGGTGCTGCTGGCGACAGCGTGGCTGGAACGACATCGATGGCGGCTTCCGGTGCAACCGCTGGCATGAGCTTCTGGATGATCGGCCTGTTTGCTCTGCTGGGCGGCTTGATCCTCAATGTCATGCCGTGCGTCTTGCCGGTCCTGTCGATCAAGGTCATGTCGGCCCTTAAGGCCCGCGAACAGGATACCAACCGGGTGCGCATTGGGTTCCTTGCCAGTGCGGCCGGGATCATCACATCCTTCTGGATGATTGCCGCTGTTCTCGTCGGCATCAAACTGGCTGGCGGCACCATCGGTTGGGGTATTCAGTTCCAGCAACCGCTTTTCCTGACCGTGATGACGATCATCCTTGCCCTGTTTGCATTGAATATGTGGGGCTTGTTTGAAATTTCCGGCCCGGATCAGCTTGGCAATGCCGCTAATGACGCCATCACGCGCAGCGAAAGCCACGGCCACCATATCAGCAGCAACTTCCTGACCGGTATGTTTGCCACCTTGCTGGCCACCCCGTGCTCTGCACCGTTCCTGGGGACGGCTGTCGGGTTCGCACTGGCCGGCAGTGTTTTTGATATCTTCTGGATCTTCACCCTGCTCGGTATTGGTTTGGCCCTGCCCTATTTTGCCATCGCCATTCAGCCGCGCGCGGCCCATATCCTGCCCAAACCGGGACGCTGGATGAATGGTGTCAAATTCGTTCTTGGGCTTGCCCTGATCGGGACGGCGGTCTGGTTACTTGGCGTGTTGTCGGTTCAGATCGGCATGACTGGTGCCATTGCTGTCGGGCTCGGCCTGATTGCCGGTGGTGTTTTCATCTGGGCACGCAAACGCACATCGAACCTGCGTCCGCGCTTTGCCTTTACCTCGCTTGCTGTTCTTGGCTTCCTTGTTGCACTGTTTGCGCCCGGTTTCTCACAACCGCCGTCATCAACAAGTGCGTCGTCAAGCAACGGCACACTTGCCTGGCAGGCCTTTGCACCTGAAACCATCGACACGCTGGTTGCCGATGGCAAAACCGTCGTGATTGATGTGACGGCCGAATGGTGTGTCACTTGTCAGGTCAACAAGAAGCTGGTTCTTGAAAAGCCGGATGTCCGTACCGCCCTGACACAGGACAATGTCGTTCTGATGCAGGCCGACTGGACCCGCCCGGATCAACAGATTGCCGATTATCTGGCGTCTTATGGTCGCTTTGGCATTCCATTCAATGCTGTGTTCGGCCCGGCCGCGCCTGAGGGCATCCTGCTGTCCGAACTGCTCGGCGTCGATGAGGTTCTTGGCGCGCTTGATGATGCAAACGGTTCTCCCAGCCTTGCCAGCTCGGCACAGTGATCACATCTGATTGGGGACGCGTATTGTTTTGATCCCGCACGCCTATTTGCGGGGAACAAGATCGAACCTGCTAACGTTAAACGTCAAGCAGATGACAGTTGTTAAAAACTCTGCGTGAAAGCATTGAATACCAACCAGATTTGGTGTTTGATTCCGGCATGCGATCCAGCGCGCAGTCAACGGGATTGCGCCAATTAACGGAGATACCCATGACCATTTCAGTCGGTACTGAACTCCCGGAAGTTACTCTTTTCCGCGCAACCAGCGACGGTCCGGAAGCCGTCAATTCCAAGGAATTCTTCGCAGGTCGCAAAGTTGTCCTGTTCGCAGTGCCAGGTGCCTTCACCCCGACATGCTCGGCAAAACACCTGCCCGGCTTTGTCGCCAAAGCCGATGAAATTAAAGCCAAGGGTGTCGATGAGATTGCCTGCCTTGCGTCAAACGACGCCTTTGTCCTGCAGGCATGGGCAGATGCGGAAAAGGCCGATGACGTCACCATGCTTTCTGACGGCGACCTTGCCTTTGTCGATGCAACCGGGCTTGGCCTTGATCTGACCGGGCGTGGCCTTGGCAAGCGTGCCAACCGTTTCGCCATGATCGTCGAAGACGGCAAAGTCACCGATCTTGCGATCGAGGAACCGGGTGCGTTTGAAGTTTCAAGTGCCGAAGCTGTGCTGAAAAAGCTCTAAGCCTTTAAAGGCTTACCCGCACAAGCGCTTAAAGCTCCGCAGTCACTTGCGGAGCTTTTTGCTTTTCCGATCATCCGTCCATGCCGCAAATCAGCGCGGCAGCAGGACCGGTATCGGGTCTTCCTTGCTGTCATAGTCGCATTCAAAGGTCGGGTTAGTATGCTTGGCAATGAAGTGCACAACACCTTCCCGGAAGCTGCCCTTGATCGGCGACCAGCTCATATAGACGCCACCGCGGGCATCATATTCGCGGATATCCGGATCACGGGCGAGTTCAGCAAAGCTGTGGCCAAGATCCTCTGTCGCACCGGCAACAAGCCAGGACGGTTTCAAACCGCCATGCCACAGCAGGTAAACGCCACCGACCCCATTCAGGCTAAGCTCTGAAATGTCGTCGATCATGAACAGACGGTAGTAATCCCCACGCGGGCTCTTTCGCCATTTGATATCCTGCGCCTTAGGCTGGCGAATAGCACCGAGAGACCAAAATCCCATATTAACCTCCAAGCACGCCAAAACACGTGCAACCTGATGTCACACGCATCCCAACATAGCTTCTTATTCTTATAGGTAAGACTGTATCTTAGCATATGTAAACGTTTGGTTGACAAAAGACGTCACCCAAACGCCTGCTATCCCCCCTCCGAGAATAGACAGGCAACGCTACTACCTTAAATCAGGCCCTGAAACCAAGTATTTTTCGAGTTATTCGAACAACTTATCGATATCGTCCTGGCTGATGCCTTCGCCTTCAAGCTGCGGACCATTGAGAAGATCGGCATCCTCTGGACGCGCTTCTTCCTCAACTTCCGGAACCGGCAGTTCGCTAAAGGCCTCTTCACCCCAGATCGAGATCATGTTGTGGACACGCTCTTCAACGAACTCAAGCGTGCTGACCACCTTATTGATGCGCTGGCCGGTAATGTCCTGGAAGTTACAGGCTTCGAAAATCTTGGTGACGATAAAGGCAATCTGTTCGACGTGATCGGCGACAAAGTCACTAGGCGCCGAGTTCTTCAGCGTCATGGTCAGATCATCGATCTGCTCGGCAGATTCCAGAATGGTATGGGTCGCCATCTCGGTATCCTTGACGATCGCATCAAGCTCCGAGGCCGCACTGACAAGACGATCATCCTGCGCCTTCGGATGGCGAAGCGACGCAATCTGAACCTTGGCCTTGTGGATATGCTCGTTCATTTCCTCGATCTGGGTGCGGATCAGTTCCAGATCATCACGATCCGGTTCGGCAGCCCCCGGACGATTGGAATGGGTCGGATTGCTTGTGACCGGCTCAGGCAGCTCATCCATCGGCGCATCGTTCGAGGCAACCGGGGCTTCCATCGCAACATCACCGGCCACCGGGACGGCACCGGATGCCACAGCCTGACGCAGTTGCGAAACCTCGCCACGCAGCGCGCGGATTTCATCGAGAACCGCCTGGCTGATCCCGGACGCATCCCCGGCACTCGTCGACGCAGGCAAGGCGGCCGGCATCGGTTCCCCTGCCCCCATGCCGCTTTCCAGCGTCGGGTCAAAGAAGGAGTCCGACCAATCCTCAACAACACCACCGGTGCGTTCTTTAAGACGGCGTTCGGCAGTGAATACTTTTTGCACGCGACGAGACATGACTGATTTCAAACCTCCGGAACGGACAGCAGTCCGATCACTAAATCCCCACAACGCGTCTTTGATGACGTCGTTCATTACAATTCACACAAGTATAAGGGTGCAGATTGCGACAAGTCCAATGGGTTTCAAGTACAAGTCTTTGAAAAAGAACACCCCGACCACAGGGCCGGGGTGCTTTAAACAGTCAGGTTGCTTGGGTTATCAAGCTGTTTCAGGTTTCCAGCGCAAAACCGGCTTACGCGCGGCTGCGGTTTCATCAAGGCGTCTGCGCGGCGTCAGATACGGCGCATTCTTGAAGAATTCCGCATCCCCCGACTCGGCCTTGGCGACAAGTGCCAGAATCGCATCACAGAACTGATCGATCGATTCCTTGGTTTCGGTCTCGGTCGGTTCGATCAGCAATGCCCCATGCACCACCAGCGGGAAATACATCGTCATCGGGTGGAACCCTTCGTCGATGATCGCCTTGGCCAGATCCAGCGTCGAAACCCCCGTATCCTTGAGGAAGCTGTCATCAAACAGCGCCTCGTGCATGCAGTAGCCCGGGAAGGCTACGCTAAGCTTGTCCTTAAGGCGGGCCAGCAGATAGTTGGCATTAAGCACCGCATCACCCGATGCCTGACGCAAGCCATCCGCACCGTGGCTTTTCATATAGGTCAGCGCACGAATGAACATGCCCATCTGACCATGGAAGCCTTTCAGCCGGCCAAACGGCTGCATGCCGTCATCTTCGTCTGCGGTTTCAACCAGATGGAACCCGTCGCCCTTTTTGACGACATAGGGGATCGGGGCAAACGGGGCCAGCGCCTCGGAAAAGACAACCGGTCCGGAACCCGGTCCGCCACCGCCATGCGGGGTCGAAAAGGTCTTGTGCAGGTTGATATGCATCGCATCAATGCCAAGGTCTGCCGGACGCACGCGACCGACAATGGCGTTGAAGTTTGCACCATCGCAATAGAAGTAACCACCCGCTGCATGCACCAGATCAGCAATCTTGCGAACATCGCGTTCAAACAGGCCACAGGTGTTCGGGTTGGTCAGCATAATACCAGCCACATCGTCGCCAAGCTTGGCTTCGAATGCGGCCAGATCAACACGGCCGTCTTCGGTTGCCGGGATCGAATCAACCGTAAAGCCGCAGGCTGCAGCGGTTGCCGGGTTGGTCCCGTGGGCTGATTCCGGCACCAAAACACGACGACGGTTTTCACCGCGCGCATCAAGGGCCGCGCGAATGGCCATCATGCCGCAAAGTTCGCCCTGTGCACCCGCTGCCGGGGACATGGAAACTGCGGGCATGCCGGTCAGAACCAGAAGCCAGTGCGCGCAACTGTTGATCAGTTCCAGCGCCCCCTGAACGGTGCTTTCGGGCTGCATCGGATGCAGATCGGCAAGACCGGGCAGACGCGCGACCTTTTCATTCAGGCGCGGGTTATGCTTCATCGTGCACGAACCAAGCGGGAAGAAACCGGCATCAATGCCATAGTTCTTCTGCGACAGGCGCGTGAAGTGACGCACAACCTGCGGCTCGGACAGGCCCGGAAGGCCAACGTCGCTATCGCGATCCAGACCACCAAGACGGGATTTGGTGCCCGCCGGTTCCGGCAGATCAACGCCGGTACGGCCAGGCTGGCCCTGTTCAAAGATCAGCTGTTCTTCAATGACAAGGCCGCGGTTGCCGGTATGGGTTGTGAAATTCATGCCAGCGCCTCCTTCAATGCGGACGCAAGGGCCGCGATATCCTCATCACTGTTGGTTTCGGTCACCGCCACCAACAGGTAGTTGTCCAGATCCGAACGGTTCGGATACAGACGCGACAACGGCACACCGGCCAGAACGCCTTTGGCAACCAGCGTCTCAACAACTTCGGCCGCTGGCTTGCTCAGCTTGACGGTGAATTCGTTAAAGAAGCTGTCATTGATTACCGACGCACCATCAACGGCATCAATCGCATCGGCCGCCTTGCAGGCATTTTCGTGGTTCAATGTCGCCAGACGGCGATAGCCATCTTCACCCAGCAGGCTCATATGCACCGTAAAGGCCAGCGAACACAGACCGGAGTTGGTACAGATGTTCGAAGTCGCCTTTTCACGGCGGATATGCTGCTCACGGGTCGACAGGGTCAGAACAAAGCCACGCTTACCGTCCTGATCAACCGTCTCACCACACAGGCGACCGGGCATCTGACGCACCAGTTTCTGGGTGGTGGCAAACAGGCCGACATACGGACCACCATAGTTCAGCGCATTACCGATCGACTGGCCTTCGCCGCAAACGATATCCGCGCCAAAGCTGCCCGGTGATTTGACTGCACCAAAGGCAACCGCCTCGGTAAAGACCACGACCAGAAGCGCACCCTTGGCATGACAAAGATCAGCAAGCTGGGTGTGATCCTGAATACGGCCAAACACATCCGGATACTGCACCACGACACAAGCCGTCTGATCATCAATAAGATCATTAAGCTCTTCGGCAGTTGCCTGATGTTCCGGATGACCATCACGACCGGCAACTTCGGTGTCGCTATACTGGCAATATGTCTCGGTCACTTCGCGGTAATGCGGATGCAGACCACCCGACAAAACCGCCTTTTTGCGACGGGTCGCGCGGCAAGCCATCAGGACTGCCTCGGCACAGGACGTCGCACCATCCCACATCGAGGCATTGGCAACATCCATCCCGGTGATCGAGGCAACCTGGGTCTGGAATTCAAATAGGTACTGCAGCGTCCCTTGCGCAATTTCGGGCTGATACGGGGTATAGGCGGTCAGGAACTCACCGCGCTGGATCACGTAATCAACCGTCGCCGGGACATGGTGGCGATAAGCGCCCGCGCCAAGGAAGCTGGGCACGCTAGACGCGCCCACATTCTTGGCGGCAAGGGCCATCATAT
>NZ_PAQR01000034.1 GCF_002709775.1 Thalassospira sp.
AGCGCAGCTCAAGATCATCTGACAGGCTTTGAACGATCTTGGCCAACTCCCCCCACATCGGTTTGGTCAGGGCGTTTTTACGTTCCGGCTGACAGATGGAGATGGTGGCAACGCGATCATCAAGGGTGACATTCAGTCCGGTCTGCTCAGACATGGCATTTCCTCTGGGGCTTTTGGCGCTTGTAGGGCGTGCTGTTTGGGCACAGCTTAAATCGGTATAACTATACCGAATAAACCCAAAAGACGGTTTTGCCAATGGCTTCTGTTATTTACCCTTGGCTGCACGTGGCGCAGGGCTGCCCGATGGCGCGCGAAAGCGGGTCTGCAATCGATTGGGCACCCGGAAGGCAAAGACTGCGACAACAAAAGTGCACCCTGCCACAAGCCACAACGCCTGCTGACCAATTTCAAAGGTCAGAAGCCCGCCAAACACCGCCCCCACCATCATGCCGATCCACGGCACGATCTGGATGATCCAGTCATTGCGACGATCACCCGTCAACCAACGCCCGATCCCTCGGCCAAAGCGCGACAATGCGCCGGTCACATAGGTCAACCCGATCGGAAGCCCTTCGATATGTTCGACCGTGGCATTGATCATGCCCATGCACAGAACCACCAGGAAGAAGGCCGGGGATCCGCGCAACTCGATCGGCAAAATGGCCGCCAGGCACAACAACACCGCCACCACGCCCAGCAATCCGGCCAGACGTTTGCGAAACCATCCGGCCACCACAACGCCAAGCGCATTGCCAATAATAAAGAAGCCAACAGCACCAATCAGAATGGCTGCCGTCGACCAGTCGCCATATCCGATGGCAAGGGCGGCGCGCGTGGTATTGCCCGACATGAAGGAAACGAAATCACCGGCCATCAAAAGGCCGATGGCATCGGTCATACCGGCAATCATCGAAATCGCCATCACCAGCACAAGGCCAATCCCCTTGCGGCGGGCCATGACCAGACGGCGGCGTCTTTGTTGGCTCATAACAGACTGTCCTGACAGAAAACTTTTGCCTGATTAAACCGCATTTCGGGTCCCGATTTCCATAGCTGTTCGCAAAGCCGATGTTTCTTGCGCTTCCTGACCAAATGGTCAGCGGCTTTTCTTTGCGCTTTTCGGCCAAAAGCGCTAAGACGTCGGCAAATATTCGATCCGGAAAAGGTACAGCCGCCATGACCACTGAAAAACCGACCGCGCATTGCACCTATGCTGCCAAGACCGTCGCCAAGATTTTGCTCGATATCGGGGCTGTGAATTTCCGCCCGGAAGAGGCCTATATCCTGACATCCGGCTGGGCCAGCCCGGTTTATATCGATTGCCGCAAACTGATTTCCTTCCCGCGTGCGCGCCGCAAGGTCATCGAACTCGCCGCCCGTCAGGTATCTGATGCGGCTGGCTACGAGGCGTTTGACGCAGTCGCCGGTGGCGAAACCGCAGGCATTCCCTATTCCGCGTGGCTTGCCGATGCACTTGATCTGCCGATGCAGTATGTCCGCAAGAAGCCCAAGGGCTTTGGCCGCAAGGCCCGCATCGAAGGCGACATCCATGAAGGCCAGCGCGTTCTTCTGGTCGAAGACCTTGCAACCGACGGCGCATCGAAGGTCAATTTCGTCAATGCCATCCGCGAGGCCGGTGCCGAATGCAAACACGCCTTTGTCGTCTTCTTCTATGACATCTTCGAAGGCGCGCTTGACGAGCTGCGCAAGGACGACATCGAAATGCATTACCTTGCGACCTGGGCCGATGTCCTCGCTGTTGCCGAGGAAGGCGAATATTTCAGCAAGGATGCCATCGAAGGTGTGCGTTCCTTCCTGAACGATCCGATCGGCTGGTCGAAAGCAAATGGCGGCAAGCACGACTAAGGCCCATCGACGCGGCCTGTGACTGCGATAGTTTTCCAAAACGCCTGCCGGTCCTCGGTGGGCGTTTTGCGTATGGGCGATTGTCATCGGGCCTTTTCTGGACAGATCAGGCAACTCGGTTCAATATGTGAGGCATAGAACCTAAATAGAAGCAAAAGCAAAGTCATAGCAGCAACTGTGACAGAGTTCGGGACAACAAACTGACGTGACCACGGCGGCCCGCCACCGGTCGGAGGAGCAACGCATGTCGATGCGCACGATTGCCAAATGCCTGCCCGCAATTGCGATGGGGATTGCCTTGTCGGGCTGTATGGCGCCGGTCGAAGAGCCGGTCACGATTTCAAACAGTTCCGATACCATCGTCACCCCGTGGGGGGCGCCGTCCCAGAACTCCCGCCCGGCCCCCGCGACCGCGATGCCGGCATCCGCACCGGAAAATGACAATCTGGTCATGATGGATGATCCCAATCGCAAGGCGCTTGATGACATCCGCCAAAAGCAGGTCCATGAAGCACGCATCGCACTTGGTATTCTTGATCGCATGGCGCAACGTTGCCAGACCGGTGATGCAGCTGCTTGCACAACGCTTCAAACCAATTGGAGCACATTGTCACAGCAACTCCATAAAACGCTGTCGATGCTGTCGGGTGATGCGATGCAAATGCCAACCAACATCCCGACAGACGATCCGGCGATGCCCGCAATGGATAGCAACACCCAGATGGCGCCAGCCGCAGCACCAGCACCGACCACAACGCCAGCGGCCCCGATGGCAAACCAGCCATCCCTCGCCCCGACCATGCAGGATCCAGCCAGCGGCGATGTCCCGACCATGGAAAAAACCATTCCGATGACCGAACCGGGTGCCGATGGCTGAGCGTTAGCGCGAAAATACAACTTGGAATAATTTAATTTGAGATAGAGCAAAGAAACCATCCCGCGACGACGATATGTTTGCCCATGACGCTAAGGTCCGGAGCGATTTGAAACATTTCGGGTCTGCGCCATGCCCCCTACCGAATGGAGATCGGATTATGTATCGGGATATTCTTGTCCATATCGACACCTCAGCTGCCTGCAAGGAACGCCTTAATGTGGCGTTGAAAGTTGCCAAGGCGCAGGACGCGCACCTTACCGGTCTTTTCCTGCTGCCTTATCCTGAAATTCCGCGCTTCATGGAAGTCCAGATCACCGAGGAAATCATCAACCAGCAGCGCGCTGCGATGGCCGAAACCGCAAAGGCGGCCCGCACCCAGTTTGAAGAAACCTGCAATGCTGCCGGTGTGGCGTTCAGCTGGCAGGAAACCTCCTGCCCGGCATCGGAAATTGCCGATACCACTGCAATGTATGCCCGCCATCATGACCTGACGGTTCTGGGTCAGCACGATCCGGAAAGCTCCGATCCGTGCTCTGTCTCGGAAATGCCTGACAAAGTCATCCTGACGGCTGGCGCGCCGGTTCTGCTTGTGCCGTATGTCGGCAAGTTCGATAGCATTGGCGAACGCGTCATGGTTGCCTGGAAGCCTTATCGTGAAGCCGTGCGTGCGATGAATGACAGCATGCCGTTCCTCGAGGCCGCGAAATCCGTGATGGTTCTGTGTGCCGACCCGAATAAGGGTGCGCGTGATACCATGCCGGTCCCGGGTGTTGATATCGGCGAACGCCTGAAATGCCACGGCGTGAATGCCAAGAAAGAAACCATGAATGCCTCTGGCATCGGTGTCGGCGATCTTCTGCTGTCGCGTGCAGCTGACGAAAGTATCGATCTGATGGTCTGCGGCGCCTATGGCCGCCCGCGCCTGCGCGAACTGATGCTTGGCGGTGTTACCCAGCACCTGCTGCGCCACATGACCGTCCCGGTCCTGATGTCGCACTAAAAAACAAAGACTTCAAATCTGCAAAACCGGCTGGAACTCCCAGCCGGTTTTTTTGTTGTTAATCAGCAATTTAGTTACAACGGCACACATAACAACCCCGACGAAGCGCTTGCCGTGCGGCCATCAATTCCAAAACCTGGCATTGAATTTATGTGATCAACAGCATCAATACATATTGAAAATCATATGTAATTTCTGTCATGATTGTTTTTTCCGATGGATGAGAACGATTTAATTGTGGCGCAAAAGTCGTTCGAATCCTTGCCAAATGAAACCAATAAGGCCAAATTGGTTCTTACCGCAAAACGGAGCATGCTCCGAAAAGAGATCGACAAAAGAGAGATGGATCGCCTTCTCTGATCTGATGGTTCCAAAGAAGACTGGAATCGCTTTAACTTTTGACAAGGGTCAATGCCATATCCGCCAGCATGGCTGATAAGGGAACGATAAAGACCCGGTCAGGCCGGAGGATATGTCCAGCAGCAGATCGCTGATCTGGACGAGACCAGAGCTTTGTGATGCCACGACCGACTGCAAAGCGCGTGACACTGCAAAGAGACAGGCGAAAGAAACAAGTATGAATTACAACACCTTCTTCAAAGATGCGTTGGCTGGCCTCAAAGCTGAAGGCCGGTATCGTGTATTCGCCAATCTCGAACGTATTGTCGGAAAATTCCCCAAAGCGCTCTATCACCCCGATAATGGCGAAGCCCCGCGTGAAATCACTGTGTGGTGCTCCAACGATTATCTCGGCATGGGCCAACACCCCAAGGTGCTTGATGCCATGCAAAGCGCCATCACAGGTCAGGGTGGCGGTGCTGGTGGCACACGCAATATTTCGGGCTCCAACCATCTGCATGTCGCGCTTGAGCGTGAACTCGCCGACCTGCACGGCAAGGAAGCCGCCCTTCTGATGACGTCGGGCTATGTCGCAAACTGGACGACGCTGTCGACCCTGGGATCAAAACTCCCCGATTGCGTGATCATTTCCGACTCCGAAAATCACAATTCCATGATCGAAGGCATGCGCCATTCCAAGGCAGAGCGCCGCATCTGGAAACATAACGACATCGCCCATCTTGAAGAAATCCTCAAGGATCTCGGCCCACAGCGCGCAAAGATCGTCGCGTTCGAGTCTGTCTATTCGATGGATGGCGACATCGCTCCGATCGGTCAGATCCTTGATCTGTGCGAAAAATACAACGCCATTTCCTATCTCGACGAAGTCCACGCCGTTGGCATGTATGGTCCGCGCGGCGGCGGTGTTGCCGAACGCGACGGCGTCATGGACCGGGTTGACATCATCCAGGGCACCCTTGCCAAGGCATTCGGTGTGATTGGTGGCTACATTGCCGCCAAACCGGAAATCGTCGATTTCGTGCGCAGCTTCGGTAACGGCTTCATCTTTACCAGCTCTCACCCGCCAAGCATTGCGGCCGGTGCACTGGCCTCTGTCCGCCATCTGAAGGAAAGCAATGTCGAACGCATTGCGCAAAAGGAACGCGCCGACACCCTGCGAGCCCGCATGCGCGCGGCCGACCTTCCGGTCATGGATGCGCCAAGCCATATCGTGCCGCTGATGGTCGGCGATCCGGCGATGTGCAAGGAAGCCAGCGACCGCCTGCTGTTCGAACATGACATCTACGTCCAGCCGATCAACTACCCGACTGTTCCGCGCGGGACGGAGCGCCTGCGCTTTACCCCGGGTCCACTCCACAATGATGAACTGGTTGATCACCTGATCGACTCGCTGCTCACGGTCTGGAGCCAGCTTGGCATTTCCAAGGTCGCCTAAGGTATTCGTGCCAGACAAAAATTTTAAAGGCCGGTGGCAAATGCCCCGGCCTTTTTGCTGATCTGCATAGCGTAATCGCCCGTATCCGAAGGCAATGATGTTCCGACATTTGCTTTCGGCGGGCTGCGTTCTATATTGAGGCTGTCTTTCCGGTTTTGGCCGGTATCGATAAACATTTGCAATTAAGAACCGTTCGCGTTAACGTCGGGCCTGTGATCAAACAGGGACCGCCTATGTATTCGGATAGAACCTTGCTTCCCAAAGAATGTCTCCGCCTTTGTGCGCTTGGCACCCTTGCCCTTTCCGACAAGCCGATCAGCTATGGCGATCTGGCCAATTCGGTACGTCATTTCATGTCCCACATCATGGGGCCATCACTTGATATGATGGGAAGCTCGCTTCAGCTCCTCAAGCTCGAAGGACTGGTCAAGGAAGACACCGCAAGCGGCGCGTTCTCTGATGCACAACTTAGCCTGACCGATGCCGGGCATGAGAAGTTCATTGAACTGATGCAAGGCAATCTGCGCGATACATCGGGCGAGCTTTCGCGTCTGATCATGGCGCTCAAGATGCGGTTCCTGCATCTGCTTGATGACGACATCCGCACCGAACAGATCGAAATTCTGCAAGACGTCTGCGAACTTGATCTTGAACGTGTTCTGGCACTCCGTGAAGAACACTCAAACGAGGCCGAAAACTTCACCGGCTGGCTTGAAATGGAAGTCAAACGGCTCGAGCAAAAGCGCGACTGGCTCAAAAGCCTTTTGGCCTAGGGTCAAAACTCATTCACATAATCGGCCCGGTCTCCCGGATTTGTGCGGATATGCGGAGCTAAATCGCAGGAAGATCTACATCTTTCAAGATTTTGCGACAATATAGCCCGTGCAAATCCGGGAGATCCGAAGGACAACTGCTATGAGAGAAAGCCTCTGCGTCAAATCCCTTGACCGGGGATCACCCCGGTCTGCGGCCTTTTCCTAGCTTTTTCTCTCATATCAATTGCCGGGTCGGTCATGTGAATGAGTTTGGACCCTTACGCATTTCCCGTTATAGTCGTGGCAGATGACCAGCAGGAAGCAGGTCCAACGTCACAGGCAGGGACGGAAAATGTTGATACGCGAAGAAACCGAAAACGACATTGCGGCAATTCACGCGTTGCTGAATGGGGCCTTTGCAACCGCCCCGCACAGCCAGCAGACCGAACATCTGATCGTTGATGCGCTCAGAAAAAGTGGTCAACTTACCCTTTCCCTGATCGCGGAACAGGACGGCGAGATTGTCGGCTGCGTCGCGTTTTCACCGGTCAAAATCAACGGCAAAGCCTGTGGCTGGTTTGGCCTGGGCCCGGTTGCGGTCACGCCCGACCGCCAAGGCATGGGCATTGGTTCAGAACTGATCCAAAGCGGCATCCGCCATTTGCGCGCCGACGACGCCCATGGCTGCGTCGTTCTGGGCGAGCCTGATTATTACGGCCGGTTCGGCTTTGCGCCCCTGCCCGATCTGAAACTTGAAGGCGTGCCCGATGAATATTTCATGGCACGCCCATTGGTTGATGAAATCCCGCACGGTCAGGTCGAATACGACCCGGCCTTTTATATCGCGCCGGAAAACAACGATTGAAGCCGCACGGCTTCTCGCACGTCAGCCCGATCTTTCCGATCAATAAAGATGCTGCCCGCCTGTAACAAAGATCTCCGTGCCAGTAACATAAGTACTGTCATCGCCGACCAGATAATGTACTGCGGCCGCCACGTCTTCGGGCGTACCCATGCGGTTCATTGGAATGCGTGGTACAAGCGCCTCATATTCCGGGGAGATCATGTCGGTTTTGATCTCGCCGGGTGCGACGGCATTAACCCGCACACCCAGTTCGGCAAACTCGACAGCCATTTCACGGGTCAGCCCCGAAAGGGCGGCCTTTGATGTCGAATAGGCCGATCCGGCAAACGGATGGACATAGTGGCCGGCGATCGAGGTAATGTTGCAAATCGCCCCTTTGCCCCGATGCAGGGCGGATGCGAACCCACGCGACAGCGTGAGCGGGGTAAAGAAGTTCAGCTCAAACACATCGCGCCAAGCGGCAATGTCCCCATTCAAGCTGCCAAGCCGTTCCTTGTAGGGCGTTTTTGGCGATACACCGGCATTATTGACCAACGCATGCAACGGATCATCGCCCAGAACTTCATTTGCCTCGGCAATGAAGGCTTCGACTTCTGCCGGTTTGGAAAGGTCGGCACGGATATGGATGCCCTGTGCCGGATCGCGCGGACAGCTTGGCGGCGGCGCTTCACGTGAACAGCAAATCACCCGCCAGCCACGTCTGGCGAAATATCCGACCGTGACATGACCGATGCCACGGCTGGCACCTGTCAGGACGACTGTTTTCGGGGCGTTGCTGGTCATTGGGTCTACTCACTTCACGAAATGCGCGCGCAAACAGAATTTTGCGGACTTTCTTATAGCATCCAAGGCCTTCGCCATCGAAGGAAAAGCCCGGCCCTGGATGATTTTTCTGCAATCATCACCGCGATATAGTCGGCGTTACCGACATTTGGCAAGGTGTTCGAAACAGGCTATGTTTTTACCGCGTTTATAATAGGCAAAAACATGTGCAGCCGCTTTGATCTGAACAGTGATATCCGGGCCTTTCAGGTCCAGCTTGGGCTGGAAATGGAAGACATCATTCGCATGCCGCTGCCAGACGGGATCAACGAGGCCCAAAACGGCGACGAGGATGAAGAAGCCGCCTTCGACAGCCTGACCGGCACACGCCGCCCGACCGATCCGATTGCCGTCATCCTGCCCCACCGCAAGGCCGGAATTCGTTATTGGGGGCTTAGCGTGCCGGGGCTTAACAGCCCGATGATCAATGCGCGTGCAGAGACACTAACCGAAAAGCCGACCTTTCGTCCGCTTTTGAACCGCCGCTGCCTGATCCCGGCCAATGGCTGGTATGAATGGCGCAAGGATGGCACCGCAAAGCACAAGAACCGTATCACCCTGCCCGATCATCAACCGTTTCTGTTTGCCGGCCTCGAAAACGGGCGTGAGGCAACCATCATTACCTGTGCTCCATCGGGCGCGATTGCCCATATTCACAACAGGATGCCGGCCGTCATCGGCCCCAATCACCTGACGGATTGGCTTGATCCAACGACGGATTTCAACGATCTGGGATACATGCTGGGCCCGCTGCCCGATCACGTTCTGTCCTGGCAGGAAGAACCGGCAGAAAACGCAAAGACCAAACCTGATCCGGCGACAAACCAGATTGATATGTTTTCAAAATGAGATGCGCCAAGCAGGCCAGCCAAACGTGCTTTGGCCTGTTTGGTCTTATTCGCTTTCGACGTCGTTTGCGGCACACGGTGTTGCAGCGCAAGCACGCAATGCACCACCAAGACCGGTTTGACCGGCAACCACCGCGCCAAGATCGGGCAGGCCAACATTCGGATTGTTGAGTTCCTGAGCGAGATCTTCGGACATGGAAGCGAAATCAATGATATCGCGTAAAGACAACATGGGACTTCCCCTGCCAGACGTTTCTTTTCCACTATGCGAAACGCCTCGTTAATCGGGGTTTCGTCACTTTCTTATTTCTGTAACCCTCTCGCGATTTGTTCGCGAGTGCAACAAGAAAAAGGCGCATGAAAATGCGCCTTTTCAATAATATACCATCAGATAGGTAATATAATTTCGCGAAATCAGCAGCTTAGCTGAGCCACAGGGCTTAGTGCATTATCCATAACGGCAAGGCGCATTTTGACAGCATATCCTGCGTCACACCGCCAAGGATCATTTCCTTGAAGCGTGAATGGCTATACGCACCCAGAACGATGGTATCGGCACCGCATTTTTCCGCCTCGGAAATCAAGGTATTAGAAACCTGTCCGGCTTCCGGGCATTCAACAACAGCCGCTTCGACTCCATGCCAACTGAATTGTTCCGCCAGGGCCTTGGCACAAGCGCGGCCATAGGGAACTTCACCGACACTAACGATCGTGACTTCCTTGGCATTGCGCAGCATCGGCATGGCCGAGGTTACCGCACGCGCAGCTTCGATCCCGCCATTCCAGGCAATCATGACTTTCTCGCCGATTGTTGCCGGTGCACGTTCCGGGGCCACAAGGATCGGACGCCCGGTTTCCATCAGTGCGGCGTCAAAGGTCAACGACGCAGATGCTTCTTTGGGGTCACGGCCGATCACGACAAGATCAAACAGGCGCCCGCGGCGCGCCACCGTTTCGTCTTCGCGGCCACTATCCTTGCGCCAGGTGCAGGTCGGCTTGGCAACCGATGTTGGCGTGTTGGTTTCTTCAACACCGGAATCCTTGACCGCCGCCTGATAGGTGACCTTGCCACTTGCTTCGCGCTTTTCGGTTTCCTTTGCCGCGGCCTGGATCATTTCCTCGATGATCAGGCCCGACATGCCTTCGCCGACAATCGGGATGGCGTCTTGCGGTTCGGCGGCGACAAACAGCGCTTCGAGATGAGCATCAAACGTTTTGGCCAGCTTGAAAGCTGTTGCCATCACCCGTTCATCGATCGCTGTGCCTGCTACCGGGGCCAGAATTGTGCGAATTGCCATTTTAATTACTCCCGACTGTCCAACAGGTTATTGAACCTGCTCGAAATTTGGTCTGCTAATGACCACATACCCATGCAGCTTGAGATCTTTTGCCTCGACATTCTTTGTTCAAGATCAAAAATTTGCGAAAGTTATTATTATTCTTATATTTTGTCGGTGGCGGTTCGGTTTTTCTCCATCAACCGCGCATAAAATGATTGTAACATGAATGCCAGCGATTACGATGGCGCTTTGGATATCGGGATTATTATTCTCTTGGGTAGGAACCGGCGTACAAGACACACTAGGGTCAGGGCCCATTAATTTGATTGGAATGGCAGAGCTTAAATTTGTGAAATCCAAGGAAAATACCGCAAAGCGGGTTGGTATCCCGCTTAAGGTGTTTGACGCAGGAGTTTGCAAATTTAAGCTCTGTCCTTCGGATCGCTCAGATTTGCACGGACTACTTTGTCGCAACACCTTGAAAGATAGATATCTTTCTACTGTGTTGCTTCGCGTATCCGCACAAATCTGAGCGACCATTCAAACCTAATTAATGGGTCCTGACCCTACACTTGACGTGCGGAGATAAGAACGGGGTTACTCGCGGATGGACTATAACGCACTGCACGACAATGCACGTGAAGCAGCAGAATTTCTCAAAACGCTGGGCAATGAATGGCGCCTGCTGATTCTGTGCTCGCTCGGCGAGAATGAAAAATCCGTTGGCACGCTGGAAAACGAACTGGGCATTAAACAGTCTGCCCTGTCCCAGCACCTTGCCCGCCTGCGTCGTGAAGGCCTTGTAAAAACACGCCGCGATGCGCAAACGATTTATTATTCACTGGCCAATCCGGACATCATGAAGATCATTGCGGTCCTGCAGGACACCTTCTGTCCGCCGGAGACCGTCGCCTGATAAAGTCGACCAAGGGCCGATAAAAAAACGCACAAGGTTCCCGCCCTGTGCGTTTTTGTTTTTCGGCTGCGAGCTTATCCTTACGGAAACAGCTTTTGGGTGTCCCAGCCGCTATCAGCGTCATCGCGGGTAAACAGCTTGCGGTCATGCAGGCGGAATTTGCCCTCTGCCCAGAACTCAATACGATCCGGGACAAGGCGGAACCCGCCCCAATGATCCGGGCGCGGCACCTTGCCCAGACCGAACTTGGCAGTGAATTCCGCAACCCGTTTTTCCAGATCAAACCGGCCACTCATCGGGCGTGACTGGATCGACGCCCAGGCACCCAACTGGCTGCCCCGCGCGCGAGATGCGAAATATTCATCAGACTCGGCGGCGTCGACCTTGGCAACCTTGCCTTCGATGCGCACGCATTTTTCAAGCGTCTTCCAGTGGAAGCAAAGCGCTGCAAAGCTGTTCTCGGCCAACTGGTCGCCCTTGCGGCTTTCATAGTTGGTGTAGAACACAAAACCGTTCGGATCGAAATCCTTGAGCAACACGATCCGGGCGGACGGACGGCCTTGCGCATCCGCCGTTGCCAGCGTCATCGCATCCGGATAGGCGGCTTCCGCCTTTTTGGCATCCGCAAACCATGTTTCGAACATCTCGAACGGGGCATCGTGGGGTTCATGCCCCATTTTTGGCGCATTTTTTTCGTTCATTGCGAAAGGAATTCCTTTAGCTGATTGGTTTTGTTGCCGGGAAAATCATTTATTTCGGAACTACGGTGGCAGCAACAACGTTGGATCAGTATATATATGCAAAGCATATCGGTTGGGACTGTAAAGACAATATGGGCAAATTAAACATGAAATTCCGTCATATCGTTATTCCGGTCATCATGACCGCCTTCATCGCCGGCTGTGCCCAGGATCAGGGTCAGAAACAAACGGCCGGAACGCTTTTGGGTGCCGTCGGTGGCGCCGTCGCAGGTGCGCAGTTCGGTAAAGGCAGCGGCCAGCTGGTCGGTGTTGCCCTTGGGACGCTTGCAGGTGCCTTCATCGGCAGCGAAGTCGGCAAATCGCTTGATAATGCTGACCGCGCCATCATGGCACAAAATACCCAGCGCACGCTCGAAGCCACCCCGACAGGTCAGACCACCACTTGGCAGAACCCGGATACCGGTGTTCAGGGTACGGTCACCCCGACCCGCACCTATCAGGAACCCAAGACCCAGGAATATTGCCGCGAATACCAGCAGACGGTCATGATTGGCGGCCAGGAAGAAACCGCCTATGGCACCGCATGCCGTCAGCCGGATGGCAGCTGGAAAGTCGTGAACTAAGCGTCTTTTAAAAACCTGAAATGACAGGCGGTGCGGTCCTTGCGATCTGCGCCGCCTTTTCATATCTGCACATTGGTTCGGGTGATCAGCGCCCAAACACCCTCTCACCCGACATTTCCCATTGTTTCGGATCATCTGAGGCAAAATGGTTCATCTTTTGCCCCGCATGATCTAATAATGAACCCAACGTGTAATCTAGCTTACGTGCTTATTGTTTCTGGAACCGGTCAGTAAATGCAGGATCCCTACAAGACTCTTGGCGTCGCCAAAACCGCCAGTCAGGACGAAATCAAAAAGGCCTATCGCAAACTGGCGCGCGAACTCCATCCCGATGTGAATCCGGGCGATGCCAAAATCGAAGAACGCTTCAAAAAGGTATCAAGCGCCTATCATCTGTTGGGCGATGCCGAACGCCGCAAGAAGTTCGACAATGGTGAAATCGACGCCGATGGCCGCGAAACCAGCCCGTTTGCCCGTGGCGGCGGCGGTCATGCCGGTGGCGGCTTTGGCGGCGGTGATCCGTTTGGCGGCTTTTCCGGTGCCAATGCAGAAGACATCTTTGACGAGATTTTCGGCAAGGGACGCGGTCGTGGTGGTGGCGGCGGTTTCGGTGGCTTTGGCGGGGAACGCAAACCCAAAAAGGTCAAGGGCCCGAACATCTCCTATGAGCTCAGCCTCGATTTTGCCGAGGCCATTCTGGGCACGACCAAACGCATCAACCTTGCCAGTGGCAAAAGCCTTGAGGTCCGCATTCCACCCGGAAGCGAGAACGAACAGACGCTGCGCCTGAAAGGCCAGGGCATGGCGGGCATGAATGGCGGTGAAGCGGGTGACGCGCTGATCAAGCTACATGTTCATCCCGACAAAACGTTCCGCCGTCAGGGCAACGACATCCATTGTGATCTGGCGATCAGCCTGTCGGAAGCCATCCTCGGCGGTTCGATCGAAGTGCCGATTGTCGATGGCAAGGTCAATATGAAGCTGCCGGCCAACGCCAATAGTGGCACCAAACTGCGCCTGCGTGGCAAGGGTGCACCCTATGACCGGGGCAATAAACGCGGTGATCAGTATGTGCACCTGACAGTCAAGCTGCCCGAAGAACGCGATGAAGAATTGATCGAGTTCATCAAGGACTGGTCTGAAAAGCACCCCTACAAGGCACGCTAACCGCCCCCGCAAAAGCCGGCATATGCCGGCTTTTTTCTTGCGCTCCGCATTGCGTGTCCTGAACTTGCGTTCAGACTGTGCCTGTTAATCGCATTTCGTGTTACCATATTGTTTTAACGGGCTTTGTCGCAAAGATCGAAACCGCTTATCAGGGACCATATGGAACAGCTCAGCAATCCGGACATCTATCTGCAATGGCTTGAACAGGCGATCGCCTGGCTGTCTGCAAATGTCCTGCTGGTGCCGATCCTGATCCAGATTGCCGCCTGTATCCTTGCCATCATCCCTGCTTTCTTGCTGCGTGGTCGGCTGGCATCCCTGCTCTCGAAACTACAGGACTGGAAGCCGCTTCTGCCCTATGCCGGTTTCCGCCGCTTTGCGCAGGTTCTGCCTGACCTCGCCTTTCCGCTGATCTTTGTCGTCACCATCTGGCTGCTTGATGCCATCGCCATTCAGGCGGGCTATCGCCATAACGTCATCCGGTTGGTGGCAAGTCTTCTAAATGCCTGGATTGTTATTCGTCTGGCGGCAGCCATCGTCAATGATCCGGTCTGGTCGCGCACGATTGCCACGGTGGCCTGGACGTTGGCCGCCCTTAATATCGTTGGCTGGCTGGATCCAAGCATTGAAATTCTTGAAGGCTTGGCCATTGAAGTCGGTGAATTCCGCATTTCAGTCTATGGCGTCATCAAAGCTGTTCTGTCGCTTGCGGTATTGCTTTGGGTAGCGTCCTTTGCCTCGCGCCTGTTTGAACAGCGTATCCGCAAAGTTCACCACCTGACCCCATCAGTTCAGGTGCTGATGGCAAAACTTCTGAAACTTGTATTGCTGTCGGTTGCGGTTCTATTTGCCCTTTCGACGATGGGCGTTGATCTGACCGCCCTGGCCGTCTTTGGTGGTGCGGTTGGTGTCGGGATCGGCTTCGGTCTGCAACGTATTTTTGCCAATCTGATCAGTGGTGTGATCCTGCTACTGGATCGTTCTATCAAGCCGGGCGATGTGATTGCCATTGGCGAGACGTTCGGCTGGATACAATCCCTTGGCGCGCGCTATACGGCCGTCCGCACCCGCGACGGCACCGAATTTCTGATCCCCAATGAAGACCTGATCACCAATCAGGTCGAAAACTGGAGCCACTCGGACGTCAAGCTGCGCCTGAAAGTACCAGTCGGAATTTCATATAATTGCGACCCGCATCTTGCGATCAAACTCTGCAATGAGGCTGCGGCGAAATGCGCGCGGGTGCAGGATAATCCTGGCCCCAACACTTTGATGCGTGGGTTTGGCGACAACTCGGTTGATCTCGAAATCCGCTTCTGGATCAACGATCCACAAAACGGCCGCGGCAATATCATCAGCGAAGTATTGCTCAACGTTTGGGATGCCTTCATTGAAAACAATATCGAAATCCCCTTCCCGCAACGCGATCTGCACCTGCGCAGCAGCGATGCGCCGATCCGGGTGGAGATGACCCAAGGCTCCCCGTCCAAATCCTCCTGATCCCCGCCATAACCGGGGATTTCCAGCGATTTAGAATTCTTCAGCTTGCTGTCAGGTTGCGACGCCAGAATGCGTTATTCACGTATGAAAAGGCGTCCTTTGAATGCTTCAGCTCAATTACAACGAAAACGGCAATCCCTCGGCCAGACTTCGTTTGCAGAAGAACGGATTTCTATCCCGCGTCCCCATGCATGCCTGTGCGATTTCGATCCTGACCGGCGCGGCGCGAGAACGGGCAGAAGTCGAAGACTTCATCGCCAGCATCTATGCCCACACCTATGACGCCGACATTTCGGTTTATTATGACACGCTGATGAGTGTGCGTGATGATCACGGTGACATTGTCGCCGCCCTTGGCTTTCGCTCTGCCGGGCATGGCCCGCTGTTTCTTGAGCAATATCTGCGTCGTCCGATCAATTCCCTTCTGGGCATCCCGCGTCATCAGATCGCAGAAATCGGTAATCTGGCATCCAACGGATCCGGCGCGTCGTCCTTCCTGTTCACCGCCCTTTCGGCCTATCTGCACCATGGCGGCTTCAAGCAGGCGGTCGTGACCGGCACCGACACACTTGAAAAGCGCCTGCGCAAGATGGGGCTGGAGCCAATCCGCCATGCACTGGCCGATCCGGCATTGCTTGAATGCGGCAACACCCATTGGGGCCGGTATTACGACACCCGCCCGCATGTTTTGTCGGGTTCTGTCACGCTGGGCTATCTGCGCCTGCAATCCCGCTTCGGCGCGGAATACCACCATATGCGCCCGCGCCTGTATCCCCAGTTCCAACATAACGGCGAGGTCTGATCATGCTGTTTTCACGCATTGGCCAACACCCGGCCGATAAAACCGCCCTTCGCAGCGAAGTCGATCAGATCAGCTATGGCGACCTGCTCCATCGCATTGATGCCCTCGCCCGTGAACTTGCCGATGTGGATGTTCTTGGCATCGCCCTTGATAATGAAATCGACTGGGTGCTTTGGGATCTGGCGGCGCTTAAATCGGAAACCGTCTGTGTACCGATCCCGCCATTTTTTACAAAATCACAGATCGACCACGCCACCGTTTCGGCTGGCATCACGCACATGATCACGCCAAACGGCATGGTGTCAACCGGCCTTGCCCGATCTGCGACCATTCCGCCAAAAACCGCAAAGATCACCTTCACCTCGGGCACCACCGGCACACCCAAGGGTGTGTGCCTGCCTGCGTCAGCAATGATGAATGTCGCAAGCTCGATCTATCAGATGCTGGGTGACGGTTTTGCCAGCACGCATTTCTCTGCCCTGCCGCTGGCTGTTCTGCTTGAAAACGTTGCCGGGGTGTATGCCGGGCTTCTGGCTGGTTGCACGGTTCAACTGACATCGCTTCACAACTTTGAACCCCAATATGAAAACTTGCATGGCTTGCTTAAGGGGGCAAACGCGACCTCGGTCATTCTGGTACCGGAACTGCTGCGTTCCCTGATGAAACAGGTCATGCAATATGGCCCGCTGACCAAGCTTGATTTCATTGCCGTTGGCGGCTCGCGGATTGATCCGACCCTGATCGCACAGGCCCGCCAGATGGGCTTGCCGGTTTATGAGGGTTACGGCCTGTCGGAATGTGCATCGGTTCTGTCGATGAATGTGCCGGGCAAGGACAAGCCGGGCACGACCGGAACGCTGCTTCCGCACGTCACGGCGGAAATCTGTGATGACGAAATCATGATCCGCAATGCCGGCTTCCTTGGCTATGTTGGCGATACCGCAACTGCCGACGACAAAGCACCTGCCCTCGCGGACCGTTTTGCCACTGGTGATCTGGGTCGCATTTCCGAAGACGGCTTTGTTTCTGTGACGGGCCGGCGCAAGAACGTTCTGATCACATCAAATGGTCGCAACATCTCCCCCGAGTGGCCAGAGGCCGCCCTGCTGGCACGCCCCGAGATCTATCAGGCCATCGTTTTCGGCGACGGCAAACCGCATCTCGAAGCACTGATCGTCCCGACCCGGCCGGATGCCGACATCAAGGCCGCCATTGCAGTCGCCAATGCCGGCCTTCCCGACTACGCCCAAATCAAAGACTTCACCCTTGCTGCCCCTTTCACCGCGCAAAATGGCTGCCTGACCGGAAATGGTCGACCCAAGCGTGACGTGATCCTCAAACAATTTGTCTCCTCGCAAAACACATCGGAGCCCGCCATGAATTTCTATGATCGTTTGGTTGCCCAGACTTCTGTTGCCCGCCACGCGCTTTACCACGTCCCGCAGCTTGTTGACGGGTTGTCGGGTCAGATTTCGCGCAGCACCTATGTCGCCTACCTGACCGAGGCCTATCACCACGTCAAACACACCGTTCCCTTCCTGATGGCGATGGGATCACGCCTGCCAGATGACAAACGCTGGCTGCACAAGGCAGTGATTGAATATCTCGAAGAAGAAGAAGGCCACGAGGAATGGATCCTCAATGATATCGAGGCCGCCGGTGGTGACCGCGAAGCCGCCCGCAATGCCACGCCCAATCTCGAAACCGAGGTGATGGTTGCCTATAATTACGACTATATCGCGCGCAAGAACCCGGTTGGTTTCCTTGGCATGGTCTTCATGCTCGAAAGCACCTCGACCCAGATCGCAAGTCAGGGCGCAGATGCCGTCATGTCCGGTCTTGATCTTCCGAAATCGGCGTTCAGCTATCTGTTCTCGCACGGCTCGCTTGATATCGAGCACATGAAATTCTTCGAAAAAACCGTCAACCAGATCACCGATCCCGACGATCAGGCCGCAATCATCGAGGTTGCCAACAACACCTTCCGCCTGTTTGCCAATCTGTTCACTGCGATCCCGCATGAAGGACAACGGAAAAATGTTGCTTGAGGGAAAAGACATCTTTCTCACCGGGGCAACCGGCGGGATCGGCAAACCGCTTGTCGGGATCCTGAAAGAACGCGGTGCAAATGTCCGGTCTTATGACCGGGCATCGCAAGGCGACCTGATGGAGCGGATCGACACCACCTGCAAGGCGCTGCGCGACGAAACGCCCGACATCCTGATCAACCTCGCCGGGATCAATGATTTCGGCCATGCCGAAGATCAGGATTACGACGCGCTTTTAACGCTCAACCTTCTGGTACCGATGCGCCTGTGTCAGGCGGTCCTTCCGGCTATGCGCCAACGCAACCACGGGCAGATCGTCAATATCGGCTCGATGGTCGGATTGATCCCGCTTCCGCACATGACGGGCTATGCCGCGGCAAAATCTGGCCTTAAGGGCTATAGCGATGCACTGCGCCGTGAGCTTTGCGGCACAGAAATCACGGTCACCCATGTCGCGCCACGTGCGGTCAGTACCGGCATGAACAGCGGCAAGCTTGGCCTACTGAACCGCAAGACAAAGGCGACCGAAGATCGCCCGCGCGATGTCGCACTGCGCATTGCCAATGCGATTGAACTGGATGCCGCCGACTTCCGCCTTGGCTGGCCCGAACGCCTGTTTGCAACACTCAATGCCCTTGTGCCGTCCATGATCGACAAGGGCCTGCGCAAGAACACCCGGATCGGTGAAGAAATTCTGGCGGGCGACAAAGTCGCCACCAAACCGGCCCTGATCACCAACACCACCCAATCCGGCGCCGAAGCACGGAGGAACATCGCATGAAACTCAAACACATGATTGCCGCACCTGCCGTTGCAGCGGCTCTTTTCCTGACCCTGCCCACCGCACTGCATGCCGAAACATCCAGCGAAGCCGCGATGGAAGGCGTTTCGCATCTTCAACATGAATGGGCCCGCATCAAATACGATATTGCCGACGAAGACGCCCAGCTTGACGCGATCCACAAGCTCGAAGCAGAAGGCGAACAGCTCCGTGCCCAATTCCCCGACAGCCCGGAACTGCAAATCTGGCAGGGTATCATTCTATCAACCGATGCCGGAATTGTTCGGGGCATTTCCGCCCTTGGCAAGGTCCGCGATGCGCGCGATCTGTTTGAAAACGTGATTGCCACCGCCCCAACCGCGATGGATGGATCGGCTTACACCTCGCTCGGCTCGCTCTATTATCAGGTCCCGCCATGGCCACTGGCCTTTGGCAGTGACACCAAGGCGGAGGAAAACCTGAAGAAAGCCTTGGCGCTGAACCCGAACGGCATTGACCCGAATTTCTTCTACGGCGATTTCCTGCGCCAACAGGAACGCTATGACGAAGCACGCGCCTATTTCGAGAAGGCCCTTTATGCCCCGGATCGGCCGGACCGGCCACGTGCTGACTCTGGACGCCGGGCTGAAATCGCCCGCGCACTCAATGAATTGGCCAGCAAATAAGAAGCTGCCCCTGACACATAAAAAAGGCCGGAAGCACATGCTTTCCGGCCTTTTTTCTTTTGCGTGATTGCCAATCAGCTGATGGTATCGGTCATCTCTTTTTGATCGATACCCGCTGTCTTGTCCTCATCCGGGTCTTTCTTGATCTGCTCGGGGATCTTGTCTTCCGGGCGCGGGGTATCAAGCAACTCGCCGACCTTCACATCAAGAACCGTCTGGCGTTTCTTTTCGAGCTCAATCAAACGTTCGCGCATGGCGACCGGCCAGCCACCATCAGTCTGCACCACCAGCAACCGGTCGTAATCGAGGAACAATCCCAAACGGGTCATCAGATCCATCAGCGAAATCCGCGACAGATCACCCGACAGCAACCAGCGATGGTTTTCCGACCGATCAATCAGCTTTTCCCGCCGTAATGCTGCCAGCGCCCAGTTCAAATCGCGCCCGCCCAGTTTGATTTCGCGCATCATCTTGCGATAGGTCGGCGGTTTGGCCGCAGTATGGAAACGCCCCTGCAGATATTCCAGAACGCGCAGTACCGCGATGATGCGTTCCATGTGGCCTGGCACCGCCCCGCGCGGATCGGGGATCAGGCCAGCCGCCCGTGCCGCGCGCCATTCAGACCGGGCCGCTGCAACCTGTGCGCCGAGCAAAATCACGATCCAGGTCAGATACATCCACAACAGGAAGATCGGCACGATCGCCACCGCGCCATAGATCGTCTGATAGGTCGGAAAGGTCGTGACATAAAACGCGAAGCCCTTTTTAAGGGTTTCGAACAAAACAGCCGCCACAACGCCGCCTGCCACACCATCAATAATCTCGACCGAGCGGTTCGGCATGCCGATAAACAGCAACGAAAACGCAATCGCCGACAAAATAAATGGTGCCAGAAATGTAAGCTGGCCGATCTGCGCACCAAGCGCATCACCGCCCACCAGATGGCGCATGGCAAAGATGTAGGACGCCAGTGACAAGCTCAAGCCAAGCAACATCGGCCCCACCGTCAGAAGCGTCCAGAACACCACCAAACGTGAAAGCAGTTTGCGCGGGCTGGTAACGCGAAACACGTCATTCATCGCGCCTTCAATGGCGGAAAGCAGCATCACCGCCGTGAGACCCAGCACAATCGTCCCGATCGCTGTCATCTGCCCGGTATTTTGCAGGAACCCGCCAAGATAATCGGTCACTTGCGCGCCGGTTTCGGGCAGGAAATTGTTCAGGACCACATCCATGATCTGGTCTTTGAACTGATCAAACACCGGAAAAGCCGACAGCACGGTCAGCGCAATGGCAAGAAACGGCACCATCGCCAGAAGCGTCGTATAGGACAGGCCAGCAGCGCGTTGCACAGATTTATCATACACAAAACGCATGATGGCATACCGCCAGAACGCCGTTCGATCAGCGAGCAATTTCTGAATTTCGGCCATTAAACGCTTATCCCCACGCATTTTCCGGTTATACTGCACCTGATCAACAAGATAGCGCGCCTGCACGCGTTATGACAGGCCAGATTGACCTTGGCCGTGCTTTGTGTAGGATGCGCAAAATGTCTAATGCCTTCTGGGCCGGTCGCGGCTTTTTTTGAATGCCTCTACCTGCCAGAGAGAGATCGTGGGAACGAGAGGAAATATGAGCCTGTCCACCGACAATATTTCGGGCCTGATGGCCGGTAAACGCGGCCTGATCATGGGCGTCGCCAACGACAAATCCATTGCTTGGGGTATCGCCCGCGCAGCTGCGGCTGCCGGTGCAGAGATCGCCTTTACCTTCCAGGGCGAAGCCCTTGAAAAGCGTGTCCGCCCGCTTGCAGAATCTGTCGGCAGCGACATCGTTCTGCCATGCGATGTGACCGACGCGGAAAGCATGGATGCCGTGTTCGAGACGCTCAAGGAAAAGTGGGGCAAGCTGGACTTTGTCGTGCACGCCATCGGCTATTCCGACAAAAACGAACTGCGCGGCCGTTATGTCGACACCTCGCCGGAAAACTTCGCGATGTCGATGAATATCTCGGTTTATTCCTTTACCGCAATTGCCCAGCGCGCTGAAAAGCTGATGTCTGCGGGCGGTTCGATGCTGACCCTGTCCTATTACGGCGCAGAAAAGGTCATGCCGCACTACAACGTCATGGGTGTCGCCAAAGCCGCCCTTGAAGCCAGTGTCAAATACCTCGCCAATGACCTTGGCCCGGATGGCATTCGCGTCAACGCGATTTCGGCTGGACCGATGAAGACGCTTGCCGCGTCTGGTATTGGTGACTTCCGCTATATCCTGAAATGGAACGAATACAACTCGCCGATGCGCCGTAACGTCACCCTTGATGACGTTGGTGGGTCGGGCCTGTATTTCCTGTCCGACCTTTCGACCGGTGTCACGGGTGAAACCCATCATGTCGATTGCGGTTATCACACCGTTGGCATGAAACAGGTGGATGCGCCCGATATCTCGGTCGTCAAAGGCTGATCGGCAAAATCGCTTATTTCCGGGCCGCCCAAAATCCTTTAAAGATCGGGCGGCCCTATTTGTCTCTGAACTATTCTTCTTACCCCTGGAATTCTGGAATTCGGTAATGGCTGGCAACAGTTTTGGAACACTTTTCCGCTTCACCACCTTTGGCGAAAGCCACGGCCCGGCCATTGGCTGTGTCGTTGATGGTGTGCCGCCCCTGCTCGACCTGACCGAGTCCGACATTCAGGAATTCCTTGAAAAACGCAAACCCGGCCAGTCGCGCTTTACCACCCAGCGCCGCGAACCTGATCAGGTCAAAATTCTTTCGGGCGTGTTCGAAGGCAAAACCACCGGCACGCCGATCGGGCTTCTGATCGAAAACGTTGATCAGCGTTCCAAGGATTATGGCGAGATCAAAAACCAGTTCCGCCCGGGCCATGCCGATTACACCTATTGGGAAAAATACGGCACCCGCGATTATCGCGGCGGCGGCCGTTCTTCGGCGCGCGAAACCGCGATGCGCGTTGCCGCAGGCGCCATTGCCCGCAAGGTACTTGGCGATGGCATCAAAATCCGTGCTGCCCTGGTCAAAATGGGCACCAAGGAAATCAACCGTGCGAACTGGGACTGGAATGAGGTTGATAACAACCCGTTCTTCTGCCCTGATCCCGAAGCTGTGCCGGTGTTCGAAGAATACCTTGATGGCCTGCGCAAGGATGGCTCGTCGGTTGGTGCGGTGATCGAGGTTGTCTGTTCCGGCGTTCCCGTCGGTCTGGGCGATCCGGTTTATGACAAGCTTGATGCCGATCTTGCCAAGGCAATGATGACGATCAATGCCGTCAAGGGTGTTGAAATTGGCAATGGTTTTGAGGCCGCCGAACTGACCGGCATTGAAAATGCCGATGAGATGCGCCTGGGCGACGATGGCAAGCCGGTCTTTGGCTCCAACCATGCCGGTGGCATTCTTGGCGGGATTTCATCTGGTCAGGACATTGTCATCCGCTTTGCCGTCAAACCGACCAGCTCGATCCTGACCCCGCGCAAAAGCATCGATATCTATGGCAAGGAAGTCGATGTCGTCACCAAGGGCCGTCACGATCCGTGCGTTGGTATCCGTGGCGTTCCGGTCGGCGAAGCCATGGCCGCCATCACGCTCGCAGACCACCTTCTGCGCCATCGCGCACAATGCGAAGGCTGGAACACGGACAAGCATTTTCCGAGCTGACGAACAAAGGGGAACCAGACATTGAGTAACGCCACGAAATTGCCGAAAGCCAAGCGCAATCAGGCAGAGGCGAAATCAGTGCTGGACGAAAATTTTCCCTTTAAGTGCTGCGCTGTTTGCGGCCTCCAGCTCAAAACTTGTTTGACTATCGCACATCTGGATCAGGACCCCACGAATAACCGGCCCGAAAATCTTGCTCGCCTCTGCCAGACGCATCATTGGATGTACGATGCAGGTCTATATCCCCTTGAAGCCATTAGACTGCTGCAAGATCATTGGCAAAAAACGAAGGGAAAGCCTGATCATAGCGCCCGTCTAAAAGGTGCTGCAAACCGTGCCGCAATCACAAAACGCCGTAAAGCAGGCGCGAGAAAAGCGGCCGCTAGCCGCGCGGCCAAAAAGACGTAGACCTCTCACGTCACAAACGGGTTTATGCCGCGTCAATGGGGCATGAACCCGATATTGCTCAAAACCCTGATCCAACTTGCTGCGTCAAACAAAAAGCCCGCCCCCACCGGGACGGTCGGCAGTGACGCGCAGCTTAAAAACCGCATCGTCCTGTTTTCGGACGAACCGGTCACCCTGCCCGACTGGGGGATTTCGGGACTGCCGTCCATGATCCTCGGGGCAGCGCCGCAAACCTGCCTGTTTGTCAGCGATCTTTCGGTCGATGGTGACGCGGATGATGCAAGCGATACCGACAACAGCAAAGATACTGCCGCATCCGGTACAACTGATGACGATACGACCAAAGCCAGCGGCACGGTTTCCTTTTCGCTCACCATCAAATCACCGCCCGCAGAAGGCAGTTCCCTTCAGGCCCGCACCATCGTCTGGAAGCTGACTCTGCCGATTGCCGGCTATCGTGATGTGCAAACCGGCGCGTCGAGTGCCGCCGTACACGCGCCGGTCATCAAATCGCGCATCAAACTGGGCGGTGTTGAGCGCGATGTCGAAATCGGCCTTCTGGAAATGACAGGCCTTGATCAGCCGCTTCTGATCGGCAAGGACACGCTGGCAGACAAATTCCTGATCCGCCCGGACCGCCCCGATGATCAGAAAGCACCCGCCCCGCCCTCGGTCGATCTGAACCCGGCCCAGCCAGAAGCACCAAAGCCGAAAGAAGCGCCGGCCCAAACACCAGCATCAAACGATACTTCTGCCCCCGCAGCTTCCCCTGCTACCACACCGGCAACCGACAGCGCGGCAGCCAAACCGGGTGCGGCCGCAGATACAGCGGCACCAACCCAGACCGACGCTCCGGCAACTTCCGACACGACACCCGCTACCAGCACCGATGATGAGACGTCCGACACGTCCACCGCAACGGATAACGCAACGCCCGCGCAATCTGCCGAGCAGCCAGCAGACAACACGCCAAAGCCGGAAGCAGAAGAACCTGCATCGAACGATACGCCAGCGCCCACATCAACCAACGCGACAGACGAAAATACAGCCCCTGACGCCTCCAAAGAGAGCGACACTGCAGACAGCACCAGCGACACGACAACCACCGACGCGACACCAACAACCGATACGTCGAGCGAACCGGAAGACACCCCTGCGCCTACAACGCCGCCGGCAGAACCAGCGGCGGACACAACCCCGAAACCAACCGAGGCCCCTGAGCCAAAACCGGCCGAGCCCGAACAGAATCCGGCCTGATCCCGCATACAGTTTTCAAGCGCCTGACCCCTTGCGTCACCCCTTCCCCGGGTGGCGCATTTTTTTAGTGGATAGCGGTCATTTTTCTCGTCTTCTCACCTTGTAGTTTCGCCGCGCGACCACATCTGTACCCCATAACAAAAAATACAAACCAAAATGCGGTTGGTAACAAGGCAAGACCAATGACAACATCTCTGGATCTATCCAGCCTGTCGCGCAGGTCTGCGCTCAAGGGCTGGTTTGCCGCAGGCTCGGCAATGATCGGCAATACCATTCTTTCACCTGTCGCTTTCGCCAGTGACAGAACCCTGCTCGCCACCCCGGCCTGTGGGGAGGATATCGGTCCGACACGCTCCATGACCGAAGGCCCGTTCTATAGCGAAAACCCGCCAGAAAAGCGCAACTTCCGCACCGAGGCCGGCGGCACGCCCGTGACCTTGTTGGGGTATGTGCTAAATGCTGCCTGCACGCCGATTGCCAACGCGATTGTTGATCTTTGGCATGCAGATTCTGACGGGCGTTATGACAATCAGGGTTTCAATATGCGCGGCTATCAGCGCACTGATGCCCAAGGCCGCTATTATTTCGATACCATCCGCCCGGCCGAATATGCCGGACGCACGCCGCACTATCACGTCAAGATCACCCCGCCCGATGGCCGGACGCTGACGACACAACTCTATTTCCCGGAAGAACCGCGCAACGAGCTGGATCATCTGTTTGACAGCGCGCTTCTGATGAACATGCATCCTGCCAGTGACGGCGAAATCGGTCGGTTTGACTTCGTTCTGGCCTGACCGAGCTTATCAGCCTGATCTAGCTATACCCGTGCATCCTGAACACCCGCCCCGTTCCGCGGCCTGATCCATTTGAAAAAACGTGATTTTTGGTCTTGCGCCGGTTTGTGTCACGCTTTAATGTTAACGAAGTTAACATAAGAAAATCGAGATACGCGCATATGTCCAAGTATCACCACGGTGATGTCCGAAACGTCCTTCTACAACAAGCTGAAAACATCCTGATCGACGAAGGCCCGGCCGGGCTGTCGCTTCGGCGTCTGGCACGGCTGACCGGTGTGTCGGAAGCCGCCCCCTATCGCCATTTTGACGGCAAGGATGGCATTTTGGCGGCAGTCGCCATTAGCGCCTTTGAACGGTTTGCCGAACAGTTGGAAGTTGCTGCCGCCAGTACGGAAAACCATGAAGAACGCGTCATGGCTTTGGGCGCAGCCTATGTGCAGTTTGCCGTTGAAAACCCGCAGCATTTCCGCCTGATCTTTGGACGAGAACGCCCGCCACTCGATCAATACCCGGAACTGCGCGATGCGGCCGATAACGCCTTTGACGTTTTGCAGCGCGCGGTCACCTCGGTTGATCGCAAGGCCGAGATGACCCTGACCGAAGCGGCCACCGCCTATAACCGCGCCCTTGCCGCCTGGAGCCGTGCACACGGCATCGCCATGCTGGTGATTGATGGCATGATCGTCCCGCCCGCCGATCAGGAACTGTCAAACTTTGTTCTGGGCCTTCTGGCAGAAGATCTGACCATCCCTGCCAGCGCGTAGAACCTGATCATACTCCCGCATCCATTATTGGCATCTGCCTGCAACCAACCGGAATTTCAGATGGAATATTCAACCGTCAAACTCATTCACGTTCTTGGCGCCATCCTGTTTTTGGGCAATATCATCGTCTCCGCCGTCTGGAAAATTCAGGCAGACCGCACCAATGACCCGGTCGTGATCGCCTTTGCCTGCCGCCTGATCAACATCACCGATCTGGCTTTCACCACCCTGGGCTCGGTCCTGATCATCATTGGTGGCATCGGGCTGTTTCATGCCACGGGCATCGCACTTTCCGATGCGCCCTATCTGATTTACGGCATCAGTCTGTTTGGCATGGCGGCAATGCTATGGCTGGCGGGGCTTTTGCCGCTTCAGATCTATATGTCAAAGATCGCAGCCAAGACCGTCGCAAATGGCGAAACCGAAATGCCGGATGCTTACGAGAAATGCCGCAGGCTATGGAACATGGTCGGTCGGATCGCCATCCTGTTTCCGTTAGGTGCCCTTTATCTCATGATCATGCGTCCGGACTTCTGAGCGACAGACAGGCACGCCGTGCCTTCCACCATACGGAAAGCCGTTTTATCTGATTGATCGGCTTTTGGCGCTGCCCGTAATATGCCGCGAGTTAAAATAAACACCCGGGAGAAGTACGATGCTGACCATCAAACGCCTGTCCATTGAGGATGCCTATATCCTGATCGAAGGGGCGCGCAACCGTGCCAACGAAATCGGGGTTCCGATGTGCATCGCGATCACCGATGAATCAGGCGTGCTGATCGCGTTCGAACGCATGGATGGCGGCAAGGTCACCAGCACTACCATCGCCCAGGACAAATCCTTTACCGCATCGGGCGCGCGCAAGGGCACGCATGAATACGCTGCCGCCGCACAGCCGGGCAAACCGGCCTATGGTATTGATTCGGAAATTGGCGGCCGCCTGTCGATTGTTGCCGGTGGTCTGCCGGTCTTTGTCGATGGCGAATGCGTTGGCGGCATCGGGGTTAGTTCCGGCACCCCGCCGCAGGATCAGGACTGCGCCCAGGCAGGCCTTGATTTCTTCCTGAAGAAAATCGGCAAGTAATCTGATGATCGTTGGCGGAAGATCGGCCTTCTGATCAGGCCGTTTTCCGCCCGCAGATCAGAAATTCGACATTGCCTTCTGGGCCCGTGATCGGGCTTTTGGTAATGCCAAGCACCTCCCAGCCCGGAAGGTTTGCCAGCCAGTCGGAAATGGTATCGCAGACTTCCTGATGCAGTTCCGGTTCGCGGACGACACCCTTTTTCCCGACCCGTTCCTTGCCGACTTCAAATTGCGGCTTGATCAGCGCGATCAGATAGCCGCCATCCTTGACCCGCTCCATACTGGCCGGAAGCACGGTGCGAAGCCCGATGAAGCTTGCATCGCACACAACGATATCAATGGCATCGGGGATCTGTTCTTCGGTCAGATGGCGCGCATTGGTCTTTTCCATGACGACAACGCGGTCATCGTTGCGCAGCTTCCAGTCAAGCTGCCCCTGCCCGACATCAACGGCATAGACCTTGGCCGCCCCGTTCTGAAGCAACACATCGGTAAAACCACCTGTCGAGGCCCCGACATCGACACCGATGAAACCGGTGACATCGATCTCGAATTCAGCCAGACCCTTTTCAAGCTTGAGGCCGCCGCGTGATACCCACGGATGGGGCTGCCCGCGCAGCGTAATGGAAATGTCTTCCTTGCACGGCATGCCCGGCTTATCGAGCCGTTGCTCGCCGCTAAAGACATTGCCTGCCATGATGAAAGCCTGCGCCTTGGACCGGGTTTCCACCAATCCGCGTTCCACAAGCAACTGATCCAAACGTTTCTTTGCCATGAGCGCGTTTTAACCCACCCACTGCAAAAGGTCACGCATTTGGTCGCAGTTTAAAACGGGAATTAGCTGGCCAACGGCTCAAGGTACCCACGCGGCACAATCGCAAGCAAATCATTAAGCGATTCGCCCTGAACTGCCACATGCTGCTGCATCAACTTGCCAGCGGTATCCGCCTCGCCATTGGAAATGGCGCTGAGGATATCGGCATGTTCATTATTGGATGTCTTCAAACGCCCGGGGCGATGCAGCTGTAAGCGACGATACGGTGCCAGCCGGTTGCGGACATTCTTGGTCTGGCGTTCAAGGAAGCTGTTTCGGCATCCGGCATAGATCGCCTCGTGGAAGCGGACATTGGCCTCGTAATAGGCATCGGCATCCGCATGATCCTTAAGCGCGTTGCATTCATCCGATAGCGCAATCAGGTTGTCGATATCCACGCGTGGCATACGGCGCGCCGCCAGACGTGCACACATGGCCTCCAACTCGGCCATGACTTCAAACATCTCGATCAATTCGGCAACGGTGATAGAGGCCACAATGGTGCCCCGGCGCGGCATGGTCGCAACCAGCCCCGACCCGGCAAGGGTTTGAAGTGCTTCACGAACCGGCGTACGCGATACGCCAAAACGCTCGCTTAAGGAACGCTCATCGAGTTTGTCGCCGGGCTTGAGCACACCGGTCACGATATCGCGTTCAAGTTTCTGGACCAGATCGGTGGCAAGCTTTCCGTTTTGCGACATGTGCGCCCTCATTCATCATCCCCTACTGGTATACCAGAACACATATTCTGGTACCAATCAAAGCCTTTTCGATGCTGCTTTGCGGGGATTTCCTGCTGCATCGCAAAAGTTCACCCGCAGTTTTCCCGGACATTGCCGCAAATACTAGGGCGCGGATTTGTGGCACTGCAAAATGCCTTTCTGGTATACAAAATTGCATAGACAGCATGCCAGAAATCTGTAACGCTTTTAACCAATGCGAAGACCGCATCAATAAAAAGACGCGCAAAAGCCGTCACAATGCACTTAAAACGCATGCTTCATCCGGGAGGAAAAGATGAAGATTTTCAAAAAGACTCTTACGGCGTCCGTCGCCGCTATCTCCATGTCTGTTGCTGCCTTTGGCATGTCCGCATCTGCTGGTGCCGAGACTCTCAAGCTGTCTCACCAGTGGTCGACCAGCGACATCCGTCACAAGGTTGCACAGATCGTTGCCGATGAAGTCAAAGCCGCAAATGTTGATCTGGAAATCCAGATCTTCCCGTCCGGTTCCCTGTTCAAGGCAAAAGAACAGTGGACCCCGATGACACGTGGCCAGCTCGACATGATCGTGTATCCGCTGGCTTATGCCGGTGGTCGCGTTCCGGCTGCGAACCTGACCCTGATGCCGGCACTGGTTAAAAACCATGACCACGCCAACCGCATCAACGAATCCCCGTTCATGGGTAAAATCGAAGAACTCCTGAACGAAGAAGGTGTTGTAACGGTTGCCAAGGGCTGGCTGGCTGGTGGCTTTGCCTCGACCAAGGGCTGCATCCACAAGCCGGAAGACGTAAAAGGCCTGCAGATCCGTGCAGCTGGCAAGTCGTTCGAGCAGATGCTTGAAGGTGCCGGTGCATCCATCGCCGCAATGCCGAGCTCGGAAATCTATCCGGCCATGCAGACCGGCGTTCTTGATGCGACCAACACCAGCTCATCGAGCTTCGTGTCCTATCGTATCTACGAACAGGTAAAATGCTACACCCCGGCGGCTGGCAATGCCCTTTGGTTCATGTATCAGCCGGTTCTGATGTCGAAGAAGAGCTACGACAAGCTCAATGACGCACAGAAAGAAGCCCTGGCTGCTGCTGCGAAAAAGGCCGAAGAGTACTACACCACCGAAGGCCGCAAGCAGGACTCTGACAGCATCGACGTTTTCAAGGAAAACGGTGTTGAAATCGCTGATCTGAGCGATGACGATTTCGCTGCATGGCAGAACCTTGCCAAGGAAACCTCTTACAAGAAGTTCGTTGAAGAGACCCCGAACGGTCAGGAACTTCTTGATATGGCACTTGCGGTCAAGTGATCGACTCTTGACGCGAAGTGATGGTGGTGCCGGCGCTTCCGGCACCACCCCATTTCCCAAAAATATAAATAAACAGACCAATACGGTTCCGTCAGAGGAGAACGCGCGTGTCGAACGCCATGTCCCCGCACCCACTTCCGATTGATCTGCCTGACGAGTTCACGCAGACACCAAGTGCGTCGCATTCCGTTAAATCAGATATGCCTCCCCCGCCTGATGTCGAGCCGATCGACCATCAACACGCCATGGCCGCAAACCGGTCGCAAGCGCCGAAGGGCCCGCTTGATGGGGTGATTGCTACCATTCATTTCCTGTCGCGCATTTGCGGCATTGCATCGGCAAGCATGTTTGGCATTGCCATGCTGATCATCTGTCAGTTGGTCTTCATGCGCTATGTGCTGAACGAATCAACTGTCTGGCAGACCGAAGCCGTGATCTTCCTGATGATCGGCGCAACGCTGGTTGGTTTGCCTTATGTCCAGCTGCTGCGCGGTCACGTCAATGTCGACCTCTTCCCGATGTATCTCAAGCGTGGCGCACGCATGACGCTTGCCATCCTGACCCTTGCCTGCGGCATGGCGATCAGCGCCCTGTTTGGCTTCTATGGTCTGGAACTGGTGATCGAAGCCTATGAAGGCGGCTGGCTGTCCGAGACCATCTGGGCGGTTGCGCTCTGGAAACCCTATACCGCGTTGCCAATCGGGTTCGGCCTGCTGTTCCTGCAGTTCTTTGCCGACTTCCTGGCCCTTGTTACCCGCAGATCGACCCCGTTCGATATTCACGACGAAATCTATTAAGGAGGCCGCACCATGGATCCCTTGCTTCTTGCGGCCATCGTTGGCATCGCAACCACACTCGTTCTTTTCTCCGGCATTCCGGTCGGTATGGGCCTTCTTCTGGTCAGCGTCGGCTTCATCATCATCTTTGATGGCACCGGATCGCTGCCGCTTCTGCCTGAAATCCTGTTTGGTAAACTCGAAAGCTTCGAAGTCCTTGCCATCCCGATGTTCATCCTGATGGGGGCGGTCGTTGCATCCTCGCGTGCAGGTGGTGACCTTTACTCGGTTCTCGATCGCTGGCTGACGCGTGTTCCGGGCGGGCTTGTGATTTCAAACCTTGGTGCTTGCGCCATCTTCTCTGCCCTGTCAGGCTCGTCGCCTGCGACCTGTGCCGCGATTGGCAAGATGGGCATTCCGGCCATGCGCGAACGCGGCTTCCCCGATACGGTTGCAGCCGGTTCGATCGCAGCTGGCGGTACGCTTGGCATTCTGATCCCGCCAAGTGTCACCATGATTGTCTATGGCATCTCGACGGAAACCTCGATCGGGCGTCTGTTCCTGGCCGGTCTGCTGCCGGGCCTGCTGGTAACGGCACTGTTCATGGCATGGTCGCTTTATTCGACCTGGCGTCAGGGCAATGCCCAGGCTGCCCTTGGCGTGATCAAATACAGCTGGAAGGAAAAGTTTGAAATCCTTCCGCGCGTCCTGCCCTTCCTTGTCATCATTGGTGCGGTTCTATTCGCCCTTTATGGCGGTGTTGCCACCCCGTCCGAGACGGCTGGTGTGGGTGCGCTGTTCTGCCTGATCACGGCGATGATCGTTTATCGCATGTGGAAACCGGGCCAGATCTGGAACGTCATGCGTGACACCACCAAGGAATCGGTGATGATCCTTCTCATCATCGGGGCTGCGGGCCTGTTCAGCTACATGCTGTCATCGCTGTTCATTACCCAGTCGATTGCACAGTGGATTTCAGCCCTTGAGGTCAACCGCTGGGTCCTGATGGGCTTCATCAATGTGTTCCTGCTGATCAGTGGCTTCTTCCTGCCGCCGGTTGCCGTGATCCTGATGAGCGCACCGATCCTGCTGCCGGTGATCATCAATGCCGGTTTCGATCCCTACTGGTTTGCCGTGATCCTGACGATCAATATGGAAATCGGCCTGATCACCCCGCCGGTTGGTTTGAACCTTTATGTGATCAATGGCATTGCCCCGGACATCCGTCTGCAAAGCATCCTTAAGGGCGCGTTCCCCTATGTGATGTGCATGATCGCGGCAATCGTCATTCTGTGCTTCTTCCCGCAGATCGCCACCTGGCTTCCGGAAACCATCATCGGAGGACGCTAATGTCAGGCATGTCTGTCAAAAGCTGGCTTTCAAGCATTGCCGACCGTGGTCGTGAACTGCTTGATCTGCCGATCTCGACCCCGCAGGAGCCGCTCAAGCAGCTCGGTGCCATGTGCAAGGACCTTGTCTCGCAGAAGGGTGAGGCACGTGGTACCGCGGTTGCCCGCGAAGTGGTTCGTCTTTGGGAAAACCTGCCGGAAGATGACCATCTGGCCTTCTTCCAGATGATGCAGAACGACTTCAGTGCAGACCGCACCAAGGTTTCCAAGGCGGCCGAGGCCTTTGCCAAGGATCCGTCGGAAGCCAACCTTGCGGTTCTGACCCAAACGTCGGAGCCGGTCCGTCAGGAACTCCTGCGCAAGATCAACATGGCACCGGGTGGTACGCGTGCGATTGTCGATATGCGGGAAACCCTGATCGGGCTTCTCAAGAACAATCGCGATCTTGAACCGCTTAATGCCGATATGCAGCATCTGCTGACCAGTTGGTTCAACCGTGGTTTCCTTGAACTGCGTCATATCGACTGGGACACCTCGGCAGCCATCCTTGAAAAACTGATCCGCTATGAAGCGGTGCATGAAATTCAGGGCTGGGAAGATCTGCGCCGCCGTCTGGCGACCGACCGGAAATGCTTTGCCTTCTTCCATCCGGCGATCCCGGATGATCCGCTGATCTTTGTTGAGGTCGCGCTGGTCCATGGCCTGGCCGATAGCGTTCAGGCGCTTTTGGCCCCGGAAATTGACGAAAAGGCACCGGAAACCGCCAACACTGCGATCTTCTATTCGATCAGCAACTGTCAGGCCGGGCTCAAGGGGATTTCCTTTGGCAACTTCCTGATCAAACAGGTGGTCGAGGAACTCAAACGCGAATTCCCGCAACTCAAACAGTTTGCCACCCTGTCGCCCATTCCGGGCTTCATGGGCTGGTTGCGCACCCGTCAGAAAAGCAAGGCCGACGATGCCGATCTTGCCGGTCAGGTCCTTGAAGGGCTGAGCGAAGATGACTGGGTCAATGATCCGGTCAAGGTCGCGAACCTCAAAAAGCCGACCTTAGCACTGTGTGCGACCTATCTTGCGACCTGCAAACGCGGCAAATCACCGCTCGACCCCACCGCGCGGTTCCATCTGGGCAATGGTGCACAGCTTGAACGCCTCAACTGGCTTGGCGATACGTCGGACAAGGGCCTTCGTCAGGCTGGCGGCATGATGGTGAATTACGCCTATCACCTTGATGATATCGAGAAAAACCACGAAGCACTGATGAATGACGGAAAGATCGCCACATCGAAATCCGTCGCACAGCTTGCCGGAATTTAAACAGGTATGACCATGTCAGATAATCTTCTTCAAACATTTCTGGACCGTTTTCCGGCCGACAAATCCCGCACTTTCCTGATCGAACGCGATGGTACGGAGCGCAGCTTCGCCTGGCTTCTTGATCACACGGGGCGCTATGCATCCGTCCTTGCCGCCCACGGTGTGGTCAAGGGCGACCGTGTCGCCGCCCAGGTCGACAAATCATCAGATGTGATCGCGCTTTATCTTGCCTGCCTGCAGCTTGGTGCCATTCACCTGCCGCTTAACACCGCCTATACCGGTGATGAAATCGCCTATTTCCTTGGTGATGCCGCGCCGCGCGTCTTTGTCTGCCGTCCGGCGCATATCGATGCGGCCAAGGAACTCGGTCACAAGAATGATGTTGCGGCCGTCCTGTCGCTCGGCTCAAACGGCGATGGCAGCCTGAATGACGAGGCCGCCAATGCCTCCGCCATGACCGACATTGTCGCGGCCGACAAGGACGACGTTGCTGCGATCCTTTATACATCGGGCACGACGGGCCGCTCCAAGGGCGCGATGCTGACCCATAACAATCTGGGCTCAAACGCCAAGACCCTGCATCAGGCATGGGGCTTCAAGCCGGGTGATACGTTGCTGCATGCCCTGCCGCTGTTCCACACCCATGGTCTGTTTGTGGCCATCAACATCATGTTGATGAATGGGGGCAAGGTGATCCTGCTTCCGAAGTTCGATGCAGACGACGTGATTGAACGCCTGCCGCAATCAACCGTGCTGATGGGTGTTCCGACCTTCTATACCCGCCTGCTTTCTCATCCGCAGTTTAACAAGGATGTTACCGCTAACATGCGGTTGTTCGTTTCGGGCTCCGCCCCGCTTCTGGCGGAAACCCATGATGCGTTCTTTGAACGTACCGGTCACAAGATCCTTGAACGCTATGGCATGACCGAAACCTGCATGAACACCTCCAACCCGCTTGATGGTGAACGCCGTCCGGGTGCTGTTGGTCCGACCCTGCCGGGGATCGAGGCACGCGTGTGTGACAAGGATGGCAATGTTCTGGGTGCTGGTGAAATCGGCGTACTGGAAGTCCGTGGCCCGAACGTTTTCAAAGGCTACTGGCAGATGCCGGAAAAAACCGCGTCCGAGTTCCGCTCTGATGGGTTCTTTATCACCGGTGATCTCGCAACCATTGGCGAAGACGGTTATGTCACCATCGTTGGCCGCGACAAGGACCTGATCATTTCCGGTGGCTTTAACGTCTATCCCAAGGAAGTCGAAGAAGTCATCGCCGAGTATGACGAGGTTGACGAAGTCGCGATCTTTGGCCTGCCCCATCCCGACTTCGGCGAAGCCGTTGCCGGTGTGATTGTGGCTGCCAATGGCGATCAGGCCGACCCTGAAGCCATCATCAAACGCACCCAGGACAAGCTTGCGAAATTCAAGGTGCCCAAGCGTATCTGGGTGATCAAGGAACTGCCGCGCAACACCATGGGCAAAATCCAGAAGGCCCAGTTGCGGAAGGAATACGAGGATACCTTTACCTCCCCTGCTGCATAACGCGTTGCAGCCAAAACTCCCGCTGCCTAACCCGCAGCACCCACGGGTCTTTTCGACCCGACTTCCCGGCCGGATTTATCTGGCCGGTTTTTTTTGCGTCAACTGCACCAAATTGAACTGACGTATAAGGTTATGTAATTGTTAGGGAACTAACGTCAAAGATGCTAAATTAGAAAAACAATAACGAGCACGCTGCAGGCTAGTCCGACATACCAGAACGAGAGTAACTGGCATTGATGACGAAGCTTGATGACGCCATAGACCGGATTTCGCACAACATCGCCCAGACCGGTGCCCTGACCGCCGAGGCATCCCGTCGTTACGAGCAGATGTTTGGTGATTTCCGAACGGAGCTTGACCGCACCCTTGATGCGGCAGACACGCTTGCCGACGCCGCCCGGGCCACAATGGCCATGCTGGAACAGGCATCCACCCTTCTGCGCCAAAGCTTCCCCAACCCGGCCCCACGAGCGTGTCGCGATCAATGCAGTGCCTGTTGCCACCTGTTTGTCAGTGTCCCGCCCGGCGTTACCGACCTGATCGCCGCCCACATTCAGGCAAACTTTTCCGAACCGCAAAAGCTGGCCCTGCTCGATCAGCTCAGGACTGCTGCGACCGAGATCGAGCAATTTACGAAAACCAGCGAAGTCCGCGCACGCTGCCCGCTTCTCGATACCGATGATCGTTGCAGCATCTATGAACTTCGCCCGCTGACCTGCCGCGCCTTCACCTCGGCCGATGCAGGACTGTGTCACGCCATGGTCTTTGGTGACAGCGCACAACAAACCACGCGCATTGATCAGGATCCCGGCCATTACCGCCTGCATATCGAGGCGACCGAGGCCCTGCAAAAGCTCGCCTCCCGGCGCGGTCTTGACGATCGGCAGGAAGGTTTTGTCCATGCCTTGCTGGATCGGCTTGAAAACGGCATAACAGCCGCCTGATCGCTTCGCCTTGCAATTTCGCGCGAACAAGACCATTTCCCGAACGTTCCTTATGGGTCGGGTATCCACCTGACCTTGCATCACAACACATGGGGCAGACATGCTACATCCGTCCGCACAAGCACCGCGCGTGGCCTTTGTCACCGGTGGGGCCCAGGGTTTGGGTCTTGGCATTTCAAAGCATCTTCTCGGTCTTGGCTGGAAGGTCGCGATGTTTGATCTTGATGTCGATGCGGGCGAAGAGGCACTTGCAAGCCTGACAGACGATGAACGCGACCGCACCCTGTTCCTTAAGGGCGACGTCGCGACCGAGGCCGACATCAAACTTGCCGTGCAGCAATGCTTTGACCGGTTTGGCCGGATTGATGGCCTGATCAACAATGCCGGCATTGCCGATCCGCATGCACCGGGTGTCGAAGACCTTGAATGGGATCAGTGGCAACGCGTGATCAATGTCAATCTGGGTGGTGTGTTCCTTGCCACCAAACACGCGACACAGCATCTGGGTGCGACCAAGGGCGCGATTGTCAATATCGCCTCCACCCGCGCTTTTCAGTCAGAGGCCAATACGGAATCCTACGCCGCATCCAAAGGCGGCATCGTCGCCCTGACCCATGCCCTTGCCGTCAGCCTTGCCGGTGATGTCCGGGTCAATGCCATTGCCCCGGGCTGGATTGAAGTCGGTGACTGGCAGAAAAAGGCCAACAAAACCGACCCCGATCACAGTGATGCGGACAAATCCCAGCATCCTGTGGGCCGGGTGGGCACACCCAAAGACATCGCCCAAGCCGTCAGTTTCCTGCTGGATCCTGATATGTCCGGCTTCATGACCGGCGAAACCATGCGCATTGATGGCGGCATGACCCACAAGATGATTTATGTCGACTAGGTCGTCTTGGGGCGTCTTCGCCTGAATCACTTGCGATTTGACGCCCCTTGTTCTTCTGCACTACCATCCGTATATGCGATGTGAATTTCACTATCCATTCGGTCAGGAGCAGACGTGCAGCACGGGCAAGGCTCCAACACGCAAAAACATGACCACCTGAAACACTGGCTTCGGGGATGTCGTTCTGTTCGCCACTCACTTTCCGGGATAAGTCTTGCGGCCCTCCTGATTGCGGCTGCAATCGGCATGGCGTCACCGGCAGATGCAGAAACCGAAACCACGGACGAGGCAAACACCATTGTCGTTCTGGCGATTGATTATCCACCGCTGATTGGCGAAAAGCTTGCGAACTTTGGCCCGATCTACGAGCTGATGGATACCTACGCCAAGCTGCATTTTGACACCATGATCCATCCGCGTTTCATCCCGCCGGCGCGCGCACAGAAAATCGTTCATGATGGCGACTGGTGCCTGACGACCTATCCGCCCATTTCCAAAGAGGTCGAGGCCGTCTTTGTCCCGCTGATGGAAGGCAACATCCGGCTTGGTCTGTTGCGCGAACGCAAACCCGAAATTTCAGGCCCCTTCACCTGGGACAGCCTTAATGAATTGCGCGGCAAAAGCATCACCATCCTGCGCTCAAACATCAAAACCGATTTTCACAGACGACTCAAGGATGCCGGGATTGATGTTGTGGAGGTCGAAAGCATGCAACAGGGCATCGATCTTTTGCTGAAACATCGTGTTGATTACGCACAGGCAGATAATATCAGCTATCTCTCGTTTCCTGCCGACATCCGAGAAAAGCTTGAACTGTCCACATCATCCCTGTTTGAGACCCGCGTCGGGTTTTACTTCAACCGGGTCTGTCAGGACCGCCTGTTCAAGGCCGGTCACATCCCGCCCGAAGACAGCTTCCAATCCGATATCCTGACAAGATAAAAGCAGCACAACCGTCCGGTCATACTGCTTTTCAATGTCTTGGATTTATCCGGCGAAAGGATCAGGCGCGTGCCTTGCTCTCGCTCATGCCAAGCGCGCCAAGCGCGGTCTTGACGATGGCCTTGGCATCAAGCCCGGCCTTCTCGTACTGGATTTCCGGCTTGTCATGATCAATCAACGCATCAGGCAACGCCATGGTGCGGATCTTAAGGCCGTTATCAAGCAATCCCTGCCCTGCCATATGCTGCAGAACCATTGCGCCAAAGCCGTTGATCGAACCTTCTTCGATGGTGATCAGGACTTCATGATTGCGTGCCAGATCGGCAATCAATTCGTGATCCAGCGGCTTGGCAAAGCGCGCATCGGCAACCGTTGCAGGCAAGCCCCGTGCAGCCAGGTCTTCGGCAGCAAGCATCGCCTCGGCCAGACGCGTGCCATAGGACAGGATGGCAATCTTGCCGCCTTCACGCAGAATGCGACCCTTACCAATCTCAAGGACTTTGCCCTCAGCTGGCATTTCAACGCCAACACCCTCGCCGCGCGGATAGCGGAACGCAGATGGTCGATCATCAATTGCCCAGGCGGTCGTGGTCATATGCACCAGTTCCGCCTCATCGGCTGCGGCCATCAGAACAAAGTTCGGAAGGCAGCCGAGATACGCAATGTCATACGCCCCGGCATGGGTCGCCCCGTCGGCACCGACCAGACCGGCACGGTCCATGGCGAAACGCACAGGCAGGTTCTGGATCGCGACATCATGTACGACCTGGTCATAGCCACGCTGCAGGAAGGTCGAATAAAGCGTGCAGAACGGTTTGTACCCTTCGCACGCCATCCCGGCGGCAAAGGTCACCGCATGCTGTTCGGCAATCCCGACGTCAAAGGCACGATCGGGGAAATGATCAGCAAAGATATTCACGCCCGTGCCCGACGGCATGGCGGCGGTGATGGCGGTAACTTTCTCGTCCTTCTCGGCCAGCTTGACCAGCGTTTCGCCATACACCTTGGTATAGCTTGGCGCGTTCGGGGTCGGCTTGGCCTGCTTGCCGGTGACGACGTCAAACTTGGCAACGCCATGGTATTTGTCGGCGGCGTTTTCCGCCGGGCCGTAGCCCTTGCCTTTTTGGGTAACGGCATGGATCAGAATCGGACCATCAACATCGGCATCGCGAACGTTTTTCAAAACCGGCAACAGATGATCCATGTTGTGACCATCAATCGGCCCGACATAGAAGAAGCCCATTTCTTCAAACAGGGTCCCGCCGGTCACCATGCCACGGGTATATTCTTCAAGCTTGCGCGCGGCTTCTTCGATCTGGCGCGGCAGATGCTTGGTCAGGCCCTTGGCCGCATTGCGAAGCCCCTGATAACCCTTGCCCGAAATCAGGCGCGACAGATAACCCGACATCGATCCCACCGGCGGGGCAATCGACATGTCGTTATCGTTCAGGATCACGATCAGGCGCTGATCGGTGGCAGCGGCATTGTTCATCGCCTCATAGGCCATGCCCGCACTCATCGATCCGTCACCAATGACCGCAATCACGTTCTTGCGTTTGTCGTCCGACAGCTGGTTGGCAACCGCCATCCCAAGCCCGGCCGAGATCGAGGTGGAGCTATGCCCGGCCCCGAACGGATCATATTCAGACTCGGACCTCTTGGTGAAACCGGATAATCCGCCGCCCTGACGGATCGTGCGGATACGATCACGACGCCCGGTCAGGATTTTATGCGGATAGCACTGATGACCGACATCCCAGATCACGCGATCATGGGGCGTATCAAACAGGTAATGGATCGCAACGGTCAGTTCGACCACACCAAGCCCGGCGCCAAGATGGCCGCCGGTGACCGATACGGCATCAATCACCTCGGCGCGCAATTCGTCTGCCACCTGCTTCATCTGGGCAGGCTGCAATTTGCGCAGCTCGTCAGGGGTGTTGATGGTATCCAGCAGCGGGGTCTTGGAGGTCGTGCTCATTCCGATCTCGATTTTCAATTTTTTATATGGCGTTGGTTACAACAGGGTGACTGTTATGGCGCCATGTTGCAAGCTGCGTAAAATAGCGGGGTTCGACCGAATTAGCGACCCTGAATTTCACCTGATTTTACACGCTCAAGGAACCTGTGGATCACTTGCTCCACCGTGCGGTGAATGGTGTCGCGATCCTGACCGAAATCCCGGCACAAATAGCCGAAGTTCTCGGCAATATATGGGGTGCATTTCGGCAAGAAGGAATAGTGCCCCGCCCCCTTGACCTTCACGAACTTCGCCCGCCCGCGCAAAAGATTGCGAAAGTGTGCAGCGTTAACATGGTCATGCAGGATTTCATCAGTATCGGCCTCGACAAACAGCATCGGGACATCAATATCGCCAAGCCCTTCGTCGGTTGCGGCAACCCCGAAGGCTGGCGTAATCGCGATGATGGCAGCAATACGGTCATCGCGCTCAGACACAACCGGCCCACCATAGACATTATGCAGGCGATCAATGTGATCGTCGCTTGGTGCGTGCTGGCAAATCACACGATCACTCTCGGCATTGATTTCGCAGTAATTCTGCCAGGCCAGGGCATCAAAATCCCATCCGGCCAGTTTCAGGACGGTCGCCCCACCGGCCGAATGACCCAAGGCATAGATTTTATCGGGGTCAATCTGTGGTCCGATCTCGTCATGCGCCAACAGCAGATCAAGGGCCAGACGCATTTCCTGCGGGCGGCGCTCGATAATCGCCAATTGCCGGGCCTCTGACGCATCAAGGTAATTGTCGCCATGATGCTGCGGGGCCGCGACGATATAGCCCCGGCGCGCCAGATATTCCGCCAACCAGAACTGATTGAACCGATGCCCTTCCGAGCCATGTGAAAACAGCACCAGCGGAAACGGACCATCATCCGCAAAATCCGCCCCGCGCGCCGCACTGGATGCCACGCCCATATGCCGCACCGAGCTTTCCGGGTCTGTAGCCGGATACCAGATCGCAAGCGGAAACGGATCCTTGTCAAACAGCCGATCGCGAAAACCGGCTGTATATGGGGGATGATCACTCATGCAGAACTCGTAAAACGCAGCCGATTAACGACCGCGTTCAACGACAAAACGCGCCACAGCACGAAGCGGCTCTGCCTCGCCGTCAAAGCAGTTCAAATGGTTGATGGCCTGATCGCACAGCATGCGGGCCTGTTCGCGGGCCTGCTCAAGGCCCAGCAGCTTCACGAAGGTCGATTTTTCCTGATCGGCATCCTTGCCAGCCGTCTTTCCGAGCTCTTCGCTGCTTGCTTCGACATCAAGGATGTCATCCTTGATCTGGAAGGCCAGCCCCATGTCATGGGCATAGGACCGCAGGGCCAGACGAATGCTTTTGGGGGCCTTGCCAAGGATCGCACCGGCTTCGCAGGCGAAGGCAAACATCCGCCCGGTTTTAAGCAAATGAAGATGCGTGACCTGTGCCTGATCAAAACTCTGCCCTTCACCGGCCAGATCAATCATCTGGCCCCCGACCATGCCATACGGGCCTGCCGCACGGGCAAGCGCACGGACAAGATCGGTGCAAACGCGCGGATCGGGATGGGTATCCTCATCAGCCAGCACTTCAAACGCCTGAGTCAGAAGCGCATCACCGGCCAGGATCGCGGTCGCCTCGTCAAACTGCTTGTGACAGCTGGGCTTGCCGCGACGCAGATCATCATCATCCATCGCCGGCAGGTCATCATGGATCAGCGAATAGCTGTGCACCATCTCGACTGCTGCCGCAACGCGCAGTGCCGAGCGACGTGAAACCTTGAACAAACCGGCCGAGCTCAGCACCAGAAACGGGCGCAAACGTTTGCCGTCACCCAGCGTGGAATAACGCATCGCCTGATACAGGCGCTGTTCAATCTGGCCATTGGCACGGGGCAGAATCCCGTCAAGCGTCTCGCCCAGATCAGCAGACGCCGCACTCAGTCCGGCAAGCAAGTCGTAACTCACGACGGTCTCCGAAAGTTAGGGGGCAATCGCCCTATTCAATTTCAGTCGGGGTTGCCGACGGGCGGCCATCCGCATTCAGGGTGATTTTTTCAATGCGCTCTTCGGCAGCGCGCAGCTTGTCCGCGCAATGGCGCTTAAGTGCCGCACCGCGTTCATAGGACGCAATGGCATCATCAAGGCCGACCTGCCCCTGTTCAAGCTGACGCACAAGGGTCTCAAGCTGCCCAAGCGCCTCTTCGAAACTCAGTTTCGCGATATCTTCAGGAAGTGCGGGAGATGCAGTAGCCTCGGACATGTATGCTCCATTTCTTTGATCGGCGCGGAGTTTACGCGCAAGTCTCGATCAGGGCAACCGGACAGAACGCAATTTCGTCTGACTGAAACGCTTTTGACAGGCACAGGTCGCACCCGCTGTGCGGCGCTTAATGCGCGCCCATCAATGTCCGGACATGCTGCACGGCACTGCTGGCAAGCGACGGCAGATCATAGCCCCCTTCAAGCAGCGACACGACACGCCCGCCGCATTGTTCCTCGGCAAGGTTCATCAACTGCTTGGTCATCCAGACAAAGTCATTCGTCTCAAAGCACAACCCGGCCAACGGATCATTCTTGTGGGCATCAAAGCCCGCCGAAATGATCAGAAGTTCCGGCTTGAACGCAGCAATACCGGGCAGCACGGTTGAATTGAAGGCTTCCTGAAGCTCGACCGTGCCCGATCCGGCCGGAAGGCCGACATTGAGGATATTGTTCGCACAGCCGCGCTCGGTCTCTGCCCCGGTGCCGGGATAAAGCGGCCATTGATGCGTGGAGCAATAAAACAGGTCCGCATCGTTATAAAACAGGTCCTGCGTGCCATTACCGTGATGGACATCGAAATCCATCACCGCCACGCGTTTGATGCCAAATTTCTTGCGCGCATGGTGGGCCGCGATCGCCGCATTGTTAAACAGGCAAAAGCCCATCGCACGGTCATATTCCGCGTGATGGCCCGGCGGTCTGGTGGCAACAAAGGCGTTCTTTTCATGCCCTTCCATCACGGCATCAACCGCGATACATGCCCCACCGGCAGCACGCAGGGCCGCCTTGCCCGATCCGGGCGAAACATAAGTATCGCCATCAAGCGACACGATGCCTTCAGCCGGGACGGTTGCCATCACCTTGTCGACATAAGCCGGGTCATGAACGGCCTTGATCAGATCAAGATCGGCCAGCGGCGCTTCTTCGCGGTGCAGGAACATGAATTCCTCGGCCTCGAACACACGCTGAACAACGCGCAGTCGGTCGGCACATTCCGGATGTCCGGGGCCGGTATCATGATCAATGCAATCGTGGTGGGACACGAACAAAGTCGCCATTTTTCTGGATCGCCTTCCTGAAAGGTCAAACACGGGTCAGCCCCGGGCCTAAGTCCGGAACCCGGGATCGCGTTAACCGCGTCCCTTTTTTTATGTCCTTCTTGGATCGTTCTAGCGCAAATCGATGTGCTTTTCTTTGTTCTAAATCAGCATATCAAAGCGCATTTGCGCAAGCTCTTTGGCCTTCGACAAAAGCATCATCCCGCGTACCGCAATTTACTACCATTACTTTCACAGTTTTGCCGTTTTCTCGGGTTTGTATATACTCACATCAAATGCGAGTCCGGACGAGCAACCGGACCCTCATTTGAACAGGAGCCGATCCTTACGGGCAGATCATATGACGCAAATGTGTTGTGCGATATCGCCCCGAAGGGTTCATAATCGAGATCGTCAGAGAAAAATCTGATGCATGGAAGAGCGTTCGACAAGCCGGTTTTCCGGTAAAAACCGCACCAACAGCAGGGACATACGAGTAAACACTCTCTTGACAGATTTGTAATATACTTGAGAATAAGTTTACCGACTAATCCTTGTGGTTTGTTGGTGGCAGAGGTCACAATCCTTTCGGTAGCGATACCGATGTGACTTCACGTCAGCTGGATACACGCCACCTGATGGCTCCGACTGGCGCATTGTCGAATTTTCGTTGGGACAATGGCCGCTTGCGGTCAGGCTTATAAGGAAGCCAAATGGAACTTAACAACCTAGAAGAAAAGGCCGAACAGGCGAGCACCCTGTTAAAGGCCATGAGCAATCAGAGCAGACTGCTTATCCTTTGCCAACTTAATGAAGGCGAAAAGTCGGTTGGCGAACTCGAACGTATTGTCGGGCTAAGCCAGTCCGCCCTCTCGCAGCATCTTGCACGCCTGCGTCGCGACAAGCTCGTACAGACTCGCCGCGAAGCACAGACCATCTACTATTCGCTGAATGGTGATGATGCTCTGCGCGTGATCGAGACCCTCTACGGACTTTATTGCAATGCCTCGCGCAAGTCCGTTGCTGCGTAAAACATCCGGGCAATCCCCACTAAAAAAGCCTGCCTTTTTTAGGCAGGCTTTTTTATGTCTGAAATCTGCGATGGCTTGCTTTTACTGCGGTCCGCATTCCGGCAGCGGCAGGCGACTGACCTTATCAAGTGTTCCCAACACTTCGAACTCGCCGTAATCAAAGCGCATGCCGTGCGCGATGCCGTTCTCGGCAAAATCCACCGCCATCTCGGTAGACGGTCCGTTTTCAGCAGCGCCTAGCGGATAGAACGCAAGGTTCATGCGATGAAATACGCCGCTTGCAATATCATCGGGGTCTTCGGCGTCATTATCGGCATCCTTGCGGCCCGATATCACAACTGCGACGCGGTTGGTCGGGGCATCGCCGCTGCCATCAAACACCAGATCATTGGCGAACCGCTCACCATCCTGCGCACGTTTCAGCAGCATCAATGAATGCTGGGTCGGGAACAGGGCATCGGCCGGAAGTTCTTCTTCGACCTCGACCGGAATTTCATAGGTCACCTTGACCATGCCGTCATCGCGGATCGCCTTGCCAACCACTTCATCGACCTTGGTGCCATCAAGATAATCGCGCATGCGGAAACGGTATTCCGTGCCGGCGAAGTCTTCCCACTGGGTCATGGAATAGGCCGAATTGATCGCCGTACCTTCGCTGCCTTGCAAGATCATGATCTGCTGCATTTCCGTGACCCAGCCATCGCACATCTTTTCAAAACGATAGCCAAGCACACCGGATGCATCCACGATCGAGCTGCCCTGCTCCGCATGGGTCATCTTGAAATGATACTCCGCGACATGCGGCACGATGGCATCTTCAATGCCACTCACATTCCCCGCCTGCGCGGCACAGCCACCAAGGCCCAAACAAAAGATCAGCGCTCCTTTAAAGGAACGCTGACGTTGCTTCATCTCTGAAAATAATCCAGACAACATCACTCTCCGGTGGCGGTAACTCCGACAATCCAGGGATTTTCAATCCCCTTTTTGGCAGCAAGAAGGCGCAAATCATGTGCATGCTCTGCCGAAAGCGGCCCGACCGCAACCCGAAGATAAGGTTTCCCCTTAACTTCAGCATTCAAAAGGCGCGGCTGGTATTCCGCATAGATGCCAAGTGCCTTTTGCGCACGGGCTTCATCAGCAAAGCTTGCCAATACCACATAATCACCCGGCAGCGGCGCGGCGAGATCATCACCGGCAAGCGCTTCGCCATCAAGGGCGGCGTCAACAGGCGCCGCAATCGCATCAACCCCGTCTTCCATGGTGGTCGGGTCGACCAATGCGGCGGTCATGGTTTCCTTTGGTGCTTCGACCTCGGCCAACGGCTCGTCACTGACATAACCTGCAACGGCGGCATCGGCTTCGACCTGCGGATCAATCGGCCCCAGATCACCCGTTGCGACCGGCAGATCTTCCACTTCGATCTGATCACGGGCAGATGCCACCTCAACCGGCTCAGCATCAGCAATATTCTTTTTCGGGGTCAGCGGCGGCAGGTTGGTCGTAACAATCGCGTTGGAGCGCATGGCACTTGTGCTGGGTTCTGACCAATCTTCTGCCGGGGCATTCACCGCATAGATTTCCGGGCGGGCTGCGCGGATTTCTTCTTTGATTTCAGGCTCGCCCATCACGGCAAGGGCTGCGGCCTCTTCGGCCAGGACAGTCTCTTCGTCCTTGCAGATGTCTTGCTCGAACAACGGGCGATGCAATGCGCAATCCTGTTCAGCAACAAACGATACGGCATGGTCGGTCGTGCTTTTGCCCGTCGACACATAGCTGATCAAATCACCGGCCAGCTTGGCCACGGTCAGCTCAATCGGACCACCGCACGCGCTAAGCGCCAAAGGCGCTGCCACCACAAGTATCTTTCTCAACAGGCCATCCCCCGAAGGATCAAATGTTCTTTTCCCCGGCTACAGTGGCCCAAAGCCCGTTAATATCAGGTAACGATCAGCAATCAAATGGCGTCAAAAACAAAACGGCCCGGAAATTTCCGGGCCGTTTGATCATTCTATGATTTGGGTTCACCCAAAACACATCAGTCTTTTTTCGCCTTCGGAGGCAGCTGCACACGCAGATGAAGTTCTTTCAGCTGCTTGTCTTCGACTTCTGCCGGGGCATTCATCATCAGATCCTGTGCCTGCTGGTTCAGCGGGAAGGCAATGACTTCACGAATGTTCGGCTCGTCTGCCAGCAGCATGACGATACGGTCAACACCCGGGGCCGAACCACCGTGCGGCGGGGCGCCGTATTTGAATGCGTTAAGCATGCCGCCAAACTGTTCTTCGACAACGTCCTTGCCATAGCCGGCAATTTCGAACGCGCGATACATGATGTCCGGGCGATGGTTACGAATGGCACCCGACGACAGCTCGATACCGTTACAAACGATGTCATACTGCCACGCCTTGATATCAAGCGGGTTCATGCTTTCCAGCGCCTCAAGACCGCCCTGCGGCATCGAGAACGGGTTGTGGCTGAATTCGATCTTGCCGTCGTCATCTTCCTCATACATCGGGAAATCAACGATCCAGCAGAACTTGAACATGCCTTCTTCGCGCAGTTCCAGTTCGTCACAAACCTTGTCACGGACTTTACCGGCGAACTTGGCTGCTGCCAGTTCCTTGTCACAGGCAAAGAAGACCGCATCGCCATTGGCAACGCCGGTGATTTCCTTGATCTGTGCGATGCGATCGGCATCAAGGTTCTTGGCAATCGGGCCTTTTGCCTCGCCGTCTTCGCCGTAAACGATGTAACCAAGGCCAGCTGCACCTTCATCGCGTGCCCAGTTGTTCAGCTTGTCAAAGAAGCTGCGCGGGCGCGATGCGGCACCGGTTGCCGGGATCGCACGAACGACCGAACCTTTTTCGATGTTCGATGCAAAGATGCCAAAGCTCGACCCACGGAACGGCTCGGTGACGTCGGAAATGATCAGCGGGTTACGCAGGTCCGGTTTGTCTGATCCGTATTTCGCCATCGACTCATCGAACGGAATGCGCGGGAACGGATACGGGGTCACATCACGACCACCGCCGAACTCGACAAAGATGTCATGCAGAACCGGCTCGATCGCGGCAAACACGTCTTCCTGGGTGGCAAAGGCCATCTCGAAGTCGAGCTGATAGAACTCACCCGGCGAACGGTCGGCACGGGCATCTTCATCGCGGAAGCACGGTGCGATCTGGAAGTATTTGTCAAAGCCCGAAACCATCAGCAGCTGTTTGAACTGCTGCGGTGCCTGCGGCAGGGCATAGAACTTGCCCGGATGCATACGCGACGGCACCAGGAAGTCACGTGCACCTTCCGGCGAGCTTGCGGTCAGGATCGGCGTCTGGATTTCAAGGAAGCCCTGTGCCGTCATTTTCTGACGCATGGCCGAGATGACCTTGGAACGCAGAACGATGTTCGAATGCACGCTTTCACGACGCAGGTCGAGATAACGGTGACGCAGGCGAACTTCCTCGCCGTATTCGACATCGCCAAATACCGGCATCGGCAGAACTTCGGCCGAAGACTGAACTTCGATGTTCGAAGCATAAACTTCGATTTCACCGGTCGGAAGATTCGGGTTGATGGTCTCAGCCGTACGTTTGACAACCTTGCCATCGACCGTGATCACGCTTTCGGCGCGCGCTTTATCAAGCGTTTCGAACAGCGGGCTCGAAATGTCGATCACGACCTGGGTGATGCCGTAATGGTCGCGCAGGTCAACGAACAGAAGGTTGCCGTGGTCACGTTTACGGTGAATCCAGCCAGACAGGCGAACTTCCGCGTCGGCGTCAGTCGCGCGCAGCGCATTACAATTGTGTGAGCGAAAAGGATGCATTGTCATTCCAGGTTGCTTTATATTTCGGGCCGCAAATTTGGCCGCAAAGGTGCATGCCAGACCCGCGCTGTCAAACAAAAAACGCACCACAACACGTGCGCCACGGTACGATCCACAGCGCTTATGTGTGATGTTTCCCTGCCCGATTGGCACGGCATCTCAAAATTTCAGCGGTATAAAACGCGGACATGCTGCCTTCGTCAAGTGCCAGTAATGCAGATCAGTCAACGCAGATCAGCAATTCATTGGGTGATTGGCTCTGCACTGATCTTGACCGCCTGAAGATCCTTGACCTTGATAAAGTCGATCAGCCGACCGGCCCCCGGTGCGATTTCGCCCCAGTGATCGACATCGAATTCATAATGCGCCAGACCACAGGTCGGATATTTCCGCGCCATGTTTTCCCGCGCGTCTTCGTTGCCTGCACCAAAAAGCGACTGGGCAAATACCTCGATCCCGGGATTATGGCCGACAAACATCACATGCTTGGCGTCTTCATGGGTGTGATGCAGGTTTTCAAGAAGCACCCGCTCGCTCGCCATATAAAGATCTTCGTTGTAGATCACATCCGCATCGGTTGCGAAATCGCGCCCCAGAAGGCCAAGGGTCTGCACCGCGCGTGCCGCCGTCGAACACCAGATCAGATCAGGCACGAGTTCATGCTGACGCAAATAGCGCCCCATAAACGGGGCTGCCTTTTCACCACGACGGTTCAGTTCCCGGTCATGGTCGGCGCGACCCGGGTCCGCCCAGCTTGATTTGGCATGCCGAAGCAACAACAGCGTTTTCATGTCTTCGTTTCTCTAGGGTGACCTAGTAGGCGCAAATGATGATCAAACGGTGTTCCTGCATGCCATATCGCGGGCTTGGATGCCATCAGAAAAACTGACATATAAATTTAAGAAAATTGCACCCACCCAAGCAGTTATCCTATACTCCATTTGCAACCGGGCACTGTCGCATAAATTCAAAGACGGTCCCTCAATCCGCAGGAGGCATAGCGTGACACACGCCGCTGCAGTTCAGTCAAGCGCGATCACCATTGATTCGGAAAGCCGCTTTATTAACCGCGAATTATCGTGGCTGGCATTCAACAATCGCGTTCTTGAGGAAGCCCAGAACAAGGGCCACCCGCTGCTTGAAAGACTGCGTTTCCTGTCGATTTCAGCCAGCAACCTTGATGAATTTTACATGGTGCGTGTCGCCGGCCTCGTTGGTCAGGTCCGTGCCGGCATGACCAAGGTCAGTCAGGATGGCATGAGCCCGTCCGAACAGCTGCGCGCCATTACCTTCGATGCCAACCAGTTGATGCAGGATCAGCAACGCGTCTGGCGTCAGCTCAGCAGCGAGATGGAAAAACAGGGCATCTCGGTCATTGATAAGACCGACCTGACCCAGACGGACCGCAAATGGCTTGATGGCTATTTCATGCGCGAAATCTTCCCGACGCTGACCCCGCTTGCCATTGATCCGTCGCACCCCTTCCCGTTCATTCCGAACCTTGGCTTTGCCATCGTGATGCAGCTGTTTGATCCGGCTGACGGGCACAATATGCGCGGGCTGATCCCGGTGCCGCAGAAGATCGGCCGTTTCCTGCGCCTGCCGGGCCGAACTGAGCGCTATCTTCCGGTCGAACAGGCGATCTTGCTTTATCTTGGCAAGCTGTTCCCGGGCTTTGACATGATCGAACACGGTTTCTTCCGCGTCATTCGTGACTCGGATGTGGAAATCGAAGAAGAAGCCGAAGACTTGGTGCGCGTCTTCAAAACCGCCCTGAAACGTCGTCGCCGTGGCAGCATCATCCGCCTCAAGGTCAATGCGGCGATGCCCGAAGACATGCTTGATTTCGTCATTGATGAACTTGATGTCGCACTCGAAGAAGTCGTCAAGGTCGATGGCCTTTTGGGCGTTGTCGATGTCAAACAGCTGATCGACTCTGATCTGCATCATGACCTGCTGTTTTCGCCCTATGCGGCGCGCTATCCGGAACGGGTACGCGACTTTGGCGGCGATTGCTTTGCTGCGATCAGCAAAAAGGATCTGGTCGTCCATCACCCGTTCGAAGATTTCGATGTGGTGGTCCAGTTCCTTTTGCAGGCCGCACGTGACCCCGATGTCGTCACCATCAAACAGACGCTCTATCGCACATCGGAAAACAGCCCGATCGTCAAGGCGCTGATTGCCGCTGCCGAGGCCGGAAAATCCGTCACCGCCATGGTCGAGCTCAAGGCGCGCTTTGACGAAGAAGCCAACCTGCGTTGGGCGGCCGATCTTGAACGTGCCGGGTGTCAGGTGGTCTATGGCTTCCTCGATTGGAAAACGCATGCCAAGATCTCGCTGGTGGTCCGCCGTGAAACCCACGGCCTTCGGACCTATACCCACTTCGGGACGGGCAACTATCACCCGATCACGGCGAAGTTCTATACCGACATCTCGTTCTTCTCCTGCGATCCGGCATTGGGCCGTGATGCAGCCAATATCTTTAACTTCATGACGGGTTATGCCACGCCGCGTTCTTTGGAAAAAATCGCGATTGCGCCGCATACCCTGCGCCCGACGCTTTTGACCCACATCGATCAGGAAATCGAGAACTGCAAGGCTGGCAAGCCGTGCGGTATCTGGGCCAAGATGAACAGTCTGGTCGACCCGGTGGTGATTGATGCGCTTTATCGTGCAAGCCAGGCCGGTGTTCATGTCGAACTGGTGGTACGTGGCATTTGCTGTCTGCGTCCGGGTGTGCCGGGGCTTTCGGAAAATATCCGCGTCAAATCGATTGTCGGCCGCTTCCTTGAACATTCGCGCATCGTGGTCTTTGCCAACGGTGCAAAGCTTCCGTCGCGCAAGGCCAAGGCGTTTATTTCCTCGGCCGACTGGATGCCGCGTAACCTTAACCGCCGCGTTGAAACGCTGGTCCCGGTTGAAAATCCGACCTGTCAGCAACAGATTGTTGAACAGATCATGATTGCCAACCTCAAGGATACCGCACAGGCATGGCATCTGCAGGCAGACGGTTCCTATGAACGCTGCGAGGCAGATGAAAACGCATTCTCGTCGCACAAATATTTCATGACCAATCCGTCACTTTCCGGTCGCGGAAGTGCGCTGGATCAAGCCGACCCGAATGTTCCCGTGCTAGAGCTTGATGACTAAAGACGACCAACAGGTGCCAACACCCTATGCTGACTGACCAACGGGCTTCCAACCGCATCGCGATCATAGATGTTGGCTCCAACTCTGTGCGGCTTGTCATTTTTGATGGCATGACCCGCGCACCCATGCCGATCTTCAATGAAAAGGTCATGTGCGGCCTTGGCCGCGATCCCGACAATACCGGCCGGCTCAACCCCGAGGGGGTCGAGCTTGCCGTTGTCGCCATGCACCGCTTCTCCACCCTTCTGCGTGCGATGAAGGTCACCCATGTCGATGTACTGGCAACTGCCGCTGTGCGGGCTGCCACCGACGGCAAGGAATTCTGTGATCGTGTGGCATCGGAAACCGGGCTTACGGTCAAGGTCATTGATGGCCTTGAAGAAGCCCGCCTGTCCGCCCTTGGCATCATATCGGGCGATCCGATGGCATCGGGCATCATGGGCGATATCGGTGGCGGATCGCTTGAACTGGTCCTGCTTGATAAGGGCGAGATCAAAAAACGCGTCAGCCTGCCTTTGGGGGCAATGCGCCTGCATACGGTATTTGGGTCTGATCGGGCCCGCCTGACGGCCGAGATCAATCAACACCTTGATACCGTTGACTGGCTGTCGGAGGGCAAAGGACAGCAGCTTTATGCGGTTGGCGGCTCCTGGCGCTCCATCGCCAAGCTGTTTATCGCCCAGGAAAACTATCCGATTTCGGTGGTGCATAACCTTGCCATGCCCCAGTCGGAAATGGCCGAACTCACCCATATCATCTCGCAGCAAAGCCGCGTGTCGCTTGAAAAGATCGGCGGGGGTTCAAAACGCCGCATCGACAGCCTGCCGCATGCATCGCTTGTCATGAACATGCTGATGACCCGCATGAAGCCAAGCGAGGTCGTCTTTTCCGGCCATGGCCTGCGTGAAGGCTGGATGTATGAAGTTCTGCCCGAAGATCTGCGCCAACGCGATCCGGTGCTTGAAGCCTGCTTCAGCTTTGCCGAGGACGGCGAACGTTTCCATCAGCACGGCGAAGAAGTCGCCCAATGGTGTGCGCCGATCTTCTCCGAACTGCCGGTCAATATCGAACGCCTGCGTTTGGCCGCCTGCATCATTGGCGATATCGGCTGGAACGAGCATCCCGATTACCGTGCGATCCAAAGCTACCACCGCATTTTGCGCCACCCCTATATCGACCTTAATCACCATGACCGGGTGTTCCTCGCCTACACCATTGGTTCGCGCTATACCGGCAATTTCAAGGGCGACGAGGCAAGCGACCGTATCCTGAGCGACGATGACCGCCTCACAGGCCGCCTGTTTGGCCACGTCATTCGCTTGGGGCACACCCTGTCTGGCGGGGTTGAGGGCATCCTGCCGCGAACACAACTGCTGCTCGAAGAAGGCAAACTGATCTTGCAATTCGAAAAGCAGGCCGCAGCCCTTTACGGCGAAGTCGTTGAACAGCGTCTTTCGAAACTGGCCAAACTGATGAACCGCGAAAGTGTCGTCCGATTGGCCGAATAAGCCACGCGAAGGGGCTTAATGCCACCGGCACCCCACACTCCAAGCGCGCATTTCATTGACGCGACACACCAAAACCGTCACGATTACGGCCCCTTTCCTGATCAGGAGTGCCGTGTCGTGACCGATACCAAGCAACCATCCGATCACCATCCGCACGACATCGTCGCGACACTGGCAAACATGTCTTTTCAGACACTTTGTCAGGAAATCACTGTTCTGCCCGACGACGATGACGGCATCGACAAACTGCGCGCCGCCGCAAGCGATGAAGAGAAATCATTGATTGATCTTCTGATCGCGCTTCGGGGAAGCAGACTGGGCGAAATCGCGCCGCTATTTGCCAATGCCGGCGATGATACAACTGACGCAAAAATCACCTCAAGCGATGTGCCCGATAACATGCTTTCACTGCTAACCGCACTCAAGGCCGTCAAAGGCGTACAATGAAACCGCTCGACACCAAAACCACCCTGCATCTGCGCTGCGGATCCGATATTCGTGAAACGCTAAAGACAGCCGGTTTCATCGGCGAGTTCCTTGAATTCTCCGATCCGTTCTGTCAGGGACCGGTGCCCGACCGGCCACGCGATGCCTTCATTGAAACCCGCGCCGCCTTCATCTCGGGCTCTTTTGACCTTCCCGACCAAGACGCGCTCGCGCGATTGCGCGGCGAATATGATGCCCTGGATCGCCTTGGCAGTTATGACCATGTCGTGCTGTGGTTTGAACATGACAGCTACGATCAGCTTATTCTGGCCTTCCTGATGGACGCCATCGCCACCATCCAGCCCGAAACCGAGATTGACATTATATCGGTCAACCAGTCACCAGAGTTTGAACCCATCGACCGCTTCATCGGCCTCGGCCAACTCTCACCCAATGGGCTGATCTGGTGCTGGGAAAACCACCGCACACCGCTCAATAGCGACATGCTGACATTCGGGGCAAAGGTCTGGAAGGCACTTCGCCAAGACGATCCCACCGACCTCAAGGCACTTGCGGAAACAGAAAACGCGCCCCTGCCCCATATGCCAGCGGCCCTCAAACGCCACCTCGCCGAACTGCCCGATGCCAAAACCGGCCTTGGCCTGACCCAAAGCCTGACCCTGCAAATCATCAGTGATTTGGGCCCAATGCCACTTGGCAAAGTCTTCGGCCATTTGATGCGCAGCTACGACCCGCTCCCCTATCTCGGGGATCTGATGTTCTGGTCCGAAGTCCAATGGATGATGAATTGCAAGGACCCGCTCTTCACCCTGTCCCCACCAGAACCCGACACCAACTGGTCGACACGCACCACAACCCTCACCGACACCGGCCAGGAAACCCTGACCGGCACCCGCAATTTCCTCGACACCTTCACCGGCACCCGTTGGGTCGGCGGTGTTCGGATCAGTCCGTCACATATGGATTAAAAGTCGAGCCCCTACACCTCGCCCAACCCGCGCGACACCCGGAAAATCTCGCCGCGCAGCCACTTGTGCGCGGCGTTGGCGGCGTTGCGGACGTGCCAGTATTGGGCAAAGCCGTATTCCGGAAAGTCCAATGGCAGATCAAACTCGCCAAAGCCCTGCATCATCGAGCCTGACAGGCGTGATGGCAGGGTGGCGATGATGTCCGTGCCGCGGATCAGGTTGGCAACGCTTGCAAAGGTCGGCACCTGAAGCGCTGTACGTCTTGATCGGCCAAGCCCGCGCAGGATGTCGTCAATTTGCGAGCTGTCATTGGCCCCGATCATCACGCGTGCGTGGCTGGCTGCACAATAGCGGTCAAGCGTATCGGGCGGATGATCATGAAATGCCGGGTCATAAAAGCACCGCATCCGTTCACCAAACAGGCCTTGGCGGGCAATATCACCATGCTTGCCTGCGTGATCGATACTGATCGCGTGATCAATCGTACCATCGCGCAGCCATCTGACAGTCCTGTCCACACCCGGCACCGACAGAACCTTGAGCCGCACGTCGGCCGCACAATTCTGCAGCCGCTTCATCAGCCCAGGCAGGACCACCGCCACCTCATAGTCATTGGCCCCAATCACAAAATGTGCAGAGTGATCGGCATTATCCGGATCAAACGCAACCACACGGGTCAGGCTTCGCATCCCTTGCAAAAGCATGCGGACCTGCGGCGCGATTTCATCGGCATGGGCCGTTGGTGCAATGGATCGGCCTGATCGCACGAATAGCGGATCGCCAATAATCTGGCGCAACCGATCCAGCCCGTGGCTGACCGTGGGTTGCCCGATGTCAAGGCGGTGTGCAGCTGCCGTCACCGATCCCTCGTCATAGATCGTCAGAAACAGCCGAAGCAGGCGATAATCAAGATCCAAATCATCGATATTCATGCATATGTATTATCATACTCATCGAATTGATCATATGCATTACTCGGCCCAGATTCCTCCCATGAACAGGCAGTGCCTGAACCCTTATCGGAGAAACTGACATGACCGTATTGATCACTGGCGCCACCGGCCAACTCGGAAGCCTTGTTGTCAAACACCTGCTGGATCGCATCCCGGCAAATGATATCGCCGTAAGTGTCCGAAGCCCTGAAAAGGCCGCCGATCTTGCCGCCAAGGGCATTGATGTCCGTCTGGGCGATTTCAATGACCTTGCCCTGATGACCAATGCGTTCAAGGGTATTGATACCGCGCTGATCATCTCGGCCGAGGATGACAACGCCAAGCGCATCGCGCAGCACCGCACAGCCGTCGATGCCGCCAAGGCCGCAGGCGTCAAACACATCGTCTATACCAGCATCATCGATCCCAAGGCCGACGCCGACTTCACCTATTCGGCCATTCACCTCGATACCGAAAATTACATCCGCGAAAGCGGCCTTGCCTACACCCTGCTGCGCAACAGCTTCTATGCTGACTTGCTGCTTGCCGGTGTTCCGCATGCGCTTGAAACCGGTGATTTCGGCGCCCCGGCCGGGGATGCCAAAATCACCTATATCCCGCGCAATGATCTGGCAGAGGCCGCCGCGACCGTCCTTGCCAACCCGGCAGATCATATCAACAAAACCTATGACCTGACCGGCACCAAGGGTGTCACCCATGACGAGATCGCAGGTTACATTGCCAATGCCACCGGCAAACCGGTCAAATTCGTTGACCTGCCCGCCGAAGTCCATACCGGCATCCTGAGCAGCCTGGGCCTGCCCGGCCACCTTATTGAGGCCCTTGCAGGGCTTTATGTCGGCGCAAAGAAAGGCGACTACGAAACCGTCAGCAGCGATTTCGAAACTCTGGTTGGCCGCAAGCCGCAATCTGTCGAAGACTTCGTTGCAAAGGCGCTGAAATGATCGGATCAAAACGCCATCTTCTGGCTGCCCTGCCGGTCGCTTTCTTCGCCTTCATGCCATCGCTTCACGCCGGCGAGATCGAAGACCGCAACACCGCCAACGCCGTCGCCTTCTATGAAATGGTCTTTAACGACAAGGACGTCGACGGCGCGATCACGCAATTCATCGGCGATGAATATATTCAGCATAACCCGGTCGCCCCGGACGGCATCGAAGGTTTCCGGACGGCCATTTCCGGCTGGCTGGCGGCTGATCCGTCCATCCATGCTGAAATCATCCGCACCGTCGCCGAAGACGATCTGGTCGTACTTCACGTCCGATCCACCTCGGCACAGGGCGAGCGTGCTGTGATGGATATCTTCCGCTTTGATGACAATGGCAAGGTCGTCGAACATTGGGACGTCGCCCAGCCCGTCCCGGCCGAAATGCCCCACGACAACACGATGTTCTGAGTTCTCCCCGCGTCCCGAGACCCCAACGAAAAACAGCCGCCCGTTTCCCGGGCGGCTGTTATCGTTTCCAACGCATGCAACAGGTCCGGGTTCGGCTCCGCGCGTCAGAAACGAAGTGTCATGCTGACCTCGGCACAGCTTTCGGCATTACCCGCATCGGTGATGTTATGCGCCAGTGACAACCTGCTTTGCATCGCCCCGGCGCTAAAGCCAAAGCCACCCGTCATCGATTGGTTGCCATATTCATCAACGTCACTGCCAAGGAACGGCGATACAATTCCCATCGGCTGCCCGTCAAGATCACGCAGCTCAAAGCCATAACTGATGGTACCGGCAATGGTGTATTCGGTGTAATCCGCCCGCCCGGCAAGGTAACTGCCCTCAAGCGCGGCATTCAGCCCCAAAGCACTGTCTGAAAGCCGCACCCCGCCGCCAATGTCAAACGCCGTCGTGTCATCATTCAGCTCGTCGGTGAAGTCATGCACCATCCCCGTCTCGACAAACGGCGTCACCACCAATGTGTTGAAGCTGAACTTATAAGCCACCTCGACCGACGGCCTGATTTGCCGTGTGTTTGACCGCGAACTGTCAACGAAGGTGCCATCGCTTTCGACATAACTGTCAATCGTCTTGCGCGCCGCCAGAAGCGAAACCGACGGACTAAGGGTCAGTGGCATCTCGTCATTCGGACGATAGGCATAAATCCCTTTGACCGAGGCATACCACATCGCGGATTCCGTGCTTCCGCGAACCCCGTCATTGTCGCGCGTGACATCAATATCGCCCAGCGAATAGCCCGCCTCCGTCACGATATTGAAGTTTTCAAGCGGATTGATGATCGCATAGGGTGACAGCACCCACGCACTTTCCGTGTAAGTGCCATTGTTAAACGTCGTGTTCAGATCGGTATCGGTATAACCAATCGACACCCCGGCAATGACTTTTTCCATCACCCGATAGTCCGCGCCGATGTTATAGCCCCAGACATCCCCGTCATAACGGTTATCATCGGTGCCATCATCATAGTCGTTATCGACCGAGGTAAAGGACCCCCGTCCCCAAACCGTGATCGGCGACGCATCGGCAAAGGCCGCACGGCCATCCACGCCAGAAGCACCTCCAATAGCGCCCTGATCGGTCGGACCAAGGGCCAGTGCATTTTCGCGCGCCAGATCGGCGGCAATTTCAGAACTGTCAAAGCTTGCCCGCATGGCAAGACCGCGCATCATATCGCGCGTGTCCCCATGATCATCATCGTCGTAATCGTCATCGACAACCATGCTGACTTCACCAGAAAGCTGCATCTGATGATATGGATATTCGTCCTCACGAACCGCCAACGGATCGGCAAGCCCATTGCGGACCGGATTGCCACCGACCGCCTCGGGATTGATCGTATTCACATTCGAGTTGCTGATCACTGTGGCAACCCGCGACCCGATATTTTGCTGGATGACGGTTGTCTGCGACCGCGACACGGCACTGGTCACCGCTTTCGTTGTGGTCTCCTGACTTTGACTGACCTGCCCGCCACCGGACGCGACCACACAAGTTGGCAAGATCAGAAAGTCGGCAGCGTCAGATGTCCTAATCGTTTCGCCCGTCGTCTCAATGTTGATGCCACTTTTTTGCGCCGTAAACGTGTATTCGAGGGTATCTTTATTGTTTGGCGCCGAATTGGTAATGCTTCCTGTGTCTTCTCGGGCACTATCAACATACAGCTCAATGCTGGTTGTCGCGGCAAAACCAAGATTGCTCGTCCACTCAAACCGGATGGTTTCATTCGCATCAAAGCTAAGATTATTAAACGTGAGTCTGCCAATGTTGGAAATCACCGACGGAGGTGACTGTTGTGTCGCATTGTTAAGAGCGCTACAGCCGCTCGACATTGCATAAGCAGGACTGGTCAGCGCAACCGTTCCCATCAGCCCCGCGACAACTCCGGCACCCGTACCGTATTTCAATACATTCATGATCTGTCCCCACCGCTCCAGGTCTTGGCCTGCATGCTCGGTCTCATCAGAAATCGAGTGTCATGCTGATCCTCGCCAGACTTTCGGCATTGCCGGTCTGACTGATGTCATGCGCCAGCGCGAGGCGACTGGTCATTGGCCCGGCGTTAAAGCCAAACCCGCAATTCATCGACTGATTGCCATATTCATCGACATCGCTGCCAAAGAACGGCGTCATCAAACCAACCGGCTGACCGTCAAGATCACGAAGCTCAAAGCCGTAGCTCACCGTTCCGGCAATGGTGTATTCCGTGTAGTCGGCACGACCGGCCAAATAGCTGCCTTCAAGGGCTGCGTTAAAGCCGGTTCCAGTATCCGACAGGCGTACACCACCGCCGACATTGAACGCGGTCTTGTCGTTATTCAGTTCATCGGTGAAATCGTGGATCATGCCGGTTTCAACAAACGGCGTGATGATCAGGCTGTTAAAGCCAAAATCATAGGCCGCCTCGATGGCCGGCTTGATCTGGCGCGTGTTTGAGCGCGAGCTATCAACAAACGTGCCATCACTTTCGGCATAGCTATCAATCGTTTTGCGTGCGGCGAGAAGCGACACCGACGGACTGAGCGTCAGCGGAGTGTCTTCAAGGGGTCGATAGGCATAAACACCTTTGACCGATGCATACCACATCGCTGAATCTGTCGATCCGGTCACGCTGCCATTGTTCCGTGTGACGTCAATATCACCCTGCGAATAGCCCGCTTCACCAACGATATTAAGGTTCGCAATCGGGCTGAAAATCACATAGGGCGATGCCACCCAGGCGGCTTCCTTATAGGTCCCGTTATTGAAGGTCGTGGTAAGGTCGGTATCGTTATAACCAAGTGAAAGACCGGCAATCACATTGTTGGCAAACCGGTAATCGGCACCAAGGTTATAGCCCCAGACATCTCCGTCATACCGGTTGTCAGACGTGCCATCGTTATAGTCGTTATCGACCGCGGTATAGGATCCATGCCCCCAAACCGTGATCGGCGATGCACCGGCAAGGGCCGTGCGGCCATCAACACCCGAAGCCCCACCTACTGAACCCTGATCCGTCGGACCAAGCGCAAGTGATCGCTCATGCGCCATATCGGCAGCAATTTCAGAGCTATCGAAACTTGCCCGCATGGCAAGACTACGCATCATATCTTCACTATCTTGGGTGTGATCATCATCAACCACCTCAAAGATACTGACTTCGCCGGGAAGCTGGAGCTGCGTAAAGGAACTGCTATCGTCAGCCGACGGTGCCCCGATACGTCCGTTATTTGCCGCATTGCCACCCGCGTTCTCAGGATTGACCGTCCCACCATTCGAATTGCCGATTACGGTGGCAACGCGCGCGCCGATATTCTGCTGGATGACAGTGGTTTGCGAACGAGACACCGCACTTGTCACAGACTTTGAGGTTGTCTCCGATCCTGTTTCCGAAGTTTCCTCCGCAGGCGCGGTACAGCTTGGCGTGATCAAATAGTCAGATCCCGCATTGCCGCTAAGAGTTGGCTCGCGCGTCTCAACATTTACGTTGGTAAGTTGGCTCGTCACCGTAAATTCCAGCGTAAGAGTTCCGCCGTTTGCCAGAACTTGACCGGAACCGGCATTATTCGAGCCAACGAGCAACTCGGCATACGCAAAAGTAGTACTGTTATTTGTCCATCGAACCCGGACCACTTCTCCTGCATCAAAACTAAGCGACGAGAAGATCTTGGTCGGGCGGCCACCGGGCGAGTCAGCAGTGACCGACCCCACACCATTCAGGTAGGTGCACCCGCTTGAAATCGCATAAGCCGGGCTGGTCAAGGCAACCGTCCCCAGAAGGGCAGTCACGAGCCCTGCACCTGTACCGTATTTCAATACGTTCATGATCTTTCCCCAAAGCATCCCGGTCTGCGCCTGCTTGGCTATTGCCGGGTATTGACCTACCTGGTTTGCGCGTTTGGTGTTCAGGGATGCGAACCCAACGCAGCAATCTCGATGTCTGCATGCGACCACTCGATCGATGCAATCGAATTAGCTCGCACTAAAGTGACTGATGGTCAATTGAATCCAATCAATTGTCAGAACTTGCCAGATTCCGTCAGAATTCAGACAGGGAAATCGGAGTTTTTATCCAATTAAGTTAATTACTTAACCAGACATACACCCAGAAGATTCATCGAAAAATCACACCACCAGAAACCATCACCTGTGACTACCATCAGTCATTTACTTGGCAATCACCCATCATCGGGCGACAAAAAAAGGGCCCCTAAAAGGGGCCCGGCAAGTTTTCAGGGAGGCATCTTGGAACTGACGTTACGGAGCAAACGTCAGCAGGGAGGAGACAAAAAGCACGGCGGTCGATGTGATCGAAAAGGCGATATATTTAACAATCATGTTCAGGGTCCTTTGCGGGGTAGCAGGCAAGGCAGCACCGGGGACGCACCGCCTTGCCTGTCTAGGGTCAGAACCTTCCATTCAAATTAGCAGGCCCTGACCTAGTAGAACTTGTTTCCGCCGAACTTTCCTCTCCCCTCAGGGAACCGGAACATGGCGGGGTAATCTAAATCGGGATTACAATCCCAAGTCTGACAGCCCCGGATGATCATCCGGACGGCGGCCAAGCGGCCAACGGAAGAGACGCTCTTCCTCGGTAATCGGCTTGTCATTGATTTGCGCGAAGCGATGGCGCATCAGGCCTTCTTCATCAAATTCCCAATTCTCGTTGCCATAGGCCCGGAACCAGTTGCCGCTGTCATCGCGATATTCATAGGCAAAGCGCACACCGATGCGGTTCTCATGGAACGCCCAAAGTTCCTTGATCAGGCGATACTCGATTTCCTTCGCCCATTTGCGGCTCAGGAACGCAACGATGTTTTCGCGGCCTTCAAACATTTCGGTCCGGTTGCGCCAACGGCTGTCGGGCGTGTAGGCAAGCGACACCTTTTCTGGATCGCGGCTGTTCCAGCCATCCTCGGCCATTCGGACCTTCTGTTTGGCGGTTTCGACGTTAAACGGTGGAAGCGGTGGCCGTGACATCAATCTTGTCCTTTGGTCTGTGGTCAATAAAGGGACCCCGGTCGGCTCGGAGCAACATGCGGAGGGGGGACAGCCGACCGGGGGAAGTGCCGGAAGTTACGCTGCGGAGGCGTTAACCACCGGGAAATCAATCGGGGTATCAAAGGCTTCGTTGAGGTAATTGGTCAGGGTATTGAGCGCGACGTGTGCCACGATCTCGACCAGTTCGGCCTCGCTGTAACCGGCAAGCTTGGCGGCACTGACATCAGCCTCTGACACCTGGCCACGGTTTTTCACCAACGCGACGGCAAAGCGGACAGCCGCATCGGCCTTCTGATCGGTCGACGCACCATTGCGGTTTGCCGCGATCTCGGCGTCATCAAGCTTGGCAAGGTTCTTACCCAGATAGCTGTGGGCCGAAAGGCAATAGTCACAGCCATTGATCTGTGCGACCGCAAGGGCAATGCGTTCACGGGTTTGCGGGTCCAACGCGCCTTTGGAAAGGGCACCATTAAGGCCAAGATAGCCTTCAAGGGCGGCCGGGCTGTTTGCCGTCAGACGAAACAGGTTCGGAACCGAACCAAGCATCTTGTTCACGCCTTCAAGAAGCGGCTGGGAAGCCTCCGGGGCGGCATCGATCGAAGCAGGCAGAGAAATACGGGTCATTGAAACTCTCCTTAACAAGTTCGGGTTGATTAGCGTTGAAAACATATATACAGACAGGTCTGTCTACTTGTCAAACATATTTTTAAAACGACCGTTCTGTTATCCGAAACGCTTGCTATTCTGCGGCTTTCCCGCCAAAAGAATACAGACCGGTCTGACTATTGGAGTGAAGAAAGTTGAAATCCAAACGCGACGTACTTGTCGAAACTGCCCTCAGGCTTTTCTATACACAGGGCTTTAATGCCACCGGAATCGACAAGATCCTGGCCGAGTCCGGCGTCGCCAAAATGACGATGTACAAGCACTTCAAATCCAAGGATGAGCTGATCCTGGCGGCCCTCACCCGTCGTGATGAAACGTTCCGCGACTGGCTGACCACGGAAATGCAAAAGGCTTCCACCAACCCGCGCGATCAGTTACTCGCAATGTTTGATGCGCTCGAAGAATGGTTCCACGGCCGTGCGTTCAAGGGCATGGGCTTTTCCGGCTGTGCGTTTATCAACGCATCAAGCGAGTTCGCCAAGCTTGACCACCCCGCCCACAAGATCGCCGCCGAACACAAACTTTGTGTTCTTCAACATATCGAAGGTCTTTGTGAAAAGGCCGGTGCTGCCAACCCGAAACAGCTCGCCGAGGAACTGGCCCTGCTGAAAGAAGGCGCAATTGTCACCGCCCAAGTGCGCGGCATGCCCGAATCGGCCCGGATCGCCAAGACCATGGCGACCGCACTTTTGGATACCGCCCTGCCCGCGTAAAACCGGCCCTTAACCGGTGCAAAAACAAAAACGGGGCCACCCGGCCCCGTTTTTTGTTCGTCACAGCAAATGCTTATCAGCCATCAAGTTCGACAAAGACCACTTCGCCGTCTTTCAGCTTAAGCCCAAGCTGCCCGTGTTTGAGACGCAGGGCATATTGCCCGAAAAGATCACGTCGCCAGCCACGCATGGCCGGAACATCGGCATTGTCATCAGCCGCGATATTCTGAAGATCATCGCTTGATGCCACCAGACGCTGGGCAACGCCCTTTTCCTCGGCACAGAGTTTGAGCAGGACTTTCAACAACTCGACCGTCGGGCCGATCCCGGCCGGCAGTTCGATGCGCTGTTTTGGCGTCGGCCACTGATCCTGCGGCGTATCAAGGGCGGCCTTGATCGCTTCGATAATTGCCTGCCCCGGTTTGGACGTCCCGAAGTTCCGACCAACACCGCGCGTTTTATCCAAGTCCTTGTCCGTCATCGGCTGACGGGCGGCGATATCAAGCAAGGTATCATCACGCAAAATCCGGTTACGCGGCAGGTTCTTGCGCTGCGCTTCGGTTTCGCGCCACTCGCCAAGCGCACGGGCGACCGCCAAGAATTTCGGGCTGTTGGACCGGGTTTTAAGCCGCTTCCACGCATCTACCGGATCAATCGAATAGATCGACGGATCGGTCAGGCGTTCCATTTCCTCAAACAGCCAGACAGCACGACCATTGGCCTCAAGGCGTTCGTGGAATGCCTCATAGATCACGCGCAGATGGGTCACATCGGAAAGCGCGTAGCTGATCTGCTTGGTCGAAAGTGGCCGGCGCGACCAATCGGTAAAGCGCATCGACTTATCAATGCTTTTGCGCGCCACCTTGTTGACCAGCGTCTCATAGCCAACCTGATCGCCATAGCCCAGCACCATCGCCGCCACCTGGGTATCAAACACCGGATGGGGGACCTTGCCCGACAGATGGACGAAAATCTCGATATCCTGACGGGCGGCGTGGAAGACCTTGACCACGGCCTCGTCCTGCATCAGCTCGAACAACGGCGCAAGGTCAATGCCCTCGGCCAGCGGATCGACCGCAGCGCCGTTATCGGACGGCTCCGGGCTTGCCAGCTGCACCAGACACAATTGCGGCCAATAGGTCGAGTCCCGCATGAATTCGGTATCGACAGTGACATATTCGAACTTGCGCAATCTTTCACAGAGATCGCGAAGTTCTTCTGTAGTTGTAATTGGTTCCATGTCGATTGCTATAGCATTGCGCAGCACAATCCGCCAGTGGCTTCGATGCAGAGCTGATCTTCACCGCGTTCAGGCGAAAATGGCCACAACATCCAGGCCTGACTAGATGATCTCATCCTCATCGAGAAGCGGATCGGATTGCAGGTGGGTTTCGATGGCGTCCATGCGTTCCTGAACTTCGGACGGACGTTTGATCGACGCGATATGAAACAGTGCATCGCCCTGGTTGACGATCGGGTGGTTGGTCCGCCCAATGATCAGGCCTTCCTCACGCACCACAACCTCCTCGTCACGCTGCCCGAACGGGTCGGAAACGGCGGCCACCACATCACCGGTATGGACAAACTCGCCTGCCAGTTTGAAGGTCCGCAAAATGCCGCCCGCCGGTGCACGCAGCCAATGGCTGTTTGATGACTTGAACGATGCCACACGCGGTTCGCGTACAGTGCGTTGCGACAACATGCCCAGTTTGCGCATCACGCGCAAAACACCCGATACCCCGGCGCGGATCGACATTTCGTCAAAACGAAGCCCCTCGCCCGCTTCATAAAGCAGGATCGGCACACCAAGCTCGCGCGCGGCTTCACGAAGCGACCCGTCGCGCAGCGGACTGGTCAGAATGATCGGCGCACCAAAGGCCTCGGCATATTCCATGATTTTGGGATCGTCTTCATTGACCCGGATTTGCGGCAAGTTAACCCGGTGAATGGCGGCTGAATGCAGGTCGATGCCAAAGTCCGATCGCTCGACAATTTCGTGCAGGAACAGATGGGCAAGCTGTGCGGCAAGCGACCCGCGCGAATGCCCCGGGAAGCACCGGTTCAAATCACGGCGGTCGGGCAAATAACGCGTGTTGTTCAAGAAGCCAAACGCGTTAACCACCGGCACCGCCAGCAAAGTACCGCGCATGCCGCGAAGGGCTGGCGACTTCAACACACGGCGGATGACCTCCACCCCGACAATCTCGTCGCCATGGACAGCACCGCTGACGAAAATCACCGGACCGGGCCGTTTGCCATGCACGACATTGACCGTCAGATTGACTGGCGTGTGGTTGGACAGAAGCGAGATCGGGATATCGACAATCTGGCGCGTGCCCGGAGCAACCTTTTTCCCAGCGATTTCAAAATCAGGGGTCTTGGGGGTTTTTGGCGCTTTGCTTTTCCCCTTCGGTGATCCGGTCTCGCTCATTGTCGTGTCCCTTGCCCTTAACCCTTGCCTTTGGTCCGAACCTTACCGGGTTTGAAATCTTTTTCCATGAATTCAATGATCATGCCGGCAATGTCCTTGCCCGTTGCATTTTCAATGCCTTCCAGTCCCGGCGACGAGTTCACTTCCATCACCACCGGCCCGTGGTTGGAGCGCAGGATATCAACACCACACACATTCAGCCCCATCGCCTTTGCCGCTTCAACCGCGGTTGAGCGTTCCTGTGGCGTGATGCGGATGGATCGTGACGACCCACCGCGATGAATGTTGGAGCGGAAATCACCCTCTGCCCCTTTGCGTTCCATGCTGGCAACCACCTTGCCACCAATCACAAAGCAGCGAATATCGCTGTTACCGGCTTCCTTGATGAATTCCTGCACCATGATCGCAACATTGGCCCCACGGAACGCCTCGATCACGGATTTGGCGGATTTCTCGGTCTCACCCAGAACCACACCAATGCCCTGGGTGCCTTCCAGAAGCTTGATCACCACCGGCGCACCACCGACGATGGAAAGGACCTCGTCGGTCTTTTTCGGGTCGTGGGCAAAGGCCGTTACCGGCAGGCCAATACCCCGGCGCGCCAGGATCTGCAGCGAGCGCAGCTTGTCGCGCGACCGGCCAATGGCAACAGATTCATTAAGCGGATAAACACCCATCATTTCAAACTGGCGCAGTACTGCCAGACCGAACTGGGTCACCGATACACCAATACGCGGGATCACCGCGTCATAGCCGGTCAGTTTCGATCCGCCATAATAGATTTCCGGTTTGAGCGACGTGATATTCATCGAAACCCGCAGGGTATTGATGATGTCAAGCTCATGCCCGCGTTCTTCGGCCGCCTCGACCAACCGTTTGTGGGAGTAAAGGTTTGGATTGCGTGCAAGCATCGCGATTTTCATAAGATGTCCCCCTTGGTCGGCAAATAAATGGCGCGCGTCCGGTATGATACCGGCTGCGGGCGAATGCGAAATTGTCAGAAAGCAGGAGTATGTTACATCAAATCTGCTTCACTTTGCCGAGGACATCTTTCTGCCCTGCGAGAAAAGGTCTGATGGACGTAGCGGCGCTACGTTCGAGGACCTTGACGCTGCGGGGTGGGAAGATGTCCCGGCCCACAGGGTTTGGTTTTGGCGGTCTTTCGCGGCGTTACACCGCTTGACCGATGCGCCGCATCGCTCTGCACGCTGTGCCTTGCCAAACAGCACGCCAAAACCAAACAAAGCGAAGCAGATTTGATGCAACATACTCTCGACGCCCCAGTCAATCGGTGGTTCCGGACGTGGCGCGTTCTTCTGCGCGTCTATCGCTGTTCAGGCTTCCCTGCAAGATAAGATTTCGATGGCAGCACCAAAAATCTTCCTGCCTTCATCGCCGTTCGGCCCAAAAGCATGGGAAAGCCCATGATTGACCGGTTTGCCAGCGACACTTCCACTTTCAATTTGTGATGCCCAACCACGATATGGGTCGAAATCACGAACCGTTCTTCGGCATTTCCGTTCGAAGAACGAATCTCGCGCATCTCAACAAGCGGTGCCAGACATTCAATCCGCCCATGCCCGTCGCCGCGATAATGCGGCAGGGTAAAGGAAACGAAATCTTCGCCGTCACGCGTCACACGTTTCGGGTTAATCGCATGCAGGGATGATGTTCTGGCCCCGGTATCAACCTTGGCCTTGATCACCGGCACACCAAGATCGGGAAGCCCGATCCATTCCCGCCATCCCAGAACATGCCCATCGGCAATCAACGATGCGGTCTGGGTCTTAAGCGACGGTTTGGCTTTTACGCGTTGCGGGCTCACATGCAGCTTCCGGTTATTGAATGCAATTTGTCAGGTGGGACTGATCATAGCCGGTAACAACCTGATTGGCTTACAAAATTTGCAAGCCATCCTTGCCAGGCTCACGCCGACAGTTCTTCCATCACGCTGCGCACCAATGGCAATGTCACCGCACGCTTTTCGGCCAGCGCCCGACGATCAATCGCCGTGACCAGTTCGGAAAGGGCGGCAAAGGATCGCTCGATCCGCGGCAGGACATAACTGATGATCTGCGGGCTGGCCGGGATTTGCCGATCGGCAAACAGCTTGATCAAAAGCCCGACAATCAAATCATCATCGGGTGGGGAAATCTCGCACACAAGGGCCGCACCCAACCGGGACTTCAGATCCGGCAAATCAATCTGCCAGCGTGATGGCGGCTGGCTTGCGGTCAAAAGCAAATGCCCGCCACGTTCTTTGAGCATATTGTAAATGTGGAAACAGACAGTCTCATCAAGCCCGCCATCCGCATCCTCGATCACAAGACCGCTCGCATCACCAAGGATCGCATCCGCATCTTGCCCGGCAAGGTCCCCAGCGGCGATTTGCAAGGCACCGGACCTCGCGCGCCAGACCTCCGCCAGATGACTTTTCCCGCAGCCCTTCGGCCCATACAGGCACAGCGCAGGTGCTGGCCATTTCGGCCATTGGTCAATCCACGCCACCGCCTCGCTATTGCAATCAGCCACCATGAAATCATCGCGGCCAAGGGCCGGACGCATTTCAAGGGCCAATGGCAATTGCTGCGGATCGTTGTCTTTGTCCGGCTTGGATGTCACCCGGGTCACGGTAAACTCAACTTGAAACTCAATATGCGGGTCTCGGTCTATGGCCCCAGTTCAGGACCTAGCTTTCGGCCTCGGATCCGGGAACGCTGCGATCTTCGGGTCCGTGGTCATAAAGCCGACTACTGAGATACTGCCTTAAGCCATATCGTACAAGTACGCCAATGACGGCGGCCACCGGCACGGCCAGCATCACCCCCAAAAGGCCAAACACCGCACCCCCGGCCAGCAAGGCAAACATCACCCAGACCGCGTGCAACCCGACCTTGTCGCCAACCAGTTTCGGGGTCAGGAAATTGCCCTCAAGCACCTGACCGATCAAAAACACAATCGCCACAAGGCCAAGATCAAGACCAAAGCCAAACTGGGCCAGCGCAACCCCCATGCCGACCGCAAAGCCGGCAATCATCCCGAAATAGGGCACAAAGGACACAAGCCCGGTCATAAGCCCGATAACAAACCCGAACTCAAGCCCCACCAGCGTCAGGCCAAGCCCGTAAAACAGGCCAAGCAACAGACAAACCGTCGCCTGCCCGCGCACGAAGCCTGCCAGGGTTTCATCAATTTCGCTGACACATTGGCGGATATCCGTGGCCGAACGCCGCGGCAGGTAACTGTCTACCTTGGCGACGATCTTGTCCCAATCGCGCAGCAGGTAAAACGACACCACCGGCGTAATGAACAGCAAACTCAGGAAGTTCAAAAGCGCCAAGCCACCGGACAAAACATTGCTCAGCAGATTACCCACCCATTTAAGCGCATTGGCACTCTGCCCCTTGATCGCGTCCGATACACTTTGCAGCGTTTCGGGTGCCACCCGGTCCAGAATGTTTTGCAGATACGGCGCGACATTGGTGCGCAGCGCATCGACATAGCCCGGGAACCGCTCAAGGAAGCCCGCAAGCTGGCTTCCGATCATCGGCACCACCAGCAGCATCACAAGGATAAATACAAGGAAGAACAGCACCGTGATGATGCTGGTCGCAACCACCCGGCTTGCCCCGCGCGCCTCAAGCTTGTCGGCCAGCGGATCAAGGAAATAGGCAATCGCCATCCCGGCAACAAACGGCAAAAGGATGCTCGAAAACAGCCAGATCAGGAAAAAGAATCCGACGACAAAGATCAGCCAGAAACGTGCTTGCTGTCGCAAAGTCATCCTCGGGTCCCCCTGTTACCCTTCCCCGTAGTCAAACGGGCTTACCCGCCGAACGATAATCCCTGCAGGCGGTCTGATCCGCTCGGCTGGATGAACCAAAGCTCGCCCATCCGGCTCAGATTAAGGTTCTGCTGATTAAGTGCCGTCTGCAGCTGATTGGTCGACCCGACATAATCAAGCGACAGCTGCACTTCACGTTTGGACATCGCGATCACGCGTGAATTGCGCACCACCGGCAGCCCGATCAGCTTCTTCTCGATCCCGGCCCAGTCGCCAAGACCGGTAATCGGGATAAACACCATCAGGTTGCCACCCGCACTGTAATTGATCAGGTTGGCGCGCTTCCAACCGTCGGCGAGCTGGTCCTGTACCGATTTGGCGGCACGTACCAGTGTCTCGTTCAATGTCTCCCCGGCCTGGGTCTTTTCCTGCACGCCAAATATCTGCGGCCCGCTATTCGGGTCATAACGGGTGATGGAAACATCAACACTTTCCCCACCCTGCGGCCCGGTGACATCGGCACTGGCCACAACAGCCACATCCGCGCCATAACGCTTGGCAAGCTGTGCTAGGCGTTCCATCGAACCACCTTCGGCCTGCTCGGCCGTGATGGTGCTGATATCGGTCAGATCACCAATCGGTGCCTTGATCGGCACAAGGCCCGAGGTCGCGACATTGCGCGACCAGACTTCACGCCACGGGTTGGGATCATCCCACAGGCTGACATAATTATTGCTGCGATAGACCGGAACAATCATCACCGGTTTGGATTGCAGCTCGGCAAAGGAAATATCGCGGAACCGCAGGAAACGACGCAGTTCGTCATCCTTGAACCGCACCGTCATGTCCGCGATGTAACGCACCGAGGATGTCTTTTCGTTCGACACGCCAAAGTCACGCACCATATTGGTGATGACAGCGGTCTCGGGCATTTCAAGCCCGGTGCGATCTTCGGGCAGGGTCAAACGGGCAATCACTTCTTCAAAGGCCTGACGCTGACCGATCTCAAGTGCCTGTTCACGTGCGGCAGCAGCCGTTTCGGCGCGCTCGTCAACATGAACACCGGTGACGGTGAAAATGTCCTGTGCCGCTGCCGGAAAGGCCATGATCGTCGCAGCCATCGCCGCGCCAGCTAACATCTTGATGTTTTTCAATGAAGTAAGCACGTATGCCTCTTTGCCCTAATCGTGTCTTGTTGGATTCTTCTATAACGCTCTTTGTGGCATGCTAAGCGCATTCTGCAAAGAAAACTCTGTCATGCGCAGGTGATCATTGCATATTGCCCGCGTTTGAGTATTTTCGGCCCAGCGGAAATTATCAAGCCCGCGTTTTTTATCAGCAGGATCATGCTTGTCCTCTATATCTGATTAAAGGCGTCAGTAAGGCGGATTGGTCAAACAGCAGGTTATTCCTGCGACCCGGACCGCAAAAAGCCCGGAAAACGGCGCCTTGAACCGGACACCTGTTGATGAAAAACGCGGGCACACCCGCTTTTATTCATGCATGCGCGAAGCCAGGGATCACCAACATGACCGCCTCTAACGGCCTTACCTATAAGGACTCCGGTGTCGATATCGATGCCGGGAACGACCTTGTCGAACGAATCAAACCGCTTGCAAAAGCAACCACGCGTTCCGGTGTTGCCGGCGGTCTTGGCGGTTTCGGTGCCCTTTTTGACCTGAAGGCCGCCGGATATAACGATCCGGTTCTGGTATCCTGCACCGATGGTGTCGGCACCAAGCTGAAAGTCGCCTTCCTGGCCGACAAGCACGACACGGTCGGCATCGACCTTGTCGCCATGAGCGTCAATGACCTCGTCGTTCAGGGCGCAGAACCGCTTCTGTTCCTCGATTACTTCGCAACCGGCAAGCTGTCGGTTGATAACGCCGCAAGCGTTGTCGCCGGCATTGCCGAGGGCTGCAAACAGGCTGGCTGTGCACTGATCGGTGGCGAAACCGCCGAAATGCCGGGCATGTATGCCGATGGCGAATACGACCTTGCCGGTTTTGCAGTTGGTGCTGCCGAACGCGGTGAACTGCTTGATGGCGCCAACCTTGAAGAAGGCGACGTCATTCTGGGTCTTGCCTCCAGCGGTGTGCATTCCAACGGCTATTCGCTGGTCCGCAAGGTTGTCGAGACCGCCGGTCTTGAATATTCCGACGAAGCCCCCTTCGCACCGGGCAAAACCGTTGGCGAAGCGCTGCTTGAGCCGACCAAGGTTTATGTCAAAAGCTGCCTCGCTGCCCACAAGGCCGGTCTGGTCAAGGCGCTTGCCCACATCACCGGTGGCGGCCTGACGGAAAACGTTCCGCGCGTTCTGCCGGAAAACCTGACCGCTGTCTTTGATGCCAGCTGCTGGGAATACCTGCCGGTCTTTAAATGGCTGTCGAAACAGGGCGGCATTCCGGCGATGGAAATGGCCCGCACCTTTAACTGCGGCATTGGCATGTGCGTCGTTGTTCCGGCCGACAAGGCGGACGCGGCCGAAGCCATCCTGCGTGAAAACGGCGAAACCGTTAGCCAAATCGGCGTGATCGGCCCGCGTGCTGGTGACGGCCCGCAGGTCGTGATCAAAAACATGGCCCGTACATGGGACAAGTAAAGAAGCTGAAGCTCGCCGTTCTGATTTCAGGCGGCGGGTCCAACCTGCAAGCCATCATTGATGCCTGCAACACCCCCGGCTACCCGGCAGAAATCGTGCTGGTCTTCTCCAACCAGCTTGACGCCGGCGGACTTGAACGCGGCCGTAAGGCCGGCATCCGGGCTGAAGCCATCTCGCACAAGGGCTATCCCGGCGGCCGCGAAGCCTATGATGATGCCGTAAGTGCGCTCATCGAGGAAAGCGGAGCCGATCTTGTCGTACTGGCAGGTTATCTGCGCCTGGTCAGTGAAAGCTTCGTCACCCGCTGGAAAGACAAGCTGATCAACATCCACCCGTCGCTTCTGCCAAGCTTCAAGGGCTTGGGTGTGCATCAGGCGGCCCTTGATGCCGGTGTGAAGTTCGCCGGCTGCACCGTGCATTACGTCGTGCCCGAAGTCGATAGCGGCCCGATCATTGCCCAGGCCGTCGTTCCGGTCCAGCCCGGTGATGATGCCGGCAAACTGGCCCAGCGTATCCTCAAACAGGAACACCGCGTCTACCCACAGGTCATCCGCTGGATCGCCGAAGGCCGCGTTTCGGTTGATGACAAGGGTATCGTCCCCGTGGCCGATGCGCCGCAAGCCGATTTCACCGAAATCAACCCGGCGCTTGAGCCCGGATGAAAGAACCTTTGGCGCTGGCTGCGCAAGTTGCTTAACGCATGAAACGGCGGGTCATCACACATGGCCCGCCTTTTTTGTGCTGTGCTGCCAGTTCGACAAAGCACGACCATATTCTCTGCGCATTCTGATGCTGTGATGTGCTGCGTAAAAACGACCATCGCCAAAGAAAGCCGACATCATGATGCGCAAATCCCCCGGCCTCATCACCGCCCTCGCCCTTTTGGTCTTTCTGCCGACCCACGCCATGGCCCAGGCCAACACCGAGGCCGATGGTGCGGACATGCAAACCGGTGACAAACACTGGCGGGCGCAAAAATGCGCGGTCTATCAGGAAGTCCGCAGCGAAATGCTCGAAGAAATTCCGCGCGGCACACTCAGCCCGGAATTCGCCAAGGCCGAAGAAGACTATATCGACAATGGCTGCGCCGGGCGTGCCTATGCCTGCCCGAAATCCAAGACAGAGCTCGACTATGCCAACAAGATGTCGTTTGCGATGATGAGCCACGGGCTATCGGGCACCTTCCTGCCCTATGGCTGCAAATCAGGCATCCAGTAAGTCCCTGACCTCAAAGGCGAACCACCACAGATGTGAAGTCGGTCAAACGTCTAACATCTATGGTTAATCTGCTTCTTGCACTGCATCAACTTCGTGGATATACATTTGAACAATCCCAAAACAACCAATCCAAGGAGGCAAGTTTGCAGGGTAACGATTACGAACTCACCGAAACCCATGTCAGCATCTATCACGGCTACACGAACTTCGTGAAATGGGGCACCATCTCCATCATTGCCCTGCTGATCCTGATGGCGATCTTCCTTCTGTGATCTGCCAATTGGCATTGATCCGAAAAGCTAAAAGCTAAAAGCTGCCGTTTATCGGCAGCTTTTTTATGCTCAAAGCGTATCTGTCTGATGGGTAACAACGTTAAACCCCTCCTCCACGCCCGGCGGAACAAAGGCCGCATTGATCTGATGAAACTGCGCGTCGCTGGCGGCGAACTGATGGCTTCCCGCCCGGTTGCGCACCCGAAGCCGGTTGATGCAAACATCATCTTCCAGATCGAGATAATGCAAAACATGATCGGCCCCGGCATCCTCAAACACACCGCGCATCCAGCGGCGCAGACCAACCGTATTGGCCGGAAAATCGAGCACCACCGAGAGGCCTGCCCGCAGCAACATCGCCACATGCGGTCCCATCACAGAACGCAGCTTTTCTGAAAACCGAACATAATCGGCAACCGAGCACATCTGATCGCCAAAAAGCGTTGATAACCACTCATCTTCCGCGATCAGAACCGTTCCGGGCTTGCGCGCCAGTTCGGCGGCAAGGGTTGATTTGCCCGCAGCAATCTTGCCACACAGCATATGCAGCGTGCCGGGCTTTGCACCGCCTGAAAGGACCGGCGGGCTTTGCGTCTGGTGTAATTGTGATAGGGGCTTGGTCATCTCTGTCTCCCGTTCTGCTTTGGTCTGGCCGGGAGACAGCCACAAAAAACCCGCCTCGCCGGCGGGTGGGTCAATTGGTCAAAACGTCGCTACCCCGCCACTCTATGAGAGGCGGTAAAAATGCGTACCAGTTGCTGGGTCAAAACGTTTTCCATGCCCCAAGAATGGCAGGCAGAGCCGCACTTGTCCAGCATGACGCGGCGCACAATCGGTTAAATAGATAAATATTATTCACCCTTGGGTTATTTACAGGTAATATTTTGCCATCGCCTTGAGCGACACCGGGCAACAAAACCAATCAGATAACCGGCCCGGTCAATCATGATCCGCAATCAGGGAGGAAACCCATGCAAGGAAGTGATTATGACGAAGGCCTGGTGCACCACCACGAGGAAGGCTGGCACCACTGGACGAAATTCATGCTCTGGAGTGTGGTCTCCATCGGCGTTCTTCTGCTGCTGATGGCCGCATTCCTGATCGACTAACACCCCAAACGCCCCATTCAACCTCATCCCGGACTGCCCGTTTTGCATGCCGCAACCGGGCAGTCTTTCTGTTTGGCAGCCTTTGCCGTGCACGCCAGAACATGAACGAGAACATTGAAAAGCACGCCCCCCGCCCCAACCTGATTGCTTAACGAGCCACCTGTTTTAGAACCGCTCGAAACTTTGTGGGGTGGAAAGCATGCTAGACCGTCTTCGTATCAGCACCCGCCTGATGATGGCCTTTCTGGCCATGGCACTTGTCACAACGCTTACCGGGATATCCGGCATCGTTTTCACTTCAATGCTTGCCGATGAAAGTGAAACTGTTGCTGTCGACCTTGCCCCGCTTGGCGATGCCGCAATGGAAATCAAACTGACCGCGACCAACGCCCACCTCCTGCTTGAAGAAATCATGGGCGGTGATGGTGCCGAAGACATTGGCGAAGTCTGGGCGCTGCTCGATGAATCCCGCTGGTATGCGAACGCAATCCTCAATGGCGGCTCCAATGACGAGGGAACCTTCGTCGCCTCCCAAAGCCCGGCTGTGCGTGCCCAGATCGAAGAGGTGCTGGTTGCCCTTGATACCCTGATCGCGGTTAGCGAACGCCGCTATTCCCGCATTGCCTCGAAAGAAGGCGTTGGCACCGGTGCTGATCAGGAATTCGACAGCCTCTATGAAAACCTTCAGGAAGGTCTGGCAAAGCTGCTGCCCCCGCTCCGTCAAAGTTACGATCCTGGCGCTCTTGCTGCGGTCGAGAATATCGGCGAAGCCCGTTATCGTCTCGCCAACGGCCATCTGTTCCTCGAAGAACTTCTCAGCGGTGACGAAGAGCTGACCTACGAAGGTGTCGCGCAAAACTTCACCGAAGCCCGCGACAGGATATCAGCGATCAAAATTCCTGCCCTGTCTTCCCAGATCACCACATTGGCCAATGACATCAACACCCTGGCCAGCACGGCAAAAACCCGTGCTGACAACACCCTTGCCAATCTGAGCGCCGATGAAAATGCCGATATCGAATTTGACGCAAGCTTTGAACGCTTTATCAGCCTCGCCGATGCCGCCGAAGAAATCGTCCATGATGATATGGATGCCGGACTGGTCCTGATGGATGAACGGATCACCCTTTCAGAAGTCACCATGGTTGTGATCACCGTGGCCGGTTTTGCGCTGGCAATCATGTTCACAATCGGTGCGCGGCGCGGCATCGTCCATCCGATCACCCGTCTTGCCGGTGATATGGACAAACTCGCCGGACGCGACATCAACGTCGATATTCCCTTTGTCGGCGCGCAAACAGAAATCGGCGACATGGCCCGATCGGTTCAGGTGTTCAAGGACAACATGATCGCATCCGATAAGATGACGGCGGAAAAGGAACAGGAACAAAAGGCCCGCGATGCTGCCAATGCCGCCCGGCTTGCATCCATCAAGCAGTTTGACGGGGAAATCAGCCGAATTCTTGGCACCGTCACAGGCTCCGTTGGCACCGTCAACGATACGTCTGATACGCTTAACAAAACCGCAGATCGCAATGCCGCCATGGCAAGCGACGTTCATGACGCCTCCTCCGAAGCCAACCGCAACGTGCAAACCGTTGCCTCTGCGGCCGAAGAACTCAGCGCCTCGATCAATGAAATCAGAAGCCAGGTCGACCGGTCACTGGAAATTTCCGGCAGTGCCGTCTCACAGGCCGAACATACCAATCAGTTGGTCGAAGGCTTGGCCGTCTCAGCCGCCAAAATCGGCGAGGTGCTTGGTCTTATTTCCGATATTGCCGAACAGACCAACCTGCTGGCCCTCAATGCCACGATCGAGGCGGCGCGCGCTGGCGATGCTGGCAAGGGCTTTGCCGTGGTCGCAAGTGAGGTCAAAAACCTTGCCAATCAGACCGGCAAGGCAACCGATGAAATTGGCGCACAGATCACCGGCATTCAGGACGCCACCAAACAATCGGTCGATGCCATCAAGGGCATTACCACCGTCATCTCCGATATGAGTGAAATCGCCTCTTCGATCGCTGCGGCCATCGAAGAACAGGGTGTCGCCACCGCCGAAATTGCCGCGCGCGTTCTTGATGCATCTGACGCCACCAGCAAGGCCGCCGATCAATCCGACAGCATCCAGTCGGCAGCAGAACAAAACCGCGCGCGTGCGGTTGATCTGGCAAAGGCAGCCCAGGAACTGGCGACCGGCTCAAACGCACTGCGCAAATCGGTCGATAGCTTCCTTGAAGATGTCCGCACGTGATCAACGGACACACTGACCATCACGCAAACAAAAAACGCCCCGCAATGTGCGGGGCGTTTTTGCATCCGGAAGAACCGGAGAATTCTGTATTCTAGGCTTAGCCGACGATTTCGGTCTGAGCGAAGAAGTATGCAATTTCGATTGCAGCATTTTCGAGCGAGTCCGAACCGTGGACCGAGTTCGCTTCGATGGATTCTGCAAACTGTTTGCGGATCGTGCCTTCCTCGGCGTTCGCCGGGTTGGTTGCGCCCATTACTTCGCGGTACTTAACGACGGCATCTTCGCCTTCGAGAACCTGGACAACAACCGGGCCAGAGACCATGAAGTCTACCAGCTCGCCAAAGAACGAACGTTCTTTGTGAACTGCATAGAAACCTTCAGCCTGAGCGCGGGTCAGAGCGACGCGCTTCTGTGCGACAATGCGCAGGCCAGCTTCTTCGATGACGGCGTTGATTTTGCCAGTCAGGTTGCGGCGCGTTGCGTCCGGCTTGATGATCGAAAGAGTGCGTTCGACAGCCATTGGTTTCACCTAAGCTTTGTAAAAATTCGTTACCCCCAAAGAGGACCCCGTAAGGCCCCCCGAGCACAAAGGGCCTGCGGAAGATAAAGGCGGTACCAAAGACCGCCCTTATCATCCACAGACCCGAAGGTTGGCGCTATATAAACGGGGTTGGATCGCAACGCAACACATAGTTCTACCGCTGCAAAGCAGACCTGCAGCCGTTGCATTCACCCGTTTCGCCTGCAAAATGTCGCCAAAAGGCATGAAACTGCGGTTCCCGGCTGTTTTCGCACCGTCCTGTCATCGAAATCACAGCTGCGATGACAATTTGAAGAATCCTTGCGTCAAACACGCTCCTGCCCTATTGAAAGCACAGAAATCCTTGCGATTCCCCCGATAATGCCCCGAAAACGACCCGATACCGGCGAAAGAGAACATGCTGCAAATTACCGATCTGACCTACCGCATTGGCGGCCGTGTCATTCTTGATCAGGTCAACCTGACCATCCCGGACGGGCACAAAGTCGGCCTGATTGGCCGTAATGGCGCGGGGAAATCGACACTGCTTAAACTGATCTCGGGCGAATTGCCGGGCGATGGCGGCGATATCCGCATGTCCAAACGCGCGCGCATGGGTGTCGTCGCACAGGAAGCCCCGGCGGGTGAACGCTCGCTGATTGAAACCGTTCTCGCAGCCGATACCGAACGCGCAAGCTTGCTTGAAGAAGCCGAAACCACCACCGACCCGCACCGCATTGCCGAGGTCCACACACGTCTGGCAGATATCGACGCCCACACGGCCGAAGCCCGCGCGGCCTCGATCCTTTCGGGCCTTGGTTTTGATGCTGATGCCCAGCAACGCCCGTGCGATGATTTCTCGGGTGGCTGGCGCATGCGTGTGGCGCTTGCCGCGACGCTGTTCCTGCGCCCGGATCTGCTGCTGCTCGATGAGCCGACCAACCACCTTGATCTTGAAGCCACCATCTGGCTTGAAAACTATCTGATCAACTATCCCGGCACGATCATCCTGATCAGTCACGATCGCGATCTTCTCAACCGGGTGGTCAAATCGATTGCCCATCTGCATGACGGCACGGTCACGCTTTATGGTGGCAATTACGACAAATTCGCCAAGACACGCCGCGAACAGATGGAACTGGCCTCCAAGCATTACGAAAAGCAGATCGCCCAGCAAAAGCATCTGCAATCCTTCATCGACCGCTTCCGTGCGAAGGCCAGCAAGGCCAAGCAGGCGCAAAGTCGCGTCAAGATGCTTGAAAAAATGGGCCCGGCCATCCCGGTGGTCGAGGATCGCGGCATTACCTTTGACTTCCCAAGCCCCAAGGAACTGCCGCCACCCCTGATCAATATCCATGATGGCGACGTCGGCTACGAGGAAGGCAAACCGATCCTGCGCAATATCAGCCTGCGCATCGACATGGATGACCGCATCGCCCTTCTCGGGGCCAACGGTAACGGTAAGTCGACACTGGCAAAGCTGCTGTCGGACCGCCTGAAACTGATGTCGGGTGAAAAGGCCGCATCAAGCAAACTGCGCATCGGCTATTTTGCGCAGCACCAGACGGACGAGCTGCGCGGTGATGAAACGCCCTATCAGCATATGGCGTCCCTCATGCCCAACGTCATCGAAAGCAAGGTCCGCGCTCAACTCGGCCGCTTTGCCTTTGAAGGCCAGAAAGGCGACACCAAGGTCAAGGACCTCTCGGGTGGTGAAAAGGCGCGCCTGCTGTTTGCCCTGATGACGCTCGATGCCCCGCATATGCTCATCCTCGATGAGCCGACCAACCACCTTGATATCGACAGCCGCGATGCGCTCAACCATGCGCTCAATGCCTATGAGGGTGCGGTGATCATCATCAGCCACGATCCCTATCTGATCGAAGCCTGTGCGGATCGTCTGGTTCTGGTGGCAGATGGCACGGTCAAGGCGTTTGACGGCGACGTTGCCGAATACCGCCAGTATCTTCTCGATCGTGCACGCATGGAACGCCGCGCGAATAAGGGCGACGACGCAGGCAAACCCGCCAAACGCGACCGCAAGGCCGAACGCCAGCAGGCGGCTGAGAAACGTAAAGTCGCCGCCCCGGTCAAACGCGAAATCGAAAAGCTTGAAAAACAGATGGAAAAGCTTTCCGAACGCAAAGCCGCAATCGAAGAAAAAATGGCCGACCCGACCCTTTACGAAGACGCCAACGCCCAAAAACTCTCCGACATCCAGCTCGAACTCGGCAAACTCGAAAACGACCTTGCCATGATCGAACAGAAATGGATGGACAAGCAGGAAGAATATGACGCGATGGTGGCGTAAAAGCCTATGTCTTGTATGGTTAAGCTATGCTTTCTGTAGGTAGTAAGTTGAAAGCAAGCTCAAGCCCGAACGTTCAATACCTAGATATATTTTCGGTAGTCAGTGCTGACGCTCTGACCATCCTTGAGATACTTCAAAACCTCTCCAACCTTTCTCGAAGCTCTAATAGGAATCGGAAGTCGCTGATTCATTTGGGTGGAGTTCCAATTAATTTTTGTGAGTGCAAATATTTCCTGCGCAATCTGTGAGATTGTGCTGTCGCTTTTCTTATGAGGACAAAGTAAAAGTGGGCGCGGATCATATTGGCCCGGGTAGGTGCCGTAATAAGGAACGCTACCATTCGTATAAAGTAATCCTTTACCCCCTAAATCAACAAATGTTCCTCTCAGCACCGGGTAATTTCCATCACGCAGCACTTTGACTGAGTATGACTCCTGTACCCACACTAAATCAGTAAACTCAGCTTCTGCCTCCGCCAGCGCTTCTATAATGCCTTCAGCTTCGTCATCTCTAAAGCGCGATGTCTTTAGTACAATCACCCGTGCAGGATAATGTTTATGGTGCCGCTTGTACTCGGATAGCACATGAGCAATAAGGTCGTGGGCATCCTCTCGAGCCATGTAAGGATGTCTACCACGAGTTTCCGTATGCGCCCGATTACCTTTCAGAATAAAGCCACGACCTCGCTCGTCAAACATCTGAGCAGCACTGGTGAAAAGCTGCTGCCCCCCAACTTCCCTGTAAAAACTGACGCCGATATAACAAGCAGCAAATTCACCCTCTACTGGAGCCTTGCGCCAAGGAATGCGACCGCTGCCTTTGTAGTACAGCGTCGTCAATAAATTCCATGTTCGACCTGCTTCATCCTGAATCTTGCGATGACTACTTTCTTTCACTTTCTCAGGGATTTTAGCGTTCTTATCCAAGACGTCTTCCCAAACAATTTGAATGGGAAACTGCAGCCCCATGGCCTTTGCTTTCAGCATTCCCCGAAAATTGGGCGCATCTGAACCGCTACTATCGCCATCCTCAACTGAACTCTTAGTATCTGTTTTCGCGTTCCAAACACGTTCAATTAGCTCAACTGGAAGAGCAATAACCGCAACGTCAGGACGGTTGCTACCGTCCTCAAGGGTTTTGAGTTGCGCTACGATTTCGTCAACAGCCATCTCAACTGCAATTGCTTGATGAGGCTCCTTTCGAATTTGCTCAATCTTGATTTGTGAAATCGTAGCAGTTGCAGCTTCTTCAACTTCAAACTTGCAGCGAAACGGGTTTTGATTTCCTAGTCCGGGGAATTCAGGATGCAGGTTTGGGTGTTTTGCCGATTTACCTTCAAACCCAACTATTGCGGCGGCAAAATACTTCCTCGTATCCTCCACGGTCTTCGACGAGCCAACAACCCCTACCTTTATGGCATCTCCAGGATGTGTTTGAAGTGGACCTGCTTCAAAAAGACCCAACCGCGGATCCGGATGTTGATGCTTTTCTCCAAATTCCAGTAATGGCTCTTCGAGAATGTCGCTTTTGAAATCCATCAAACTTCCATCTCTTCTTGGTCCGTCTCGGTATATTCTTTCTGCTTCGAAGAGCCCCACACATCCTCAGGAACTCTTGTTGGAAGCGATATCTTAGGAGGTTCTCCAAAGTTTAGCGGATTTACCTCGACTTCTTTTGGAGCAAACAAGTCATTGGATTGTTTTTCGGCGCGTGTGAGAAAGCGATGCCACATGATCACTTGCCCACGCAGTGATGCACTATTATCCAGCCGTTTTTTGCCAGATAAGAGTGCCTCAGGATACGAATGCGGGATGAACCCGTTTGTTGTAAAATAGTATGTCGGACTAACTACTAAGTACCACTGATCCGCGATCAGTTCGAAACGCGGCATAAATGCGTGATGTCTTACGAAGTTAGTACGACTTTTATCTTCTTTGTTTCTGGAAACATTAACAACTTGAGCGTCAGCTTTGCGTGTTGCGGCATCATAGTAGAAGATTCGCGGAGTGTTGGCTTCTAGCGCTCTAAAATAAAAAAGGCGACGATCTTTACTCCAGCCAATATCTTGCTGAACTTGGTGCTGTAATGCTTTTCGAAGTAAGAACGCAAAGTTATTTTGCTCGTCTATATCCTCATGAAATGCCAATAATTCTGTTTCAATAGCTTCGACTTGGTCCAAATCGACGATATCGCGACAAACTGACGTTCTGGGATCGTGAAACGACCAGAAAGAGCCGCCCTTTATAACCCAATCAAAGCGAGCTGGTTGTTCATCATCTAATAGAATAGCAGCCGCCCGTTTCGCGTTATACTGAGTTGAAGCAACATAAACTTCAGGAGGTAGCTTCACGGGGAGAATATTGACGAGAGCCTCCTCGCCCTTTCCCAATGGAGGAACATAATATCCAAAACCGGCTTTTGGTACAGTCAGGGCAGCAAGCCGATCAACAGCTTCGTTGTTCAGAATATCGAGCACCTTATCAAACCGAAGTTTTCGTACCCCCACCCCCACACTGACGTCGATTTGTTTCCAGTAGTAGCTCTCGTCAGATCGTCGATACAGAACTAGGATGATTGGTAAATTTGAGCGGCGCCAATAGTCCAAGTCTTTCTCTCGAACTGTATAGCTGAAACCAGCTTCGTCCTCGGCGACGTACTTTCCGCTGTCAGTTGCTTTCACCTGAACCGCAATCATTTTGGCAAGCGGTTTGCCACGGTCCATTACCTCAGCAATACCGTCAATTCCTGCTTCCAGCCTTGAACGACCATCAAACTGAAAGCCCATGGTTAAGAAACGCTTCTTTACAGCGGTCTCGCCAAGCTCGCCTAAAATCTGGCTATTTGTAATGAGTTTTGACATTGCATCAGTGTAGAACGTTATGCGAACAAACGACAAGATTTTATTGCAACCATAGCGACTTACTGCTCAACCTTTCTAACGCCTTTTAGACTAGAAAAAAGGTAACCAAAAAAAGCCCCCTCCCCCTTTTTCCGATCAATGAAAACCGCAGCACCGTGGACTCCCGCCTGCGCGGGAGTGACGACGCAAAGAACACCCGCAAGGTTCTGCCATCCCCGCGAAGGCGGGGATCTCGCCCTGCCACCTACACAGTCATCCACATAGCCATCAAGTCGCCAAAATTGCGAAGCAACCTTGAATTGCCGGGGTAAAGGTATTCCACGCAGGAGATGGTCATGGTTGACAACATCTATGGAACCGACGGCAACGACACGATTATCGGGACAGAACAGGACGACCGGATATATGGCCGCGAGGGCGACGATTATGTCCAGGCCCTTGGCGGCAACGATCACCTGTTTGAGCTGGGATTTGGTAATGACACGCTTGATGGCGGTGCCGGACATGACGACATCAATGGCAGTGCCGGAAACGATACGCTGTTTGGCGGGTCGGGCAATGACGAACTCAATGGCGGATCGGGCGCTGATGTGATTGATGGCGGCCCCGGTCGCGATGAAATCACGTTCGGCTTCACGCAAGATCCATCAAACCGGGGCGTTTACGTCAATCTCACGACCGGGATCGGGTTGGGCGGTGATGCCGAGGGCGACCGATACAGCAATATCGAAGATATCCGCGATACGACCTATGGCGATGTCTTGATCGGCGATGAAGGCAAAAACGCCTTTTATCAGATCTACAACCGCACCGATGACGGTGACGTCATGCAGGGACAAGGCGGCGATGATACGTTCTATGCCGCGGCCAGCACCGACTTTTCCGAGGACAGGACCAATATCTTTGATGGCGGTGACGGGATCGACACCATCAGCTATATCGCGGGATGGGGCAATGATGCACCCTATGGCGAATACGGCCCGCAACCGGTCATCAACCTTGAAACCGGCACGGGGCGTACCGGCGATCATTTCATCAATATCGAAAATGTCGATGGCAGCAATCAAAGCGACCTGATTATTGGTGATGACCTGGACAACCGTCTTGTCGGCAATCGCGGCAATGACACCATTTATGGCGGTGACGGCGACGACACCATGTTTGGCGAGAACCTTTACGGCGAGGCCGGAAATGACACGCTGACCGGTGAAACGCGCGACGTGTTGCTTTATGGCGGCGATGGGCATGATACGCTGCGTGCCGGCCCCGGCGGCAATCCGGTTTTCTATGAAAACCTTTTGTCTGGCGGCGCGGGAAATGATTGGCTTGAAGGCAATAGTAGCCCGGATACCTTCGTTTTCGATGCAGAGGCCTCAAGCCGTGACCGGATTATCGGGTTTGAGACCGAAGATTATTATGACGAAATTCGCGATGTGCAGCGTGACATCGGGCACGATACGCTGCTTCTAACAAGCGATCTTCAGGAACGCTCCGGCATCACGGATTTCGAAAGCTTCCTTGATCACACCACCCAGACCGGCGATGACCTCTATGTCGATTTCAGCAATGGCGATCCATGGACATTTGGCGTGATTATCGAGGATACCAACAAGGATGATCTGACCGCCGAACATGTCCTGTTTGGTGACGTCTGATGAACGGTCGATCAAATCCTCATACAATTTGATCTTAATCCCCCATCGGTCGGGTCATAAAAAAATCCCGCAAGGCGCAAACCCTGCGGGATTTTTCAATTATTTTGAATAATGCAGACGATTATTCAGAAAGTTTGAATACCGGCAGGACCGATCCTTCATACTTGGTTTCGATGAATTTGCGGACCGCTTCATCGTGATAGGATTCAACCAGGGTTTTGACCCACGGTTCGTCCTTGCGCGAGGTCTGGGTGACAATCACGTTGGCATACGGGCTGTCATTGCCTTCGATTGCAATCGAATCCTTGATCGGGTTCAGACCGGCTTCAAGCGCATAGTTGGTGTTAATCGCCGAGGCATCCAGATCATCAAGCGAACGCGGCAGCTGGGCAGCATCCAACTCGACAAAGCTGATATCTTTCGGGTTTTCAATGACATCAAGCGGGCTGACAACCAGACCAACCGCCGGATCGACCTTGATCAGACCATGGGACTGCAGGACGAGCAACGCACGACCGCCATTGGTCGGATCGTTCGGAATGCCGACTTCGGCACCTTCTGGCAGTTCATCCAGGCTTTTGATTTTGTTGGAATAAATGCCCATCGGGGTCAGGATGTTGTAGCCAACCACCGACAGCTCATAGCCGCGATCCTTGATCTGGTTATCAAGATACGGCAGGTGCTGGAAGCTGTTGGCATCCAGATCGCCATCATCAAGCGCCTGGTTGGGAATGACATAGTCCGAGAAGCTGACGATTTCGATATCAAGGCCCTTGGTGGCCGCGACCTTGACGACTTCTTCCATGACTTCTTCATGCGCACCCGGGGTGACGCCGATTTTGATTTTTTCGTTCGCAAGCGCCTGACCGGTCAGGGCCGATGCGAGGACGGCAGCCGCCGTCAGTTTAAACAGAAACCGCATTGTAAAACTCCTTGTTTTCTTTTGGGTTTGTGCGGGAATTTGGCGAACGTGAGCAATCCTCACATTCTGAATTTCATTCGATCAGAGGATCAGATGTTTCGCTTGTCTGCCTTACGCGCCAGATAGTCGCCAAAGCTTTGTACGGCCTGCACAACGACAATCAGGGTAATCACAACTGCTGCCATCACATCCGGGCGGAAACGCTGATAGCCATAGCGAATACCAAGATCGCCCAGACCACCGGCGCCAACAGCACCGACCATTGCGGAATAGCCAATCAGGGTCACCGCAGTCAGGGTCAGACCGTGAATGATGCCGGGCAGCGCTTCGGGCAGGAGAACCTTGACCACGACCTGAACCGGACGGGCACCCATGGCCTGGGCCGCCTCGATCAGGCCGCCATCAACTTCGCGCATTGCCCCTTCGATGATGCGGGCAATGAATGGGATGGCCGCCACAGTCAATGGCACAATGGCAGCAGAGGTCCCGATTGAAGTGCCGACAACGAAACGGGTAAAGGGAATGATGGCCACCGCCAGAATGATGAACGGCACGGACCGGGTCGCATTGACCAGCGGTCCAAAAACACGCTGGAACCAGAGCGCTTCAAACAGCTCGCCCCGGCCGGATGTTGCCAGCAAGACGCCAAGCGGCAAGCCAAACAGGGTGGCAATCGAAAGCGACACTGCGACCATATAAAGGGTCTCGCCAGTAGCCTGCAGCAGAATGGGTGCAAGGGTTGAAAACATGACTTAGCCCTCCTGCCCGGCTGCGGCACCGGTGGTCGTGTTGGGGGTGTTGTTCGCATCCGATCCGGCACGGAAATCCATGAATTCATCGGCCAGAAGCGATTGGGTGGTCGCGTGTTTGGGATCGGCAAAGATGCCTTCGACAGCGCCTTCTTCGACAATCACGCCACCATCCATGACAGCCACACGATCACAGAGCGCCTTGACCACCGCCATTTCGTGCGTAATCACGACCATGGTCAGACCAAGGCGTTTGTTGATGTCTTTCAGCAGTGTGAGGATCTGGCGGGTGGTTTCCGGATCAAGGGCGGAGGTGACCTCGTCACACAGCAGAACCTTGGGGTTGGATGACAGCGCGCGCGCAATACCGACACGCTGTTTCTGACCACCTGACAGTTCGGCCGGATAGCGATCACGCTTTTCTTCAAGCCCGACCAACGGGAGCAGCGGATCAACCGCCTTGGCAATATCGGCCTTGGAAGCCCCGGCGAGTTCAAGCGGCAGTGCGATGTTATCGAACACGGTGCGCGAAGACAGAAGGTTGAAATGCTGGAACACCATGCCGAGTTGACGGCGGAACAGCGGCAAGTCGCGTTTGGAAAGTGTCGTAACATTGGTGCCATCAACCGTGACCGTCCCGGATGTCGGGGTTTCAAGCAGGTTGATGCAGCGGATCAATGTCGATTTGCCTGCGCCGGAACGGCCGATGACGCCAACAATTTCGCCTGCTGCAATATCAAGATTGATGCCGCGCAAGGCGATATGTTCGTCACTGCCACGCCGGGCTGCATATGTTTTATGGACGTTCGAGAGCCGGATCATGGGTCTCAACCTTTCCGTAGATACAAAAAAACCGCCGCGGCTTAACCGAGGCGGTCGTACATACGGAGCATATACGCCCTCTCGCTTTAGCCGCATTTTTAGCGCGCCCGCAAGCTGAGGAGCAAATCGGCGCGTTCAACACCTCACTGTCTATCTGACCCGATGTCATTCTTCAACAGGTAAAATCATGCATTTTACGCATGGCATGTATGATTACATACTAAATTACAGTAACTTATGTGTTTTATCTCTAGCAGCCCGCTGGGTGAAAAGCAGCTTCAGGAAACTGCGCAGCAGCATGACCTGATCTGCCAGCTTGCGCGGTTCATTAAGCGCCTTTGACATGACGATGCCGCCTTCAAGCACGGTTGAAATCATGTCGGCAACCTGTTCGAGGTCGACGGGCTCGGTCGTCTGATACTGGCCTGCGATATCATCAAGGATGGCGCGGAACCGAATGCGCCAAGCCAGAACGGCGTGGCGGTTGAGGTCGCGGACTTCCTTGTCAAACAGGCGTTCCTGATAGCAATAGACCGCAACAATGCAGCCCGGATGGCCGTTGGGGAGGTCTTCAAGCACCTCAGCCAGCATTTTAAGGGCGGCGAGCAGTTGTTGTAGAGGATCATCGACCAGTTCGCGGGCGCGATCAAACACCTGATCGAGGATTTCGTCATCCTGTTCGATATAGCGCTGCAACAGCGCGCGAGCGAGTTCGTTCTTGTCGCGGAAATGATAGAAAAATCCGCTTTTGGTCAGCCCGGCCTCGGCAATGATTTCCTCGATCGAGGTCGCACCGAACCCCTTTTCCAGAACGGAGTTCGAGGCAATTTCAAGAATGCGTTCGCGCGTGCGCTCGCCCTTGCGTTTGGGGCCACCGAATGTGTCGGTGATGCTCAGTTTTGCGTGCTCGGTCATCACTTACCCTACCGCCGGTACAGTTTTTCGTCGCGATAGGCCACCCTGGCCGCGCCGAAAAACACCGGATCTTTCATAACCACTTGTTTTGAATATGTTTTTGGAAATCTGAAAAACCTGACCGTGTGCCCACTAGAAGCAAAACCCAATCAGGGCGAGATTTCCGACCCGGGTTTACATACCCAAACGGTAGAAAATTTAAAACCTAAAACTGAAATTCGGACATATGAGCACACGTAATCCGCACCTGCCGCCGCACGGAAGGGCAAAATTCATCACCGATGGCGGTCTTGAAACCACCCTGATCTTTCATGACGGGATCGATCTTCCCCATTTTGCATCCTTCGACCTTCTGAAAACCGAAGAAGGCTGCGCACATATCACCGCCTATTACGAGCGTTACCTCGAACTGGCAAAGAACGCCCAAGCGGGCTTCATCCTTGAAAGCCCGACATGGCGCGCCAACCGCGATTGGGGCGCCAAGCTTGGCTATGACGAGGCGGCCTTGGCGGAGATGAACCACAAGGCGATCGCACTCATGACCGACCTCCGTGATCGTTATCATAGTGCGGCAACACCATGCCTGATCAGCGGCAATATCGGCCCGCGTGGGGATGGCTATGTGCCGTCTGATCGTATGACGGTCAATCAGGCGCGCGCCTATCACGCACCGCAAATCGTGACATTTGCCAAGGCGGGTGTCGATCTGGTTTCGGTCGTGACCATCAACTATCCAGAGGAAGCGATGGGCATCGCCCTGGCCTGCCGGGATGTCGATATCCCGTGCGTAATCGCGTTTACGGTCGAGACCGACGGCAATTTGCCAAGTGGCGAGACACTGCGCGAAGCCATCAAAATGGTCGATGACGAGACCGGGGCATACCCGGCCTATTACATGATCAACTGCGCCCATCCGGATCATTTCCGCGACCGGCTGAAAGAACATGGCGATTGGAAAAACCGCATTTGCGGGGTGCGTGCCAATGCATCACGCCAAAGCCACGCCGAACTGGATGCCTGTGAACATCTGGATGACGGCGATCCCGACGAGCTTGGTCAGCTTTATCACGATCTGGTCGATCTGCTGCCCAATCTGGCGGTGATGGGCGGCTGTTGCGGTACTGACCACCGTCATGTCGCGGCCATGACCAAACATGCCTTTCCCCGCCTTGCGGGTTCGGCGCAATAGAGCCTTAAAAATCAAAAGAACTGGATACGAGCAATGATTGCAGAACAGACAAGCGCACGGGCAGCACAATTTGGTGCTGCCCACCTGCCCCGTACAACAAGCTTTGTCAAAGCCACCAAATCCGATGCCGATGCGATGGCAGAACTGATCAATATCGCTGGCGAAGGCCTGCCTGCCTATTTATGGCAGGGCATGGCAAGCGCGGATGAAACCGCCTTTGACGTCGGGCGCAAACGGGCCGCGCGCGATGAAGGCGGCTTTTCATATCGCAATACCACCCTTGCGGTGCGCGGTGGTGAAACCATCGCAGCCCTTGTCGATTACGCCCAACCCGATCAGCCGGAACCCGTTGATCCGTCCGAACTGCCTGCGATGTTTGTGCCATTGATCGAGCTTGAAAACCTGGCACCGGGCAGCTGGTATATCAATGTGCTGGCGGTATTTCCCGACCATCGTGATCAGGGGGTTGGCTCCGACCTGATTGCCCGGGCAGAGGCCAATGCGCGACAGGCGGGCAAAAAGACCGTCAGCCTGATTGCATCAGATGGCAATCCCGGTGCGATGCGCCTGTATCAACGTCATGGCTTTGTCGCGTGCGCCAAGCGCGCAATGGTGAAGGAAGATTGGGAAAACCCGGGTCGGAACTGGGTTTTGATGATCAAGGAAATCTGAAAATACAAAAGGCCGACTGCACTTAGCTTTCGGCCTTTTTCTCCCACGATCCTTGCGGGGTTTGTTGCCAGTAGGACAGTTTGAGGCCGGCGTCTGTCCAGTCTTTCCAGCGGGTGCGGGCCTCGGCCACGGCATCATGGTCGCGATCATCAAACAGCATGATGACGCGTTCATAATCCCCGACCTTCTCGCTCATGGCGCGGTCGGTCAGAAACAGGAAATGGGCACCGTTGGGATTTTCATCCTCGGACGTCAGCCAGATTGGTAAGGAACTGCTTTCCATCCTGCAGAAAAGTTCTCTAAAATTTCCTTTTCTCGCCCCGACCCTATAAGCCACAAGTATTTGTCAACAACCCTATATTTATAAGGGTAGATTCTCGGGATATATTTTTGAGCTTCAGCCAGATTTGTCTTTTTCTCGTCCGCAAAATCAAAGAAGCTCTTAAAAAAGTCAGCTGCTGAATGCGAAGCCTTTAGATCAGTATTTTTCCGTAACCCCTTTACGATATACTGATCGTACATGGGCACATATTTCGGCTGATAAAACCAAAAAAGCTTGAGTGTAAGGCTCGGCATTTGCAGTTCCCCATCCTGTGGTTTTCTGAAAGACCTACCAAGCTTTGTTGGGCAAAGCATATGGTCTACTTCTTCCAATCTGCGAGCGACCTCTTCCGTACAATTCTGAGTCGGCAGCGCCGGACTGTACACTTTCTGACTTAGCGCTAAGAGGTACCTACGAGTTTTGCAATTTGCACCTGAGAAAACGGCACCCTTCTTTCCTCTCAATAATGAGTACTTCTTGAGGAACTCATGGCAGGTCCCATGCTCGCAAGCGGTCCATTCGCCTTTTTGATTTTGATCCAACCATTTTGCGTCATGTCTATCAAATATAGCTAGCTGTTCAGAGATAGCCCAAACCCAGCGCAGCAGTTCAGAATCCAAAGCGGCCTCCCAGATTAAAAAAACAATCAGCTTTCGGCCTTTTTCTCCCACGATCCTTGAGGGGTTTGTTGCCAGTAGGACAGTTTGTGTCCGGCGTCCTTCCAGTCTTTCCAACGGGTGCGGGCCTCAGAAACCGCATCGTAATCGCGATCATCAAACAGCATGATGACCCGTTCATAATCGCCGACCTTGTCGCTCATGGCGCGGTCGGTCAGGAACAGGAATTGCGCGCCGTTGGGATTTTCATCATCCGTCGTCAGCCAGACCGGCTGCATTTCGGCATCGCCGTCGGATTTGGAGCCATGGGGCAACCAGCTTGCCGGATCAAAGGTCCAAAGCAGGGTGTTGATGGCTTCGACCCGTTCTTCGACACCGGTCATCACCACGGCACGCTTTTCGCGCTCCAGCGTTTTGGAGAGCAGCGTGGGCAAGGCCCGTTCCAGCGGCATGCTGGTGAGATGGTAGAACCAGATATCAGCCATAAGGCGGTTTTATCCCGAACATGAAAACGGGGCAAGGTGATCAACACCCTGCCCCGTATATTTCAACGCTATCATGCCCCACTATGCCAACGTGGATTCCCGTACCCGCCTGCGCGGGAATGACGGCATTTGGGCATAGCGGTTAGCTTTCGTAGTTATCAGCAACAAAGCGATCAAGCAGACGCACGCCAAAGCCGGTGCCGCCTTTCGGCACGACTTCCTTGTCCGCAGTCGACCAGGCCATGGCGGCGATATCAAGATGCGCCCACGGGCGATCCTTGGTGATAAAGCGCTTGAGGAACTGGGCCGCGGTGATCGAACCGGCCGGACGGCCGCCAACGTTTTTCATGTCGGCAATGTCGGATTTAAGCTGCTTGTCATAGGCAGGCGACAGCGGCAGACGCCAGACGCCCTCATCAACCGAAAGACCGGCTGTGGTGATCTGGGTTGCCAGATCATCATTATTGGAAAACAGACCGGCATTTTCATGACCGAGTGCTATGATGACTGCACCGGTCAGGGTTGCGAGATCAACGATCAGACGCGGGTCGTATTTTTCCTGCACATAGGTCAGCGCATCACAGAGAACCAGACGGCCTTCGGCGTCGGTATTGATGACTTCGATCGTCTGACCGGACATGGAGGTAACAACATCGCCCGGGCGCTGCGCGCTTGAGGACGGCATGTTTTCAACAAGGCCCAGAACCGCAACCACATTGCATTTCGCCTTACGACCAGCCAATGCCTTCATCAGGCCCGACACCACACCGGCCCCGCCCATATCCCACTTCATGTCTTCCATGCCAGCAGCGGGTTTGAGCGAGATACCACCGGTATCAAAGGTCACACCCTTACCAACGAAGGCAACCGGGGCGTCCTTTTTCTTGCCACCGTTCCAGCGCATGACGACCATGGCCGGTTTACGGGCCGAACCCATGGCAACGCCCAGAAGTGCTCCCATGCCAAGCTTCTTCATTTCCTTTTCATCAAGGATGTCGATCTCGACACCGAGTTTTTCGAGTGCCTTGACTTCCTTGGCGAAGCTTTCGGGATAGAGAACGTTGGCCGGTTCGGACACCAGATCGCGGGTGAAGAACACGCCTTCGACGACCTTTTTGGCGGCATCGAACTGTTTCTTGGCATCCTTGTAATCGCGGGCGGCGATATCAAAGGCCTTCAATACCGGCTTGTCTTCCTTGGTCTCGGTGGTGCGGTATTTATCGAAACGATAATCGCGCAGCATTGCACCGGTTGCGAAATCAGACGCGAGGTTTTCCATGTCAAAGAGAACGGAAAGCTCCTTCTCGCCGGTCGAGATGGCGCGTGCGGTGACGGAACCACCCAGTTTCTGCGCAGCAATCACGTCAAATTCGGCTTCCTTGCCGATCCCGAAAATGATCACACGCGACAGATCGACATTGGCCGGTGCCAGGATCTGCAGGCTTTGGCCCGATTTACCCTTGAAGGTCGACGCCTTGATCGCCTTGGTGATCGCACCACCGGTTGCCTCATCAAGTGCAACCGCACTTGGCATCAGATCGGCGCCTTCGGTCGCAAAGGCGATTACGGCACCGCTTTTCGGAATGGCGAGATCGGAAAACGTGATCTTCATGGTGAACAGGACTCCTGTCATGTTTCGGGGCGCGCAGGCCTTATAAGAAGCACCTGCGTCATTGAATACTGCCTCCTAATCTAGCGTGAATAACGCGCTTGAAAAGGCTTATCGTTGAAAAAGAACGCGATGCGTGGCCCCTGCACCGGCACCAAGTGATCTTGGTCATCGTCTTTGGTGCAGGACAAATTGACATTGCGCAGAGACTTGCGAACAAAAACATTACATCATAATTTTATGGTATATTGTTCGCATTATCGGAAGAAGACCCCCATGCAGCCTTTTATTCCCCGCCGTCTGGAGCCTGTTGCCTTTGCATTCCTGCTTTCGGGCATCCAGTCCTTTCTGATTTCGGGCATCGCAACGTCCATCGCGATTTCGGACTGGTCGAAGTTTTTTGAATTGTGGATGGGAGCCTATGTGTCGTCCTGGGCGATTGCGTTCCCGGGTGTGCTGGTGGTGGCACCGCTGGTGCGCCGGATTTTGAAACGGATCGTCAAACCGGACAGCAGCACGCAGGCCGCCTAAGCCACGGTTAATCAACCAAAATCAAACAGCGAAAGCGACGGGTTGGATTTGATATATTCCACCTCGTCGTTTTCGATATCGCCCGTACTGTGCCAACCGTGGCTTTCATAAAAGCCGTGTGCGCGGTTACCGGGATTGGCCCCGGTGGTCAGCGAGATGTCATTACATCCTTGGGCAAACAACCAGTCTTCGGCCGTGCGCAGCAGGGCAGCGCCGACACCGCGCCCTTCAAATTCCGGATCGACGAACAGTGCCCAAAGGGTGGCCTCGCTCGGGATCGCAATCGCGAAACCGGCGGCGGAGCCATCGAGATCGGCAAGCCAGATGCCATAGCCCTGGGAAAGCCACTTGCCAAAGGCCGCCTTGGTGATGCCGCGTTCGGCGAGTTCCGAGGCAGAGAGATGGTTTTCGCGCACGCGGCTTCGGATGGCAAAGATTGCCCCGACATCGCCCAATCGTGCTTTACGAATTTTCATCCCGGCCACTGTGCGTACTTTCTTGCCAACCGCGTCAAACTGGGCGGCAATTTAGCGATATGACGCGAGAGCGCCAGCGAAATCGTCAGGTCGTTGTGTTCCCCAATCGTCATCCCCGCGCAGGCGGGGATCCAGTCCGGAATGACCACGGGTGGTCAGGTGGTTTCTTTGAGCCGCACCGGCAGGCGTTTCGGGCCCCATTGGCCCGGTTGTGCCTGAAAGACGCCAGCGCAATGAGTGCCGCAGCTTTTGCAGGCCCCGTGGGCATCAAGGTTCCAGTCCGAAAGCTGATACCAGTCACGACCAATCAGGATCTCGCCGCAGGCATGGCAGAAGGTGCTGCTATGCGTTTTGTCATGGACGTTGCCGACATAGGCATAGCGAATGCCGTTTTCCATGGCGATCTTGCGCGCGCGTACCAGTGTTTCGGGCGGGGTGCGCGGCGTATCCATCATTTTCCAGTCGGGATGAAAGGCCGAGAAATGCATCGGCACGTCGGGGCCGAGTTCATCATGCACCCATGACGTCATTTCATGGAATTCGGCGTCACCATCATTTTCGCCCGGGATCACAAGGTTGGTCAGCTCCACCCAGACACCGGTTTCATGGCGGAGATATTTAAGCGTCTCCAACACGTCACCCAGATGGGCCGAGCAGAGCTGATGATAAAAGCGATCCGTAAAGCCCTTCAAATCCACATTGGCGGCATCCATGTGGCGGAAGAATTCCACGCGGGCCTCATCACCAATATAGCCCGCCGTGACCGCCACGGTGCGTAAGCCCATTTCGCGGCAGGCAATGGCGACATCGACAGCATATTCCAGAAAAATCACCGGATCATTATAGGTAAAGGCGACGGATGAGCAGCCATAGGCCTTGGCGGTTTTGGCGATCATTTCAGGGGTTGCGAGCGAGGAAAGCTTATCCATCTCGCGCGCTTTGGAGATTTCGTAATTCTGGCAGAACTTGCAGGTCAGGTTACAGCCCGCCGTGCCAAAGGACAGGATCGGGGTGCCGGGCAGGAAATGATTGAGCGGCTTCTTCTCGACCGGATCAATGCAAAAGCCCGATGATCGCCCCCACGTCGTCAGCACCATCTGATCGCCTTGGCGGGCGCGGACAAAACACAAGCCCCGCTGCCCGTCTTTCAGCTTGCAAAAGCGCGGGCAGACATCGCACTGAATACGACCATCATCGAGATGGTGCCAGTAGCGCGCCGGGACGGTGTCGGTGTTGATCGCGGGATCAGTCATCAGCTTTTTCCAAATGCAAAGCTTCCTCTTTGAAAATCTAGTCCTGATCGCTATCTTTTTCAAAGGAAGTCATGCGATTGGAGCGCCAATGACCATCATCCGCCCACCTGCTGTTGCCGGGACGTTTTATCCGGCCGATGCCGATCTGCTGCGTAGCGAGATTGACGGGCTGATGGGTGCGGCCCTGCAATCGGATGTCGCGCAGCAGGAAACGGCCACGCCCAAGGCGATCATTGTGCCGCATGCGGGTCTGATGTTTTCGGGCAGTCTGGCCGCGCTTGGCTTTGCGACGGTGCGCGCACTCAAGGACACCATCAAACGCATTGTGATCATTGGCCCGGCACACCGCATGGCGTTTCAGGGGATTGCGCTGGCGCGGGCTGATCAGTTTGCCACCCCGCTTGGCACGATGCGCTGCGACCTACCATCACTTCAAAAGGCCTTGGCACTGCCGCATGTTCAGATGCTTGATGAGGCGCATACGCTTGAGCATGGGCTTGAGATCGAATTGCCGTTTATCCAGCGCCTGTTTGGCGAGGGGGCTGATATCGGCATTGTGCCGCTTCTGGTCAGCAGGTGCAGCCCCCGCCAGGTGCATGAAGTGATCGAGAAGCTTTGGGGCGGGCCGGAAACCCTGATCGTGATTTCATCGGATCTGTCGCATTTCCATGATTATGACACCGCGCAGAAGATGGATAACCGCACGCGCGCGATGATCGAGAATTTTGATGCCGAGAATATTGATAGCAGCGATGCCTGTGGCGCGCTTCCCGTCGCCGGGATGTTGATTGCCGCACGCAATCGCGGCATGCGGATCAAGACGCTTGGCATGCGCAATTCCGGCGATGTGACCGGCGATAAATCGCGCGTTGTCGGTTATGGCGCCTGGGCGCTTTATGACGGAAAGGCAGCGGGGATGCGCGATGACGACGAGGACGGCGAGGATGATTTTACCAAGGCGACCGAACATCTGATCAAAACGCATGGGGCCGAGATGCTGGGCCTGTGTCGGCAATCGATCCTGCATGGGCTTGAGACCGGGGCGCTGCTTTCGGTGTCGCCAAATGAATTTGGCCCGGCACTTTCGGCACCGGGGGCGTGTTTTGTCACGCTCAAGAAGGCCGGGCAGTTGCGCGGTTGTATCGGGTCGATCATGGCGCATGCGCCGCTTGCCACAGACCTTTGCGAGAATGCCTTCAAGGCAGCGTTCCGTGATCCGCGCTTTGCCGGATTGTCACGCGAAGAAATCAATGATGATCTGGAGCTTTCGATATCGGTGCTGTCGCCGCCCCATCCGTTTGCCTTTGCCGATGAGGCGGATTTTGTCGCCAAGCTGACGCCGTTTGAGGACGGGATTATTCTGGCGGATGGTAATCGGCGGGGCTTGTTCCTGCCGCAAGTTTGGGATCAATTGCCCGATCCGAAAGATTTCCTCGCCCACCTTAAGCGCAAGGCGGGGCTTGCGATGGATCACTGGTCGCCCAATATGCGCGCAGAGCGGTTTATTACGCGCGGGATATCGTCACGCGATGTTTCGCCGCACGGTTTCTGGGACCAGCAGGGTTAAACGTTATGGCAAACGAGACACAAGGCGACACACGCTACGCCGATTTCATCCGCGAGGTTGCGGAATGGGAGGGTGTCTGGGCGCTGTATCATAATGGCTGGTTGCTGCGCACGACCGAGACGGGCCAGAAATACTGCCCGATCTTTGCCATGCGTGATGAAGCCAAAAGCTTTGAGGCCAGCATTCAAAGCGACCATGTGCCGACCGCGATCACGCTGGTTGAGCTGATGGAAAGCCTGATGGTGCAGTGGCGGGCCGAGGACATCATGGCGGGCATCTGCCCCACCCCGGCCAAGCCCGCGATTGTCGTCAGCCTTGATCAGGTGAGTTCAGATCTGATGACCGCACTCAAGGACGTCATGACCGAGCGGTTTGGCAAGCAGAGCTGAAAAGACGCTGCACCTCCAAAGCTGGGCTGGACCTTGCGGACAAAATTCCCTATTCCCGTGGGATAGTTCAATCTCCCTGATAAACGAGAGTGCCATGACCGTTGCCCTGCCCGCTGATGCCGATGCCCTTGAAAACGGACTGATTGAAATCGCCCGCAAGGCCGGGGCCGCGATGATGGCAATCTATCAGACCGATTTCGAAGTGCGCTCGAAGGATGACGCAAGCCCGGTGACCGAGGCCGATGAAGCGGCAGAGGCCGTGATCCTGCCGGGGCTTCGGGCACTCACCCCCGATGTTAAAATCGTGTCCGAGGAAAGTGCCGCCAAGGGCGATGTGCCTGATGTGAATGGGGAAACCGATTTCTTCTGGCTGGTCGATCCGCTTGATGGCACCAAGGAGTTCATCAAGCGCAATGGCGAGTTCACCGTCAATGTCGCACTGATGGCCAAAGGCAAACCGGTTCTGGGCGTGGTTTATGCCCCGGCAATCGACAAGCTTTATTACGGCGGGCCGGATGGTGCCAAATTGATCGAAGGTGATCTGGAACCCAAAACCACCGCCATTTCCGTGCGCGACATGCCTGAAGACGGTGTTGTCGTGGTCGGCTCCCGCTCGCACGGCGATCCGGAGGCGATGAAAGCGTTTCTGGGTGATCTTGCAGTCAAGGAACTGCGCCCGGCGGGAAGCTCGCTCAAGCTTTGCTTGGTAGCAGCTGGCGAAGCCGACCTGTATCCTAGGCTCGGCCCGACCATGGAATGGGATATCGGCGCGGGTCATGCGGTTCTGCTTGCGGCCGGGGGCGTGGTCGAAAATATGGACGGCTCAGGATTCGTTTACGGCAAGGCCGATTTCCGCAACCCGTTCTTCATCGCCCGCAGCCCGTCGGTGCCCGTAAAGTACGAGCAGTAAGCCTTCGCAAAGCGGGATCAAAAGCGAATTTCAAAGCTGCATCAAAAGCTTGCTGATCCTGCGTTGCAACACCGACCAAACGCGCATTTTTCGGGAAATCTTGAAACTGCTCCATACCGCAGTTTTCTTGACTTTCCGCGATATTTTTGCTATCAATTCCTTATCGCCACACAGAGTGTAGGTGACGTAAATAGCCGCCGGAATCACGGCGACGCGGTCCAGTTTCACCACCGCGGGGCGAAGCCGGGCTAGAGCGTAAAATGGAGCCGCCATTTTCATGGCGGCTCTGCGCTGTTCAGGGCAAATTTTTCATCAGATCGTCGTTGGTTTTTCAGGCTTGATTGCGGGCTTTGCGCGTGATCTTCCTTGTCATGGCAGTGCATCATCGCTAGGTATTTGAGATAGATTATCTTTTCGCGGAACGTTGCATGTCGCCAGCCCTTACCATCCGTCCCTATTCCGAAGGTGCCCTTAGTCAGGCGGCAGCGAAGCTGCGCGCCGGTGAGCTGGTGGCCTTCCCGACCGAGACGGTTTACGGGCTGGGCGCGGATGCAACCAATGCCGATGCGGTGGCGGGGATTTATGCCGCCAAGAAGCGCCCAAGCTTCAATCCACTGATCAGCCATTTTCCCGATCGTGATGCCGCCGCCCGTCATGCCGAATTTGATGCGCGGGCCGATAAGCTGGCCGCGGCGTTTTGGCCGGGTGCGCTGACCCTTGTGCTGCCGCGCAAGGCTGACAGCGATGTTTGTGATCTGGTGACCGCAGGGCTTCCGAGCATTGCGGTCCGCGTTCCGGCCCATCCGATGGCGCGCGAGTTGTTGCGTGCGGTGGGTCGCCCGGTTGCGGCCCCGTCTGCCAACCGGTCTGGCAAGATCAGCCCGACAACGGCCGGTCACGTTGCGCGATCGCTTGGTGATGCGGTTGGCATGATCCTGGATGGCGGACCGTGCGGGGTTGGGCTTGAAAGCACGGTGATTGATCTGACCACCGACCGGGTGGTGATGCTCCGCCCCGGCGGGGTGACGGCCGATCAGGTATCAGAGTTGCTTGGGACCGATGTTGTCATGGCCGACAGCGATGACACCGCCCCCAAAAGCCCCGGCATGCTGAGCAGCCATTATGCGCCGGGACTGCCCGTGCGGCTTGAGGCCACCCGCGCCGATCCGGCCCAATATGGCAATGAAGTGCTGCTGGGCTTTGGCGATTGCACCACCAAAGGATTTGACGCGGTCTTGTGGCTGTCGAAATCCGGCGATGATATCGAGGCGGCAGCCAACCTGTTTGCCAAGCTGCATGAAGCCGATCAAGGCCGCTTTGACGGGATTGCGATTGCGCCGATCCCGGATGACGGGCTCGGCCTTGCGATCAATGACCGTTTGAAACGCGCCGCGGCCCCCCGCGCGCCGCATGACGGCAAGTAAGGGAACAACACCATGTCGTTCCTGCCAGAAGCTGCACTCACGGAACTAAAAGACCTGCTGGGCCCCAAGGGTTTCAGCGTGGAAAGTGACGTTCTGGCCGCCCACAACAGTGAGGCCCGTGGCAAGTTTACCGGCGCATCCGAGATCATCCTGTTTCCGGCAAGTACAGAGGAAGTCGCCAAGGCGGTTGCCATTTGTGCCGCACACGACATTGCAGTCGTGCCACAGGGCGGCAATACCGGACGCTGCGGCGGGGCGGTTGCCGGGGACAAACAGATCCTGATCAACCTCAAGCGCATGAACAAGGTGATCGAGATTGATGGCCGTGATTTCACAGCGACTGTTGAGGCCGGTGCGATCCTGCAAACAATTCATGAAGCTGCAGAAGAACAGGATTTGCTGTTTCCCCTGTCCCTGGGTGCCGAGGGCACCTGTCAGATTGGTGGCAACCTTGCGACCAATGCCGGGGGTTTGAACGTTATTCGCTATGGCAATGCGCGCGACCTTTGCCTTGGGCTTGAGGTCGTATTGCCGGACGGCACGGTGTGGAACGGTTTATCGAAGCTTCGCAAAGACAATACCGGCTATGACCTTCGTGATCTGTTTATTGGCGCTGAAGGCACGCTTGGCATCATTACCAAGGCGACGCTAAAGCTTTTTGCCCAGCCCAAACACATCGCCACCGCCTGGCTTGCCGTGCCCTCGCCCGAATGCGCGATTGATTTGCTGGCACTCGCGCGTCGTCATACCGGCGATGGTATTTCGGCCTTTGAGCTGATGAGCGATTTTGCCCATGATCTGTCGGTGACATACCTTCAGAACCTGACGCGCCCGCTTGCGACCAAAACGCCCTGGCATGTGTTGATCGAGCTGACGTCATCCCGCTCGGATGATGATCTGCAGACCCTTCTGGTCGATCTTTTGGGTCAGGCGGTCGAGATCGGGCTTGCGAGCGATGCGACCATTGCCCAGTCCGAGGCCCAGCGCAAAAACCTGTGGGCGATCCGCGAAGGCATCCCCGAGGCGCAAGGTTATGAAGGCGGATCGATCAAGCATGATGTGTCAGTACCCGTATCGAAGGTGCCCGATCTTCTCAAACGCGGTATGGCGGCGGCCGAGGCGCTTATTCCCGGCATTCGCCCCTGCCCGTTTGGCCATGTCGGGGATGGCAATATCCATTTCAATTTCAGCCAGCCTGCCACCATGGACAAGCAGGTTTATCTTGCGAAATGGGAAAGCCTGAACGGGATCATCCACGACATCGTTGCCGACCTTGGCGGATCAATCAGTGCTGAACACGGCATCGGGCAGCTTAAGCGTGACGATTTGGCGCATTACGCCAGTGTCGAAAAGCTGAAGCTGCTGCACGCTATTAAAAAGGCGATTGATCCCGACAACCGGCTTAACCCCGGCAAGGTTGTCTAGCCCCACCCGCCCACCATTCCGCACGGTGAAGAACCGATGTTTTCCGTTGAACCCTATGCGCCGCTTGATACCGCGAAACAGATTGCGCCCGATGTCTGGATCTTTGATGGCCCGGTGATCGGGTTTCAGTATTGCGGCGTGAAACTGCCCTTTCCGACCCGCATGACCGTCATCCGGCTGGCCAATGGCAAGCTGTTTGTCCATTCGCCCATCCGACTGACCGATGCGCTTAAGACCGAGGTCGATGCACTGGGCGAGGTCGCCTATCTGATCGCGCCCAACACCATCCATTATGCCGGGGTGCCGGACTGGCAGAAGGCCTATCCCCACGCCACAGCCTATTGCGCGCCCGGTGTGATCAAGCGGGCAAAATCCGTCGGCATATCGGTTGCGTTTGATGCGGAGCTTGCCGATACGCCGGAGCCTGAGTGGGCCGGTGAGATCGAACAGGTTCTGGTGCGCGGCAGTTATTTGAATGAGGCGGTGTTTTTCCATAAAGCCTCAAACACCCTGATCCTGACCGACCTGATCGAGAATTTTGAAGCGGCCAAGATCCACAACCCGATCTGGCGGTTTATGGTCGAACTGTTTGGCACCATGGATCCGCATGGCAGCACGCCGCGCGACATGCGCCTGACCTTTGCCGGGTACAAGGACGGGGTGCGCAAGGCGGTTGAAACCATGATTGGTTGGAACCCGGATTACGTCGTGCTGGCGCATGGGCGGTGTTACGATACGAACTGTGAAGCGGAGCTTAAACGCGCCTTTTCATGGGTTTTGAAATAACCCGAACCCCAGCCTTATTGCCGCAGTGACATTATCCCGGCGGCGACAATCATGATGATCCCGATCAGTGACAAGGCATCCGGGGTTTCGGCAAAGAACAGCACACCCCAGACAAACGAAAACCCGACATAGGCAAAATCAAACGTCCCGATCATGGCCGGCGGGCCATTCTGATAGGCGATTGCCGCCCCGATGCTGCCAATCAGGATCGAGGCCGCCAATATGGCCATCGTGCCCAACCCGTTCAGGGTCATGCTGGTCCAGGGGGCAAGGAGAAAGCCCTGCCGCATGTCATCAGAGAGCATGCTGATCACGACGGCCGCAACGGCACCCACCACCACAAAGGCAATGTTGAGAGCAAGCGAGAGTTTGATCGGATGAACACCCCGGCATTTGGTGCGGGTCAAGATCATCGCGCAGGCATAGAGCATGGCCGAACATAGCGGTAACAGCGCATAGCCATTAAAGTTTCCGGCATCTGGACGCAGGATGAACAAGACACCAGCAAAGCCGATCACAACCGCAAACCAGCCGGTTTTACTGATCGCGGTTTGGGTGACAACAGCACTTAGCAAAGTGATGAAAATCGGCAAGGTGTAATAGGTCGCGGCTGCCACCGACAGGGTCAGATGCGGCAGGGACAGGTAATAACAAACCCACATGATCACCAGCAGAAGACTGCGCAAGGCGGTCCAGCCAAAAGCCCGACCAAGGCGCAAGGCCGATGGCGATCGAATTGCCAGATATCCGACAAGGAAGGGAATGGCGATCCCGGACCGGATGACAAAGATTTGCCAGATCACGAACTGGCTGCTGGATTGCTTGATCAGCGCATCGCCAAGTGACAGGGCGAAGACGGTAAATATGATCGTTCCGACAGCCAATGGAAGACGATCGCGATGCGGGGTGGCGGCAGTCGCTTTCATGGCATCCTGCGGGGTGGCGCGGGCAAAGTGGCTTAGGCCCAACGACCCTAACATCAATGCGCGGCAAAGATGAAGCCCGCAGATCGGCCAGAACAAAGGGCGCCCCGATGAACAAGGCGCCCTTCTGTGTGCTCAGGGTCGACGATTATTCAGCCGGACCGCCCCACGGGGTCATGGCGTTGATCTTGTCCTGACGGCGTTCGTCGCCGGACTTGCCCCAATCGCCACCGAAGGCTGCGGATTCCCAGGAACCGTAGCTCGGGTTCGGGAGCATGAACCAGCGTTCGCCCCAGTAATTGCCGTATTTTTCCATGACTTCGAGACGCTCGGAAATCGAGCCATCGATTTCGTCGGTGAAGTCACCGAAGTTGTCACCGAACTGCATGATCACGCGGTAATCTTCGGCCACCGCCGCACGGCGCGGGGTTTTGTTGGAGCCCCATTCTTCGACTTCGCCACGCAGCATGACGTGCTTTTCATCCGCATAGGGGAAGCCATATTTTTTGAGGTTCTCGATGGTCGGTGCTTCTTCCGGTGCCTTGCGGTTCGAGACATAGAAGACTTCAACACCACGTGCAGCAGCCGCCTTGGTGAATTCCAGTGCACCCGGGGTCGGGGTGGAAATCATGTCATGAACAAACGCTGCCCAGGTTTTGGAGCTGTAATGGGTTTTCTCGGCAACAACCCAGGCCTGATAGGTGGAGTTATCGAGAACGGTTTCATCGACATCAAGGATAACCGCCGGCGGCTTGGTGGAATAGCTGCCATCCTGCTCAAGGGCGGCGGTCCAGTCATGATCGCCAATGGCAGCATCGAGCAAGCGGGTGGCACCGGCATAAACCGACATGGCGGTCGTTTTGTATTCGACCGAGGTCTGCAGCCACAGCGTGCCATTGAGGCCATCATTCTGTTCCGGCTCTGCCTGTGCGCCAAAGGCGACAAGCGCGCTGGTCGCGACAATGGCCGCCACGCCAAATGATTTTGCGATAAAGGTCATATGTAGTCTCCCTGTTGATTTCCCGAGTGCACGGATACTGACCATGCAGACAGGATTGCATAACCATGCCACCGCACTACGATAAAGAAAAAGCCTTTTTCAACATTCCTGCTGAAAAAGGCTTCTGGAAACACTTTGATAAAGGCGCCAATTGTTTGAATTGGGGGGTCTTTTATGCGGTCGGACGCTTTTCAAACGTGGCAAACCCGTCTTCGAGCGCCGGTTCTTCGTGAATGCGATCGACGCGCGCATGGGGCGGGCCTTCGTGGCAAGCCGTGATCATCGACTGCACGACCTTGACCGGGCCGCAAAACACCGCCTCGACCGAGCCGTCCTTGCGATTGCGCACCCAGCCGGTGAGATCACGTTTGCGGGCTTCTTCGACGGTCCAGGCGCGATACCATACACCTTGCACCCGGCCTTCGATCCGGGCGTGGACGGCGATGCTGCCGTCACCCGTTGACGGGTCGGGGCTTGTATCTGTCATGATCGGGCCTCCTCCCTTGTCGCTTGCGTGGTTGGGCGGTTATTTCGCGCCGGGGATCTTGGCATGCAGATGGGCTGTGTCCTGGAACTTCTGTTTCTGTTCCTCGGATGCTGGCGCCTGATAATTGTCCTTCCAGGCGTCATAGGTCATGCCATAGACGACTTCGCGTGCACCATCATAATCCATGGAAACACCCTTTTCGCGGGCTGCGGCCAGATACCATTTGGCAAGGCAGTTGCGACAGAAACCGGCTAGGTTCATCAGATCGATGTTCTGAACATCTTTGCGGTTTTGCAGGTGTGTGACCAGCCCGCGAAAGGCAGCGGCTTCGAGTTCCAGTTTGGTTTGCGGATCAAGATCGGCTGCCGGACCATTGGCCAAGACGGCCTCGGTGGACATTTCAGAACCGGCGCAATCAGACATGTTCCATACTCCCAGCTGTTCTTTGTTTTTCAAGTTTCTCGATGATCCCGGGCACATCGGCAATGCTTTCGGCCGTAATGACCTTTTCATTGTCGATCTCGGTCTGATCGACCATTTCATGCACCCAGGTGATTTCATAGGGAATGTGGATCGCAGCCCCGCCGCACGCAAGGACCGGCAGGATATCGGATTTCATCGAGTTGCCGATCATGACCGCATCTTCGGGCTCAACCCCATAGCGGCCAAAGATGTTGCGATAGGTCAGCGGATCCTTTTCCGAGACGATTTCGATGCCGTCAAACAGGTCTTCAAACCCGGATCGGTCGATCTTGAGCTGCTGGGCGATCAGATCACCCTTGGTGATCAGAACCACCTTGTAATTCGGATCCTTGGCATAGCGCGTCAGGGCAGCCTCCGCCCCGTCAATGATCCGGGTCGGCGCACGCAGCATCGATTTGCCGATTTCGGCCAGCCGGTGGATGTCCTCGGCACTGATCTTGCGATTGGAAAGTTCAATCGCGGTTTCAATCATTGAGAGGGTAAAGCCCGTCACGCCGTAGCCGTAAATGGAAAGGTTTTCGAGTTCGGCCTGATACAGACGATCATCGACTTCGTCGGCAGCCACATAGTGGCTCAGCATTTCGCGCAGTTCGACATGGGCCTGGCGGAAAAGCGGCTCGTTATGCCACAGGGTATCGTCGCCATCAAAAGCAATCAGCTTGTACATTCTTACGCCTCGTTTCTTGTTATTGGATGGCCGCAGGCACGTTCAATGCGTTGACAGTCAACCTTGATGTTCACAGGGTATTACGGCCTCAATTCACGACCATATGGCAGTGCAAACGCGCCGTAAAGCCCCGTTATCTGTATTTAATATGCACGAAACTGTTCCGAAAGCCCTTGAAAACACAAGTGTTTGAACAGGTTAAAGAAAAGGCGCCGTCCGAAAGTACGGACAGCGCCTTTATCAAGCATCACCCCAGAGGGATCGGGTGACTTATTCGTCTTTTTCGAACTCGATGATGATGGCATCGACCGAGAGGTTTGCGCCCTGCTCGGCGTGGATCTTTTTGACCACGCCCTTGCTTTCGCATTTAAGGACGTTTTCCATCTTCATGGCTTCAAGGATGCAAAGTTCCTCGCCCGGCTGGACGGTCTGGCCTTCTTCGACCGAGACCTTGACCAGCAGGCCCGGCATCGGGGACAGCAGGAAGTTCGACATGTCTGGCGGGGCCTTGAACGGCATCAGTTTCTGCAGTTCTGCCACGCGTGGCAGCATGACCTTGAAGCTGCGCTGAACGCCGTTAGCGGCGAGTTTATACCCCACCCCTTCGATGTCGATCTGAACACAGACCGGGGCACCGTCGATTTCACCGACAAACATCGGATCGCCGATTTTCCAATCCGACACCACGCCATAGCTGCGGTCGCCGATGGCGCCGATGTAATCACCGTTAACACCATCAAACTCGATATCAAATGGTGTGTGCTCGTCACCGCAAACCGCCACCCAGCTTTCGGCGACGTCCAGCGGATGATCGCTGACCTGGCCGGTAATGCCGGCATTGCGTTCGGCCACACGCTGATTGATATAGGCCGCAACCACGATCAGGGTTGCGGGATCATCATTGGGCAGATCATCGGCCGAGAAACCATCAGGATATTCTTCGGCGATGAAGTTTGTGGTGATGTTGCCATCCTGGAAGCGCTTGTTGGCCATAACAGCGGCCAGGAACGGGATATTGTGCGAGATGCCGCGAATGTAATAGCCATCGAGCGCCTGTCGCATTTCGGCAATCGCCTGATCACGGTTTTCACCATAGGTGATGAGCTTGGCGACCATCGGGTCATAGAACATCGAGATCTCGCCGCCTTCATAGACGCCGGTATCGACACGCACGGTATCCGATTCCGCTGGCGGCTGATAGCGCACCAAGCGGCCGGTGGAGGGCAGGAATTCGCGGAAGGGATCCTCGGCATAGACGCGGGTTTCCATGGCCCAGCCGGTGAGTTTGACGTCATCTTGCTTCAGCGTCAGTTTTTCACCATCGGCGATCTTGATCATCCATTCGACAAGGTCCTGACCGGTGACGAGTTCGGTCACCGGATGTTCGACCTGAAGACGGGTGTTCATTTCAAGGAAGTAGAAATTCTTGTCCTTATCGACGATGAATTCCACCGTACCGGCCGAGCAGTAATCCACCGCCTTGGCCAGTGCCACGGCCTGTTCGCCCATGGCCTTACGCGTTGCCGGATCGATAAAGGGTGACGGGGCTTCTTCGACGACCTTCTGATGGCGGCGCTGAATGGAGCATTCACGTTCGCCAAGATAGATCGCATTGCCGTGTTTATCTGCCAGCACCTGAATTTCAATGTGGCGCGGTTCTTCGACGAATTTTTCGACAAAGACACGGTCATCACCAAAGGAGCTTGCGGCCTCGGACGTTGCGCGTTCGAAGCCTTCGCGGCATTCGGCATCGTTGCGCGCAATGCGCATGCCCTTGCCGCCACCGCCAGCAGAGGCCTTGAGCATCACCGGATAGCCGATGTCGTTGGCGATCTTGATGGCCTCTTCGGTGTCCTTGATGACCCCCATATAGCCCGGCACGGTCGACACGCCAGCATCAGCCGCGATCTTTTTTGAGGTGATCTTGTCGCCCATGGCAGCAATTGCACCATTCGGCGGGCCGATGAAGGCGATGTTTGCCGCATCAAGGGCCTTGGCGAAGGCCTGATTTTCAGACAGGAAGCCGTAGCCCGGATGAACGGCCTCGGCCCCGGTGGATTTGCAGGCCTCGATGATGTTTTCAATGATCAGATAGGACTGATTGCTTGGCGCCGGACCGATCCGGACGGCTTCGTCGGCCATCTGAACATGCAGGGCTGCCTTGTCGGCATCGGAATAAACCGCAACGGTTTTGATGCCCATTTTCTTGGCTGATTTGATCACACGGCAGGCGATTTCACCGCGGTTGGCAATCAGGATTTTGCTAAACATTTTTCTGTCTCCCAATTTGTCTTACAGCGGAATGTTGCCGTGTTTCTTTTCAGGGTTCTTGATGTCCTTATTGCGCAGCATGCCGAGCGCCTTGCAGAGGCGACGGCGTGTGCCATGCGGCATGATGACATCATCAATGAACCCCTTGCGGCCCGCGACAAACGGGTTGGCGAATTTTTCGCGGTATTCTTCGGTGCGGGCTTCGATCTTTTCGGGATTATCCATATCCGCACGGAAGATGATTTCCACCGCCCCTTTTGGCCCCATGACCGCGATCTCGGCGGTCGGCCAGGCATAGTTGACGTCACCGCGCAGATGCTTGGACGCCATCACGTCATACGCGCCGCCATAGGCCTTGCGGGTAATGACGGTGACCTTGGGCACGGTGGCCTCGGCATAGGCGTAGAGCAGTTTGGCACCGTGCTTGATGATGCCGCCATATTCCTGTGCCGTGCCCGGCATGAAGCCCGGAACATCGACAAAGGTGACAATCGGAATGTTGTAGGCATCGCAGAAACGCACGAAGCGCGCGGCCTTTTTGGAGCTGTCGATATCAAGGCAGCCGGCCAGAACCATCGGCTGGTTGGCGACAACACCGACGGTGCGGCCATCCATACGTGCCATGCCGACTATGATGTTCTTGGCGTAGTCGGACTGAATTTCAAAGAAGTCGCCTTCATCGACAACCTTGGTGATCAGTTCCTTCATGTCATAGGGCATGTTGGGGTTTTCTGGCACCAGGGTATCGAGCGAGAAGTCATCACGCTTGATCGGATCTTCGCAGAGACGTGCAGGCGGCTCTTCCTTGTTACACAGCGGCAGGAAGTCCATGAAGCGCCGCGTCTGAAGCAAAAGATCGACATCATTGTCGAAGGCCAGATCAGCAACACCCGACACACTGGTGTGGGTCGATGCCCCGCCCAGCTGTTCGTGGGTGACTTCTTCGTGGGTCACGGTTTTGACCACGTCCGGGCCCGTGACGAACATGTAGGAGCTGTCCTTGACCATGAAGATGAAGTCGGTCATGGCCGGGCTATAAACCGCACCACCGGCACAGGGGCCCATGATGAGCGAAATCTGCGGGATGACACCGGATGCTTCGACATTGCGCTGAAAGACGTCAGCATAGCCGGCAAGACTTTCGACACCTTCCTGAATACGCGCCCCGCCCGAGTCATTAAGGCCGATCACCGGTGCGCCGACCTTCATCGCCTGATCCATGATCTTGGCGATCTTGCGCGCATGAGCACCCGATAGCGCGCCACCGAACACGGTGAAATCCTGTGAGAAGACAAAGACCAAACGGCCATTGATCGTGCCGTGGCCGGTGACGACACCGTCGCCGGGAATGCGGTTTTCGGTCATGCCGAAATCCACACAATCATGTTCGACAAACATGTCCCATTCTTCGAAGGAGCCTTCATCGAGCAACACATCAAGGCGTTCACGCGCGGTGAGCTTGCCTTTCTTGTGCTGATTATCAATGCGGCGCTGGCCACCGCCCATGGCAGCTTCGGCGCGCTTCGCTTCGAGTTTGGCGACAATATCCTGCATGTTGCGTCTTCCTTGCTGTGATCGGCCATTGGGCACATTTCGGGCCAATGTGCGCGTCTCGAGAATGAAATAGCATTATTCGGTACTGGAATGCCAATTATTTTTGCTGTTCTGACAGAGGTCGAGAATAGCCCGTAAACACCTGATTTCCCTAACGTCATCGCGATATATGTGAATGGGCTGGACTAAAGTCTAGAGTTGCATGCCCGACCAGCCCCACGCGGGATCATTTCGGCACATCAAACGTTGAAATAATGGCGCACCTTGCCCCGGCCCCTGATCCGGGACTGCCAGATCGCGTACACAAAACACCTGTCGTTCCCCTTAAGCGTTTGAGCCCATGTTGAAATTCAGCCCCCGCAATCCGGAAAAAACCGGCGATGACCGCCCTGCAAGTTCCCTTTTGGGGTATGTCTGGCGGATGAGTGGCTGGCATCAGATGGTGGTGTGCGGTATGGCAGTGATTGTTGCGGCCCTTGGCATTGCGCCGATCGAGTTGCAGCGCCGGATTGTTGATAACGCGATTACACCGCAGGATTATGACCTTCTGATCACGCTGGCCGCGCTGTATCTCGGCCTGATTGTCGTACATGGCGGCATCAAGTTTGTGCTTCGGATTTACGAGGGCTGGCTTAGTGAAAGCGCGATCCAGTATAACCGCAAGCACCTGACGCGATTGCGCGCGCATAATCAGGCGGGCAGCGATGATGAAAGCAACGGGCGCGCGGTTTCGATCATCGGATCCGAGATCGAAAAACTTGGCGGGTTTGTCGGCGACGGCCTGTCACAGCCGGTGGTCAATAGCGGCATGCTGATCTTTGGCCTGGGTTACATGATCAGTGTCGAGCCGATGATTGGCCTGATTGGCGTAATCGCCCTGATCCCGCAGGTGGCCCTTGTGCCTGTGATCCAGAAACGCATCAATGCGCTGATTGAGGCGCGGGTTGAGAAAATGCGCGAGGTCAGCGACGAGCTGGCCGACCTTTCACCTGATGAGTCTGATGACGCGCAACTCGGCCCGATCAATCGCGGGATTACCGGGCTGTTTGACAACCGCATGCAGCTATTCGTTTTGAAATTCGGCATGAAGGCATTGATCAATCTGCTTAATGCCTTCGCACCGCTTTGTGTGCTGTTTGTCGGTGGTTATCTGGTGATCCAGGGCCAGACATCGGTCGGTATCATTGTGGCGTTTATTTCGGGATTTGACCGGATGTCTTCGCCAATGCGCGAACTGCTGTCCTATTACCGGGTCGCGGCACAGGCAGCGGTGCAGCACAAGATGATTGCGCGCTGGATGCAGTAGTCGAAGCGGCGAACGAGTGAGCCCGCCCTACTCCGCGACGGACTTGGTTGGGGAATGCAGGGTGTTGCGGCCACACAGCTCACGGTCAATGGAATTGCATTCGTTGCAATCGCCTTCGACATAGAAGCAATAGCGGTTACGCCCGCAATTCTTGGCGCGATACAGCGCCTTGTCCGCATCCCGATAGATCGAGTCAGGGTCGCCAGTCCGATCACCACAGGTCGAGATACCGATACTGATGCCGACATGGACTTCGTTGCCATCAATGATCCGCGGGCGCGAGACTTCCTCGATAATCCGCTGTGCTGGAAGGGCGGCATCACGGACATCTTCCATCAGCGGCAGGACAACGGCAAATTCATCGCCACCAAGACGGGCGACAACATCTGCCTCGCGGCAGTTGCGCTTGATGATTTCGGCGACTTCGATCAGAAGCTTGTCACCGACCGGATGGCCATAGCTATCGTTGACCGCCTTGAAGCGATCCAGATCAAGCAGCAAGAGCACGATGTTTTTTTCGAAGCGCTTGTTGATATGGATGATCTGCGAGAGCATCGACGTGAACTGATGGCGGTTGGAAAGACCGGTCAGATGATCGGTCTGGGCGAGCCTGCGAATTTCCGCCTCAACCGTTTTGGACGGGGTAATATCGGCGTGCGTGCCCGACATGCGAAGCGGGTTGCCGTCTTCGTCCCATTCCACGACCTTGCCACGATCAAGCACCCAGACCCAGCTGCCATCCTTGTGGCGCATGCGGCATTCGCACTCGTAGTGGTCGGTTTCGCCATTGAAGGTGCTTTGCAAAAGTGCGCCGGATCTCTCGAAATCCTCGGGATGGCAATGGGCCATCCAGGTTTCGATGCTGATGGGCGCAAGCTCTTCGAGGGTGTAACCGATAATGTCCGCCCAGCGCTCGTTAAAGCGGGTTTCGCCGGTCTGAATGTTCCATTCCCAGGTTCCGGCATTGGTGCCCCAGATAATCTCGTTCAGACGCTGGCGTTCTTCGCCCAGTTTACGGTTGGCATCGGTGAGCATGCGTTCGTAGTTTTCGCGCTCGGTAATATCGACATTGGTGGTGTGAATGTATTTGCGTTCATGCAGTTCGATGACACCGGCATGAACCAGCATTTTGCGTTCCTCACCATTCCCCAAACGGTGGCGGACATGGAATGAAAAGGAGCCATTTTCCAGTACTTCGGCAACATGCTTGCGAAGTGATGGGGCACCCTCAACATCAAGATCAGGGATCGTGCGTCCAACAAGTCCACCATCTCCGAAGCCATAAAGTTCTTCTGCCGCGTGGCTGGCATCAACAATGCGGCCATCTTTCGGATCGACCAAGATGTTGATCGCCGTGGTGTTGCTAAACATCTGACGATACAGCAATTCGCGCTCGCGGAAGGCGACTTCTGCCTGCTTGACATCATTGATGTCGGCAAAAGAAACAATGACGCCATCAAGCGTTCCGGTCCCTGCTGCATGAAGGGGTTCTGCATTCACCCGGATCCAGCGGAAATCGCCATGCGCGCGGTTGACACCCAGAACGACACCATATTCGCGTTTACCGGTTTCGCGCACCGTCTTGCCCGGCAGCTCGTCGAGCGACAGGGGAACGCCATCTTCATTGACAAAACCCCAGGCATCATCCGTTGGTGCCTTGCCACTCAGTTCCTCTGCGGTCAGGCCAAGAATCTCAAGCGCGGTATCATTGAATTCGACAACTGCACCGGTGGCGTCGTGAACCACGACACCTTCGGCCAGAGAATCCAATAGTCGTTTGTGCAGATTGTCACTCGCCGCAAGAACATCGCTAATACCATTGCCTGATGCCAGTGTTCGGGCACCGTCGCGTGCTGTCATACAGCCAGACGTGAAAACATCCCCGGACGGCGTTACCCGGACGACCGAGCAATCTTCGACCAGCACCCAGTGACCATCCTTGTGACGCAGGCGCAGCACATTCCGCCGTTTAGTGCCTTCCGGAGTGGCATCCGCATCGGCGAAATCGAGCTTTTCGACGTCTTCGGGATGAAGGAGCGGTGTCCAGCCTTGTGCCGGATCAAACTCACCTGCGGACAAATCATAGCCCAACAGGCCAAGTATGCCCCACCCGACAAAGTTACGCGATGGCGACTTGCTGGAAAACTCATACAGAATCGATACGGGCCCCGCCTGCGGTGCTTCGTTCATTCCTGCCTGTTTGTTTAAGTTTACCGCCAAATTCATCCTGTCGCCGTAAAGGCGTCTCCTGTGCGAAACGGGTCAACAGCGCCAACTGATTTCCCGCCCCGGTTGCTTACCCGAAATGCGATATGCACATTCCGGTTTTTCAAAAGTTCGGCGCAGAGTCAGAGCGTGACTGACCAATTTACAAATCCAATACCAAAGTATAGGCTTCTGTTTATACCTATTGCAAATTGATGAAAAGCAGATTTTACAAAGCTGAGAGCCTCAACATTGCGCCGATCCAGTCGCGACCTAGCTAAGATATTGAAACAGAATGCAACTGTGACAAACCCTTCGATAGTCGAACATGCAGCCATGCCAAAAACGCATGCAAAACGACCATAAAAAAAGGAGCAGTTACCTGCTCCTTTGTATGGGATCGTAATTTTGGCTGCGAAAAGCGAATCAGCCGAGCAGTTCGAGATACCGACCTGCGGCAAGAAGCTCCGCCCGGTGGCGATCACGACGGGTGATGGCCTCGGCATCCTCGCCCCACTTTTCCATGGCGTATTCTTCGTCAAGCTGGGCCGCCTCAAACGCCGCTTTGGCATCGATCTGTTTTTTCATGACGGCCAGACCAATAATCACGGAGCCCGACACCGTGGTCAGGCTATGCAGGGCTGTCAGGTAATAGTCATCAAAACCTTCGACATGATCCTGCAACCGGATCAGCGCATGGTCATCCTGAGTGATCGGCATCACACCTTCGGTGACACTCAGCGCCACACCGAGATCATTTTTTGACCAGTCCAATAGCGGCTGCCATGCCTTGGCCTGGCGTTCGATCAGCTCTTCGGGAAAAGACGCGCGGTAGCACAACAGGTCAGACCGGCCATAACCGGTCAGCTCCGCAATCACCGCATCGCGGTTCGGGCGCACCCGGTCAATTGCGGTCGCCGCCAGCTGCATGATCGGCATGGTGGATGGCTGGACCTTTTCGCCCTGTGCGTCCCACTCTGCCGCGATTTCGCGCGCCAGCACTTCGGACGGCAGCAGGAAATCGGCCTTGGCCGGGGTTTTTACCGCACGGCCATCCAGAAGCACGCGCCAGCCCGCCCCGCTGTCATCGAAAGCGGCATCGGCCTTTTTATAGAAACGGTTGATTGATTGTGTAAGCATGACCGCCATATGCCCAAAAGCAGCGATTTGCGCAAGGGCTTTGCCACATAATTTGACAGATAAAGCGTGTCAAATGAGCGATTATCAAGAATTTCTGTATAATTTTTGATCAAATTGCCCCATTGACCAAATAATAAACAACTCTACTCTGCTGCGTGAAGGTTACAAAACCGCGACAAAGCGGGCGCATTACAGAGATGGCATGACCATTGCTATATGCGCATTGGATTTTATCAGGTGGCTGGATTGTTACATCAATCCGCAATCAGGAGGCTTCTTTAGACATGACCACGCTTACGAACCGACTTTTGGGGGCTGCTATTGGTGCAGCAGTTGCTCTGGGCGCGCATGCCGCACTGGCAGACATGGCGATCAAATTCTCGCTCGACTGGAAATTCGAAGGTCCGGCAGCACCGTATCTTCTGGCCAAGAAGAACGGCTATTTCGAAGATGAAGGCCTTGATGTCACGATTGACTCGGGCAACGGTTCCGTTGGTGCGATCACCCGCGTTGCCAGCGGTGCTTATGACGTATCGCTTGCCGACATCAACTCGCTGGTGGAATTCAACGCATCCAACCCGGATCGCGCCATGAAGTCGATCTTCATGGTTTATGACCGCCCGCCGTTCGCGCTGTTCATGCTCAAAAGCTCCGGCATCACCAAGCCGGAAGACCTTGTTGGCAAGACCCTTGGCGCACCGGTGTTTGATGCGTCGCGCAAACTTTATCCGGCATTCGCATCGGCCACCGGCCTTGATCTGGATGCTGTGACCTGGGAAAGCATGGACCCGCCGCTGCGTGAGCCGATGCTGGTGCGTGGCGATGTTGACGCGATTTCCGGTCACTACTTCACTTCGATCCTGAACCTGCAGGCACAGGGTGTAGCCAAGGATGACCTGACCGTGTTCATGTACAAGGACTTTGGCATGGACTTCTATGGCAACGGTCTTCTGGCATCGCCGGACATGATGGAAAACCATCCGGAAGAACTTAAAGGCTTCCTGCGCGGCGTGGTCAAAGGTTGGGCCGCAGCCATCGCCGATCCGGCATCGGCAATCGAAGCGCTTAAGGAAGTTGATCCGCTGATCAACCCGGATCTTGAGCAGCAGCGTCTGCAGATGGCGATCGATGAGAACGTCGTCACCCCGGCAACCCTTGAAGAAGGCATGGGCCTTGTCAAAGCCGACCGTATGGCAAAAGCCATCGATCAGGTTGCCCTGGCATTCGGTTTTGAAAACAAACCGTCTGTTGATGACATCTATACCGATGCTTTCATGCCGGCTGCTGAAGACCGCATGCTGAAGTAATCACCATCCAAGACGGGGCAGTCAGATTTTCTGGCTGCCCCGTTTTTTCATCTGCTATCTATTAAAGAATAAAGAGACAGGGTCGCGACCAAGGGTCAGGACCCAGGCCAAGCAGGGGGAATAACTGCAGTGTCCAAAAGCTTCGTCGAACTCAACGACGTCAAACTTCGCTATAGCGAAGGCGATGAACTGGCGCTTGAAACCACCAACATGAAGATCGACAAGGGTGAATTTATCGCCGTTGTAGGTCCGTCGGGTTGCGGCAAGTCATCCTTGCTGAAACTGGTTTCCGGCCTGATGCCACCATCGGAAGGCAATGTCATTGTTGATGGCAAGGAAGTCTCCGGCCCGCTCAAGATTGTCGGTATGGCGTTCCAGAACCCGACCCTTCTGCCGTGGCGCACGACCCTTGATAACGTCCTGCTGCCGATGGAAATCGTCAAACCGCACCGTCACCGCCTGCGCAAGCATCGCGCGGAATACGAAGAACGCGCGCGCAAGCTTCTGGCGACTGTCGGCCTTGAAGGCCATGAAAACAAATACCCCTGGGAGCTTTCCGGTGGCATGCAGCAGCGCGCATCTTTGTGCCGGTCACTGATCCATGAGCCGGATCTTCTGATGCTTGACGAGCCGTTCGGCGCCCTTGATGCCTTCACCCGTGAAGAGCTTTGGGACATCTTGCAGAACCTTTGGATGATCAAGCCCTTTACCGTCATTCTGGTCACCCATGATTTGCGTGAGGCGGCCTATCTTGCCGACACCATCTATGTGATGTCCAAACGCCCGGGTAAGATCCTTGTGGAGCGTGAAAACACCCTGCCCCGTCCGCGGGATCAGGAAACCACCTTTACCCAGCCTTTCACCGATCTTGTCCACGAATTGCGCGGTCACATTCGTGACGTGCGAGAATCATAAGGAAGGGCGGGAAAAGTCATGAAAAAGAAATTGAACCTTACCAAAGCAACACCATGGCTTAGCGCCATCGGGCTTTTCGTCCTCTGGGAACTGATTGTGCGGATTTTCAACATTCCGCCCTATGTCCTGCCGACCCCGTCTGAAAGCATCATTGTCGGCTGGCAGTTCCATGAAGCGATCTGGATGCATGCCTATCACACGCTTTATACGACGCTGGCGGGCTTTGCCATTGCCGTGGTGTTTGGTGTGGTGCTGGGTGCGCTGGTCGGATCAAGCCGGGCGATCTATGACGCGGCCAACCCGCTTCTGGTTGGTTTTAATTCGGTCCCAAAAGTGGCCCTTGTCCCGGTTCTCGTCATGTGGTTTGGCATCGGCACGGTACCGGCCATCATCACCGCCTTCCTGATTTCGTTCTTCCCGATTGTGGTCAACGTTGCCACCGGTCTTGCAACGCTTGAGCCGGAACTGCGCGATGTTTTGCGATCCCTTGGTGCGACGCGCCGTGACATCCTGATCAAGGTCGGCTTCCCGCGTGCGATGCCGTATTTCTTTGCATCGCTTAAGGTTGCGATCACGCTGGCCTTTGTCGGTTCGGTGATTTCGGAAACGGTGGCATCGAATGTCGGTGTTGGTTATCTGATGCTCTCAGCCTCGTCGAAATTCAACATGCCGCTGGTGTTTGCCGGTCTTCTGGTGATCGCAGTGATGGGGATTGCGATGTATGAGATATTTAACGTGATCGAACGCCGCTCGACCCGCTGGGCCAACCGCGGCAACCAGACCAACTGACCCGCGGCGCGAACTCAATCATCAGACAAATAAAAAGGCCGGGGAAAACCCCGGCCTTTTTCGTCAGACTATTCGTTCGTGGCGATGATCAGCTGAGATGTTCGTTAAAGAAGGCCATGGTGCGATCCCAGGACAGCATGGCGTCTTCGCTGTCATAGCGGCCACCGGTCGGGTTGGCGAAGGCGTGATCGGCCTCATACCAGAAGAACTCGTAATCGGTTTTGCCAGCAACGCGGAGCGATTGTTCGAACCCGTCGACCATTTCCTTGTTGATGCTTTTATCAAGGGTGCCGAAATGGCCCATGATCGGCGCATTCAGCGTTGCAACCTGTTCCGGGGTCTTTTTGACGTTGCCGTAATAGATCACAGCCGCATCGACATCGGTTGCAAGTGCTGTATTGAGCGACCAGCCACCACCAAAGCACCAGCCGACCGAGCCGACCTTGCCGGTTGAATTCTTGTGATTTCGAAGGAATTCGACCGAGGACTGCAGTTTGCGGGTTGCCACTACCGGATCCATCGACGACATCAGCGCACGCGCCCCGTCCGGGGTGGTTGCCGGCGGCTCACCGTAAAGATCAACGGCAAGCGCGATATAGCCCTGCTTGGCATATTCAGCCGCAACCGCACGAATATGGTCATTAAGGCCCCACCATTCATGGATCAGAATGACAGTCGGTGCCGGAAGCGTGTGCGGCATGGCAATTTCGGCAACCATTTCCTCGCCTTCGGGCGTGGTGATGGTTACTTTATCAAGCCCGTGACCGGCAGCATGGGCCAGCATCGGGTCGGCAAGAATAACGGCCAAAGGCAGGGCAGCAGCGCCCTTTAGAAACAGTCTGCGTTGTTCGTCGGTCGCCTTGGGCGGCGGGCCGAGATGTTCGTGGGAACCACATCCATCTAGCGTACACATGTTCAAGCCTCCTCTTTATTCCTGAATTCGGGTTTGTCCCGTATCAACATCATTTGCGAGCAAACGTGGTGTTGGCAAATGACATTACCGTCATCTGGACCGCCATCTTACACCGAACGCCCGCGCCTGCACTTTGTTCAGGTCTCTTTACGGTGGCGGTTGTGACAAGGATCATAGCATTATTCTGTCACGCAACTGCTGCTTGCGCGCGGGGCGACCACCTGATTTAAGGGAGCGCCACGGGATAAAGCCCGATACCCCGCCACCAAGGAAGACGGAGACAACATGCGCGATATCGAAACGGTTCTGTTTGATCTTGGCGGGGTGCTTGTTGATTGGAACCCGCGTTATCTGTATCGCAAGATCTTCAAGGATCAAGCCGAGATGGAGCGGTTTCTGGCTGAGGTCTGCCATCCGCATTGGAACCATCTGCATGATCAGGGGATGCTGAGCTTTGCCAATTCCATCCCCGACCTTCAGCATCGCTATCCGCATTATAACGACCAGATAGCCGCATGGCAGGAACGCTGGCCGGAAATGCTGGGCGGGGCGATTGAGCGCACGGTCGCCGTTCTGGAAGATCTGAAAAAGCGTGAAAAAGTGCGCCTGTTTGCCCTGACCAACTGGTCGGCGGAAACATGGCCGCATGCGTTGGAGCGCTTTGGCTTTCTAGATCACTTTGAAGGCATTCTGGTCTCGGGGCAGGAAAAGCTCGCCAAGCCTGATCCCAGGATTTTTGATCTGGCGATTTCGCGGTTTGACCTTAATCCGCGCGAAACCCTGTTTATCGATGACAGCGATCGCAATATTCAGCAAGCGCGCGAACTGGGCTTTATCACCCACTGGTTCCGCGACCCGGTCAAATTGCAGCGTGAACTGATCGAATATCGGCTGTTCTGATTAGCGTTTTTGGCGCAGGTAATTGCCAAAGCATTCGCCAAAGGCAAATTCCCAGCCCTTGAGGTAGCCTTCGCGCAGGGCCGGTGCGATATCACCGACATTTTCCCATGCCTTGTGCTCAAGGCGGATCACACAGCGGCCAAAGTCGTTCAGATCAAACGATACCTCGACCAAGGTGAAATCGCCCGCATTCCAGCCCGGATGCCAGGTAAAGGACAGATGTTCGCCCGGTTGCCAGCTTCTGACACGGCCCCAGGGGATATCATCCTTGCCCTTGGCGCGCTCGATGATTTCGCCGCCGACACCCGGGTTGAATTCGACCGTTTTGCAGTCTTTCTTCGAGATAGAATGGGTCTCGGTCGGCCACCAGTCGCCAAAGCCCGATGTGAAGGCCTCAAAGGCGTCATCGGGATCGACGGCCAGGGTCAGCTCAAAGCGGATCGGCGCAAGATCGGGGTTCTTAAGCGGCGTCACGGTTAATGTCCCAAATTTCATCAAGGGCAGCCGCCAGTTCATCAAAATGGCTGATGACGGCATGCGCACCGGATTTATGCAGCGTATCGACATCATGATAGCCCCAATCAACCCCGATGGCGATCATGCCAGCTGCGCGGCCCATTTCGATATCATAGCTGGTATCGCCAACAATCACCGCATTGGGCGCATCGACACCGGTTTCCTCAAGGGCTGCGACCAGCATCGCCGGATTGGGCTTTGACGGATGATTATCGCAGGTCTGAAGGGTGACAAACCGGCCTTCGAGCTCGTTACGGGCCAGAACCGCATCAAGCCCCCGGCGCGCCTTGCCGGTCGCGACACCGCTGAGCCATTGGCGGCTGTCAAGTTCGGCCAGCACCTCGCGCACGCCCGGAAATAGCGGCTCATGGAAATCAGGCGTCTGGCGCAGGGTAAAGAACGCGGTTTTATAAGCCGCGGTGACGGCTTCAATGATGTCATCGTCGACCCGTGCCGGGCTTGCCAGTTTGGTGATCGCTTCGGGCAGGCTCAGACCAATGATCGTGCGCGTGTTTTCCAGTCCCGGGCAGTCGAGCCCGTGCTGCGCGAAGGCATGATCCATGCAATGTGCAATGGCGTGCTGGCTATCAACAAGCGTGCCGTCGCAGTCAAAAATCACAAGTCTCAGCGGATCATTGGTCATGTGGGGTCTTTCATCGTCAATTTTGGAAAGCGGAGACTAATCGAAAGCAGATCAAAGATCGAGTCTCCCCCGGTTGAAATGGAGGACGATTTTTGTGCTTTGCGGGAAGGGCAAGAAACTACAAGTGAATTTTGTATTACTTTTTATGCGTCCGCATGCGCGCTATAATTGAATTCTGGCCCACAGAGCACTGGCTGCTAATGACAGGCTCTCTGCGACAGGAGGCAGACCATGCTTACACTTCGCGACTGCATCGACTTCAGCGACCTCACCGAGGAGGAAGTGCTTGCTATTGCTGAATGTGAGCATATTCCACTCGTCACCGCCCTTGAGGAGGGTGAGTGCATGGTGCACACAAAACACGGCCGCAAACAGCTTGCCGTGATGATCAAGGGCCAGGCCGAAATGTGTGAACGCATGGGCAACAAGGTTCACGCCGAACAGCTGAACCGGGTCTATGACACCTTCATCAAGCGTTTCGACAACCGATAAACCCAGTTCTGTTTCAACGCCGTTTGATCAGGAGGACGAAAAAGCCGACGCAGTGCGTCGGCTTTTCGGTTTTTGATGCGCGGTCCATACGGCTTACTTCTTGCGCGAACGCGACGGCTTTGCCTTTGGCTTGGGCTTTTCTTCCTTTTCGCGGTGAATTTCCGGGGTCAGGAATTTCGTCGGCGTTTTGGGATCGAAATTGAGCTTCTTAAGCGTTTCGGCGAAATGTTCAGGCACAGGAGCCTCGATCACGACACGCTGGCCGGTGACCGGGTGCGGGAAATCAATCGCACGTGCATGCAGATGCATCTGGTTGGAAAGACCATCGATAAAGGCCTTTGACCCGCCATATTTGCCGTCACCGAGGATCGAGCATTCAATCGCCTCGCAATGAACACGCAGCTGGTGGGTACGACCGGTCAGTGGTGACAGGGCAAGCCAAGCGGCCTTGCGCCCGGCGCGATGGAGCTGACGGAAGACGGACTGCGCCGATTTGCCAAGCTTCTCGTCGATTACCATTTTCTCCCCACCCTTGCCGGCAATTTTGGCAAGCGGCGCGTCAATCATGCCTTCGCGTTCGGCCGGTGCGCCGGTGACAATCGCCCAGTAAAGCTTACGGGTCGATTTATCCTTGAACGCCTTGGTCAGGGCATGGGCGGCACTGGCAGAACGGGCCAGCAGCAAGACACCACTGGTGTCCTTATCGAGACGGTGAACCAGCTTCGGGCGTTCCTTGCTATCAAGTTTCAGCGCATCGAGCATGCCATCGACATGGACATTGGTGTTCGTGCCGCCCTGCACGGCAAGACCGGCGGGCTTGTTGATGGCAAGGACCAGCTCGTCATAGAAAATGACGGAATCGCGAAGCGCTTGCAGCTCTGCCTCGGACGCATCGGACTTGGCGGGGCCTGCCTGTTTGCGTTGCTGAACCTCGGCCGGGTTATAGCCAGAACCATCTTCAGCCCAAGGACCGGTGCCGCCACCGGACATGACCGGTGCGGGTGGCACGCGGATTTCCTGGCCCGGTTCGACACGCTGATTGGCCTTGGCACGTTTGCCATCGACACGGATCTGACCGCCACGCAGGAATTTCTGGACCTGACCAAATGTGAATTCGGGACAGTTGCGCTTGAACCAGCGATCGAGCCGAATATCGGCTTCGTCTGCCTTGACCTTGCGCAGAGTGACACCACTCATTGCAGAACACCCCTTACCAGCGCGATTGCGCCAAACAATGCCGAAATGCCGACCACCACGGAAATACCAACATAGAGGGCCGCCAGCCCCATATTGCCCCGTTCATACAAGGTCGCAACATCCAGCGAGAACGTCGAAAAAGTCGTAAACGCCCCCAGAAAACCGGTCACAAGGAGTGCGCGCGTTTCCAGGCCCATGGAGAGTTTCAGGGCGGAAACTTCGATCAGCACCCCCATCAGGAACGATCCGACGACATTGACCGTAAGCGTTCCCCAGGGAAATCCAGTGCCCATCACCGAGCCCATCATGACGGACACACTGTGACGCGCAACGGCACCAATGGCACCGCCCAAGGCAATGGATGCGATTAACAACGGTGAAAATTGCATGGCGCGGAACCTATTCCCTCAGTCCTGAAATGTCACGTGTGAATACGGCATGGGGCCATGGCAATAACGAAGAGCGATGTCATTGGCCCTGCCCGCCCGAATACTCCAAGCATAACCCATTGGCATCAAACACCAAGGGGCACGGATGATCAATGTTATTGGCGCCGACCCAGGACCGCTTACGACCGCTTATGATCCTTGGCCCATACGGCTCACGACATCGGCCAGCCAGGCGCGCGTGCGTTTTTCGTTTTGCCCGACATCGTCGACACCATAGACGGATTTGGCGAACAGACAGAATGACACGTTATTGCCAGCATCTGCACCAGTGCCCGTTTCAGGCAGGATCAGCTCGATCTCGACCCAGTCGGGGAAGCGAAACACCAGCGTGCGGGCAAGGAAATAAAGCCGACCGGCTTCACCGCCCGCAACGTCCGACATCAATTCCATGCCGTGATCGGGCGCTGTTTCAATCAGCACTTCGGTGAGGGCCGCGACCGATGCATTGAAGCTTGGGCTTTGCATGGCGCGATCAGTTTGCGGCAAGCGGTCCGCCGGACAGGCGAGGAAGAAATTGCGTGCCTTGGGAAGATCGGCATCCCGTCCGAAGGTGACATTGGGCGGATCACCGGCGGGCAGCATATGATCAATCAGTCCAGTAAAGCGGACCGTTACAAATATCCCTGCCAGTACCAGCAGTCCCCAGATTGCAAACATCGCCAGCCGTTTCAATGATACCACCTGCCTTGCCTGCACCGGTCAGACGCGGTGTCTGCCAGTGTGTCTGAGACACCATAGACCAAACAGGGCAGAATCAAAATGCCCGACCGGATTACCAGTCGGGCATTTCGGGATACAAACCCGTTAATCAGCGAACCAAGGGGGGGGGAAGTACGGAAATTCGCCAATCACCGGGATTGTATTGAGGGAACTTTCGAGGTCTTAGGCAGCAACCGGAAGCGGCGCTGCTTCGACATTTGCCAGTGCGCGGGCCATGGCTTCTTCGGCATTGACCGCAAAGCCGGAGGCTTCGACAACTTCGACGTCACTGATACCAACGAAACCAAGCACCTGTTTCAGATACGGGGTCGCGAAGTCGGCCGGGCTGTTGACCGGAACGCCGCCAGTGGCCGCCACGATATAGGCCTTCTTGCCCGAAAGCAGGCCAACCGGGCCGTTTTCGGTGTATTTAAAGGTCACGCCGACACGGGCGATCAGATCAACCCAGGCCTTAAGCGTGGATGGGATGGAGAAGTTGTACATCGGCGCGCCGATGACAACGATGTCGGCGTTCTGAAGTTCAGCCACCATCTTGTCAGAAGCGGCAATGATGTCCTTCTGAGCGTTTGAGCGTTCTTCGGCCGGGGTGTAATAGGCGCCGACGGTTTCGCCGGTAAGTGCTGTGATGACGGCGTCATTGGTATCACGTTCAACAACATTGGCCGACGGGTTAGCAGCAACAATGCGGTCAATCAGCTTCGATGCGATCTGACGGGAGTTCGAATTCTCACCGTTCACAGATGCACTGACATGCAAAATGTTGGTCATGGGTAGTCTCCAAGTCCGGGTTTGTTTGTTGCCCTGAACTTACGCCTGCCCGACCGATCTGTTTATCCCGAAACTTTTCATCAGATTGTTTCCAATATACGACCTATATCAAAACCAATTGAATTTCGGTTGCGCGAGACGAAACAAAGACATCTACCAGATGCAGCACGCCCAAAGGGTTACTCGCCGCGTTTTTTCTGACGTTCCGCGCGCAGGCGGTCGAAATATTCGACGCGTTTTTTAAGATCGCGCTCAAACCCGCGTTCGACCGGTTCATAGAAGTTCTGACGACGCATGCCTTCGGGGAAGTAGTTCTGCCCGGAAAAACCATCTTCCTGATCATGGTCATAGGCGTAGCCCGTGCCATAGCCGATATCCTTCATCAGCTTGGTCGGCGCATTGAGGATATGGGCGGGCGGCATCAGCGATCCGGTATCGCGCGCGATCTTGAGCGACTTTTTATAAGCCGCGTAGCCGGCATTGGATTTTGGCGCAAGTGCGAGATAAATCACCGCCTGTGCCAAGGCCAGTTCGCCTTCGGGACTGCCGAGGCGTTCATAGGATTCCCAGGCGCCGATGCAGAATTGCTGGGCTTGCGGATCGGCAAGGCCGATATCCTCGACCGCCATACGGGTCAAGCGGCGGGCGACGAATTTCGGGTCCTCGCCCCCGGCCAGCATGCGGTTAAACCAATAAAGGGCAGCATCCGGATCAGAACCGCGAATGGATTTATGCAGCGCGCTGATCAGGTTGTAATGGCTGTCATCGCCCTTGTCATAGATCGGCATGCGCTTTTGCACGGTGCGGGCAAGTTCCGCGACACCAAGTGGACCATCATCATCACTGGGCGGCAGGGAAAAGAGTTCCTCGGCCAGATTAAGGCAATAGCGCCCATCCCCATCGGCCATGGCGCGCAGGGTTTCACGTGCCTCGGGCGTGACGGGCAGATCAAAGCCCATTTCCTTTTCCGCACGCACCAGAAGTTCTTCAAGCCCCTGATCATCAAGACGCTTGAGCACCAGTACCTGACAACGCGACAGGAGTGCGGCATTCAGTTCAAAGGACGGGTTTTCGGTGGTCGCCCCAATCAGGGTGATGGTACCGTCTTCGACATAAGGCAGGAAGCTGTCTTGCTGTGCCTTGTTAAACCGGTGGATCTCGTCAATGAACAAAAGCGTCGCCCCGCCGGTCGAACGGCGGGCACGGGCGCGTTCAAACACCTTGCGAAGGTCCGCTACCCCGGAAAAGATCGCTGAAAGTGGCTCAAACGCCATGTCGGCAACATCGGCCATCAGACGGGCCAGTGTCGTCTTGCCACAGCCCGGCGGCCCCCACAGCACGACCGAGGGCACCCGGCCGGTCTTGATCATGCGGGTGATCGGGCCATCATCGCCAAACAGATGATTTTGCCCGACAACCTCATCGAGCTTGGCGGGGCGCAATCTGTCGGCCAAAGGGCGCGTGACCTGACTTTCAAACAGGGAAACCATGGAGCGACATCGTGATGTTGAACGGGTTGGGGCGACGTTGGCGAAACGTAACACGCAGATGACATTGATGACAGACGAAACATCGTTGATTGACGCCCTGAAACGCGCGGCATAGCTTTCAGGCTTATTCCCGATCAAACAACAAAAAGAACCCGTTTGTGACGCCCGTTCCTGCCTGCCTGATCTGCCTTCATTGCCGGGGCCTGACATGACATCGCCCGGCACACCGGCCAAATTGCCGATCGTAATCGGATTGGGCACGGGTCAAACCCTTGCATTCGGCACTACACTTTATCTGCCGGCCATTCTGGCAGAGCCGATGGCGATCGAGCTTGGCATTCCGCCGGGCTGGGCATTCGGGGCCTTTTCACTCGCGCTGATTTTTGCCGCCCTGCTCGGCCCCAAGGCCGGGGCGCGGATTGATCAGTTTGGCGGGCGCACTGTGCTGGCGGTATCCAGCCTGATCTTTGCGGCCGGTCTTGCGCTGCTCGGCACGGCTGACAGCCTGACCATGATGTGTGTGGCCTGGTGTGTGATCGGGGTTGGCATGTCGATGGGACTTTATGAGTCGGCCTTTGCCACACTCAGCTGGATTTACGGCCATGATGCGCGTGGACCGATTACCGGCATCACCCTGATTGCCGGATTTGCCAGTACGATCTGCTGGCCAATTACCGCCGGGTTAGAAGCCGAGTTTGACTGGCGTATGGTGTGCTATTTCTGGGCGGTGATGCATATCGTTCTGGGCTTGCCGCTTAATCTGTTTTTGATCCCGCGCACCCGATCCGCCGACAAAACGACGGGAGAGGACGAAACACCTAAGACCTCCCCTGCCCTGACCAAACTTTCACGGCAGGATATCTTCAACATGCCGATGATCCTGCTGGCCATCGTGTTTGCGGCCAGCTGGTTTACCGCGACCGCCATGGCGGCACATTTGCCCCGCTTGCTTCAGATTTCGGGCATGGACGCGGCGGGTGCGCTGATCGCGGCATCGCTGGTTGGGCCGGCACAGGTTGCAGGGCGGCTGGCCGAATTCGGGTTGCTTAAAAAGATGCATCCGCTGATTTCATCGAGGCTTTCGGCCCTGACCCATCCGGTGGGGGCAGTGTTGCTTTTGATCTTTGGCGGGCCCGTCGGGATGCTGTTTACCAGCCTGCACGGGATCGGCAACGGCATCCTGACCATCGCCAAGGGAACATTGCCGCTGGCGACCTTTGGTCCGGCGGGATATGGCGCACGGCAAGGCTATATCATGGCGCCATCGCGCTTTGCACAGGCGGCTGCGCCGTTTGTCTTCGGGCTTCTGATTGATGATTACGGGCAGTATGCGATCTTGCTGACCATCGGGTTGGGGCTTGTGACCTTTGTCGCGCTGATGATGCTCCGTCATCGGCCATACGGGATAGGCGAGAGCGCCTGATCCGCCAAAGAAAAAGGCGTGCTACCGGTTGGCGCACGCCTTTTCGACTAAGCCGGTATCGCCTGATCTTAGAGGGTGAAGTCACCCGTCAGGACCTTGCCATCGCGTTTGACGGCGATCTTCCAGTCGCGGCTGCTTTCACCGGCGCGAATAACTTCCTTGAAGCGCGCGACCGAGGTAATCGGTTCGCCATTGACCTCGACAATATAGTCGCCAGCCTGCAGGCGGGTACGGCGCGCAAGGCTGTCGCGTGCGACGGCCAAGACCATCACACCTTCGCTGAGCGTATCGATGCCCAGTTCGTCGGCCAATGCCGGGTTCATATTGGCGATCTTGGTCCCGCTGAACGGATTGCGGCCATCAATGATGCTTTCATCGCGTGCGGGCAGTTCCGGGGCGACTTCAAGCGGCATGGCAAGGGCGGTTTCCGTTCCACGGCGCAGAACCGACAGATTTGCCTCGCCATTCAGCTCAAGCGTCGCGATGCGGAATTTAAGTTCGTTCGGGTTATCGACCGCAAGACCATTGACGGCAACGACCACGTCACCCGATTGCAGGCCACCACGCGCGGCCGGGCTGCCTTCACGGACCTTGTTGATCAGAACACCATGCGGGCGATCCAGTTCAAGCGAGGACGCCAGATCGGCTGTCACCGCCTGCCCGGCAGCACCCAGCCATGGACGACGCAGATCACCACTGATCAGACCGCGCATCACCACCTTGACCATATTGGCCGGAACGGCAAAGCCGATACCGTTTGATCCGCCGGACTTGGTGAAGATCGCCGAGTTCACGCCAATCAGGTTGCCATCGATATCGACAAGCGCCCCGCCGGAGTTGCCCGGGTTAATCGCCGCATCGGTCTGAATGAAGGATTGATAGTCCTGACCAGTGACACCGGCACGTGCAAGGGCCGAGACAATACCGCTGGTCACGGTCTGCCCGACGCCAAACGGGTTGCCGATGGCAAGCACAAGGTCGCCGACCTCAACCGCATCAGAGTCGCCAAACGGGATGGCGGGTAGTTCCTGATCCACAGCGCGCAGTTTCAGGACCGCAAGATCGGTGCGTTCGTCCGATCCCACCAGATCGGCATCGAATTCGCGGTTGTCATGCAAGACGACGCGGATCTCGCTTGCCCCATCGATGACGTGATGGTTGGTCACAATCGTACCGTCGCCCGAGACAATCACGCCGGACCCCAGCGAACGTTCAACCCGCTGACGTGGCGCACCAAAGGCCCCGCCGAAACGATCCCCAAAGAACTGCTTGAAGAACGGGTCATTGAAGAACGGGGTTCGCTGGCGTTGCTCGACCACCTTTTTGGTGTAGATGTTAACGACCGCGGGTGCTGTTTGCTTGACCAATGGCGAAAGCGACATCTTGATTTCCGTCTGGCTCGACGGCAGTCGCCGATCCAGAGTGGTTTCATCGCTTTGGGCATGGGCCAGATTGGTTGGGCCGGACACAGCCGCCATTGCGATTACGGCAAAGGCGACAGTTTTCGTAATCCATTTTGCCTGCACGTCAGACTCTCTTTTTTCGGGTTGCAGCGACCGGTGCGGGAACCGGCAATGGCAGAACATCAATTAGGAAAATTAGGACTGCCGCGCAACCTTGGCGGAAATATGAACTTTTTGAAATTTAGCCAAAAGAAAACGGGCGACACCGGATGGCATCGCCCGTTTCTGTTTCTTAAAGGCCGAAACGTTGCTTATTCAGCAACTGCTTCTTCGCCTTCGCCCTCTGCTTCGAGGCGAGCACGGTCTTCCGCGCCTTTTGCATCGGCGTTGCGATCAACAAGTTCGATCACAGCAACCGGAGCCGCATCGCCGTAACGGAAGCCAGCCTTGAGAACGCGGCTGTAACCACCAGCACGCTCTTTGTAGCGGTCAGCGATTTCGCCGAACAGCTTGGCTACGACTTTGTCGTCACGCAGGATCGAAATGGCCTGACGGCGTGCATGCAGGTCGCCCCGCTTGCCCAGCGTAATCAGTTTTTCGACATACGGGCGAAGATCCTTGGCCTTCGGAAGAGTGGTTTTGATCTGCTCGTGGGTGAGCAGCGAAACTGCCATGTTGGCAAACATCGCCTTACGATGGGACGAAGTACGATTAAGCTTACGGCCTTGCATACCGTGACGCATGGTAACTCTCCTTAATAGCCTGGCTTCGCTCACGAAACCGATTGTAAAACCGCGCCGCCACCCTGAACACTTTGTCGAAAGGTCAGGTCATGCACGTGCGGTGTGGGCAACAAGCCCGCCGGATGCCCAAACAACTGGGTTCTCCGGTTTGGAACATGAATGTTCCGATCTCGGCCCGAAGGCCGAAGACCCGTTCTTAGAACGGATCTTCGAACTTGCGAGCAAGTTCTTCGATGTTTTCCGGCGGCCAACCGCCGACTTCCATACCGAGATGCAGACCCATCTGAGCCAGAACATCCTTGATTTCGTTCAGCGACTTACGGCCGAAGTTCGGCGTACGGAGCATTTCTGCTTCGGTCTTCTGAACAAGATCACCGATATAGATGATGTTGTCGTTCTTCAGGCAGTTTGCCGAACGGACCGACAGTTCAAGCTCGTCAACCTTACGAAGAAGGTTACGGTTGAACGGCAGTTCGTCTTCTTTCTTCTCTTCGACAACCGCTTCCGGTTCTTCGAAGTTGACGAACAGCGACAGCTGGTCCTGGAGGATACGGGCAGCAAGCGCAACCGAATCTTCCGGGGTCAGCGCACCGTTGGTTTCAACGGTCAGCGACAGCTTGTCAAAGTCGGTATCCTGACCAACACGGGTGTTTTCCACCTTGTAGGCCACTTTACGGATCGGGCTGAAGATCGCATCGATCGGAATAAGACCGATCGGCGCATCCGAAGAGCTGTGCGAGCTGGCTGCAACATAGCCTTTACCGTTATCAACGGTGAATTCGATGTTGAGCGTAGCACCATCATCAAGATGGCAAAGCTCGAGATCCGGGTTGAGGATTTCGATATCCGCACCGGTTTCGATCTGACCTGCGGTGACGGCACCAGGGCCGGTCGCCTTCAGAGCCATTTTCTTCGGACCTTCAGCATGCATACGCACGCCCATGGTCTTGATGTTCAGGATGATGTCGGTGACATCTTCACGCACACCCGGGATCGACGAAAATTCGTGCAATACACCGTCGATCTGGATCGCAGTAACTGCCGAACCCTGGAGCGACGACAGCAGAATGCGACGCAGCGCGTTACCCAGGGTCTGACCAAAACCGCGCTCCAGCGGTTCTGCCACGATCGTACCAATACGGCTGGCATCAGTACCCGGAGTAACATCAAGCTTCGTCGGCTTAATCAGTTCCTGCCAGTTCTTTTGAATCACGAGACCCACCTTCGCAACTGGAGCCTATGGAAATGAGGGCAACATATTGCCCCCACGAGAAACGCGAAGAGGCCCGGTCATCCCGGGCCCAAACGCGGGGTCGTCCGCAAGGATCGACGCGATTAGACGCGACGACGTTTACGCGGACGGCAACCGTTGTGCGGAATCGGCGTTACGTCTTTGATCGACGTAATGGTGAAACCGACAGCCTGAAGCGCACGCAGTGCAGATTCACGTCCCGAACCCGGGCCTTTAACCTGTACTTCGAGGGTTTTCATGCCGTGTTCAGCAGCTTTTTTACCTGCATCTTCGGCAGCCATCTGTGCAGCATACGGAGTCGATTTACGCGAACCGCGGAAACCCATACCACCAGCGGTCGACCAGGAAATGGTGTTACCCTGAACGTCGGTGATGGTGATCATGGTGTTGTTGAAGGTCGCGTTTACGTGCGCGATACCGTTCGTAATGTTCTTGCGCTCGCGGCGACGCACGCGAGTCTGAGGAGCTTTCGCCATTGTCGTTCCCCTACCTTACTTCTTCTTGCCAGCAATCGGCTTAGCCGGGCCCTTACGGGTGCGAGCGTTGGTGTGGGTACGCTGACCGCGTACCGGGAGACCGCGACGATGACGCAGGCCGCGATAGCTGCCCAGGTCCATCAGACGTTTAATGTTCATTGCGGTTTCACGACGGAGGTCGCCTTCGACGGTGTAATCAGCGTCGATAACTTCACGAACCTTCAGAACCTGGTCATCAGAAAGCTGATGAACGCGGGTTGCGGATTCGATTCCGACCTTTGCGCAAATTTCTTTGGCTTTAGCCGGGCCAATACCGGTGATGTAGGTAAGCGCAATCACGACGCGCTTCGCGGTCGGGATGTTTACGCCAGCAATACGAGCCACTATGTGAACTCCTGTTTCCTGTTAACAAACCCAGGGGCAGATCCGGTAGGGTAGGACGCTGCAAAAGCGGGCCAGCATTACTGCCAACCCGCCAGCAAAAAAACGCCCTGCCCGGGAAATTACCCCAGGATGGCTTCAATCTCGCGCGTAACTTCGTCGATTTCAGCCATCCCGTCAACTGTTTTCAGCTTACCGACCTTTTCATAGTAAGGAATGATCGGTGCTGTCTGCTTGTGATAAGCTTCCAGTCGCGAGGTGACCGTCTCGGCGGTGTCGTCCGCACGGCGTTTAAATTCGGTGCTGCCACAAACGTCACAGACACCTTCCTTGGCGGGTTTCTGGAACTCGTCATGGTAGCCCTGCCCGCATTTCGCACAGGTATAGCGACCGACAACACGGGCCACCAACGCTGCATCATCAACACGCAGTTCAATCACGTAATCAAGTGCCAGTCCCTTGGATTCCAGCATGTCGTCCAGAGCTTCTGCCTGGGCGGTCGTGCGCGGGAACCCGTCCAGAATGAAACCACCCTTGGTGTCATCCTGGTCAAGTCTTTCAGAAATCAGACCGATCATCAGATCGTCGGATACGAGCTGACCCGCATCCATGACTTCCTTTGCCTTCTGCCCCAGTTCGGTTCCGGCAGCAACCGCTGCACGGAGCATGTCGCCCGTCGAGAGCTGGATCATGCCGCGTCCCGTTTCGAGACGCTTGGCCTGGGTACCTTTCCCTGCGCCGGGAGGGCCAAGAAGGATAATGTTCATCGTCTTCCCCCTGAATGCGGTGGTCGCTCTTTAACGGCGGCGACCACGCAGTTTGGATTTCTTGATCAGGCCTTCATACTGATGAGCCAGCATATGAGACTGAATCTGCGCAACGGTATCCATGGTTACCGTGACAACGATCAGGAGGCTAGTCCCACCAAAGTAGAAGGGAACAGACCATTCCGCGATCAGCAGTTCCGGCAGGATACAGACGAATGCGAGATAAGCTGCACCGATAACCGTCAGACGGGTCAGAATGAAATCCAGATAGTTGGCTGTATTTTTACCCGGACGGATGCCCGGAATAAAGCCACCATGTTTCTTCAGGTTGTCTGCCGTATCTTCCGGGTTGAAAACAACCGCGGTGTAGAAGAAGGCAAAGAAGACAATCAGGCCGATGTAAAGCGCAATGTAAAGCGGCTGGCCACGACCAAGCAGTGCGGTCGCAGTCGTCAGCCATTCCGGTGCATTACCACCAGCAGTGAACTGGGCAACCGACAGCGGCATCAGCAGCAGTGAGCTTGCGAAAATCGGCGGAATAACACCGGCAGTGTTGATCTTGAGCGGCAGGTGCGAGCTCTGACCTTCCATGACCTTCATGCCGACCTGGCGTTTCGGGTACTGGATC
>NZ_PAQR01000035.1 GCF_002709775.1 Thalassospira sp.
ACCGTGACCGCCGCCAAAAATCGACCACTCGCCGCCATGGTCACGTTCGCCAGGCGATGCATAAGTCGCAGCAAGCGGGGTGGCGATCATGGTGGTGGCGATCAGGGCGGCGGCAAGTTTAAGCGTGTTTTTGCGTTTCATGGACAACCTCATCAGGTTTGTGGGGGATCAATGTGTTGAGGTCCGTTATCACCTATGATTGTCGCGAAATGATCCCGGAAAACCGGTAAATTGGTCGCAAGATTTGCCAAATGGGCCCTTTGCGACAATCTGATACAAATTGCCATTTCAGCCGGGATGGCCAACGCGTTAAGTTACGTTGAACCAAGACTTTTGATTTCAGGACCGCATATGAGCGACCAGCCCCACATTCTTGTTGTCGATGACCACCGTGATATCCGTGACCTGCTGGGCCGGTATCTGCGCCAGCATGAATATCGCGTGACGCTGGCATCGGACGGGCGCGAGTTGCGCAAACTGATGAATGATGACATCGCACCGGATCTGATTGTGCTCGATCTGATGATGCCCGGAGAAGACGGGCTAAGCCTGTGTCGGTGGCTGCGCGAGAATTATGATGTACCTGTCGTGATGCTGACCGCCCTTGGCGAGGAAACCGATCGCATCATCGGTCTTGAAATGGGGGCGGATGATTATCTGGCCAAGCCGTTTAACCCGCGCGAATTGCTCGCCCGGATCAAGGCGGTGATGCGGCGCGCGCAAAGTCTTCCGGTCGGGCGTAAGGGGCCGCTTCCAGGCGGGCAGGTGCATTTTGATCGCTGGGTGCTTGATCGCACCCGTCATGAATTGCGTGACGCCAGTGATGTGGTCGTGCCGCTCAGTGCAGGCGAATATGGCCTTCTTTGTGCCTTTGTCGAGCATCCCAACATGGTGCTTAACCGTGATCAGTTGCTTGATCTGACGCGCGGGCGCGAAGCCGTCCCGTTTGATCGCAGCATCGATAACCAGGTCAGCCGCCTGCGCAAAAAGATCGAAATCGATGCCAAGAACCCGGCCCTGATCAAGACTGTCTGGGGCGGGGGCTATATGTTTACCTGTGAGGTGGCTGAAAAATGACCAAGCGCCGCCTGATCAAACGCCTGTGGCCCCAAAGCCTGACCGCACAGTTGGTTTGCCTGCTGCTGGGCGCGATCATCCTGACCCATATCGTTCTTGGCGTGATGCTGGCCGAGGAACGCCGGGATGCCGTTACCTCGGAGCGCCGCGTCTATTCGTTGATGCGGGTCGCGGCGATTTCCCGGATCATGAGCACAACGCCCCGCGAAACCTGGCGGGATGTTCTTCGTGTGGCGCAGTCGCCGCAAAGTCGTTTGCGGCTGGTGGATGAAACGGATGTTCCTGTTGCGGACGGGCGAGAATCCGATGGCCTGAGCCATCGTCTCAACGAAGCCCTTTCGATGAAAACAGGCACCCCGGCAAGGGTTGAAATCCTGTCAGAAGATGAATGCTGGACAGAGCGCAAATCGCTGCACCATGCCAAGGAAAATCTCTTGGGAGAAAGGTCGTCAGACGCGTCACGACATGACGACAAACGTGATGATGATGACCATGATGACGATGAACACCATGATCGTAAGGACCGTGATACGCCCTGGTCCTTGCGTTACCTGGAGCGTTTTGACTGCGATACCGCGCCGGTGATGCGTCTTGCCGTGCCGATCATTCCGGTCGGGCCTGACGGTGTGGAGAAAGCAGGCGTGCCCGTGGTCTGGCTGGAAGCAGTGATCGGTGGTGTCATGCCGCCACCCTGGTTTGTGCTCGATAGTTCCTTGCGTGTCTTGCTTTCAACACTGGTGATCGCAATCATTGCCTATTTCCTCGCACGCCGTATTTCGCGGTCATGGGATGTGTTGACCCGTGCGGCCGATCGCGTCGGGCGCGGCGATTATCCCGAACCGGTGCCCGAAACCGGGCCGACTGAAATCAGACGGGCCACCAAGGCCTTTAACCGCATGACTGCGCGCCTCAAACGCTTTGTCGAGGACCGCACACGCATGCTGGCCGCCATTTCCCATGATCTGCGCACGCCGATCACCTCGCTTCGCCTGCGCGCGGAATTTGTCGATGATCCGGAAAACCGTGCGCGCATCATCGAGACGCTCGATGAAATGGAACAGATGGTCGAAGCGGCGATGACCTTTGCGCGCGAAGAAACCGCCAATGAGGAAACCCGCAAGATCGACCTGACCGCCCTTGTTGAATCCGCGGTCGAGGATCTGGCAGAAACCGGTCGCCCGATCACATTCACCGGTGAAGTCGATACACGCGTCTATCCATGCCGGCCGCTGTCGATCAAGCGGGCCTTTGGCAATCTGGTATCCAACGCGCTGAACTTCGGCGATACGGTCGAAGTTGCGGTACGTGATGCCGATGATGGCGGTCTGTGGATCGAAATTGCCGACGATGGTCCGGGCATCCCGGTCGAGCAGCGCGAACAGGTGTTTGAGCCGTTCTTCAGGATTGAAGAGTCACGCAATCGTGATACCGGGGGTATTGGCCTGGGTATGGCCATTGCGCGGACTGCTATTCGGGCCCACGGCGGTGAAATCTATCTTGATGAGTCGCAGAAAGGCGGGCTTTTGGCGCGTATTTACTTGCCACCGGCACAGCCGCAATAGGGGTGTTTTGTGCAGGTCTTGGCGGGGGCGAAAACTCTCCTGACAAAGTGCGTCAGTTTTTTGACAGTTAGCACTTGCAATTTACGTGACCGGTGGTCATTTGTTGCGTGGAATTTCAAGAAATCAAAATCAACAATTGCTAAATTGTGATGCTGTTCTATTTAGGGTCTGGATTTGGACCCGCGGCGGTGCAACAATCAAGCATAGGAACGGACGGAGCGTACCCATGAGCAACAACCAGTCTTCTACGGGGGTGGTAACTGCACTTCCCGGGACAAATAACGCGCAGGCCGCGCGCGGCTTTGTGCGTTCTGTCAATGACTGGCTGATGGAATGCGCGCTTGATGATACCGACATCAGCGAGCTTCTGTCGGGCATGGCCAGCCGTCTGGTCGCATCGGGCATTCCGGTTGACCGCGTCATGGTCGCCTTCAAGACCCTGCATCCGCTATACGAAGGTGTCTCCTATATCTGGACCAAGGAAAATGGCCAGGTTGAACGGACAACCCATATGGGTGGTGACGAAAAGAACCGCGAGTGGGCCGAAAGCCCGATGAAATGGATGCTCGATAACGATGTCAGCTTCATGCGCCGCCACTTGATCGGGCCGAGCGCGGTTGTTGATTTCCCGATCCTTGAAAGTTTCCGTCAGAAACGCGGCACGGATTACTACGCGCTGATGACGCCGTTCGTGACCGATAGCGACAGCACGCTTAACAGCAACCGCATTTTCATGACCTATCTGACGCGTCGGCCAAGTGGGTTCTCGGACGAGGATCTGGCGATCCTTTCCGGCATTCAGCGCCGCTTTGCCGTGTCGTGCAAGATGCGCATCAACCATGAAGAAACCCGCACCATTCTTGAAACCTATCTGGGGACTGATGCCGGGCAGCGTGTGCGCAATGGTCAGATCAAACTTGGCGACAGCACCAAGACCCGTGCGGTTATCTGGTTCTCGGACATGCGAAATTCGACCTCGGTCGCGACACATGTCGGTGATGATGCGTTTCTTGGTGAAATGAACGATTTCTTTGGCGCCACCGCCAGTGCGGTGCTTAAGCATGGCGGGCAGGTTCTGCGCTATATCGGGGATGCAACACTTGCGATCTTCCCGATTGATGAAGATGACACCAATCTTGAAACCGCCTGTCACGCAGCCCTTTATGCCGCGGCCGAGGCACAGCTGAACATTGATGCGCTCAACGCCCGGCGCGAGGCCGAGGGAAAACTGCCGTTTGACTACGGCCTTGGTATGCATGTAGGGGATGTGATTTACGGCAATGTCGGCGTGTCCGAACGTGTCGACTTTACCGTAGTCGGGCAGGCGGCAAACGAAGCCGCCCGGATCGAACAGCTGACCAAACAGCTTGGCAAACGCGTTCTGGTCAGCTCGACCGTCGCGCAGTTCATTTCCTGTCCGACGGCGGAAATGGGCGCCTATGAGCTTCAGGGAACCGGGCTTAGTGTCAAACTGTTCGCGCCTGATTTCTCGGAAGCCTGCCACCGTATCGAGCTGATGCGCGCGGGCTAGCTCGATCTAAGCCAGATTGTCAAAATCCTTCACCACACCACTTGCGGCCTGGCCGACGCTGGTGAAGGTTTTTTGCGCATCCGCGACTGCCTTGGTCGCTGCTTCAATGATTTTGTCGTAGGGGTCCGGCTTGTTTTCTGCGAGCATTTTCTGCATGGCGACACCAGTCGTGGCTGTTGCCATCGACATGATATTGCGCATGTAGTCCGTTGAATCCTGCACGGCATAGGCCGCTGCCTGGGCGACCTTTTGATAGGCAACACCGTTCGCACCGGGAATGGCCCCGTTCAAAACCGCATGGTTGGTTGTGCCGACAGCCTGAACGATCTGCGGGTTAAGGGCGGTGCTAAGCGGGGGTGTGCCGGGTGGATTGTCCGGGGCTGCGGGATCACTGCCCGAAGGGCTGCCGTTCGCATCATCCTGACTGCTGGCGTCTTCACTTTTCTCGCTGGCGGACGCGTCCTTGCCTGATGCGTCACCTCCACCGGCCTCACCACTGGCAGACTTGGCATCGCCGCTGCCTTGTGCTTCATCCTGATCACTGCCTTCAGCTTCGGGATCTTCGTTTGTTTTGTTGTCTTCGTCTGCCATCGGAGACCTCGTTTATGACTGGTCGAAATATCAAATTGGATCAAGTGCCGGGTTTGGTGGTATGTGGTTGGGCGTTAGGTTGACTCGCCGCCACCTTTACCACCACCCATGCCGCCGCCCGAACTGTCGAGGATCATGCGGCACGCGCTGGACGTGACGGCATTGCCGATCTGCTGCAGGCCGCCTTGGGTCTGCATGGCGTTTTGCATTGACAGACTGATGGAATGGGCCATCGTCTGATACACAAGGCCCATGGCCTGTGCCGGCGCCTCACCCAGAACCTTGACGTTGTTCTGGGTCACCGCGTCGGTGATTTGTGAATTTACAGGGGTGTTGTCTGCCATTTCACGCCCTCACGTTTGTGACCATTGCCGGTCTTAAAGACCGACCGGGTCAGGTGCCTAGCGGCGGGTTGCTGCCAAAATTACGAGTAGTGTCAAAAGCGTATCACTGGTATCCGACCGTCCGAGCTTGGCGGTGGCCTGTGCGCCCGCCATCGTGTTGACGGAATAAAGCTGCATCACGCCCTGATTGGTTGCGGCCTGTGAACACATCGATGCCTGCTGCTGTGCCTGCACGGCGTTCTGGAAAAGGATCGATGTCGAATGGGCTGCACTTTGATAGATCGCGCCCATCGCGTTTGCCGGGGCGGAGCCGAGAACACTGACCGCACTCTGGGTGACAGAGTCGGTAATCTGACCGTTCACCGGGGTTGGAATTGCCATGTTATCCTCCGAAAAAGCGATCTTTCTGACCGCACATCTCTAGACGTCGCACGGACGCGATTGTGATCAAATTTGCCGGGCCATCAGCCCGCCTGGGCGGTGATCAGGGCAACAAGCTTTGATGTCGATGTGTTGACGACCTGTTGCATGTTGCCCTGTGTCAGGGTGGCGTTTTCCATCGCAAGGCCCGTGGCATGGGAATGCGACTGCAGGGCCATGGAAACCGCCTGGGCGGGGCTTTCGCCCAGCACCTTGACGTTGGTCTGGGTGACGGCATCGGTGACTTGTGGGTTGACGATATCACTCATCCTTTGACCTCACTGCTTGTCTCACCCTTGTTGGTGTCGGGCTCTGGCGGAAGTCTGGCCGGGCCAAAGAACCGTGGATCCATGTTTTTATACCAAGGTTCCGCTGTCTCGCCGTCGTCGCCAGATCCTTCGCCCCCTGTCTTGTTCTGACCTTGCTGGGATGCGCCCGCATTCAGGTCGGGTTGTTGTTCACGTCCGGTTTCTTGGCCGGCGAATTGGCCGGGCTGGCCATAGTAAAAAAATTTGGTTTGGCTTCCTGAACGGACAGGGTCGCCTTGGCGCATTCCATGGTGGTTGCGAGGCTTGCGACCGCCTGTTGCTGCTGTTCATTGACCATGTTGGCAAACAGGATGCCCTGTGCCTGGGCCTGTGACAGATAGGACTGCATCGCCCCCATCGCCGGGCCATTGGCAATGACCGATGTGTTGGTCTGGGTGACGCTGTCGGTGATCTGTTCGTCGACTTCGTTCGGATTGCTCATCGGGGTGATCCTTATTAACTACGGCGTTTCATCATTTGCAGAATGCTTTGGGTCATGGTCGTCATGCCGATCATGGCATTTTGCTTCTGGGCCGAGACCATGTTCGCCATCAGGATGTTCTGCGATTGCGCCTGTCCCAGCATGGATTGCAGAGCGGCATAGCCGGGGCCAGCGCCCATGGTGGCGACATTGGTCTGTGCGACACTGTCGGTGATCTGGTCGGAAACCTCGCACTGGTGCAGATCATCGCTGTGATCGGCGTGGCTGTGCTGGGATTTCTTGCCGTCTTGCGCAGGTGGTGCCGATGGCATGTCCGTCTCCTTGGTCTGAAGGGATGGGGCTGGCAAAATGGGTGCGTACCGAAATGACGCCGGGCGGTGAAAGTTGTGAAAGAAAAAGCCCGGCAAGCGCATGCATGCCGGGCGGGATTGGCGGCGAAACCATCTTGGATGTTAAGACACGGCCGTACCGGTCGTTGCCTTGAGAGCCGACAACAGCGAAAGCATATTGTCGGGAACGTCGCTGGCGGCGAGCTTCGAGGTCGCAACAGCCCCTGCCATGGTGTTGACAGAGTAGACCTGGATGACGCCCTGATTGGTGGCCGCCTGCGAGGAAATGCCCACCTGATGCTGAGCGCTGACAGCGTTCTCGTAGAGAATGCCATGCGAGTGCGCCAGCGACTGGTAAAGCGAGCCCATGGCCATTGCCGGCGCATCACCCATGACCTCGACATTGGCCTGGGTGACAGCGTCGGTAATCATACCATTGACCGGAGTGTTATCAGCCATTGTGTATCTCCTGATTGCCTAAAGAAGTACCGGTAGGAAAGCGATGCTCGCAACCGGCCCTTTCCGCATGTCCTGCGGTCAGACTTTTGACGGAGGGCTTTGGGGGTTGTGACGCGGGCCGGGCAAAAACTTGGATCTTGGGAACCGGTATCGCCAAACCAAAAACAGGCGGTCGCAAATCCACACGACCGCCTGATTGGAACTTGACCGCCAGACCAAAGGACATGTGTCTTGGGCGTGTCTGTAATTAGCCCGCCGTCGCCCGAAGCGTCGTGAGCAGCGAGAGCATATTGTCGGGAACGTCGCTTTTGGCGATCTTGGCGGTTCCGGCGGCACCAGCCATCGTATCGACGGAATAGATCTGGATGACGCCCTGATTGGTGGCCGCCTGCGAGGTGACGCCGACTTGCTGTTGTGCGCTGACGGCGTTTTCATAAAGAATGCCGGTCGAATGGGCGAGGGACTGGAAGATCGAGCCCATCGCCATTGCCGGCGCGTCACCGAGAACCTTCACGTTCGCCTGGGTAACGGCATCGGTGATCTGACCATTGAGCGGAGTGTTATCAGCCACTGTTTATCTCCTGATTGCTTGGGAAATTCGCAGAAGGAAAACGATGACCTTGGTCAGGCCGTCCGCCTTCCGCATCTAGTGCGTCCAAAGATTTGACGGGGAAGTCGGGCTTCTGTGATGACGCGCTGCGCGAAACTTGACGTGCGGAAAAACAAGCCTGCCGAATAGAAATCGGGCGGTCGCAGATGGATGCGACCGCCCGATTGGTAACTGGCCGTTCGGGCCAAAGATTTTTTGGGAATCAGCCCTTGGTTGCCTGAAGGGCGGTAAGAAGCGACAGCATGTTGTCGGGAACGTCGCTTTTGGCAATCTTGGAGGTCGCAACAGAGTCTGCCATCGTGTCGACCGAATAGATCTGGATGACGCCCTGATTGGTGGCGGCCTGCGAAGTGATGCCGATCTGCTGCTGTGCGCTGACAGCATTTTCATAAAGAATGCCGGTGGAATGTGCGAGGGACTGGAAGATCGAGCCCATTGCCATTGCCGGGGCGTCGCCCAGAACTTTCACGTTAGCCTGGGTGACAGCATCAGTGATCTGACCGTTTACCGGGGTCGGAATCGCCATTGTAAACTCTCCTTCGTTACGCTTTGCGGTGTGCTGCTTGCTGTTGTGTTTCTATCGTGCTTCTGTCGGGGTTTCGCCGTCCCGTTTTCAGTCTATCGACGCTGGGTGTTTGCTGTTGTGACGCGTCTTTTTGGTGCGGTGATTATTTTTTTCATCCCACATCGGGCTTATTGAATGCCCGATGCTCTCAGATGTTCGCGTGCGAGCTGAACCCGCTTGCGCACGGCGCAATTGCTAAGCCCAAGGGCGCTTGCTATCTCGTCATAGGTGCGGTCCTGAACACAGCGCATCAAAAGCGGTTTGCGCAGTTTTTCCTGCATCGCCAGAAGCGCTGTTTCAAGCTGATCAAGCTTTTCACCGGCAAGATAGGATTCCTCGGGACTTGGTGTCACCGGGGCGGTGATGGGGGAGGCCGGTGTATCTGCCGCACCATGGGTTTCTTCGCGGTACTCTGCCTTGCGGCGGTTCTGACGGTGCAAATCAATGCAGGCATTATGGACAATGCGTGACAGCCAGGCGCGATGGTTGCGGATTTCATCCATGGAATCTTCGAACTTGGTTGATGCCTTGACCATCGCTTCGGACAATGCGTCTTGCGCGTCATCCATATTGCCCGACATCAGTTTCAGGCATTGTTTCAAAAGCGTGTCCTGCTGATCGATCCACAGCGGCCAGAAATTTGGTGCGGCCGGACCCAGATCCGCATTTTCCTGCGGTTGGCTTTGCGGTGTGGTTTGTGCCGATGGCGCGTGACTGTCGACGGGTGTAGATGGTGTTTGCGGGGTAACGGGTGCTTGGGGAACCGGCTGTCGCAGGGCCGGGCTATCCGCGCCGGGCACAAGACCACGCAGGATATCAAGCGGGTCGGTTGGTGTGGTGCCTGGGGACCCAAGGGCACCGGCAATGATGTCTTCGGGGCTTGGGCCGCTGCGTGATGGTTCAAGACCGGGAAAGCCTGCCAGCGGATTGAAGTCAGAAGGATAACCGGGCGGTGGGCTATAGGGGGGGTGACCGGTATTGGCAGGTTGTTTGGCGGTGCAAGTCGACGCTTGCGATTGCGCATGTGTTGATGCGGCTGCCATTGATTGCATGATCGAGCGCGCATCAAGCGGTCCGTTTGTCGGACCGGCTGCAGTGCTTGGATCGCAATCCGGGTCATCCGGTACTTCTTGCTCTTCTTGCGCGTCGGTTTCGGCAAGCTTTGCCAGATAATCCTCGGCGATGCGTGCACGTTGTTCCGGTTTGAGCCGTGACCAGATCGAGGTCACCTTGTCATCGTCGCCCAACGCCAGAGAAAGGCTTTGTTCAAGACTTTTTGCAAAGCTGATCTCGGCTTCTGTCAGGGTTGCCTCATCCTGCGGACTGTTCTTTTCATTCTGCACTATGGACCCCTCCGGTTGATTGAATGCAACCATAGGCTGATTAAGTTTCGCGGTAATCATTATGACGCGGCCGCAAAGAAAGTGTGAATAAAAGTTTCAATACATCCTATAGTTGTAATTTCATGCGCAACGGCGCAGCCGTCGCGAAACGGGCTGAGAGTCGGGTTGGGACGCTTGATCGCGCTTTGATGCGCTTGTTGTTATCTTGGACGTTGCGGGTTTAATCCCGCTGTTTTGTTACATCAGCCCTTCTTGCCCGGTACGGATTTTGGCCCGTCCGGGGTGCTGCTTTCAGAAGGCTGGTCTTTATCGGCCGTGCGCGGTGGAAAGGCTTCGGCAAGGGCTGTTTCGACCTTTTCCGACAGGGCCTGCATACGCAAATCAATCTCTTGTGCGATGATTTTGCGGATCTCGTTTGCGATCTCGAACATGACCTGCTGACCGTCATGCGGGTTCGGATCGGATGCCATATGCGGTGCCCCTTGTTGTGGACCTGGTGCCGGTGGCGCGCTCGCCTGCCCGGCAGCGGGTGCGCCGATGGGCGGCTGCGGGGCCTGGGTGCCCGCTTTGACGTTTTCGGCGTGACCGGCAATGGTCTGTTTCTGATCAAGAACCTGCGCGCGGGCCCGTTCGGCGGCCTGTGACATGGCCTGTTGGGTTGCCAGATATTCCTGATTGAACGCCTTTCTGACTGCATCCTTGCGGCCGCTTGCCGTGGCGATATCGTTCTGTGCCTGTCCGGACATCAGGTGCCTCCCTTGCTGCTGCCAGCCCCTCCCGCATTGCCGGTTTTGCCCTTGGTGCTGCAGGTTGGCGACTTGGTCACGGGGGGCTTGGGTTGCGCGCTGGTCGTGCTGTTTGTGTCGTCACTGTCGCCAGTGGATCCGCTATCGGATTTTGCCGCAGGCGATGGTGTTGACGGTTTTGACGGTGTCGGGTTTGCTTCCAGCATGAAGGCGGGCTGAATGAAGCCGTATTTCTTCAGATCCTGTGGATCGGGGTCATTGGGCAGGCCGGTCAGGCTGGTTTCAAGCCGCCCGCGGCTATCGGAGATCATGCTTGCCGCACGGCAGGCCGAATGATCGGTTTGGCTGCTACACGTCAGGATCGCAGTCGGGGTGCTGGTGCGCGCCGCGGTCAAAAGCTGGGCGGTGACATCAAAGCTCGCCTCGGCCTCATAACGGACCAGAACAACCAGACCTGCACCCTTTTTGCCTTCGCTGGGCGGGGTGATCTGCACCCAGAACGGAATGCTGCTATTGGGACCGACCACGACACTGCCGGCCACAATCGGGCTGGGCAGGCTGCCGGTATATTCCAGATGGATTGGCACCGGCGCATGATTGCCAAGGATCAGACAGACTTTCGCCAGATCAGGTGTCGTTTCGCTGGTGACGGTGCCAACGTTTTGTTCCAGATGAAGGGCATGGGCCTCCCCGCCATAAATAGGCACTTCCGACATCAGCGGTGCGCCGCCATCACTTGTCGCACTATCAAACAACAGCGCGCGCAATTGCGAAGGGACCGAGGTCGGTACGGTGACGGACAGTTCCGACTGCGCATCGGGCAATGCCCCGACATGCAGGGACCATTTGCGAAGCGACGCCGGAATGTCCGTTGCCTGCATGCGTGCGGCAATCGCCGTTTGCGCGCTGGTCCGGGTCGGGGACAGCGGATAGTCCTGTTTCATCCTGATCGCCCAGTCCGGCGTGCCATCCGTGGTATCGGACTTGCCTTCAAGCGATGGCATCGCCGTTCTGAACATATCATCGGCGATCACCGGACCCTTCATGTCGGTCACGCTGCCGTCAGTATGGGTGGTGGTCACACCCCACTGCGCATTGGCATCTGCCGCACTTGCGGGCGACGGTTCGCCGTGATCCCCGGTGCTGTGCCAGGGCTCGGAGGTTTCAGACGCTGCAACATAGCTTGGCATCATGACCTGGGGCGCATGTGTCGAACCATTGCCATCCCCATCCAGCAGATAGCGCTGAATAATCTGGAATGCCGTTTCCATCGGTTGGGGTTGGGGGCTCTGACCCCCGCCTTGATCTGGCGGGAAACCCGGCAGGCCAAGGTCACGACACAGGGCTGCCATCATATCGATGGCGGCCTGCTCTGCACTGCCGGCGTCGGGATTTTCGCTTGGCTCTTTCAGATTGTTTTCGGCTTCTGCCGGACCGGCCTCGGACGGGGTTTGTCCGGGTGTTGCATTGCTGTCTGGATCGGTCACGGATTTGCCAGATGGTTTGGCTGGTTTGGGCGCGTCACTATCGGTCATGCCTGCACTCCCCAATGGTGCCTTGCAGCACTCAAAAGGGCTCTGCACAAAGCTGCCCCTGATCTGCAAGAAGTTTTACGTTCCTTGCAAAAAGACGAGGCGGCGAGCGCGATGTGAAAAGTTTTGCGCCCAAATGACCGGGAAATCGCTGGTATTGCGCCGTGCAACGTGACCTGAAACACAAAACCCCGCCGGGGCTGACCCGGCGGGGGTTTGTTAATCAAAATGGTGCTGGTGATAGGATTTGAACCTACGACCTACGCATTACGAATGCGCCGCTCTACCAGCTGAGCTACACCAGCACGATTCATTTTGTGGCGCGGAAAATACGGACAATCACCGCCCTTGGCAAGAGGTTTGTTGTTCTTTTTGCCAACAAATGCCGGACTTTCAGCCATGCCCTGAAATCAGGGCTCGGACGCACAATATCACATTGACCATGCTGTAATTATCCGGCTTAGATGTGCCCGATCAAAATTGTTCAAAATCGACCAAAATTCATGTGCGGGGGCAAATCATGTGTCGTTGGCTAAGCTATATCGGGGATCCGGTTTATCTGGAAAAGCTGGTCTTTGAACCGCGCCATTCGCTGGTCGAGCAAAGCCTGCATGCCGAACAGGCCAAAACACCGACCAATGGTGACGGCTTTGGCCTTGGCTGGTATGACGAACGCCCGACACCGGGGCTGTATCGCGAAATCCTGCCGGCCTGGAATGACCCGAACCTGCGCTCGCTCGCCCATCATATCCGCTCGGGCCTTTTCTTTGCCCATGTGCGTGCCTCCACCGGGACCCACACCAGCCGCACCAACTGCCACCCGTTTTCCCATGGCCAGTATCTGTTCATGCATAACGGCCAGATTGGCGATTACCCGCTGGTGCGCCGATCGCTTGAAATGATGATTGAGGATGAGTTTTACGAAGGCCGGCAGGGCTCCACCGACAGCGAGCTGATCTTTTGCCTGATGCTGACCTTGGGCCTGCGCGAAGACCCGCACCGAGCCATCCGCCGTACGATCGAGGTTGTCGAAAATGAAATGAAGCAGCGCGGCGCGACATCGCCGTTCCGTTTCACCGCCTGTCTGTCAAATGGCAAAAGCATCTGCGCCATCCGCCACGCCAGCGACGACAAGCCGCCATCACTTTACTGGCGTAAACGCGACGACCACGTGATCGTCGTTTCCGAACCGCTTGATGCCGAAAGCGACAGCTGGAAGGCGGTCGCGCCGAACCATACCCTGCATGTCGAAGGCGATCTGACCATCAGCGAAGAAGCGACACTCGCCTGCTGATTACGACACGACAACAATCTGACTACGTGCCTTGACCAGCGCGCGTTGCAGGGCATCCCCCGGCGCGGCATTCAGCAACACGGTCTGAAAATCGCTGGCGTGACCATCACGGCAGAGTGCTTTGCGGCCGACCTTCTTCTCGTCGATCATCAGGATGGCGTGATCGCAGCACGAGACGAGCGCGCGCCTTGCGCGGACTTCATCCATGTTGAAGTCAAGCAAATCCCCTTCGTCGCTCATGCCGCCAACACTGACAATCCCGAAATCGGCGCGCATGCTGCCGAAAAAGTCCGCACTGTCTGCGCCAATGATATCAAGATCGCGGGTGCGCACGGTGCCACCGGCAAGGCGGAGCGTGACATTGGGCGCATTTTGCAGCGCCATCACCACATGCAGATTGTTTGTGAGAACCGTTAAGTTGCGATGCGATGCCAGATGCTGGGCGGCGAGTTCGGCGGTGGTGCCGGTGCCAATCGCAATCGTGCAGCCCTCCGGGATCAGGTCGGCCACCTTGGCGGCGATCGCCATTTTGCCCGTGCGGTTCCAGTCTTCACGTTTTTCATAGGCCGAGTTATCCGGATCGGGTGCCGGGCCGGCAAGACCGTGACGGCGAAACACGCGGCCCTGTTCATGCAGGTCGCGCAGATCGGTGCGGATGGTCTGGACCGAGACATTAAATCGGCGTGCCAGTTCCTCGACCGCCATGAAGCCGGTCGATTTGACAAGGGCAACGATGCGGTCGCGTCGGCGATCAAGGGGCACTGGATCAGGGGTGTTGGACACGGCTTCTCTTTCGTTCGAAAGTAGTTATTTCGCTTGTAGTCGGAGTATAGACAAGCCGAAACACCGCTGCATAGCCCGGTTTTCATGTTGAAACATTTAATTCTTGGTGTTGTCACACAACTGAAATCGAAATCCCGATAGCTTCCGGATCGAAACATTTTCGAACGAAACCTCAAGGGATGCCGATCATGCGTAACGTTCTTCTTGCTGCGGTTGCCTCTGCCGCGATGATGCTGCCGGTTGTGGGTCAGGCTGCTGAAAAGCTGGTTCTTTATACCAGCCAGCCGAACAAGGATGCCCAGACCACTGTTGATGCCTTCATGGCTGCCAATCCGGATGTTGAAGTTGAGTGGGTCCGTGATGGCACCACCAAAATCATGGCCAAGTTGCGTGCCGAAATCGCTGCTGGCGACCCGCGCCCGGACGTTCTTCTGATTGCCGATACCGTAACGCTTGAAGGTCTCAAGCAGGAAGGTCAGCTGCAGGCTTACAAGTCTGGCGAAGCAAGTGCCTATGAAGACGGTCTTTATGACGGTGAAGGCTATTACTATTCAACCAAGCTGATCACGAGCGGCATCGTTTACAACACCGCCGTCAAGGCCCCGAAATCGTGGAAAGACCTTGCTGATCCGGCGGTGAAAAACCAAATCGCAATGCCAAGCCCGCTTTATTCCGGTGCGGCCCTTATTCACCTGTCCACCCTGACCGAGAACAAGGATCTTGGCTGGGATTACTATCAGGCCCTGGCTGCCAACGAAGCCCGTGCCAAGGGTGGCAATGGTGGTACCTTCAAGGCCGTTGCATCGGGTGAAAAGCCTTATGGCGTTGTTGTCGACTTCCTTGCAATTCGTGGCAAGGCCGATGGATCGCCGGTTGATTTCGTCTTCCCGGAAGAAGGTGTCACCTACGTGACCGAGCCGGTCGCGATCATGAAAGACGCCAAGAACGTTGATGCCGCGCACAAGTTCGTTGACTTCGTTCTGTCCGAAGCTGGTCAGGAACTGGTTCTTGATATGGGCTACATCCCGGCACGTAACGGCATGGATCTTCCGGCTGGTTTCCCGGCACGCAGCGACATCAAGCTGATGGACTTCAATCCGGCCATCGCGCTGGAACAGGCCGAAGCCAACAAAGAAAAATTCGCAGACATCTTCGGGGCTGAATAATGCAGGCTACAGGTCGCCTTCGCGGCGTTCTGCCTGGCATAATCGCCAAACCAAATGGCAACCGGTCTTCGGACCGGTTGCTCATCTGGTTGGTGGTGCCGGTATTTATTATTTCGATTTTGCCGATCCTGCGCCTTGGTTTTGAGGGCGTGATGGTTGGCGGTGTGCCTTCGTTTGATTATTTTCGTGACGTGCTGGGCAGTTCATCAACCTGGCGGGCCACGGCAAACAGTCTTTATACGGCGGGTCTGGGAACGATTATTTCCCTTCTGATTGGCGGTGCCTTTGCGTTTTTGGTGGCATTGACCGACATACGCGCCAAAGCCGCACTCGTGTTCTGTTTCATGATCCCGATGATGATCCCGCCACAGATCACAGCCCTTAGCTGGGTGCAATTGACCGGACCCAGCAGTGCGCTTTTAAACGCCATTGGCATGGCCCCGCCAATGGGATCCCCCCAACCGCTTTATTCCGCAGAAGGCATTGCCCTTTTGCTGGGTATTCAGCATGCCTCCATCGTGTTTCTGACGCTTCGCGCCAACTTGCGCATGTTGCCGCGTGAACAGATCGAAGCCGCCCGTCTGGCCGGTGCACGTGGTGGGCGGTTGTGGTGGCAGATCATTTTGCCGCTGACGAGCCCGGGCCTGATTGCCGGCACAGCCATGGCGTTTGTTACCGCCCTTGGCAATTTTGGCATTCCCGCGATGCTTGGAATCCCAGCTGGCTATCAGACCCTGCCGACATTGATTTATCAAAAGCTTGCCGGATTTGGTCCGTCGGTTCTGGGCGAGGTTTCCGTGCTTGCCATGCTGATCGGGGCAATTGCGATTTGCGGTGTGGCACTTCATCACCGCTTGCTGTCCAAACGTGACTATCGCCTGATGGGCATGGTTGGGCGGCCGCTTGATGTCAAACTCGGTGCGCGCCGAAGCGTGATTGAAACAGCGCTTTGGGCGGTTTTGGTTGCCATTCTCGTCATTCCGCTTCTGGCCCTGTTTACAACCGCACTGGTTCCGGCCTTTGGCGTCAAGCTGACCTCCGCCAACGCCACGTTCGAGGCATTCCGTGAGGTCATGTTCGTGCAGCCCTCCACCATTCGCGCATTCCAGAACAGCTTTGTGTTGTCTATCGGGGCGGCGGTGACGCTTGTTCTGATGTGCTTGCCGCTGGCTTATGTGATGGTCCGCCGTCCATCCAACCTGACCAAGCTGATCAACCTCCTGGTCGAGGTGCCCTATGCGCTTCCCGGCGTGGTTCTGGCGATTGCCTGCATCTTGTTGTTCATCCGCATTCCGCTGATTGATGTCAGCCTTTATGGGACGCTTGCGATCATTTTTGTCGCGTACTTGGCGCGTTTCCTTGTGATTGCGCTACGCCCGGTAATGAACAGCTTTACCCAACTTGACCCGGCCCTTGAAGAGGCCGCCCAGGCCTGTGGCGCCGGGCTTTCGCGGCGTTTGCGCGATATTTTGCTGCCGCTGGCAGCCCCCTCGGCGGCTGCAGGGGCGCTTCTGGTTTTCCTGACCGCCTTTAACGAGCTCACCGTTTCGGCCCTTTTGTGGTCGGCCGGGAACGAGACGTTGGGCGTTTTGATTTTCAATCTTGATGACAGTGGCGACACCGTTCTGGCCTCGGCCGTGGCGGTTCTGGTCGTTCTTGTGGTGATCGCGCTGATGAGCTGTTTTCAGCTTGCCGCGCGCCGTTTGCCCAAAGGAGTTGTACCGTGGCAGACATAAATCTTTCGCGCATTACCAAATGCTTTGGCGATTATCGGGCCGTCAATCAGGTCTCGCTTGATATTGCCGATGGTGAATTCGTTGCCCTTCTGGGCCCTTCGGGTTGCGGCAAGACGACGCTTTTGCGGTTGCTTGCCGGGTTCGAAGAACCCGATCACGGTCAGATTTCACTGGGCGGTCAGATCATGGCAAGCCCGGAAAACGGGATCATGATCAGCCCCGAAGACCGCAATCTCGGCATCGTGTTTCAGTCCTATGCCCTTTGGCCGCATATGTCGGTTGCGCGCAATGTCGGCTATCCGCTTGAGGTGCGCGGGCTAAACCGGGCTGATCAGGATCGCAAGATTGCCGAGGCCCTCGATATCGTCGCCCTTGGCCCCTATGCCGATCGCAGCCCGTCCGAGCTTTCCGGTGGGCAGCGTCAGCGTGTTGCCCTGGCACGCTGCCTTGTTATGGAGCCGCGTGCGGTGTTGCTTGATGAGCCGCTGGCGAACCTTGATGTACACCTGCGTGAAACCATGCAGCAGGCGTTTCTGGATTTCCATCGCCGCACCGGCGCGACGATGATTTACGTCACCCATGATCAGTCCGAAGCGATGGCGATGGCCGACCGGATTGCGGTGATGGATAAGGGCCATATTCGCCAGATGGCTGCCCCCGAAACGCTCTATCGTGAACCCGCCGATCTGATGGTGGCGGGCTTTGTCGGGGCAGGGGCGGTATTGCCGGTACAAGGTGTTACGGTCGGAAGTGACGGAAACTGCTCCGTCCAGCTGGGCGACAGCAACATTACCGCCCGCATCTGCCCGAAACTGGCCGATGGTATCACCAATGCCAATGCGGGCCTGTGTCTGCGGCCCGAAGACGTCTGGGTTGCTGATGAAGCGCCCTTGCGCGGTCAGGTCGACGATTGTGTCTATCTTGGTGGGCGGTTCCGCCTGTCGGTCCGGATTGGTGCGGATCATACGGTTCCGGTCTATGCCAACCGCCGCGCCCGGATTGGCGAGCAGGTCGGATTGAAAATATCGGACGGCTGGGTGTTTGACCGCATGGCAGGTGAGGCCGCCTGATGTCAGCCCGTATGCGTGTTCTTTCGGGACTTGGTGAAAAAGGCCCGGCCTGTTTGCGACTGGAATTCTTTAACCGGCGCTGGCTGCTTGATTGCGGTGTCGGTCCGGAAAGCGATCAGGGGTTTGATCCGGCGTGGCTCAATAAAGTTAACGCTGTTTTCATTACCCACGACCATATCGACCATATCGGTGCGGCGGGCGAAATCGTCGATGCCGGTTTGCCGATCTATTGCACCGAAGTCACCGCGCGCTCGCTTCCCAAGGGGGCGAATGTCGTGCCCTTGCCGCCGTTTGGGGAAATTCAGGTTGATGGCGTCACGGTCACGACCGGGCGCACCGGGCATTCCTTTGGCGGGGTGTGGCTCCATTTCGAACTGGGTGGCGGGGTGCTCTATTCCGGCGATTTTTGCCAGGAATCGGATTACTTCCTTTATGACGCGCCGCCGGATGCTGCGACCGTGTTGCTTGATGCGTCCTATGGCATGGAACAACTGACCCAGCAGGTCCGTATTGATGCCTTGCTCACCACCATGACCAAGCTTGATGGGCAAATCCTGTTTCCCGTCCCGCCAAGTGGCCGGGCGGCGGAAATGGCGCTTTTGTTTGAACGCCATGGCCTGACCGACTGGTCAATGGATGATCGATGCTATGGCCAGGTCAAGCAGGTGCTTGATGCCCATGGATCGGATTACGTCGCGGGCGATGCCATCCGCCAGTTGCGCGCGCTTAAGGAAAAGGCAAAGCATTTCAATCCCGATGCACGGTTGTTGTTATGTCATGCGCCATGCGCGACGTTTGGCAAGGCGCGTGAACTGATTGATCAATGGCAGGATGCCGGTCGGATGGGATCAAGCGCGCATGTGATCTTTACCGGCTTCATGCCGATCGAGGCCCGCAAGATGGTCGAAAAGGGCCATGCGCATTTCAGGCGCTGGAACGTCCATCCGTTGGCAAGCCACGTGATCGACCTTGCCAATCAGTGCCATGCCATGCAGGTCGTGCCGCTTTTCACCAGCCGGCCAGAGGATTTTGGACTTGTCGACGGGTTTGACGGGCGGCTACAGCTTGCGGATCGGTTCTATTTGTAATGCATGCGTTGTTTGAAAAGGGTGATGTCCGGTCATGATCTATGCCGCTGAAAAGTTCGATTTTCCCAGCCTGCCGTTTGTTTTCATCCGGCACGGGGAAACCGATGCCAACCGGGCGGGTATCATTGCCGGATCAAACGAGCCGCCACTGAATGATACCGGGCGGGCACAGGCGGTTGCGATTGCGCCGCTTATGGCGATGGCAAAATGGCGGGCGGTTTATGTCAGCCCGCAGGACCGGGCACGGACGACAGCAAATCTGGTGCTGCCCGACTATGATGCCAAGGTGCTGGATGGTCTGCGCGAACGTCATTGGGGCGATCTGGAAGGTCGCCCGATTGCAGAGCTTTGCCCGCGCTTTGACACCCCGCCAAACGGCGAAGGCTTCGATGCCATGTGCCAGCGCGTGTCCTTTGCCATGCAACAGGCCTTGGCCCAGGTTAGCGATGAGCTGACAGTGATCGTTGCCCATTCCGGGGTGGCGCGCTGCATTCTTTACATGACCGGGTTTGAGGCCGATGGCCCGCGCGTGCCCAACGCCACCCCGATCCTGTTTCGCCCGACCAGGGATGGTTGGGACTATGAAAATTTGACCGAGAATTTGATTAAGGAGATTTCTGCGTGACTGAACCCAAAGCCCGTGATGCGCGTGATGCTGCCAGGGACGCTGTGGTATTTGATATGGATGGCACGCTGGCGCATTTTGATGCCGATGCTTTGGGGCATCTGGTTCATGGTGTGGAAAAACAGTGGGATGCGTTCTTTGACGCCATGGACCACGCCAAGCCGATTGAAAATATCGAACGTCTGCTGCGCATTCTGCATGCCTCGGGCCATGCGATCCTGATCTGTTCAGGCCGCCCGGCGGGTTGGCAGCACCGATCAGAAGCCTGGCTGCGTGCCCATGATATCCCGTTTGATGGCATGTATCTGCGCCCGGAAGATGCCGATCACCGCACCGATGAAGAGGTCAAGGAAGACCTGCTGGCCAAGATCATCGAGGATGGTTTCAATCCGTGGCTGGTTGTCGATGACCGCAGGCGCGTTGTCGATAAATGGCGTGATATGGGCCTGACCTGTTTGCAGTGTGCGCCCGGTGAATTTTGATCGTGATTTTTGAGTGTGAATTTTAATCATCACACAAATAAAAAGATCGGCTTCGCGCCGGTCTTTTTTGTCTGATTAATCGAACAGGTGGCGATAATCGCCATACCCCTCGGCATCCAGATCCTCAATCGGGACGAAGCGGAGTGATGCGGAATTGATGCAGTAACGCAAACCGCCGCGATCCTGTGGGCCATCGGGGAAGACATGGCCCAGATGGCTGTCACCGTGTTTGGAACGGACTTCGATCCGGCGCATGCCGTGCGTGTTGTCTTCTTTGGCGACGATATGTTCGGACTGAACCGGCTTTACAAAGCTTGGCCAGCCGCAGCCGCTGTCGAACTTGTCGCGCGATGTAAAAAGCGGCTCGCCCGAGACAATATCAACATAAAGCCCGTCTTCCTTGTGATCCCAGAAATCATTGCGAAACGGCGGTTCGGTGCCGCTTTCCTGGGTCACATGATACTGTTCGGGCGACAGGTCGCGGATGGCATCGGGATCTTTGTGATACTTGCTCATATTTCGTCACTTCGCCTTTCTGGGCCTTTTGGGGCCTTTTTGATTTTCGGGCCGGTGGTTCTTTGTTCCCAAAGATGGTCGGATTATCGCACTTGTCCAGTAGCTTCACGTTGAAGTGAGTTTGGCATGTGTCGTTGATTACCCCTGACACCAGGGGCGTCGTTTGGTTTTGCCATCATAGGGGCGGGCAAGGCCGTTCGCGATCAGCTCAAGATCAAGCGGGCTGCCATCAATCCTGACCGACGCCACCACACGCCCGCCATATCGGCCCCATTCCGGTTCGCAGAATTGCACGGATGTCGCGGCCTTCAGGCGTTGGCGGGCATAGTCGCGGGCCCTTTGGGCGAGTTGCTTTTCGCTTTCGCATTTGCCGCGCACTTCGGGCGTATCGACCCCGCGTACGCGCACCGACATATTGGCGATTTCTTCGGGCAGGCCCGGAATGGCGACATAGATGGTGTCGCCGTCATAGGCATAATTGCCACGATATTCACGCAGCGGCCAGTCATAGCAGGCAGCAACCGCCGGAAGGCTTGCAAGCATTGTCACGGCTGCCGTGCATGCCATGAGGGCACGTTTGGCAAATCGGGATGTGGGGTGGTTCGACGTCATCATGGGGCTGTTTCTTAGAGTTTGAGGCGGGCAAGGATCTGGGCAGCGCGCTGTTCGACCGGGCCTTTGCGAATTTCGACGAGTTCATAGCCGCATTCATGATAGGTCCGGCACAGCACGACATATGTTCTGACGGCCTCGGAAAAGCTTTGTGTTCGCGCAGCATCGGTTTTGTAGATTTCCGACCAGGGCGGCAGGACAAATGCCACCCGGTGATAGCGATAAGTCTTGATCGCACGCATCAGATCAGGGTTTTCCGGAAGGCCGCTAAGCCGTCGATGGGCAAGCGTATCGGGCAGGCCGCGATCACAGAAAACCGTGCGCGGATGGTTTTGAATGCTGTCCTGCCAGGCGCGAATGGATCGGCGATACATCAGACCGGCATAGGCATCATTATCATCCCAAGGCAGGGCGGTGCCGCCACGTTCAATCTGTTCTTCGATGATGGCACGCGCCACCTCGGGGCTGGTGTCAAAGCCCCGGTCATCAAGATGATTGATCAATGTGGTCTTGCCCGTACCGGGACCGCCGGTCAGGACAACAAGGTTGGACGTTATTGGTGTTTGCATTCGTGTTCGTGTCTCCGCAAGCACGCCGTTCTGGTCGGGCTTTGCGGCAAGGGGATGGCAATATTGTTGTTGGTTTTGGGTATTGCGCCGTTAGCGCAAGACCGGCTTTTTACCGGCTTGGTCTGGCAAGTCAACGGCAAAGAAAAGGTGCGGGTGGGTAAGGGTGCCGGGCGCGTGTTTAAGCGCAGCCTTCGATCAAGGTGATCGCATCCGTTCCGGCATGAATGGCAATGACGGTGCCGTTTTCATCAATCTCGAACCGGATGCCGCGCGTTTGGGCGTCATCCTGCCACCAGGTAATGTATTTCCCGGTCGGGCCAAGATATTCGTGCTCTTCCTCGATCAATTTCTGACCGCTAAAGGCGGCATAAACGTCATCACGGGTCGAGCCGATTGAAAGACCGTTTGGCGTGCGCACCATGCTGGTGGCGACGTCATGTTCATCGCCATAAAGCGAAACACGTGCAAGGCTGCCATCAAGGATCATGTAACCCAGCCCGAACGGATCAAGCTCGCGCTGAAGATAGGTGCAGCTTTCATCAGCGCCGGCAATAAAGGCATCAAGCCGCGGGCCGATCACCTTGCGCAGCTCAGTATCGCTCATGCCAATCCGGGCCGGGCCATAGCCCTGTTCCGACAGGACGGCAAGGCGGGTGGTGATGGCATCGGTGATGGCAAGGTCAATGATCGCCGTGCTGCCGTCAAAGCGGATTTTGCCCGGTGTCACGGTCTGATGCAGATGAACCTGTGGCCAGCTGTTGCCGCCAACCCAGTCAATGGGAAACAGAAGGTTGGTTTCAGGTTGCAGGCATAATTGGTCGGCCTTGCTCAGCACATCCTTGTGCCGCGCTTTCACGACCAGCGGGATCTCCATGCAGATGGTCTGCGGGACATCTTCCATCCAGCTGACCGGGATGCCCGGATAATCGCATGTTTCGGGATCGGGGCGCAGTTCGCAATAGGGCGGGACGATATTGTCCATGACGAAATCAAGTCGCATCGGACCTTTGCCCGCCGTGAAGACAAGGGTTTCAAGCGCCTCTTCATCGGGCTCAAGCCATTCGAAATGATTGATCGCCCATGCGGTTGTCGCCCGCATGTCCATAACGGCAAAGGTCGTATGCCCGTCTGGCTCTGACAAATCGTTCAGGTTGTCATTGCTTTCAGTGCCAAGCGCACTGGTCGCCAGCAAGGGCGCACAAGCGACAATCAGGGTACTGAGATATCGAACGCCTATGGGCATGCTTTACCTTTGGTCACAACATGTCTTGTTTTGTCTCAGAAGCTTACGCCAGTTTTCGGGCGGCGCACAGCGCAAACAACAGTGCAAACAATTGCATTGTTAAAGCTCCAGACGCCTTAGCCTAACCCTGCGGTTTTTCGATGCGGGCAAGGATATGGTCCGAGACCAGCTGTGCCGATGGCGAAAGCCGATGGCCGCGCGCGGTAATCAGGCTATAGGGTTTGATTTCAATCGCGCTATCAAATGGCAGTTCGGTAATCAGCCCGCCACTGGTCAGAAGGGTTGTGACTTCCTCCGCCATCGGGGCGATGGCGTTGGTATCGGCCAAGGTCGCCAGCGTCACCAGCAGGGATGCCGAGTTCAAGCTTGAATGCGGCAAGGGCAGGTGACGCGAAATAAACACATCCTCGATCGTGCGGCGCATCAGGTTGCCCGGGGGTGGCAGGATCCATTCAAACTGTGCTAGCCGTGCCAGCGTGATTGGCTTGTTGCCCTCCAGCAGCGGATGGCCGGTGCGGACCATCAGGCGGATTTTCTCACTCCTGATTTCGCGGATGTTAAACAGGCGCGGGTCCATGTCCTCTGGCACGCGGCCAATGACAAAGTCATGGTCACCGGCCAGCAAATCCTTGATCAGCAAATGCGACGGCCCGACCCCGACATGGGCTTCAAGCAGGGAATTGACCGCCTGAACGCTGCGGATCGCGGGCACCACCAGATCAACTGCGGCCGCCGTCACCGCGCCGACAAAGACCGTGCCGCCACCATGTTTGATATCCTCGATCTCGCGTTCGGCTTCGCGGATTTCAATCAGCATGCTGCGCGCCCGCCTGGCAAGGGCCCGCCCGGCATTGGTCATTTCGATTCCGCGCGGACTTCGCACGCACAGCCGGGCTTCAAGAATCGATTCCATTTCAGATAGCAAACGCGATGCAGCCGGTTGTGATGTTTTCAACATTTCGGCCGCCAGGCTGATCTGACCGGTTTCTTCCATCGCGACAATCATGCGCAGGTGACTGAGTTTCAAGCCACGCTGAAACAGGTTCCCCGACCGGAAAAGCAGGGATTTCGCGGAGCTGAGCGGTTGTTGCGGTGATGTTTTGGCCATCTGGGGTCCTCCCGTATGGCGCGATTTTAGTATATCAATTTTGATATGCAAGTTTCGAAATTGTTTATTTGATTGTTATGTAACGCGTCGGAATAATGGCGCCGTGTCCTTTGGGAAAGGGGATGCACATCAATTGAAAACAAAGACACGACGTATGCGGGCCAAGAATGCCTGTCAAAGTCGGGCGTAAATAAAAATGGCTGGTATGCCGTGTCTTTTAGGGAGGATAGCTATGAAACGTCTCAGTGCCGTAATGGCAGGGGTCGCCTTTGGCGCGGCCGCAATGATGAGCCCGATGCTTTCGGGTGGTTACGCCCATGCCGCCGACAAAGGCTATGTCGGGATCGCAATGCCGACCAAATCTTCGTCGCGTTGGATTTCCGATGGTAATTCCATGGTCGAGCAGTTTGAAGCGGCCGGTTACAAGACCGACCTTCAATATGCCGAAGATGATATTCCAAACCAGCTGTCCCAGATCGAGAACATGATCGTCAAAGGCGTTGATGTTCTTGTGATCGCAGCGATTGACGGCACCACGCTTTCGAATGCGCTGGAAAACGCAGCCGCAGCAGGCATCAAGGTATTTGCCTATGATCGCCTGATCGTCGAAAGCCCGAATGTCGATTACTATTCCACCTTCGATAACTTCAAGGTTGGCGTGCAGCAGGCAACCTCGCTGGTTGATGGCCTGATTGCATCGGGCGAACCGCCCTATAACGTTGAACTGTTCGGCGGGTCGCCGGACGATAACAACGCCTATTTCTTCTATAATGGCGCGATGTCGATCCTGCAGCCGCTGATCGATGAAGGCACCATCGTGATCAAGTCCGGCCAGATGGGCATGGACACCGTCGGTACGCTTCGTTGGGACGGTGCCGTTGCACAGGCGCGTATGGATAACCTTCTTTCGGCACATTACACCGACGAAGAAGTTGATGGCGTCCTTTCGCCGTATGATGGTCTGTCGATTGGTATCCTGTCCTCGCTTAAGGGCGTTGGCTATGGTTCCGGCGATACCAAAATGCCGATCGTAACCGGTCAGGATGCGGAACTGCCGTCGGTCAAGTCGATCCTTGCTGACGAACAGTATTCCACCATCTTCAAGGACACCCGCGAGCTGGCCCGTGTCACCGTTTCGATGGTTGACAGCGTTCTTGCAGGCGAAAAGCCGACCATTAACGACACCAGCACCTATAACAACGGTGTCAAAGTTGTTCCTTCCTATCTGCTTGAGCCGATCATGGTCGACAAATCCAACTGGGAAGAAATCCTGGTCGGATCCGGCTATTACAGCAAAGAAGACGTGCAGTAAGCACAACGGCGTAGACGGCCCCGGCGCATTTGCCGGGGTCGCGTTTCCGAGGGACTTTCGGAAAACAAAGACCAAAGCAGATCAAGGCGCGGCTGGCTTGCCAGCGGCAGTGGGAGGACCGGATGGATACCATCCTGGAAATGAAGAACATCACCAAGACCTTTCCGGGTGTGAAAGCGTTGGATGATGTCAGCCTGAAAGTGGAACGTGGTGAAATCCACGCCCTTTGCGGCGAAAACGGTGCCGGAAAATCCACGCTGATGAAGGTGTTAAGCGGGGTGTACCCGCATGGAACCTATGACGGTGACATCCTTTATGATGGCGGGGTACAGGAATTCAAGGATATCCGCGACAGTGAAGATCGCGGGATTATCATCATTCATCAGGAGCTGGCCCTCGTGCCGCTTCTCTCGATTGCCGAGAACATCTTTCTGGGTAACGAAGTTAGTGAAAACGGGGTTGTGAACTGGCCTGCGACCTTTGCGCGCACCGGTGAGTTACTTCAAAAAGTCGGTTTGAAAGAAAACCCGGCGACCCTTGTCACCAATATCGGGGTTGGCAAGCAGCAACTTGTCGAAATTGCCAAGGCGCTTTCAAAAAAGGTGAAGCTGCTGATCCTTGATGAGCCGACGGCAAGTCTTCAGGAAAATGACAGTCAAAAGCTTTTGGACCTGTTGCTGGAATTCAAGGCGCAGGGCATTACCTCGATCCTGATTTCGCACAAACTTAATGAGATCAACCGGGTTGCGGACCGCATCACCGTCATTCGCGATGGCAAGGCGATTTCGACCCTGGATGCACGCGGTGGCACGATCACCGAGGACGACATCGTCAAGGATATGGTCGGGCGTGACATGGCGCATCGTTATCCGGATCGGACGCCAAATATCAGCTCCGAAAAGCTGATGGAGGTCCGCAACTGGTCGGCGACCCATCCGCTGCATCCCGAACGCAAGGTCGTTGATAACGTCAATATCGACGTTGCGGCCGGTGAAGTTGTCGGCATTGCCGGGCTGATGGGGGCGGGGCGTACCGAACTTGCCATGAGCATCTTTGGTCAGTCCTACGGCACCGATATTTCTGGCGAGGTGTTGCTGCGTGGCAAGCCGATTGATGTGTCGACCGTGGAAAAGGCGATTGCATCGGGTTTGGCCTATGTCACCGAAGACCGCAAGGAAATGGGTCTGATCCTTGAAGAAAGTATCACGACCAACATCACGCTCGCCAATCTGCCCGGGGTGTCTGAAAACGGTGTTCTGAACGAAGGGGCAGAGCGATCTGTCGCCGAGGAATACCGTGGCAAGATCAACATCCGCACCCCCAATGTCGCGCAAAAGGTCATGAACCTTTCCGGTGGCAATCAGCAGAAAGTCGTTCTGTCGAAATGGCTGTTTGCCGCCCCCGAAGTGCTCATTCTCGATGAGCCGACGCGCGGCATCGATGTCGGGGCGAAATACGAGATTTATACGATTATCAACCAACTGGCAGCCGACGGTAAGGGGGTCATCATGATCTCGTCGGAAATGCCGGAGCTTCTGGGCATGTGCGATCGCATCTACGTCATGAACGAGGGTGAGATCAAAGGGCAGCTTGCGGCAAAGGACGCAAGCCAGGAAGCAATCATGCGCATGATCCTGAAGGCGTGAGAAACGGACAATGACGGATACTGATACCAAATCAATCGGCTACTATCTGCGCACCCATATCCGGGAATACGGCATGGTTGTTGCGCTGGTTGCCATTCTGGCCTTCTTCCAGGTCCTGACCGACGGCATCATGCTCAAGCCGGTCAACCTGACCAACCTGTTCCTGCAAAACAGCTATATCATCATTATGGCAGTCGGCATGTTGCTGGTGATTGTTGGCGGAAATATCGACCTGTCGGTCGGCTCGGTCGTTGGCTTTATCGGCGCACTTGCCGCGGTGATGATCGTCAATTGGGATTTGCCGACCGCCCTTGTCATTCCGGTCTGCCTGATTGCCGGTGCAATCATTGGTGCAGCACAAGGGTACTGGGTGGCGTATTGGCGCATTCCATCCTTTATCGTGACGCTGGCGGGCATGCTGGTCTTCAAGGGCCTGACGCTGGCCCTTCTGGGCGGGGCATCGGTCGGGCCGTTCCCGGACGGCTTCCAGGCGATGTCTTCGGGCTTTATCCCGGATTTCTTTGGCGGCTTGATCGAGGGGCGCTTTAACCTGTTTTCCATGTCGCTTGGTGTGGCTTTGGCCGCGATCCTTCCGATCCTGGGCTTACGCGCACGTGCCAAACAGGCGAAGTTTGCCGCGGTCGAAGAACCGATGGCGGTGTTTGTGACCAAGCATGCGGTGGCCGGTCTTGCGATCCTGTTTGTCACCTATCTGCTGTCGACCTATCGCGGCTTGCCAAACATTCTGGTGATCATGGCGCTTTTGATCGCGATCTTTACCTTTATCACCAACTCAACGACGCTCGGTCGTCGCATCTATGCGCTGGGTGGCAATGAAAAGGCCGCCAAACTTTCGGGCATCAATACCAAGCGCCTGACCTTCTTTACCTTTGCCAATATGGGCATGCTTGCAGCCCTTGCCGGGCTGGTCTTTGCCGCGCGTTTGAATACGGCAACGCCCAAGGCCGGTCTTGCGTTCGAGCTTGATGTGATTGCCGCTGTCTTCATCGGTGGCGCATCGATGTCTGGCGGGGTTGGCAAGGTGATCGGTGCTGTGGTTGGCGCACTGATCATGGGTGTCATGAATAACGGGATGTCGATTATCGGTGTCGGTATTGACTGGCAGCAGGTGATCAAGGGCCTTGTGCTTTTGGCTGCCGTGATCTTCGACGTCTACAACAAAAACAAGGCGTAACAACATGTTGACGCGGAACGATACGCACCGGACTGAAAACATCCGGTTTGACCTTACTGGGTTTTCCGGGCTGGTTGCCGGTGCGTGTCGTTCAAAGTCCTGTGTGCGGCAGTCCCAAACGCACATAACCGGATCCGTCACGATAATAAGTCAAAAAGGAAAACGGGCATGACGAAGTTCAAACCGGCACCCTGGCCGCGGACATTGCGGTCACAAGAAGGTTGGTTCGGCGGAACCAGCAAGGACAATATCTATCACCGCAGCTGGATGAAGAACCAGGGATTGCCATCGGATCTGTTTGACGGACGTCCGGTGATTGGCATTTGTAATACCTGGTCGGAACTCACGCCCTGTAACGCCCATCTGCGCGATCTGGCCGAACGGGTCAAACACGGCATTTACGAGGCCGGTGGTCTGCCGCTTGAATTCCCGGTTTTCTCGACCGGTGAAAGTACGCTTCGCCCGACCGCGATGATGTTCCGCAACCTTGCCGCCATGGATGTCGAGGAAATGCTGCGCGGGACACCGCTTGATGGCGTTGTCCTGATGGTCGGTTGCGACAAAACCACGCCGTCGCTCCTTATGGGGGCTGCCAGCGTTGATATTCCGGCTATCGTCGTCACCGGCGGCCCGATGCTCAATGGCAAGTGGCGCGGCGAGGATATCGGATCAGGTACCTCGCTCTGGCAACTGGCCGAGGCCCGCAAGGCCGGCAAGATCAGCACCGAGGATTTCCTCGAAGCCGAAATCGCCATGTCGCGCTCGCCCGGATCGTGCAACACCATGGGCACAGCATCGACCATGGCCAGCATGGCAGAAGCCCTTGGTATGGCGCTTTCGGGTAATGCCGCCATTCCGGCGGTGGATAGCCGCCGTCGCGTCATGGCGCATGTCACGGGGCGTCGTATTGTTCAGATGGTCAAGGATGACCTCAAACCGTCTGATGTCATGACCAAGGAAGCCTTTGAAAACGCCATTCGTGTCAATGGTGCCATTGGTGGCTCAACCAATGCAGTGATCCATCTTCTGGCGATTGCCGGGCGTGTTGGCATCGATTTGTCGCTTGATGACTGGGACCGCTTGGGCCGTGATATCCCGACGATCGTCAACCTCCAGCCATCTGGTGATTATTTGATGGAGGAATTCTTCTATTCCGGTGGTCTGCCTGTGGTGATCAAGGCTTTGGGTGAGGCTGGCAAGCTTCATAACGATGCCCTGACCGTATCGGGTGAGACGATGTGGGATCAGGTCAAGGATGTCCGGAACTGGAACGAGGACGTCATTCGCCCGTTCGATAAGGCCCTGACCGCCAGCGGCGGCATTGCCGTGGTCAAGGGCAACCTTGCGCCCAATGGTGCGGTGCTCAAGCCCTCTGCAGCTACTCCGGAACTCCTGACCCATCGTGGCCGGGCGGTGGTGTTTGAAGACATCGATGATTACAAGGCCAAGATCTATGACGAGAATCTTGATATCGATGAAACCTGCATCATGGTTCTGAAAAACTGCGGCCCGAAAGGCTATCCGGGTATGGCCGAAGTTGGCAATATGGGCCTGCCGCCCAAGGTGCTGCGCAAAGGGATCACAGATATGGTCCGTATTTCAGATGCCCGCATGAGTGGTACGGCATACGGCACCGTCGTCCTGCATACCTCGCCCGAGGCCGCCGCAGGCGGGCCACTGGCCGTGGTGCAAAATGGCGACATGATCGAACTTGACGTGCCCAACCGCCGCCTGCATCTCGATATCAGCGACGAAGAACTCGCCCAGCGTCTGGCAGATTGGAAAACCACCGTTCCGGTCCCCGCCAGCGGCTATGCATCTCTCTATTACAAGTCCGTTATCGGTGCTGATCGCGGGGCCGATTTCGACTTCCTCGTCGGCCATCGTGGCAAGGAAATCCCGAAGGATAGCCACTAGGGCACAGCGCAACAGCCCGAAAACAAACAAAAACCGGCTGGTGCAGATGTGCCAGCCGGTTTCTTCGTTCTTGGAGGTTTGAGATTATCCGGTGATCTTCCGGATCGCTGCCTGCATATCCTGATAGGCAGTCACAACCGCATCCGCACCAAGCGATTTGGCTCGTGTATCATCGACTTCCATGGCAACGGCAATTGCATGGATACCGGCTGCGCGGGCGGCATTCACATCATTGGCGTGATCGCCGACCATGATGGCGGTGTCGGTTGATTTATCAAAGCCAAGTTGGTTCAGGACAAAGTCAAGGAAGCGACCATCGGGTTTCTTGACCTCAAAGCTGTTGCCGCCAGCGATGACGCTAAACAGATCCGCGACCCCGAGTTTGGCGAGGATTGCCTTGCAGGGGGCTTCGGGTTTGTTGGACGCCAGCGCAATCGTCCAGCCGTCAGATTTCAGTTCGCGCAAGACGGTTTCAGCATTTTCAAACAGGCGGGTATAGGCATAGTCGGTATCGACGTAGCGGGTGTTGAAGTCGACATTAAGCTCATCAAGCATCGCATCGGTTGGTGTTTCACCGCGCGCAGCAAAGGCGCGCTTGGTCAGCATCCAGGTGCCATCGCCCAGCATTGCCTCGATATCATGGCGTACGAGCGGCGCGTGCCCGTTGGCAGCCAGTAAATCATTCATCGCAAACAGGATGTCATCGACCCCGTCAATCAGGGTGCCATCAAGGTCGAACAGGATGAATTTTGCCATCGGGTGGGGCTCCTTTGGAATGAATGGGTGGCAACGTTGGTGGCGGTTGGGTGGTTTATAGGAACTTAACGGAAACCGTGCCATTAACAATCGGTAACATCTGCTAACAGCCGGTAACAAAACGTGATTCTTTATGGGCTTTTGCTTGAAAAGAATATGTTCTAAGACTTGCTGCGAATTGGATTATTTGCATCACACATTGATGTGATGACGCTTTCAAAGGGGATGCTGCGCAATCGCAGCCAACAGGGTAATAGATGTCGCTTGAGCTAAGTGTTGTTGTTTTGGCCGCCGGGATGGGCACGCGCATGAAAAGCGCACTGCCCAAAGTCATGCACAAAGTGGCGGGCAAACCGATGGTGGGGCATGTCATTGATACCGCAGCTCACCTGAATGCGACAAAGGCCATGGTCGTTGTCGGTCCGGATATGCCCGACCTGATCAAGACCGTGGCCCCGCATCCGACCTTTGAACAAACTGATCGTCTTGGCACAGCCCATGCTGTTCTTGCCGCGCGTGATGGCCTGTCGGGGCTACGCGGCAATGTGTTGGTGCTTTATGCCGACAGTCCGCTTTTCACCGCCGAAACGCTGGCCCGCCTTGTTGCCGCACGTGAAGAAAATGACCATGCCGTCGCGGTTCTGGGCTTCCGCCCGGAAGACCCGACCGGGTATGGCCGTTTGGTCACAGATCAGAACGGCAACTTGACCGCGATTGTCGAGGACAAGGAATGTGATGATGCGCAGCGTCAGATCAATTTCTGCAATTCCGGGGTGATGTGCTTTAAGGCCGAAGACATGATCGCAACACTTGAGGCGATTGATAACGCCAATGCCAAGGGTGAGTATTACCTGACCGATGCGGTGGAAGTCGCACAGAAAAATGGCCAAAGCTGTGTCGCGGTCGAGGTCGATGAGGCAGAGACGCTTGGTGTCAATTCCCGCACACAGCTGGCTGTTGCCGAAGCCATCGTTCAAAACCGCCTGCGCGAAGCAGCCATGGCAGAGGGCGCGACGCTGGTTGATCCGGCATCGGTGTTTTTGAGTTCCGATACCAAGCTTGGCCGTGATGTGATTGTGGAGCCGAATGTGGTCTTTGGGCCGGGTGTTACGGTCGGCGACAATGTCGTGATCAAGGCGTTTAGCCATCTTGAAAGTTGCGTGGTTGGTGAAGGTGCCGATATTGGTCCTTATGCCCGTTTGCGTCCGGGGGCTGAAATTGGTGCCGGTGCGCGGGTTGGCAACTTTGTCGAGATCAAAAAGGCCGTCGTCGAAAACGGGGCCAAGGTCAACCATCTGAGCTATATCGGCGATGCTCGTGTCGGAGCCAAGGCCAATATCGGGGCCGGCACGATCACGTGCAATTATGACGGTTTCCGTAAACAGCATACCGACATCGGGGCAGGGGCCTTTATCGGTTCGAACTCGTCGCTGGTGGCACCCGTCGAAATTGGCGATGGCGCGATTGTCGGGGCGGGCAGCACCGTGACTGGCAAGGTCGAAGCTGATGCACTGACCCTGACCCGGGCCGAACGGATCGAGAAAAAGGGCTGGGCTGCCAAGTTTCGCGAAAAGATGCGCGAACTGACCGGCAAGAAATAGCCTGAAACAAAGATTATCAAATTGCCGCCCGCATTCGGGTGGCCGGAACGACACGCGATATAAAGCAGGAAGAAAACCAATATGTGCGGCATTATCGGGATTATCGGCAAAGACAGCGTCAGCGATCGCATTCTTGAAGGCCTTAAGCGTCTCGAATATCGCGGTTATGACAGTGCCGGGATTGCGACCCTGGTCAATGGCGATATCGAGCGCCGCCGCGCAGAAGGTAAACTGATCAATCTTGCCAATCGTTTGGCGGACCAGCCGCTTGCTGGTGATGTTGGTATTGGCCACACCCGCTGGGCGACCCATGGGGTTCCGACCGAAAACAACGCCCATCCGCATACCGATGGCAAGGTTGCCGTGGTTCATAACGGCATCATCGAAAACTTCCAGGAAATCAAGGCCGAGCTTACTGCCAAGGGGCGGGTATTTGCCACCGATACCGATACCGAGGTGGTCGTGCATCTGGTGTCCGATTTCCTTGATCAGGGCAAAAGCCCACGTGATGCTGTTGCGGCCACCCTGCATCGCATCGAAGGTGCCTTTGCGCTGGTGATCATGATTGCCGGTCAGCATGACGTCATCTTTGGCGCCCGTCGTGGTACGCCGCTTGCCGTTGGTCTGGGCGAGGGCGAGATGTATCTTGGCTCGGATGCCATGGCGCTGTCGCACCTGACCAACAAGCTGATTTACCTTGAAGAAGGCGACTGGGTTGAAATGACCCGCGATAGCGTTCAGGTCCGCGATGAAAATGACGAAGACGTCACCCGCGAAACCAAGCTGTCGGCTGTTTCGGGCGCCATGATGGGCAAGGGCAACTACAATCACTTCATGCAGAAGGAAATCTTCGAGCAGCCAGCGGTGATTGGCGATACCCTGCATGCCTTCATCAATCCGGCGACCCAGACGATCAAACTGCCGGATATGCCGTTTTCCTTTGCCGATGCATCGCGCCTGACGATTGTCGCTTGCGGCACGTCCTACTACGCCGGTCTGGTGGCAAAGCACTGGGTGGAACGCTATGCCGGGCTCGGTGTCGATGTCGATGTCGCATCCGAATTCCGCTATCGCTGCCCGCCGCTGCCAAAGGGCGGTGTTGCCCTGTTCATCTCGCAGTCGGGCGAGACGCTCGATACCCTGGCTGCCCTTCGCTACGCCAAATCCAAGGGCCAGAAGATCGTTTCCATCGTCAACGTGCCAGAAAGCACGATTGCGCGCGAAAGTGACGTGGTGCTTCTGACCTATGCCGGGCCGGAAATCGGGGTGGCGTCGACCAAGGCGTTCACGACGCAGCTAACAGTTCTGGCCTGCCTTGCGGTAACCATCGGTCGTGAAAACGGCACCCTTGCAAAGGACGAGGAAGCCGCAATCGTAACTGCACTCACCGAAGTGCCGAAACATGCTGCCGAAGTGCTTCATCATGACGATGCGCTCAAGCAGCTCGCCCTTGATGTCGCCGATGCGCGCGATGTGCTTTATCTCGGTCGTGGTCTTGGCTATCCGATCGCGATGGAAGGGGCGCTCAAGCTCAAGGAAATTTCCTATATCCACGCCGAAGGGTATGCAGCGGGTGAAATGAAGCACGGCCCGATTGCGCTGATTGATCAGTCTGTGCCGATCATTGTCATTGCGCCATCGGACGAGCTGTTTGAAAAAACTGCCTCAAACATGCAGGAAGCGGCGGCACGTGGTGGCCGGGTGATCTTTATCTCGGATGCGCCGGGGCTTGCCAAGCTTGGCGATATGGCCTCTGCCACTGTTGAGCTGCCGAAGGTCGCCGACTTCGTCGCACCGATCCTTTACACCATCCCGGTACAGATGCTGGCCTATCATGTTGCGGTTCATAAAGGTACGGATGTCGATCAGCCACGTAACCTTGCGAAATCAGTAACTGTCGAATAATCGCCGCGATTATTCAAAATTATCAAAAAATGGCCGGATGCAGATGCATCCGGCCTTTTTGTTTGCGGATTACGGATTTTGGGCGTGAATAACGCGTCCAAATAACACTTCTTTGCAATAAGTTAACCGAAGGTTCGACAGTATTGATCGGGCAATGTAACCTTGATGCAGGCAACGTTGTTCCACGCCATCAACTTTTCGATGAGAGCAGAATGAAAGTTATCGTGACGGGCGGTGCAGGGTTTATCGGATCTGCTGTTTGTCGGCTTATGACCGGTTTGAAGGGCTATGAGGTCCTTAATATCGACAAGCTGACATATGCTGGCGATCTGAGAACGCTGGCGTCGATTTCGTCGCAGGACAATTACCATTTTGCCCATCAGGATATCTGCAACCGGGATGCCATCATTGAGCTTTTTGATGCGTTTCAGCCCGATGCGGTGATGCATCTGGCTGCCGAAAGCCATGTTGATCGTTCTATCGACGGGCCGGGTGATTTCATTCAGACCAATGTGGTCGGCACCTTTACCTTGCTTGAAGTTGCACGCGGCTATTTCGATAAGCTGCCTGCGGACAGGAAATCAAAGTTCCGCTTTCATCACATTTCGACTGATGAGGTCTATGGATCGCTTGGCAGCGAAGGGCTGTTTACCGAAGAAACGGCTTATGCGCCGACCTCACCGTATTCCGCAAGCAAGGCGAGTTCCGATCATCTGGTACTGGCGTGGTATCACACCTATGGGCTGCCTGTTGTGATCAGCAATTGCTCGAACAATTACGGGCCGTTCCAGTTCCCGGAAAAGCTTATTCCGCTGATGTGTCTTAACCTGCTGCATGGCAAGCAGCTTCCCGTTTACGGCGAGGGGCTTAATACCCGCGATTGGCTGCATGTCGAAGACCATGCCGAGGCCTTGGTGAAAATCCTGACGGAAGGCCGGTTGGGCGAGAAATACAATGTCGGCGGCTGTAACGAGCTGACCAATATCGAGGTTGTCAAACGGATCTTTGATACGGTGCACGACATTGTGCCAGGTGTCCCGTTTGAAAGTTTCGATGATGCGGTGACCTATGTGAAAGACCGCCCGGGGCATGATTGGCGATATGCCATTGATCCAACCAAAATGCAGACCGAACTGGGATGGCGGCCGAAATATGATTTCGAAACCGGCCTGAAGCAGACCGTCGAATGGTATGTGAATAACCGCGCATGGTGGGAGCCGATCTTGAAAACCAAATATGCAGGCGAACGTCTGGGCAGTGCCAAGGGGCAAGCTGATGCCTAAAATCCTGGTGTTTGGAAAAACCGGTCAGCTGGCCAGTTGCCTTGCCATGTGCGGGGATGAGTTTCCAAATGCCGAGCTGGTTTTTGTCGGCAGGGATGAATGTGACCTTGAGGACGCCCGCCAGATAGAGCCGGTTATCAATCGCGTGCAACCCGATATCGTGATCAACGCCGCGGCATACACCGCAGTTGATCTGGCCGAGGAACAGCGTGATATCGCATTCAAGGTCAATCGTGATGCTGTGCGCGCGATGGCAGAGGCGTCTGCCAAACGATCCGTCCCGCTGATCCATGTTTCAACGGATTATGTGTTCGATGGCCAGGCATCAAAGCCCTATAGCGAGCAAGACCCGGTCTCGCCGTTGGGTGTGTATGGCGAGAGCAAATATGCGGGCGAAGTTGCCGTCAGAGAAGCCAACGAAAAGCATCTGATTATTCGAACGTCCTGGGTCTTCAGCCCGTTCGGGAAAAATTTCGTCAAGACGATGCTCAACCTGATGGCAGGACGAGACGAAATTCGTGTCGTGAATGACCAGACGGGATGTCCGACCAGTGCCGATGATCTGGCGCGGGCAATCCTCAAGCTCTGCGAAATGGCCGTTGCAACGGATTTCAAGAAGTTTGGCACCTATCATCTGTCGTCCGATCAGCCGCAAACATGGTTTGAATTCGCCAAGCGTATCCAAAAGGTCGCATCACAGGTCTGGGGTGCGGATTGGAAAGGCACGAACTGTCGCATTACACCAGTACCGTCTTCGGAATATCCGACGGTCGCGGAGCGTCCCAAATATTCCGTTATGTCCAGCCAGCGTTTTATCGACGCATTCGCGATACAGTTGCCAACCGTCGAAGAAAGCTTGAGCGCGGTTATTGAGAATCTTCCAAGGGAGAAGTCAGATGCGTAAGGGGATCATACTGGCAGGCAGTACCGGATCGCGTTTGCATCCATCGACACTGGTTGTCTCCAAGCAGCTCCAGCCTGTCTATGACAAGCCGATGATCTACTATCCGCTGACGACGCTGATGCTGGCAGGTATCAAGGATATTCTGATTATCAGCACACCTCGGGATGTGCCGCTGTTCAAGGATCTACTTGGTGATGGCTCGAAGTGGGGCATCAATCTTGAATATGCGGTGCAGCCGGAACCGCGCGGCCTTGCCGATGCATTTATTGTCGGTGCGGACTTTATCGGCAACGACCCGTGCTGTCTGATTTTGGGCGATAACATCTATTTCGGTCATAACCTGACCGATCTGTTGCGAAGTGCTATGGATCAATCCGAGGGCGCAACCGTCTTTGCCTATTACGTTCAGGATCCCGAACGATACGGTGTGGTCGAGTTTGACCGCGATGGTGTCGCACTTGATATCGAGGAAAAGCCGGAGCACCCAAAATCGAACTTCGCGGTGACCGGATTGTATTTCTATGACGCAGACGTGGTCGATATCGCCAAATCAATCAAACCATCAAAGCGCGGCGAGCTTGAGATTACCGATGTGAACAAGGCCTATCTCGAACGTGGCACGCTTAAGGTCGAAAGAATGGGCCGTGGTTATGCCTGGCTTGATACCGGAACACACGCCGCGATGCTGGATGCCGCGAATTTCGTGCGCACGGTGGAAAGTCGCCAAAGCCTGAAAATTGCCTGCCCGGAGGAAATCGCGCTTCGAAAAGGCCTGATTTCGGTCACGCAGTTTGAAACCCTGATGAACGAATTTGGGGCAAGTTCCTACAAGGCGTATCTGCAGACGGTTCTTCGGACCTACGATCTTTTGTGATCGGAATTAAAACACCGGATTTTCGCAATAGCTTGCAAAGCTCATCGCGGTAGCGTCTTTTTCTGAAACAATGACCTCGGCTTCGCTGAAGGGCCAATCAATGGCGAGCTCCGGGTCGTTCCACTTGATTGCGCGTTCGCTTTCCGGTGCGTAGGGGGCCGATACCTTGTAATTGACTTCGGTGTCAGGCTCCAACGTGACAAAGCCGTGTGCGAAGCCGGCAGGCACAAACATCTGGTTCCATTCTTCTGCGCTGACCTCGGCCGCGACCCATTTCCCGAAGGTTTTGGAACCTTTTCGGATATCAACGGCGATATCAAGAATGCGTCCCTTAGGAACCCTGATCAGTTTGTGCTGGGCATAGGGCGGGCACTGGAAGTGCAATCCCCGCAGCACACCGACCGCTTGTGAGAGCGAGTGATTGTCCTGCACAAATTGATGATCAATCCCCGCCTTGGCAAAGGCTTCCATATTGTAGGTTTCCGAGAAAAAGCCCCGTTCATCGCCAAACTTCTTTGGGAAGATCATTTTGATGTCCGGGATTTCCAGGGATTCAATTTGCATCGGTGCCGCCTTGCGCAGGTTGAGCGATTTCACTTGGCTAATGGATAGCAGATGAAACAGCTTATTGCATTTGCGTATTTGCAGTGCGTCGGCGTTACATCGCACCGCTGCGTTCGAATGGCGGGTGATCGGCGAGATATTGCGACAGGCGGTTCATGAAGGGGGTGAATTCGGCGCCGAGGAAATGATAAAGCGCGCCGACCTTGACGGCTTCGAGCTGGACCGGTTCCTGGCCCTTGGCAAATGCACCGTTTGCGATGGCAAGGCGGATGGTTTCGTCTTCGGCAAGGAAGCGGTCGAAGGTGCCCATATTGTAGTGGGATATGACGTCATCGACATCGCGATGGCCGCTTTTGGTCTCGTCCGGGGTATTAGCAAGATATTGTTCCTGCCACGCCAGTCCGATCACGTAACCGGTTGGTCCGTCGGAATGAAGCTTGCTTCCCGGTGCCGCCCAGAGGCTGTTTGAAATCTCAAGTAACGGGACTTCGGACTGAACGAAGGCACGGGAATAATATTGCGCGGCAACCGGAAAACGAAACATCTCGCCATCCACTTGCCCTTCGTTAAACGCGATAAAGCCGCGTTGGCCCGGCATGGTTTCAACCCGGATCGGGCAGCCGAGCTTTTCATAAATATCGGTCATCACTTTTGTGACGACCGTTGCCAGACGGTCATTGCTGACACTGCCCAGTTGTTTCGGGCAGTCGCTTGCTTGCTGGGCATGGACAAGGCCGGGCAGAAAACCTGCCAGCACGCAAAATAACAGGTGCAGTCGTCGTCTGAAAATCATCGTCTTGCGTAAAGCTTTACAGCGCCAAATCAGATACTTGTCTTGATTTTAGATTGGAACGGCAAGGTCCGTCCTCAAGAGTATAACAACCGATATTTGTATTTTTTGCAGGTTTCTTGCACCTGTCATGGCCCGGGAACCTTGATCGCGTCCGTGCGTTAAAAAAATTCACACCGGTTTTTATTGTGAAGTCATTGCCCTACCGCGGCCGGGTGCCCGGCTATACAGCGGGCTAAGTTGTGTCGGGTTTGTCGCATCCCCACATCAGGCAATGATCGCAGAGCAAAAGCCACCAGCCCCCCCCGCACACCGCGCAAGCCTATGACGGTGATTTAGATGTTTTGCTCATAAGTACTATTAAAATAACGCCATAGTGCGATCATTTTTTTTTGAGCAGACTGAATAACAATCAAAAAATGTCGTCAAACCGCAAGACGCACATTCCAACACCCGATAGATCGACGGGTAAATGGCACGCCAACAATACGGTCCCGTCGGTGAACCGAACTTAGAGAGAGCGCCATGAAACTAACCATCAACAATGAGACTTACGACGTCGATGCAGACGGCGACACACCCCTGCTTTGGGTCATTCGTGACAATCTGGGAATGACCGGGACCAAATATGGCTGCGGACTTGCGCAGTGTGGTGCGTGCTCGGTCATGGTCGACGGTGTTGTCACCCGTTCCTGTGTCACGCCGATTGATGCGGTCGAAGGTCAGGAAATTACCACCATCGAAGCCATCGAAAATGATCCGGTTGGCAAGCGCGTCGTCGAAAAATGGGTTGAGCATCAGGTTCCCCAGTGCGGCTATTGCCAGTCCGGTCAGGTAATGGCGGCAACCGCGTTGCTGAAAGAGATTGAAAACCCGACCGAAGACGACGTCGAAGCAGCAATGGTCAATCTGTGCCGTTGCGGCACCTACAACGCCATCCATGCCGCGGTCAAAGACCTTGCGGAAGGAGGTGCGTCGTGAAGAACCTGAAGCTTTCCCCGTCCCAACAGGACCAGTTCCCGACAGGCGAGCCGGTCAATATTTCCCGTCGCCGGTTCCTGCTTGGTGCCGCCGGGGCAACAACGGGCGCGCTTGTTCTTGGTTTCGGCCTGCCCGTCGGCAAGGCGCGCGCGCAAAGCGGTGGTGAAGTCACACCGGGAACCCGTGTTCCGGCATTCCTTGAGATCCGCCCGGACAATACCGTGCGTTTGCAAAGTCCGTTCGTTGAAGGCGGGCAGGGCGTCTTTACCGCCATGGCACAGATCGTTGGCGAAGAACTGGATGCCGATCCCAAAAGCTTTGTTGTCGAAAGTGCACCGGCCGGTCCGGATTATCTGGTGATCAACAACCAGATGCGTATTACCGGCGGCAGCATGTCGGTCCGCACAAGCTATGACACCATGCGCAAGCTTGGTGCATCTGCACGTAACATGTTGCTGCAGGCCGCGGCAATCCGCTTTGATGTGCCGCTCGCACAACTCACCACCGAGCCCGGTTATGTTGTAAACAGCTCAACCGGTCAGAAAGTACCGTTCGGCGATCTGGCCGAAGATGCGCTTGATCTGCCGGTGCCGGATTCTGAGGGCATCAAGCTGCGCGATCCGTCGACCTTCCGCTGGATCGGCAAGCCGGTTGATCGCCTTGATATCCATGACAAGGCGACCGGCAAGGCGATCTTTTCCATCGATTGCGCGGTCGAGGGTATGGTGCATGCCGCCGTTCAGCACGCCCCGCGTCTGGGCCTTGGCGTTGGCAACATCCTGAACGAAACCGATGTCAGTGCGATGAAAGGCGTCATGTCGATCCATCGTTTGCCGGGCGCCGTTGCGGTTGTTGCCGAACGTTGGTGGAATGCCAAGGTCGCGGCAGAGGCCCTTCAGGTTGAGTGGGTCAAACGCGATGAGGATGGCTCGAACATCCGTCATATGCCGGATGATTTTTCGACCGTGGCGTTTTCCGATCACCTTGCCAATCAAACCGGTAACGGCAAAGCGGGCGAAGAAGAAGGCGACGTTGGGTCGGCCATTTCGAATGCCGCAACCACCGTTGAGGCAACCTATCGCAGCCAGTTTGTCCATCACGGGCAGCTTGAGCCGCCTTCGGCATTAGCACGGTTTAACGATGACGGCACCCTTGATGTCTGGATGCCAAACCAGGCACCTGAACAGTTCCAGTCCCAGATCGCCGGAATGACCGGGCTTGAAGCATCGCAGATCAACGTCCACTCACCGATGCTGGGCGGGTTCTTTGGCCGTCACTTCCTGTATCCGGAAGCCAACCCTTATCCGCAGGCCGTTCAACTGGCCAAGGAAGTCGGTCGTCCGGTGAAACTGATCTGGAGCCGCGAGGAAGAATTCCTGCGTGATCCGCTGCGTCCGATGGCCGTGGTCAAGTTCCGTGGCGGGCTTGATGCCGATGGCATGCCGGTTGGCCTTGAAGCCATCAGCGCCACCGAAGGCCCGACCGAAGGCATTTATGGTCACAACCCGGACTCAATCGATCCACTGGCGCTTGAAGGTCTGACGGGCAAGAAATACGCGATTGCCAACCGCCGGATCGCCCAGATCTATGTCAAGACGCCAGCCATGCTGGCCTATTGGCGGTCTGTCGGCCATTCGATGAATGATTTCTTCTATGAGACATTCTTTGATGAGCTGGCCGATCAGGGCGGTCATGACCCGTATGAACTGCGCATGCAGCTTCTTCAGAGCGATGAGCGTTTGAGTAACCTTTTGCGCGCTGTCGGTGATTTGTCTGGTGGCTGGAAACGAGGTCCGTTCACGGCCGAAGACGGCAGCCAACGTGCACGTGGTGTCGGTATGGCATCCCCGTTTGGCAGTGAGTCTGCTGCCATTGCCGAGGTGTCCATGCAAAACGGCGACGTGGTTGTCCATGACGTTTGGGAAGCCATCGATCCGGGCAGCATCGTCAACCCGGCCATTATCGAGGCACAGGTCAAATCGGCCGTCGCGCTTGGCGTATCGCAGATCCTGATGGAAGAAGCCATTTACGAAAATGGCGAGCCGACCGCACGGAACTATGACCTTTATCCGATTCTGCGGCCCGATCAGATGCCGAACGTTCATGTCCGCATCGTTGAAAGCGGTGCGAAGATGGGCGGTATTGGTGAACCCGGCTTGCCGCCGGTTCTGCCGGCGATTGCCAATGCGGTTTCGACCCTTACCGGGCAGCGCGTCCGCAGCATGCCGCTGAGTAACCTGCGCTTCGAAAGCTAGGACCCCGGATGCAGACAGGGCGATGACCACGCGCGTTAGTCCGCGTGTGGTCATCGATCCCGCATTTGAAATCTGCATCCGGCAATAGCCTTAAAATCACTTGCGAACAGAAAACGGGGATTCCGTTGAAAAAGTTGTTTCTGACTGTCTTGGGCGTCGTTGTTGTTGGCGCGGCCGGTACTGCCTGGATCGCGACACATACGCCGTCTTCGCCCTTTGATAATGTAACCGCATCTGCGCCATCAGAAGACCTGATCGCGCGCGGTGAATATGTTGCTCGCCTTGGTGACTGCGTTGCCTGTCATACCACCCCGGACGGCAAGGCTTTTGCCGGCGGGCTTGAAATGGGCACGCCACTTGGCTCGATCTTTACCACCAATATTACCCCGGATCCGGAAACCGGTATTGGCAACTACAGCCTTGCCGATTTCGACCGCGCACTTCGCCATGGCGTTGCAGCCGATGGTCATCGTCTGTATCCGGCGATGCCGTATCCGTCTTATGACAAAATGACGGATGGCGATATCGAAGCGCTTTATGCCTATTTCATGGAAGGCGTCGAACCGGTTTCGCAGGCCAACAAGCCGACCGAAATCGAAGAACCGCTTAACATGCGCTGGCCGCTCGCACTTTGGAATGTCGTCTTCACCGAAGGCGAGGTTTATCAGGCCAAGGCATCCGAAGATGGTATGTGGAACCGGGGTGCCTATCTGGTTCAGGGGCCGGGGCATTGTGGCAGTTGCCATACCCCACGTGGTCCGGCGATGAACGAAGTCGCCCTTGATGAAAGCAGTCCGGAATATCTGTCCGGTGCGCTTCTGGATGGCTGGTACGCGCCAAGTCTTCGTAATGATCCGAATATCGGCCTTGGCCGTTGGAGCGAAGAAGACGTTTACGCCTATCTCAAGAATGGCCGTAACGAACATGGTGTCGTGTTCGGGTCGATGGTCGAGGCGTTTAATAACTCGACCCAGTTCATGAGCGATGATGATCTGATGTCGATTGCCCATTACCTGAAATCATTGCCGGCGGACCCGGATTATGATGGTCCGGTCTGGGCATATGATGAAGCAACCGCAGATGATCTGTCGCGCGATGTTGCTGACAAGGTGCCGGGTGCGCGGACCTATGCTGCGAATTGTGCGTTCTGTCATGGCCGTGATGGTCTGGGTCAGAATGAATGGATCCCGCCGCTTGCCGGTGTGTCTTCCATGCTGGCACCGGAGGCTGAGTCTGCGATTAATGTGACGCTGAACGGCTCCCCACGCGTGATTGCGAATGGTGTGCCGGATTCTTATCGCATGCCGCCATATCGTGAACATCTGTCCGATGCCCAGATGGCCGAGGTGTTGACTTATGCCCGATCGGCATGGGGCAACCACGGTGATGCTGTCAGTGAGGAAGAAGTGGCTGCTCTTCGTAGTCATACTGATCCGGCCAGCATCGATGTGATCATCTTGCAGATGCGCTGATTGGATCGTGCCATGCAAAACGCGATCAGCATCATTGTCATGAAGGAAGCCTGATATGAGCCATCAACTCTCTGAGATGCTGGATGTCTGGTGGGAAGGCCGTGATCAGACGGAATGGGTTCTGGGTACCGTGTACCGGACCGAAGGTTCTGCCTATCGCAAGGCCGGGGCGATGATGCTGATCGACGGGCATGGTCGTCAGCAAGGGTTGCTAAGCGGTGGCTGCCTTGAAGCAGACATCGTGCGCAATGCCCGCAAGGCCATGGTCACCGACAAGGTCGTCATGCTCGAATATGACGGCAATGATGAAGACGATGTCTTCTTCAAGCTTGGCGTTGGCTGTGGCGGCAAGGTCTACATCATGTTGCAGCCCTTGAGTGCCGAGAATGATCTTGGCCTTGGCGATTTGCGCAGTGCCCTGAAAGACCGTCAGACCGGTTATTTCCGCCAGAAAATCGGTGCGGGCGAGGCCCGGTTTGACCGCGACCCCCGGGTTCTGCCAGGCCAACAGACGGCCATCATCAAGCCCGATGAGTTCGGCGATGACTGGTTGGTAACGCCGATCCGGCCGGAACCGCATATCCTGATTGTCGGGGGCGGCATGGATGCCCGCCCGGTGGTCAATATCGCGCGTGAAATGGGCTGGCAGGTCAGCCTGGCCGATCCGCGACCGGCAAATGCCCGGGCAGACCACTTCCCCAATGTCAGCGCGATTGTGCGTGATATTGCGTCCCTTGGGACCTATGCCGATCAGCATCGCGTTGATGCCGTGGTGTTGATGGCGCACAGTGTGTCGATTGACGGGGATGCCTTGCGTGCCCTTGACGGACTTGGGTCCTCGAGCATCCGGCATGTGTCGGCATTGGGGCCGCGTCATCGTTTTGCCAATGTGCTCGATCATGCGGGCCTTAAGGAGCATGAATTGCCATTCCCGGTTTCCAGTCCTGCCGGGCTTGATATTGGCGGACAGCTGCCCGAAAGCATTGCGCTTTCGATCCTGTCGGGCATTCACCGGGTGCTTTACAAGGAAACCACCCTTCATATTGCCAAGGTCGCAGAATGACAAAGTTAGCAGGTCTTCTTCTTGCCGCTGGCGCCAGCGAACGGTTTGGCGGTCGAAAGCAACTGGCAGAAATATCGGGCAAATCATTTGTCCGGCGCGCAACGGACCTGTTGGCAGGCACGTGCGAAGCCGCACCTTTTGTCGTTCTGGGCGCGTATCAGCACGATATTGTTGGCGAGGTTGCCGGTCGTGCTCACATCGTTCCTAACCCGGACTGGGCGCGTGGCATGGGCAGCTCGATTGCGGCTGGCATGCGCGCGATCATGGAACAGGCTTCCTATTGCGACGGTGTGCTGATTGCGGTTTGCGATCAGATCCGCCTTGACGCCGACGACTATCAGAAACTGATCGATGCCTTTGACGGGACGGTCATCGTCGCAACCCGGTATCCCGGTGGTTTGGGTGTGCCTGCAATCTTCCCCAGAAGCTGCTGGGAAGAGCTTTCAGAGCTTGATGGTCCCAAGGGCGCAAAAGAGATGATCAATCGCAAGGGCCAGCACGTTAAAGCGGTGGACTTGCCCGGTGCGCTGATTGATGTCGATACCAAGGATGATTTTGCTGCTGCAATCGCATGAGTGATTTGATCATTCAGCCTGTGGCGAGCGGAATGGGTCGGTTTTGGCAACCAGTTCGGAAAACTTCGTCATGAAGGGGGCGTATTCGGCGCCGAGATAGTGATAAAGCGGCAGGACGGAAACGGTTTCCTCGATCACCGGGGCCGGGGTGCTGCCCAGGATGCCCTTTGCGATCATGTCATCGATATTTGTATCTGCCGCCAGGAAGCGCGTGATGCGGCCATTGGCATAGGCCTCATACAGTTCGGTGTTAAACATCATCGGCTTGTTCGCAACACCGGTTTTGTCCGTGTTAGTTTTGGCGAATTTTTCCTGCCAGGCCACACCAAGGGTAAAGGCAATCGGTGTTTGCGGATCATCGTCGTTCGGGTTGCGCCACAGCCGGTTTGAGATTTCGCGCAAGGGTACGGATGAGCGGACAAAGGCGCGCGCATAGTTCTTTTCAGCGGGAATCGCACGCAGCAATTCACCATCCACCAAGCCTTCATTGAAATGCAACGGGCCGCGACGCCCGGGCAGTTTGACCGCCTGAAGCGGGCAGCCCAGATCGGCATAGACCTTTTGCAGGATCACAATCGCCTTTTGCGACATCGGTTCGTTTTCGACATAGGCGATCTTCTGAGGGCAGAGATAATCCTGCGCGTGCACAGAGTTTGCCGTCACAGCAGCGCACAGCACGAACAGGAAATACCCGCACATTTTCAGGTGCAGCTTCGCGTGGTGATGCACGAATGTTTTGCGCGAGGCGGGTGTCTGGAACGCCATGATAAGTATCTGCAAGTTCTTGCGACGTTGTTTGGAATTGATTGAATTATTTGTGTTTCATACAGCTTAGCGGTGAAAGGAAAAGTTTCCTAGCCCTTTGAAAACGGGCTTTCGTAGTACATGCCTCGCACATCATTGGCTGACGCCATCGCGATCGAAATCAGTGTCGTTTTGTTTGGTTTATTGTGGTCGGGGGCTTGTATGCGGTTCATTAAAATGTTTTGATCCGCTCGCACCGAAAAGGAGCCGGATTTCTTGCTGCGCTGCACAGACGCAAATTGGCAAAAATCGTGACATTTCTGCGTCTTTTTTGATCTCCCTATTGACTTTGGACAGGCACTCCAATAAATGCTGTTAGCACTCGCCGGGGGTGAGTGCTAATACGGGCTCATCCCGGTTAGTCTTAGTTATTAACGAGCCTTAGCTTAAACACGGAGTTGTCTAAAATGAAGTTCCGTCCGCTGCATGATCG
>NZ_PAQR01000036.1 GCF_002709775.1 Thalassospira sp.
TCCGATTCCGGGTTTGAGCTTGAAGACAAGGGGGCGGTGATCCGCTTTTTGGGGAAATCCCGTCTGGTGATTTTCGACAGTGCAATGAATTCGACGGAGCAATGAGAGGGAAGTCATGATTGCGATGCCGCATCTCGCCCGCAAGACTGGAACGCTGCTGACACCCTTCATGCTAGGGGGCCTTATGCTGGGTGCGGCCGTGATTGGCCTGTCCAGTATGTCGCAAACCGCTGCGGCCAATCCGCTGGGACTGGCGCAAAACGGCAGTGGCGGACTTGAGGTCGAGTCTGATAACGGCATCGAATGGCGCCGCAATGAACAGGTCCTGATCGCACGCGGAAATGCGGTCGCCAAGCGCGGCACATCGCGCGTTGATGCCGATGAGCTCCAGGCGCTGTATCGCGATCGTGATGGCAATAGCGAGATTTACCGCATCATTGCGACCGGCAATGTCAAACTGTCATCCGATACCGATGTCGCCGTTGGCGATCGTGCCGTCTATGACATTGACGAAGCCGTGGTCGTTCTGACTGGTGAGAACCTTAAATATACCACACCCAGCGAAACGTTGACGGCGCGTGACAGCCTTGAATACTGGGAAACAGAACGGGTCGCAGTGGCGCGCGGTGACGCGGTTGCCGTATCGGAAGATCGCACCCTTCGCGGCGATGTCCTGACGGCACGCTTTGATGCCGGTCAGGCAGGCGCAAACGAGTTGCGCCGCATTGATGGACAAGGCAATGTGAATATTCGCACAGCAACTGAGTTTGTTGTCGGGGATCAGGGTGTTTATGATGCGAAAACAGGTATCGCCACCCTTATCGGATCGGTTAAGATCACCCGCGGAGAGAACCAGTTGAACGGGGATCGTGCCGTGGTCGACCTCAATACCGGGGTCAGTCGCCTGATGGCTGACGGTAATGGCGATGGCAAAACCCGCGTTCGGGGCCTTCTGGTCCCGCAAAAAGACGAAAACAACAGCCCGGCTGATGCCGGGACCGGTAACTGAGAAAGGTCGGTCATTTGTTCTGGTCGCGCAAAAGCGTAAAATCCGACAACGCAAAGGCGACAGCTGCATCGGGCAGCGCACAGCCATCTGACGGCGGGGCATCCGGCCCGCGCCTGATCACCACGAACAAGGGTCTTGTGGCGCATAACCTGGGCAAAAGCTTCAAGAAGCGCCCGGTGCTTAAAGACGTGTCTGTTTCAGTACAGCGTGGCGAGGCGGTTGGCCTTCTGGGCCCGAACGGTGCTGGCAAGACCACCAGTTTCTATATCATTACCGGCCTGATTGCCGCAGACCGTGGCACGATTTCGCTGGATGGGCGCGACATCACCATGATGCCGATGTATCAGCGCGCACGCATGGGAATCGGCTATTTGCCGCAGGAAGCCTCGATTTTCCGCGGCATGACGGTTGAACAGAACATCATGGCTGTTCTTGAAGTGGTCGAGGATGACCGCCTCAAGCGTGAACAGACTCTTGAAGACCTTCTGGCAGAATTTGCAATCGAACATTTGCGCCGCACACCGGCCCTTGCCCTTTCGGGTGGGGAACGCCGCCGTTGCGAGATTGCCCGTGCCCTTGCGGCCCATCCGAACTTTGTTCTGCTTGATGAACCACTTGCCGGGATTGACCCGATTGCAGTGGGTGATATTCGCGATCTTGTACGTCATCTGAAAGATCGTGGCATTGGGGTCTTGATTACTGACCACAATGTGCGCGAGACTCTCGACATTATTGACCGGGCATATATCTTGCATGACGGTCGGGTTTTGATGGAAGGTGGTCCTGAGGAAATCGTTCGTAACGACGATGTCCGCAGGGTTTATCTGGGCGATCGTTTCAGCCTCTGATAAGGCCGCCGGACCGTCATTGAAGTCTTGGGGGAGTTCGGATTGACACGGGGTAGTGCATAAATGGCCCTGAAGGCGCGTCTGGATCTACGCCAGTCCCAGTCACTTGTCATGACTCCCCAGCTGCAGCAGGCAATCAAGCTGCTGCAATTCAATAATATTGAGCTTTCCAATTTCATCGACAGTGAACTGATGGAAAACCCGCTGCTGGAGCGGGCCGACCCCGGTCAGACCTATGCCGAGGCCGGTGACGGTGCGGTGGGCAATGGCGATGACGGGCTTGATAGCCGATCAAGCGACAATTTTTCCGACCGCGATGACCAGTTTGGCACCGACCGCCTGACATCAAGTGAAACCATGGGCAGCGATGACGGCCCGCTCGATGTTTCAAGCGATGCGCTTTATGGCGGCGAGGGCGAAATCACCCGTAATGGCGAGCCGGTGTCGGGCAGCCATGATTATTCCGCCCCCTATGGCAGTGCGGGGGGTGCTGGCGGTGGTTCGGCCGGTGGCGATGACCTTCCGGGGCTTGAACAGACCCTGGCCGATGAAGCAACCCTGCGCCAGAGCCTTGATGATCAGCTTAACATCGCCTTTGCCGATGCCATGTCGCGCATGATCGGCAGCTACCTGATCGATATGCTTGATGAGAACGGCTATATCAGCGGCGATCTTGATGAAGTTTCCGAAGCGCTTGAATGCGACATCAAAGATGTCGAACGGGTGCTAAAAACCCTGCAGGGGTTTGATCCGGTCGGGATTTTTGCCCGTGATCTGTCGGAATGTCTGGAGCTGCAGCTGCGCGAACTCAACCGGTTTGATCCGGCGATGGCGGCATTGCTGGCAAACCTTGAATTGCTGGCCAAGCGTGACTTTGATCGCCTGCGCCGGGTTTGCGGGGTCGATTCGGATGATCTCCATGACATGATCGCCGAGATCAAAACCCTTGATCCGCGCCCGGGCAAGACCGCCGATGGTGAGATCGCAACGCCCGTGATCCCGGACGTTCTGATGCGGGCGGCGGGGAATGGCAACTGGCATCTGGAGCTTAATTCCGAGGCCTTGCCACGTGTTCTGGTCAATGAAGATTATGTGGCCCAGATCGGATCGGGCCTTAAGGGTCGCGAAGAACGCGGCTTCATGAGCGAGCGGCTTCAAAGTGCCAACTGGCTGGTCAAGGCGTTGCATCAGCGCGCCACCACCATCATGAAGGTGGCCAGCGAGATTGTCCGGCAGCAGGACGGGTTCTTTACCCACGGGGTCGGGCATCTGCGCCCGTTGATCCTGCGCGACATTGCCGAGGCGATCGGCATGCACGAAAGTACGGTTTCGCGTGTCACCAATGGTAAATTCATGTCGACCCCGCGCGGCATGTTCGAGCTGAAATACTTCTTTACCACGGCTATTTCATCTTCTGATGGTGGCGATGCCTATTCGTCCGAAGCGGTGCGCCACCGGATCAAGTCCTTGATCGACAACGAAGAACCCAAGAAGATTTTGTCGGATGACAAACTGGTTGAACTTCTGGGCAAGGAAGGGATCGACATTGCGCGTCGAACAGTGGCAAAATACCGCGAAGCGATGCGCATCCCATCGTCAGTGCAGCGTCGGCGCGAGAAAAAATCACGTGCTTCCTAGCACGATTTTATCGAAAAAAATGCACCTTAAGGTGCTGTAATTCAAGGGAACATACCCATATCTTGACTTGGTAATGACGAGGGAATATGGTGCGCCCACCTGAGCGAGGGGCACCAAACATCCACATGTACTGGTAAGTCACTCAACCGGGGATAGGCGATCCATGCAAATTACGGTTATCGGTAAGCAACTTGACGTCGGCGATGCACTTCGCCAACACGTCGTCGAGACCTTGGACCCTGCAGTAGAGAAGTATTTCGATCACGCGATCGAAGCCACGGTGACCCTCACCAAACAGGCACATCTCTATAATGCGCAGATATCGGTCCATGTCGGCAAAGGCATGATGGTTCAGGCCAAGGCATCAGCGGACGAGGTTTATCCCGCTTTTGATGCCGCCTGTGACAGAGTGGCCAAACAGTTGCGGCGTTATAAACGACGCCTGCGTGACCATCACGCGACCCGAGATCATTTTGAAGAGGCTCGCCTGGAAGCGATCCATTATGTGATCGAACAGGAAGACGAAGATCATTCGGATGATAATCACACAAACGGCTACGAACCGGTGATTGTTGCCGAGACACCCGATCGCATCGATACGCTTTCCGTTGGGGAAGCTGTCATGCGGCTCGACTTGGGGGACATTCCGGCACTGATGTTCCGGAATGGCAAACATGGCGGACTGAACGTTGTCTACCGTCGCTCGGACGGAAATATCGGATGGCTTGACCCAAACGATAGCGAAGCGAGCGGCGCGTGACAGACACAGATTCCGAGCCAAACAACGCAACGCGAAAAATGGACATATCATCTATTCTTACTCCTTCCGGAGTTATTCCGGCACTGCGTTCCGGTGCGAAGAAGGCTGTGCTTGAGGAACTTGCCGAAAAGGCCGCCGAAGTTACCGGCCGTCCTGCCAGCGAGATTTTCTCTGTCCTGCTTGACCGTGAAAAGCTTGGTAGCACCGGTGTCGGTGGCGGTGTCGCGATTCCGCATGGCAAACTCAATGATCTGGACCGCCTGTATATGGTCTTTGCCCGTGCAGGTAACCCGATCGAGTTTGATGCGGTCGACGAACATCCGGTCGATCTGTTTTGCATGCTGATTGCACCCGAAGAAGCCGGTGCAGATCATCTGAAAGCGCTGGCACGGATTTCCCGTCTGCTGCGCAATCAGGGCATGTGTGACAAGCTCCGCGGGGCCGGCTCGGCCGACGCGATCTACGCATTGCTGACCCAGGACGAGGCCGAACAGGCCGCGTGAAACGGTCAGTGAGCGGCGGGTAACCCCCGTAACAGAGACAAGATTAAAAAAAACCGGACGCCACATCAGGCGTCCGGTTTTGTTTTGGGTATCTGGTTGTGGCTGCTGGCCGGGTTTACGGCCAGCCTGATCAGGCCTCGGCGTTCTTCTTTGTGTCCTCGGCGTCTTCGGCTTCCTTGACGTTGGTCAGGCGACCGGCAAGGACCACCAGATACAGAACCGGAATGCCGATCACGGCCGTGCCGATAAAGAACCAGCTATAGCCGACACTATCGACCACCGTGCCCGAGAACCCGGCAAGGATTTTCGGAAACAGGGTCATGATCGAACTGAAGATCGCGTACTGCATGGCGGTGAACGAAATGTTGGTCAGCCCGGACAGATAGGCGATGAAGGCTGCCGTTGCCAAACCACCACACAGGTTATCGGCCATCACCACAATAATGAACATTGTAGTGTTTGCACCGATCTGGGCGAGGAAGGCGAACAGGATGTTGGAAATGGCCGCCAAAAACGCGCCAAGGAACAGGATCCTGAGCACGCCATAGCGGACTGATAGTAATCCGCCCAGGAAACTGCCGCCAATCGTCATGAACAAACCAAACGTCTTGGACACGGCGGCGATTTCTTCCTTGGAAAAGCCAAGGGCGGTATAGAACACGTTGGCCATAACACCCATGACGATGTCTGCGATGCGATAGACACCAATCAGCACCAGCACGACAATGGCCGCCTTGCCATAGCGATCAACGAAATCCTTCACCGGCGAAATATAGGCTTCCTGCACCATGCCGGTCGGGGTCAGTCCAACGCGCGTGGTCAGCCAGGCAACAAGGATGGCAAAGGCGATGGCAATCCCAAGTTTGAGCGTCCCTGCGATAAAGCCGGAAAGCTCGGTAATCATGCCACCATCTGTGAGCGAGGCACGCAGCGGATCGGTGATGTTGCCGGAATAGTAGATCGCGGCAACAAAGGCGATGACGGTGACGGCAAACATCGCCAGAAACCGGGCATAGTCCGATGTCTTGTGGAAGAACTTGCTTTCCATGCGCGGGATATCGGGTTCACTGACCAGCAGGGTCGTGATCACCCCGATACACATGGCAAGCGCCATGCAGCCATAGGCAACCGTCCAGGCGTAATGCTGATAGACGCCTTCGGCCTCAAACAGGCCGGCAATGGTCAGCGCGCCAGCCCCGGCAATTATCATGCCGATGCGATAGCCGCCGATATAGGCTGAACTCATCATCGCTTGCAGGTCGGCGTCGGCCGCCTCGATACGATAGGCATCAATGACGATGTCCTGAGTGGCTGAGGCAAAACCAAGTGCCACGGCGGCAAAGGCCATCATGGTCAGGTTTTCGGCCGGATCGGTCAGGCCCATCCACAGGATGGCGGCGATAATCGCGACCTGGGCAATGATCAGCCAGGAGCGTCTTCTGCCCATCAGGCTGTGCAGGACCGGGAAGGGCAGCCGGTCAATCAGTGGCGCCCAGACAAACTTGAAGGAATAGCCAAGGGCCGCCCAGCTGAAATAGGTCACGGTGGAGCGATCAACACCCGCTTCGCGCAGCCAGATCGACAGGGTCGAGAAAATCAGGAGGATGGGAATGCCGGCCGAAAGGCCCAGAAACAGCATCGTAATGACGCGTGGATGGATGAAGGCACCAAAGGCCGCCCCCCAGCTTCGCTTTTCCATGCTGTCCATTGATTTCCCCCGCGTTGAAATATGCTGGCATGAAGCTAGGCCAAACTGGTTAATGAAACCAAAAAAGCCCGGGTGCGGGGCAGGATGCGGGCAAGAAAAAAGGCCGATCCATCGGACCGGCCTTTTTGAATTTGGCGTGAAAGGAAGGCTTAGCCTTCTTTCTTGCGGCTTTCGCGCTTACGAACGTTCGGATCGAGGTGCAGTTTGCGGATACGCACGCTCTGCGGGGTGACTTCGACCAGTTCGTCGTCCTGAATGTAGGACAGGGCTTCTTCAAGCGACATACGGCGCGGCGGGGTCAGGGTAACAGCTTCGTCTTTGCCCGATGCACGGACGTTGGTCAACTTCTTGCCCTTGAGCACGTTGACTTCAAGATCGTTGTCACGGTTGTGCTCACCGATGATCATGCCCTGATAGACGCGTTCGCCATGTTCGATGAACATGATGCCGCGATCTTCAAGGTTAAACAGCGCATAGGCAACCGCTTCGCCCTGATCGTTGGAGATCAGCGCACCGTTACGACGGCCCGCGATGGCACCCTTGACCGGACCATAGGAATGGAACACGCGGTTCATCACACCGGTACCGCGGGTATCGGTCAGGAATTCACCGTGATAACCGATCAGGCCACGCGACGGCGCGATGAAGATGATACGGGTCTTGCCGCCACCGCTTGAGCGCATGTCGGTCATTTCGGCCTTGCGCAGGCTCATTTTCTCGACCACGACGCCGGAATATTCTTCGTCAACGTCAACCTGGACTTCTTCGAACGGCTCGGACATGACGCCGTCGACTTCCTGGAACAGAACGCGCGGACGCGAGATCGAAAGCTCAAAGCCTTCGCGGCGCATGGTTTCAACCAGAACGCCCAGCTGAAGTTCGCCACGACCGGCAACTTCGAACGCATCCTTGTCGGCGGTTTCGCCAATTTTGATGGCGATGTTGCCTTCGGCTTCGCGTTCCAGACGGGCACGGATCATGCGCGAGGTAACCTTGTCACCTTCCTGACCGGCCAGCGGCGAGTTGTTGACCGAGAAGGTCATCGCCAGGGTCGGCGGATCGATCGGCTGGCTTTCGATGGATTTGGTGACTTCGGTCGAGCAGATGGTGTCGGCCACGGTTGCTTCGGTCAGACCGGCAATCGCGATGATGTCACCAGCGACAGCTTCGTCCTGCGGGACACGTTCCAGGCCGCGGAAGCCCATCAGTTTGGACAGGCGGCCGGTTTCAACCGTGCCATCTTCGCGAAGGACCTTCACCGGCATGTTGAGTTTCGCACGGCCCTGATAGACACGGCCGGTCAGAATACGACCGAGGAAGTTATCAGCATGCAGCATGGTGGCCAGCATGGCGAACGGTGCGTTTTCATCAACGTCCGGTGCCGGAACGTGCTTGAGAACCAGCTCCATCAGCGGAGTCAGGTTTTCTTTCGGGCCTTCCGGGCTTTCAGCCGCCCAGCCGTCACGACCGGATGCATACAGAACCGGGAAGTCGAGCTGTTCTTCGGATGCTTCGAGCGATACGAACAGATCGAAAATCTCGTCGAGGACTTCTTCGGCGCGCTGGTCCGGACGGTCGATCTTGTTGATGACAACAATCGGCTTCAGACCAAGTTTCAGCGCCTTGCCGAGAACGAATTTGGTCTGCGGCATCGGGCCTTCGGCCGAGTCAACAAGCAGAACAACGCCTTCGACCATGGAAAGGATACGCTCAACCTCGCCACCGAAATCGGCGTGGCCCGGGGTATCAACGATGTTTACGCGGGTGTCGCCCCACTGAACGGCCGTCGGTTTTGCGACGATGGTAATGCCGCGTTCACGTTCCAGATCGTTGCTGTCCATGGCGCGTTCGTCGACACGCTGGTTGTCACGATAGACACCGGACTGGCGGAACATGGAATCGACCAGCGTGGTTTTGCCGTGGTCAACGTGGGCGATGATGGCGATATTGCGCAAGCTCATGGGCGCGGACTCCAGAAATAAAAATGCCGCGCGCCGGGAAACGCCCATGCGCATCGGTCAATAAGTAAGTGTTTCAAGGCCAGTAGATATTCAGCAAAACGGTTTGGGGTTGCCACACGCCGGTATCACCGGCGGGAACCCGACATCAACATATGTGCTGAATGTTTACTGGCCCGGATCGTAATCGTGCAGATATGCCCGAAGGCCGCCCTGTCATAGCCAATGTGGAGGCGAAAGGCCAGCGTTGTAAGCGCCATGTCGGGTTGATTATTCTGCAATGCGGGCTGTTTGCGCCAAACTCTGGACAAAGTCAATGCTTGTGTTGCGCTGCAGCGCTTTGCAAACCGTGCCCTTGGGCGCAAAAAAACGGGACGGCAGCCAATTGTTGCCGTCCCGTGAAATCTTTTGGATGTGGTCACGCTTTATATAAAGGCGTGATCAGATCGCCTTTGCGATCAGTTCCTTAAGATCGGCATCCGGGCGTGCGCCCATGTGCGAAATCACCTCGGCCGCACAGATCGCGCCGAGTTGACCACAGATCTCAAGGGTGTGACCCTGGGTGTACCCATACAGGAAGCCTGATGCGAACAGATCGCCGGCACCGGTGGTGTCGACGACTTTGGAGACCGGCTCGGCGCTGATTTCATAAAGCTCGTCCTGGCTTACGATCACCGCACCCTTTTCGCTGCGGGTGAGGGCCGCGACACGGCAATGCTTGCGGACTTCGGCCAGTGCTTCTTCAAAGGTTTCAACCTCATAAAGCGACTTGATCTCGTCCTCGTTGGCGAACAGGACGTCAATATGGTCATCGACCAGTTCGCGGAAGGATTCGCGGTGGCGATCAACGCAGAACGAGTCAGACAGGCTGATGGAAACCTGACGACCGGCGTCATGGGCAACCTTGGCAGCCTTGACAAAGGCATCCTTGGCTTCCGGACGATCCCACAGATAGCCTTCCATGTAGGTGACCTTGGCGGATTTGATCAGATCTTCATCAATGTCTTCCGGGCCAAGCTCGGTGCAGGCGCCAAGGAAGGTGTTCATGGTGCGGTGACCATCCGGGGTGACAAAGATCAGGCAACGCGCGGTCGGCGAACCTGCGGTGGCCGCAGCAGAATCAAATGCGACACCAATCGCACGGATATCGTGGCGGAAAACCTGACCGAGCTGATCGTCGCGCACCTTGCCGATATAGGCACCCTTGCCGCCAAGGGCTGCGATGCCGGCCATCGTGTTGCCGGCCGATCCGCCCGACATTTCAAGACCCGGTCCCATCTGTTCATACAGTGCGTCTGCACGGTCGGCATCAATCAGGGTCATGGCGTTTTTAACAAGCTCAAGACGCTCAAGGTCTTCTTCCTTGCAGTGGGCAAGGACATCGACAATGGCGTTGCCGATCCCGACGACGTCGAATTTGGTGTCGTTCATGTAGTAGTTTCCTGCGGTTATTCGGTTTGAACGGCACCGTGATGATCCCGGTAAGCCGCGCGGTACAAGGGTGGCGCAAGGCCGCCCCCGACTGCCTTCAATATGGACTGTTGCGGAGTATAGGGAATGGATTTTGCGGTGCAAGTCTTGCAACTGTTTCGTCCCCGGTCGTTTAACCCCGCCTTAACCATCAGAAAAACTACAAAAGATGTTTTTTCGGGCGATGATCGGCAAAATTCGATCTGATGGCGATCCGAAATCAAAACCAAGGGTGGAGAAAATCGCTTTTGAACTCGCCCGGCCAAAAGGGCTCGGCCGCAAACCCCCGGAAATCAACGGTTCGCGCTTTGTTTAGTCTTTTCGCAGATAACACGGTGCTTGTGGCCTGAAAATTGGCCAAAAATGCCACAACAAGCAAATTTACATGATTTTGAATCGTCAATTTGCCGATTTTGCAGGGGTGTGAAAATCCGGACAAACTGTTTTGTCTTGAAATAGATAAAATGAAGTTATGTTATATTGCTATAATTAGATATTATTGTTTATCTCTACATATCGAAATAGGCCATTTCGATGTGCGAGAGTAGAGGCGGGGCGTCATGAACGGCACGCCGCCAAACCGGGTCATTTCAGGATAGATCGGGGGAGATTCAGGGAAATCCGGGGACTACTTATCGGGGAAAAGCGGGATCGGATCGTTGCTTTTCTCTGATCCCGTGCTGTCCTCATTGATGTGGCCCGCCGTGCCAGCGTCGGTTTTGCCTTTGCTGTCCGTGTGGACGGCATCCTGGCTGAGCCGATCACGCAATTCTTCGATCACGGCTTCGATCCGGGCGCGGTGAAGGGGGTCTTCGCAGCGCTTGACGAACTGCTCAAACGCACCAAGCGCCATATGGTCCTGATCAAGGCGGGCATATAGCGCGCCAAGCTGATGCCAAAGGCCTTCATGCTCTGGCGCGATCAGCAAACTGTGCTCGACCACGCGGGTTGCGAGCTGCAATTCACCGGCCCTAAGCGCCCGTACCTTTATGTTGTTTTGAAGTCGTAACAAAATATCGATATCGGAAGACGGGCGGTAATGTTGTGGTGCCAGTTCGGCATCAAGGCCGCTAAAGGACTTCAACAATTCGCGCAGTTCGGCCGGTCCCAGGCTAATTGCGCCATGGAACGGGTCGATCATCTTGCGTTTGCCGTTGGCCTGCACGCGCAGCAGGAAATGGCCGGGGAAATCAATGCCGGTCACTGCAATGCCGCATCGTCGGGCCGCATGGATATAAAGCATGCCCAGTGCAACCGGGAGACCCCGCTTGCGCTCAATCACCTGCATCAGGTCGGCATTGGCCATGTCGTCATAGTTTTCCGCATCCCCCTGAAAACCGTTGCGCTCGGCAATGACGGTCTGCAAGGCGCGGACAACCTGATCAATGGTCGGTTCGGCTTCCTTGTCATCAACGGGTAAGGTGCGCTGATCCGTGCCATCGGTGGCAAGATCGGGTTGTAAGGTCAGCCCGGCCAGTTCAGCCCGGACCTGATCGGCAAGATCATCAAGGATGGCCAGAAACGGTGCGATGTCACGCTTATGCGTGCCGTTTGACTGATTGAGACGGGCAAAATGCAGGGCCGCCTCCGCCACGCTGGCGTCAGGCTTTTTGCCCTTGCCATAATCGACAAGCCATTGGCGATCCGGATCGCTCGGTGCTGTTATGTGGCTTACGGTACTGATGGTTCAGGTTCCTTGTCGGATGGCGTCGTCTTTCAGGCGGATGTGACTGACAACCCGTTTGACATAACTGGTGTCGCGGGCATGTGAAATCACGCGGCTGCGTTCAAGGTCGTCCTGGGCAATGCCCATCAGGTGGACGGTGCCATTGACGGTTTCAACGCTGTAATTGATCGCGAAAACATCGCCATCAAACATCAAGGCGGTTTTGATCTTTGTGGTGATCAACAGATCGCTCGCACTGTCGACGAACGTCATGCTGTCACCGATCTCGATCTCGTTATGAACACTTTTGACCCCGTCAACCTGCCAGCTAAGCCGTACGGCTTCAAGCTGATCGGTGACGGTGGGCACTTGCCCGGCCAAAAGAACTTCGCCTTCAACCACTTCAATCTCGATATCGAGAAACAGTTTTTCGTCCTGTGCCAGAAACTTCTGCCAGATCTGGGCGGTGATAGCCGTATCGCTGACCGCGCCGTCAAACCCGCGTTCCTGAAAAGCTGCAACCCCGGCGGTCGCGCCAGCTCCGAGTACAACGGATGCAGGTGTGCATCCCGAAAGCGGCAAAATGCACATACCCGTCAGAAGAAGTGCCTTGGCAAAGCCAAGTGGTCGATTGACCATTCTTTTTGATGACATTTACGGATGTCTCGCCCAGTTCCCCCAGTCTCTGGACTTAATATTCGCGCGTGGGGGTTAAAGAGTTTTAAAATCTGCACCGCTTTATCAGCAAAAATGCATTTTTCTGCAGATTCGTGACCGGGCTAGCTGGCAGAGAACTGCGATCAGTGGGTTTTGCCGGCAAACAATTCTGTCCAGCGCCCCGGCGATACGCCATAGGTTTGGCGGAAATGCCGGTTGAAATGGCTTTGATCGGCAAAGCCGGTTTCGGCCGCGATCCCGGCAAGCGGCTGGTGAAGTGCCATCAGTGCGCGGGCCTTTTGCAATCGGCGCATCATCAAATAGCGATAGGGTGTCGTCCCGAAGCGCGCCCGGAAATGCCGGATCAGGCGAAAGCGATCCATATCGGCAACCTGTTCAAGCTCGTCAGATTGCACCGGGCGGTCAAAGTTATCTTCAAGGAACGCCCGGACCTGATCCATGCGTTCGCTGGCGGTAAAGCGCGGACGCTTCAGCGGGGTCTTGGCGTGCAGTGACAGGCGCTGGGCAATGTCGCCGACAAACTGATCACGCAACAGCGGATCCATATCGCGTTCAAGCTCGCCAAGGGCAGAGGCCATGATTGACCACAGAGCCGGGTCCTGAATGACCGGTTCGCCGACAAAGGGCAGGGGGTCGGCTTCGTGATCAAGGCCCGAACGCAACAAGGCCGGTTCAAGATAGAGCATGCGATATTGCAAGCCATCATCGGTCCCCGCCCCGCCGTCATGCAGCTCGTCAGGGTGCAAGATGATCACGTTGCCCGGGTTGCTGGCGCGAAATTCACCACGGTAGTTAAAGGTCTGAACGCCTTGCATCGTGATGCCCAGCGCATAGGTATCGTGGCGATGCGGGGTGAACATATTGCCGTAAAACAGGGCTTCGATCCGTTCGATCCCGGGTGCGGTCGGGGCGGCAACGAACCGTTCGCGCTTTTTGCACAAACGTTCAATACCGCGATCATCTGGCTGGTCTATTGCTTCTTTCATTACCGGATCATCTGACCGACTGGAGGAAGGAAATGTTTGATACCAAAGTCGCCCTGATTTTGCGCAATGATCTTGAAACTTGGCAATCCCTGAATGTCACGGCGTTTTTGATGAGCGGCATTGTTGCCCAGACGCCCGACATTATTGGTGCGCCCTATATTGACGCCAACCAGAATGTCTATAACCCGCTATCGCGCCAACCGGCCATCGTTTTGGCGGCAGACGGCGACACGATAACGAAAATTCATCAGCGCGCCCTGAATCGTGGTGTGCGGGTCTCGGCCTATATCGAGGAGATGTTTTCGACCGGCCATGACGAGGCCAATCGCGATGTGTTTGCCAAGGCCGATCCGGAAAACGCCCGATTTGTCGGTCTTGGCATTCACGCTGATAAGCGCAGTGTCGATAAAATCACCAAGGGTGCGAAGATGCATCCCTGACGCTCATGCCGGTCGGCAGGCTTCGGCCTTTACGAAACCTGCCAGGCATTTCTGAGATGCTCCAACCGCCCCCAGCGACCAACAATCATCAGATCAAGGCGAAGATCACCCGCATGGCCGATATTGCCCGCGTAAGCTTCGAGCGCGCGGGCAATACGGTTTTGTTGCTTGGGGGTGATGGCATGCAGGGCGGTTGTGCGATCGGTGCGATTTTTGACCTCAACCGCGATCAGGATATTTCCGCGCTTGGCGATGATGTCGATTTCACCGACCGGGCTTTTATGGCGGCTTGCGAGAATGCGATAGCCTTTTAGACGTAACCAAAGAGCACAGAGTGTTTCAGCCCGCCGTCCAGCCTTTTCCGCCCGCTTGCGGCTTGATGTGTCATCAGGCAAGGAACGGGGTCGGGCCATGGTCAGTCCGGGTCCGATTTGGCGAGTTCAAGCGCGCGATTATAAAGGTCACGCTTCTTAAGGCCGGTTTCTTTTGCCAGGATATCGGCGGCCTCCTTGGTGCGGTGGGTTTTGATTAACTCGCTCAGGCGTGCGTCAATATCCTCGGCACTTGGTTCGTTGTCGCTGGCATCTGCCGGGCCGACAATCACCACAATCTCGCCCTTCGGCGCGCCGGTCTCATCATAATGGGCGGCGAGATCGGCCAATGTGCCGTTGCGGACTTCTTCAAACATCTTGGTCAGTTCGCGAGTCACGGCGGCTTCGCGTGTGCCGCCCAGCGTTTCGGCCATATCGGCAATGCTTGCGGCCAGGCGTTTGGGGCTTTCAAGAAAGATCAGGCTGCCCGGGATCGGTGCAAACCGCGCCAGTTCCTTTTTACGCGCCATGGATTTCGGCGGCAGGAACCCGGCATAAAAGAAATGATCGCTCGGCAATCCCGACAGGATCAGGGCCACAATCGGCGATGCCGCACCCGGGGCGGCGGTGACGTTAAAGCCTTCTTCCTTGCAATCACGCACCAGCTTATAGCCCGGATCATTGATCAAGGGTGTGCCAGCGTCGGAAATCAGTGCCAGTCCCTGACCCTTGCCAAGACGGTCCATGATTTCGGGGCGCATGCGCGCGGCATTATGTTCGTGATAGGCGATTCGCTTGGTTTTTACGCCATAACGCGACAGCAATTTGCCCGACGTTCTTGTGTCTTCGCACAGGATCACATCGGCGCGTTTAAGAATTTCGAGCGCTCTGAACGTAATATCGCCCAAATTTCCGATTGGAGTAGCGACAAGATAAAGACCAGCTGAAAGCGGCAAATGGCTTTCATCATGTTTACTTGCATCCTCGCCCGCATTACCCTGCGGACGAAACGACTTATCTGGAGGTGAGAGTGGGTTGTCCGAAACGTCATCCGTCAAAGAACCGGATGCAGAAAGAGGCGCTGCCAAGTCAGGCGTTGTCAGATCAGGATCGGTTTTCGGATCTATTTCCGGCTTGGGGCCGGATCGCGCGCCGGACGGCATCTGTGGTTGTCCTCTCTCTCGGGCTGAGCGCATGTAATGCGACCACGAGTATCACGGACCTTTTCGGCATGCAACGTGATGGGGCCCCGGTTCAAAGTGCAAATCAGCCCGGCCAGAACACCGTTGATCCGAACAGTGCGCCTGATCAGGGCCTGATCCCCGATGCCAATCCATGGCCAAGTGAAGCCGCCCTGCCTGAAGGCGAGGGGGCTGAGCTTCCGATGCTTTATAACGATGATGCGGCCGTCTTTGAAAAGCGGGTGGCGCTTTTGCTGCCGCTTTCGGGCCAGCATGGCGAGCTTGGCCGGGCGATGCGTCATGCCGCAGAACTGGCCATGTTTGATATTGCCGGCGATGACTTCATCCTGATGCCGATTGATACGGCCGGGACCTATCAGGGTGGGCAGAACGCCGCGCGTGAGGCAGTCGATGCGGGGGCCAAGATGATCCTGGGCCCGCTCTTTGCCGAATCGGTTAGTGGTGCCAGCGAAGTGGCCAAATCGGCCAATGTGCCGGTGGTGGCCTTTTCCAATAACCGTCGGGTGGCGGAAAGTGGTGTTTGGGTCAATGGCCTGATCCCCGAAGACCAGATTGCGCGTGCGGCGGGCTATGCGACGACACAGGGGCGTTATCGCTTTGCAGCCCTTCTGCCGCAAAATGATTATGGCCGTCAGATCGCAAGCGGTCTGAATAACGTTGTTTCTCGGGTCGGCGGCAGCCTTGGCCGAGTGGCGTTCTATCAGCCCGGCTCCGACGAATTGCAGCAAACCATTCGCGATTTTGCCAATTACGATGCACGCCGTGCAAACCTTCGCGCCCACAAGGCCCAGCTTGAAGCCGATGGCAGTGCCGGCTCGAAACGGGCGCTGCGCCGTCTTGAAGGGGTCGACACTTTTGGCGAGCTTGATTTTGATGCCTTGATCCTGCCGGCAACGGGGGGCGAGTTGCGTCAGGTCTCCTCGCTTCTGGCCTATTACGATATTGATCCGTCAGTCGTTCAGTTTATTGGCACGTTCGGTTGGAACGATCCGGGCCTGTTTGCCGAACCGGCCCTTAAGGGCGGGATTTTTGCCGCACCCAACCCGGAAAACTGGGAACTGTTTGCTGCGCGCTTTGAGCGCACCTTTGGCAGTCAGCCGCCGCGTATCTCAAGCCTTGCCTATGACAGCACGGCTTTGGCGGCCCTGATGGCGCGTGATGAAAATAATATGAGCCAGCAAACCCTGACCAATCCGGGGGGCTTTGTCGGTGTGGATGGTATTTTCCGCCTGACGCCGGATGGGCAGTCTGAACGCGGCTACGCCATCATGCAAATCCAGCCGGAAGGGGCGCAGGTGGTGGCACCGGCCCCGGCAAGCTTTGATCTGGTTTTCTGATCAGAAACGCCTGAAACGCTTAATTTCACAACGCCTGCCGGGTTATGCCTCGGCAGGCGTTTTGTCTTTGTAATTGCACAGATCATTGACGATGCAGTCGCCACAACGCGGCTTGCGCGCCTTGCAGATATAGCGCCCATGCAGGATCAGCCAGTGATGGGCATGGGTCATGAAGCGCGCCGGGACCTTTTTCAAAAGTGCCTTTTCAACGGCCAGAACCGTCTTGCCGTTGGCCATGCCGGTCCTATTACCCAGCCGGAAAATGTGGGTGTCAACCGCCATGGTATGCTCGCCCCAGGCGATGTTGCGCACGACATTGGCGGTTTTGCGCCCGACACCGGGCAATTCTTCCAGCGCTTCCTGATCGTTGGGAACGATCCCGCCATGTTTCTCGACAAGGATCCTGGCGGCTGCCATGACATTCTTGGCCTTGCCGCGATAAAGCCCGATGGTCTTGATGTGCTCGATCAGCGTCTCTTCACCAAGATCCAGCATATCCTGCGGGGTTTCGACGATCTGAAACAGCTTCTTGGTCGCTTTGTTGACCCCGACATCGGTCGCCTGTGCTGACAAAGCAACCGCCACCAGAAGGGTATAGGGATTGGTGTAATCCAGCTCCCCCTTCGGTTCCGGATCGGCATCGGACAGACGCTGGAAAAACTCTTCGATGGCGGCTTTGTTCATCGGGCGGGCCATGGACTGCAATCTCTTTTTATGTATCGATATTTGCGGCGGGGCATGTTGCTGATGCTTATCCCCTGATCCGATCTCTTCTTCGCAAACTATATAAACGGTGAGGTTTGAAAAATCGAATTTTGATTGCAGCTGGGCTGTAGCCCGGCGCACAATTCGATATCCAGCAACAGGTAATTCAAATGCCAAACGTGCCGCGTTCAGCAAAACCGATCTTTCGGGTGGATCTGTTTCCGCCGCGATCGCTGTCGCGCCGGGCTGCTCGGAATATTGTGCTGTTTCTGACAGCCCTGACCACGACCATCGGGTTTATCTTCTGGTCGGTCGGTGCCTGGCCGGTGATCGGGTTCCTGGGGCTTGATGTGATCTTGCTGTCGCTGGCGTTTTATTTCAGCTTCCGATCTGCCCGCCAGGAAGAGCGCATTGAACTGGCTCCGGGCAATCTTCGGGTGACACGGATTTCGGTGCGCGGAGAGCGTCAGGAATTTGATTTCCAGCCCTATTGGCTGCGCGTGGTCCTCGAACGTGGTGAGGATGAACAAGCGACCCTTTTCCTGCGCACACATGGCAAAAGTCTCGAAATTGCGCGTTTTCTAGGTGCCGATGAAAAGGAAAGTCTTGCGATCAAGCTTGAGACTGTCTTGCGCCAAACTCGCTGCAATCCTGCCGATATTCCGATCTGAGTCCTGTGGTCTGACTGTTTTGCAACCCGGTTATGAGACAATTTGAAACCTTGGCCCAAGCCCGGTTTCGCGTCCGAAAAAACGGTGATTTTTCGTGATTTTGCCGGTTTGGTCGGGCTCTGATAGGGTTGATCGGGCCAAATTTGCGGTTTGAAGGGAAAAAAAACAGCCAAGATTCCCCACTTTGACCGCTTGCGACTTTGTGGCGACTTTCATATATAGGTTCGCGGGGTAACGAAGAGCCCCCAGAAAAATTACGTGTATTACAACCATTGGTCCCAGGAGGTCCTGCGCGGCGCTTCATTTCGGAGGCTGCGGGACGGACCGGCCGCTAAAAGAGGAACTTACTATGGGTAAGATTATTGGTATCGACCTTGGCACCACCAACTCGTGCGTAGCAGTCATGGACGGCAAAGAAGGCCGCGTGATTGAAAACAGCGAAGGTGCTCGTACCACTCCGTCAATGGTCGCTTTCACCGATGATGGTGAGCGCCTTGTCGGTCAGCCGGCGAAACGCCAGGCTGTCACCAACCCGGAAAACACCCTGTTTGCCATCAAACGTCTGATCGGCCGTCGCTACGGCGACCCGGAAGTCGAAAAAGACAAAGACCTCGTTCCGTACAAAATCGTTTCGGGCGAGAACGGCGACGCATGGGTTGAAGTCAATGGCGAGAAAATGGCCCCGAGCCAGATCGCAGCCATGGTGCTTCAGAAAATGAAGGAAACCGCCGAAGGCCATCTTGGCGAGCCGGTAACCGAAGCCGTGATTACCGTTCCGGCATACTTCAACGATTCCCAGCGCCAGGCGACCAAAGACGCCGGCAAGATTGCGGGTCTTGAAGTCAAACGTATCATCAACGAGCCGACTGCAGCAGCGCTGGCTTATGGCCTGGACAAGAAAGACGGCGGCACCGTGGTCGTTTATGACCTTGGTGGTGGTACCTTTGACGTGTCGGTTCTGGAAATCGGCGATGGCGTTTTCGAAGTTAAATCGACCAACGGTGACACCTTCCTTGGTGGTGAAGACTTCGACAAACAGATCATTGATTACCTTGCTGACGAGTTCAAAAAGGAACAGCAGATCGACCTGCGCAAGGACCGTCTGGCCCTGCAGCGTCTGAAAGAAGCTGCCGAGAAAGCCAAGATCGAGCTTTCCTCGTCGATGCAGACCGATGTCAACCTGCCGTTCATCACCGCAGACGCATCCGGCCCGAAACATCTCAACATCAAGCTGTCGCGTGCGAAGCTTGAAGGTCTGGTGGGCGATCTGATCGAACGCACCATGACCCCGTGTAAAGCGGCCCTGAAAGACGCCGGTATCACCGCAGGTGAAATCGACGACGTCATTCTGGTCGGTGGTATGACCCGTATGCCGAAGGTTCAGGAACGCGTTAAAGAGTTCTTTGGCCGTGATCCGCACAAAGGTGTGAACCCGGATGAGGTTGTTGCCCTTGGTGCCGCGATTCAGGGTGGTGTCCTGCAGGGTGACGTCAAAGACGTTCTTCTGCTTGATGTGACCCCGCTGTCGCTTGGTATCGAGACGCTCGGTGGTGTCTTCACCCGCCTGATCGACCGTAACACCACGATCCCGACCCGCAAGTCGCAGACCTTCTCGACCGCTGAAGACAATCAGACGGCCGTGACCATCCGCGTCTTCCAGGGTGAACGTGAAATGGCGGCCGACAACAAGATGCTTGGCCAGTTCGATCTGGTTGGTATCCCGCCGGCACCGCGCGGTGTTCCGCAGATTGAAGTGACCTTTGACATTGATGCCAACGGTATCGTCAACGTGTCTGCCAAGGACAAGGCGACCAACAAGGAACAGCAGATCCGCATTCAGGCATCTGGTGGTCTTTCCGACGACGAGATCGAAAACATGGTCAAGGACGCGGAAAGCAACGCCGAAGCCGACAAGAAGCGTAAAGCCCTTGTGGAAGCCCGCAACCAGGCAGAAGCCATCATCCACGCCACCGAAAAGAACCTTTCGGAGCATGGTGACAAGGTTGACGACGCGACCAAGTCGGAAATCGAAAACGCCCTGTCGGCTTTGAAAGAAGCCAAGGACGGTGAAGATGCTGAAGCCATCACCACCAAGCTGAACGAACTGCAGCAGGCCTCGATGAAACTTGGCGAAGCCATGTATCAGGCTCAGCAGGAAGAAGCTGGCGACGGTGAAGCGGCAGAAGCCGATGCCTCTGCACAGGCCGACGACGGTGTTGTTGACGCCGACTTCGAAGAAGTCGATGACAACAAAAAAGACAAGTAAGGCGACCGCAGAGGTCGTCTTGAACGACGCCCTGTAAAGAAAAATCGGGCCGTTCCGGACGCAAGGATTTGCTGGAACGGCCCGACCGTATTTCGGAGTTACAGATGGCGAAAGAAGATTATTACGAGCTGCTGGGTGTCAGCAAAGATGCCAGCGCAGCCGAGCTGAAAAGCGCCTATCGCAAGCAAGCCATGAAATATCACCCGGATAAAAACCCGGGCGATACCGAAGCAGAAGTCAAATTCAAACAGGTTAACGAAGCCTACGAAGTCCTGAAGGATCAGGAAAAACGTGCGGCCTATGACCGCTTTGGCCACGCTGCTTTTGAACAGGGCGGCCCCGGTGGCGGAGGCGGCTTTGGTGGCGGCTTCGGCGGTGGATTTGGCGGCGGCGGTTTTGCCGATGTCTTTGACGAGATCTTTGGCGCCATGGGCGGCGGACGTCGCGGTGGTGGCGGTGGATCGTCCCGTGGGGCGGATCTGCGCTACAACATGGCGATCACGCTTGAAGAAGCATTCGAAGGCAAGAAGGCCGAAATTACCATTCCCGGATCGGTCCAGTGCGACGAATGTGACGGAACCGGCGCAGAACCCGGTTCCCAGCCGGTTACCTGCCCGACCTGTAACGGTCATGGCAAGGTTCGCGCACAGCAGGGCTTCTTTACCATTGAACGCACCTGCCCGAGCTGTCATGGCAAGGGCAAGATGGTCAAAAACCCGTGCAAGGCTTGTCACGGGGTTGGCCGCGTTGAAAAGGAAAAGACCCTTCAGGTCACCATTCCGGCCGGTGTCGAAGACGGCACGCGCATTCGCCTTGCGGGCGAGGGCGAGGCGGGCACCAATGGTGCACCTCCGGGCGATCTGTATATCTTCCTTGATATTCAGCATCACCGCTTCTTCCAGCGCGAAAGTGCCAACCTTTATTGCCGGATTCCGATCCCGATGAGCAAGGCTGCCCTTGGTGGCACCATCGAGGTCCCGACGATCGAAGGCACGCGTACGCGGATCAATATCCCGGCGGGCACACAGTCCGGCCAACAGCTTCGTCTGCGCGGCAAGGGCATGACCATCCTGCGCAGCCAGGCACGCGGTGACATGTTTGTCGAAGTCAGCGTCGAAACCCCGGTCAATCTGACAGACCGTCAGAAAGAACTGCTTGAGGAATTCGACGAGATTTCGCGCGAAGAAGGTTCGCACCCGGAAAGCGAAGGGTTCTTCTCCAAGATGAAAGAAATCTGGAAAGACCTGACCGACTAAGTCTTTGAGCAGGTGTTTTTGCCAAGAACTTTAAGATTTCAAACCCCGCTTCGGGATGTCGAGGCGGGGTTTTCTTATGGTTGGTTAGTGCCAAGGATGTGCCTTGATGTAATCAATGAAGGCCCGCAAGGGGCTTGGGACAAGTCTGCGATCCGGGTAGTAAAGCTTTGGCCCCGGAAAGCTTAGCCACCAGTCTTTCATGACGGGAACAAGACGCCCGTCATCAAGATAGGGATTGAGCCAGTCTTCAAACAGGTAAATGATCCCGGTTCCGGCACAGGCCGCATCAATCGCAAGATCGGTACCGCCGCCCGGACGCACCAGAAGCGGCCCATCGGGATTAACCACGATCAGATCATCGCCGCGCTCAAATTCCCATTCCATCATAGCCCCACTGGGAAACCGCCCGCGAATACAGGCATGCTTCAGAAGGTCGCGTGGATGTTCCGGCGTGCCATGTGTTTCAAGATAGGCAGGCGACGCAGCCAGAGCATAGCGTTGCGTGGCAGGACCAATCGTAACCGCTATCATGTCGAGTTCAAGCGCTTCGTCATAGCGAATGCCAGCGTCACAGCCCTCAGCCAGCACATCGACAAAGCTTTCCTCGGTCAGAATCTCGACCCGGATATCGGGATAGGCGGCCAGAAAGTCCGGCAGGATCTTGGGCAGGATCAATCGCGCGACCACTGTGGGCACATTAAGTTTCAGGTTGCCGACAGGCCTGTCGCGGAAGCTGTTGACCACATCAAGGGCCAGTTCCATCTCGTCAATCGCGGGCGACAATCGATTAAGCAGCCCTTCGCCGGCCTCGGTCAGGGTGACGCTGCGTGTGCTGCGGTTAAACAGCCTGACACCAAGCTGTGCCTCAAGCCGTCGGACTTGCTCGGAAAGCCGTGATGCACTGCCGCCACTGGCGCGTGCGCCCTCGCGAAAGCCGCCTGCGCGGGCAACGGTGACAAAGGCGGTGATTGTTGCGAGATCAAGTTTCATTGTTCTTAAATCCGTACAGCTTGTTTAAATTGTAGCGGATTGTTGATCACTGATGCAATCGGTAGCCTTCCCGCATGTCCAATTTCCAGACAGCCAAGGAGGCTTTCATGAGTGATTTGAAACAGGCAGGAACCTTTACCATCGGGGATCGCCGCGTAAAGCGCATGGGGTATGGCGCGATGCAGCTGGCAGGTCCGGGTGTGTTTGGTCCACCCAAGGACAAGGAAGCCGCGATTGCTGTGCTGCGCGCCGTGATCGAGGCCGGTGTTGATCACATTGATACCAGTGATTTTTACGGGCCGCATATTACCAACCAGCTGATCCGCGAAGCTCTTCATCCCTATCCGGATGACCTGACGATTGTTACCAAGATCAGTGCAAAGCGTGGTGACGACGGATCCTGGTTACCGGCCCTGAGCCCGGAAGAACTGACCAATGCCGTGCATGACAATCTGCGCAATCTTGGCTTGGATGTTCTTGATGTGGTCAATTTCCGCTCCATGCATGGCCTGCATGGTCCGGCAGAAGGATCGATTGAAGAACAGGTCAGTGTTCTGGCGGAACTGCAGGAGAAAGGCCTTATCAGGCATATTGGTCTTTCGAATGTGACGGCCAAACAGATCGAAGAAGGTCGCAAGATCTGCGACATCGTTTGTGTCCAGAACCAGTATAATCTGGCGTATCGCGGCGATGACACATTGATTGATCAGCTGGCCAAGGATGGCATCCCCTATGTGCCATTCTTCCCGCTTGGTGGTTTTACGCCGCTTCAATCTGACACGCTTTCAGGCGTTGCGAAGCGTCTGGACGCGACGCCGATGCAGGTTGCCCTTGCTTGGTTGTTGCAGCGATCCCCCAACATCTTGCTGATCCCCGGGACTTCCTCACTGGATCATCTCAAACAGAACCTTGCATCTGTCGAGCTGTCGCTACCTGCTGATGCGATTGCCGAACTGGACGGGATCGCGGGGCAGTCCCAAGCCTGATCCTTATCGGCATCACCGGATTTTGTGCATTTCCGGTGATGCCATTACGGGCCTGCATGTGCTAAAGCAAACGCACGTATGAATTTGCTTGCCCGGAGGAGACCGGAAATGAAGATCGGGATTGTTGGATGTGCTGGCCGTATGGGGCGGATGCTGGTGAATGAAACCGCCAAGACCAAGGGCTGTGAAGTTGGTGGCGGCACCGACCTGCCCGGAAGCCCGTTCATCGGCAAGGACGTCACCCTGATCGCCGGTCTTGAAGAAAGCGGCGTTGTCGTCGGTGACGATCCCAAGGCGCTGTTTGAAGCGGTTGATGCGGTGATTGATTTCACCGCCCCGGCTGCGACCATGAAGCACGCGAAACTGGCCGCAGAAACCGGAACCATCCTTGTGATCGGCACCACCGGCCTTTCCAATGATCAGAAGGACGAGCTGAAAGTCGCAGCCCAAAAGGCCCCGATCATTTTTGCCCCGAATATGAGTGTCGGTGTAAACCTTGCCTTTGCGCTGGTCGAGAAGGTGGCAAGCATCCTTGATAAGGATGTCGCAGACATCGAAATCGTTGAAATGCACCACAAACACAAGGTCGATGCGCCGTCGGGTACAGCACTCGGTCTGGGTGAAGCCGCTGCCAAGGGCCGTGGTGTGAACCTTGATGAAGTTTCCGTCCGATCGCGTGATGGTCATACCGGTGCACGCGAAGACGGCACCATCGGCTTTGCGACCCTTCGCGGTGGCGATGTTGTCGGCGATCACACGGTGGTCTTTGCCTGCGAGGGCGAGCGGATCGAGATCACCCACAAGGCATCCTCACGCGAAGTCTTCGCCAAGGGTGCGGTTCGTGCGGCGAAATGGGCCGAAGGGAAGGCGCCGGGGCTTTATTCCATGCGTGAAGTACTGGGACTCTAAGCGTTTAGCACGCTTAAGCTGAACTGATACGAAAAGACCCCGCTGCAATGATCTGCAGCGGGGTCTTTTTTTGTGGTTTTAGGTACCCGGACTAGTGGGCGTCGGCCCAGCTATCGCCAATGCCAGCGTCCGCAATAAGCGGTACCGACAGATGGGCCGCGTTTTCCATGACCTCGCGGATGGTTTTGATCGCCTTTTCGGTTTCGTCTTCCGGGGCTTCAAAGATCAATTCATCGTGGACCTGAAGCAGCATGCGGGTCTTGAGCCCGGCATCAAGCAAGGCACCGGGCACCGCGATCATCGCGCGTTTGATGATGTCGGCAGCCCCGCCCTGAATGGGCGCGTTGATGGCAGCACGTTCGCCAAAGCTTCGGCGCATGCCGTTCTTGTCATTGATGCCGCTGATATGGATATGGCGGCCAAACAGGGTGCGGACAAAGCCGTGCTTTTTGGCGAATTCCTTGGCCTCATCCATGTAGTCGCGGATGCCCGGATAAATCTCGAAATAGGCTTCGATGAATTCCTTGGCTTCCTTCTGGGCAATGCCAAGCTGATTGGCCAGACCAAAGGCCGAGATGCCGTAAATGATGCCGAAGTTGATCGCCTTGGCCTTGCGGCGGACCATCGGGTCCATGCCCTCGATCGGGACGCCAAAGACCTTTGATGCGGTCGCGGCGTGGATATCCTCGCCGTTTTTAAAGGCATCGCGAAGTGCTTCGATTTCGGCGACGTGGGCCAGAAGGCGCAGTTCGATCTGCGAATAGTCGGCAGAAATAAGCTTGTAACCCGGCTCGGCGACAAAGGCGGTGCGGATCTTGCGGCCTTCCTCGCTTCGGATCGGGATGTTTTGCAGGTTCGGGTCATTGGATGACAAACGCCCGGTATTGACGTTGGTCTGACCGTAGCTGGTGTGCACACGCCCGGTATTGGGATTGATGTGATGAGCCAGAGCATCTGTGTAGGTGCTTTTCAGCTTGGAAAGCTGACGCCATTCCAGAAGCTTGGCCGGCAGGTCATGACCCTGGGCGGCGAGCGCTTCAAGCACATCCGCCCCGGTCTGCCAGGCGCCGGTTTTGGTTTTTTTCCCGCCCGGCAGGCTCATTTTATCAAACAGGATCTCGCCCAGCTGCTTGGGACTGCCAAGATTGAACGGCTCGCCCGCCATTTCGTGAATGGTTTCTTCAAGGGCGGCCATGCGTTTGGCGAAATCATCAGACAGGGTTTTAAGGATTTCGGCATCGACCTTGACGCCAAGCCCTTCCATTTCGGCCAGAACCGGGACCAGCGGGCGATCAAGCGTCTCATAGACGCTGGCCATATGTTCTTGGGCGATGCGGGGCTTGAGCAACCGGTGCAGGCGCAGCGTGATATCGGCATCCTCGGCCGCGTAATCCAGCGCCTTGTCGAGCGGGACCTGATCAAAGGTGATCTGGGTCTTGCCGCTGCCGCAGACGTCCTTAAAGGAAATCGGTTTGTAATCAAGATGCAGCTCGGCCAGTTCATCCATGCCGTGCCCGTGGCTGGTGCCATCAAGCACATAGGACAGCACCATGGTGTCATCCATCGGCGCGACCTTGATGCCGTGACGGGCCAGAACGATCATATCGTATTTAAGGTTCTGACCGACCTTGAGCACGCCCGGATCTTCAAGCAGCGGCTTGAGTAGCTCGATCGCGCGTTCAAGCTTGATCTGCTTGGGTGCGTCCTTGCTTTCTGCGGGGTTATCGCCAAAGTCAAATCCGCCCTGTGCTTCGCCGCTGACATGACCGAGCGGGATGTAGCAGCCATTGCCGGGCTCGGTCGACAGCGAAACGCCGACCAGTTTGGCCGTATGGGCATCAAGCGATGTGGTTTCGGTATCGACCGCAACTGTTCCAAGGTATTCTGCTTCGGAAATCCAGTGCTTTAGACGATCTTCATCCTGCACCAGTTCATATTCGGCCTTTTCGACCTTGATATCATTAACGCCAATGCCGGCGGCCGTAGGGCTTTCAAATTCAACATCACCGCCGAATTTCGACTTTACTTTAGAAAGCAATGATTTAAAGCCGTGACTTGCGATGAAGCTTAAAAGAACTTCCGGATCGGGTTCGCGCAATTCGAAGTCGCCCAGCGGTTCGACCACCGGCACATCGGTTTTGAGCGTCACCAGATCGCGCGAAACGCGGGCAAGTTCGGCATTCTCGATCAGTTTCTCGCGGCGCTTGGGCTGTTTGATTTCCCCAGCGCGCTCCAGTAGAGAATCAAGATCGCCATATTCATCAATCAGTTGGGCGGCGGTTTTAACGCCAATCCCGGGCACACCCGGTACGTTATCAACGGAATCACCAGCAAGCGCCTGAATATCAATGACCTTGTCCGGGCTGACGCCGAATTTCTCAAGCACTTCGGCAGTCCCGATGGTGCGATTCTTCATCGCATCAAACATTTGCACCCGATCGGTGACAAGCTGCATGAGGTCCTTGTCCGAAGACACGATAATCACGTCAGAACCTTCGGCCTCGGCCTGGCGGGCATAGGTCGCGATCAGATCGTCGGCCTCGTAGCCTTCAAGTTCGATCGACGGCAGGTTAAAGGCCCGCGTCGCATCGCGGATCAGGCCGAATTGCGGGACCAGTTCTTCGGGGGGCGGCGGCCGGTGTGCCTTGTATTCCGGGTAAAAATCGTTTCGGAACGACTTGCCCTTTGTGTCAAAGATCACCGCCATATGGTCGGGTTTGGTATCTTCGCGCAGCTTCATCAACATGGTGCAGAAGCCATAAACCGCATTCACCGGCGTGCCATCGGGGCTCGTCATCGGCGGCAGGGCGTGGAAAGCGCGGAAAATAAAGCCGGAACCGTCAACCAGAACGACGCGACGCGGGGATTTGTCGGCGGACGAACCGGTGCTGGACGGGGCGGAATCTGTCATGCGTTTCGTGCTCTTTTATGCTTTGAAATGATTGGCCCGAAGAATGCCCGATCCGGGCCATGAAGTCGAGTGCCGCCTGAGGATTTCGGGCAAAAACAGCCAAGCCTCCTGACAGAAATGTCCATGTGATTGCCGGGCAAATCAAAGCCTGCTTCCTGTATTGTTTCGAATTCGAAACATGAAGGGTAAGGCCCTCATTTCCCGGGTTTTTTAGCATCATTCTTCTTTGTGCTTATCAGCCTGCTCCGGGGTTGCTATTGTAGCGGGTAACTTCATCCCAAGGGACATGGGAGAGCGGGTTCGTGGCCCGGAAAACAAGCAAGCCGGAATTTTTGCCAAAAGGCATCGGCGTGGAAACTGCAGGTCCGGCGCGTGAGCTTTCAGATGACATGAAGCTCGCCAGTCGGAAACGCAAAAAGCAGAAAGACCGTCGCAAGGCGAACGGTTCAGGATGGCGCAGCTTTTTTAGCGTCAATGTATGGCTGCGCTTTATTCTGACCTTTGGCAGTTTTGGCCTGATCGTCCATGGCCTGTTTGTGGTTTTCGGTATTTACGAACGCAATCAACGCCTTGCCAACTTTGATCATTTCATCTTGCTGATCAAACTCGTGGTGTTTGTCGCGCTGATGTATCTGTTCTATGCGATGCTGATGCATTACGGCCCGATCCGCCACAGGGTGCGTGGGATCTTCTTCTTGGCACTGGCACCAGTGGCTGCCCTTTGCATCTTCATGATCTATGGCGGCGGCCAGATATTTGGCAGTTTCCTGCCGGTTCTGCAGTTCCTGACCCTGACTGTGGGTGTGGGCGGATTTCTGCTTTATGTGCTGGGCTATACCTGGATTACCGGCCGCAAGGTCAAGCGCGAGGCCGCGAAAAACGGCGATCCCGGCCTGACCAAAAATGATGCAGCGGGCAAGGGCGGAAGAGGCCTGCCACCCCCGGTTCAGGGCGATCGCCGCCGCGTGCACAAGGCAGGCAACCTGCGCCTGCGCAGCACGGATGGCGCTGACGGGTCGACAAATGGCACCGCACGCCGCAAGATCGAATTGCCTGACGTCTGACCGTACTGTTCAACTATGATTTCAACAGCTTGCGGAATATCCATAATGCCAAATATTAGGATTTATGGATAATCACCTGCGAAAGGGACGGGAAATGTGATCCGCCCTTATCGCAGATGATGATCCGGATTTTGAAAGCGAAGATATATCAGTGTTTTATGATATCTTCTTCAATCAGCTTTTCACCAAGGCATCGAGCAGTCGAACGACTTCACGCGAGGCGCTTTCAACCTTGCCATAAAGTTCCAGTGCACCTTCGACATCCCCGTCGTTATAGCGTTTGACGGCCTCGATCCCGCATTCATGCACGATCTTGTGCGGACCTTCGATTTCCTTATAGGCCGCAGAACCGGCAAGCGCCTTGCCCTCGGGGCTGTAGTACCATTTGCCCAATCGGCAGCTCATATGACTTGCCAATTCGTCGGCATAAAGGGCCTGACGACCGGCGAGCATGTCTGCCAGACGTTTCTTCCAGATAACGTGGTCAGACTTGGCAATGCGAATGGCCTTCTTGGGAATGTCGAACTCGGCCAAGGCACCAATTTGCTGACCAACCTTGGTGACGACAGAGTCCGTCGCACTGATGCTGGTTTCGATGCGTTTGACGTTATCGGCCGTATCGGCGGCGATATTTGCCACACGGTCTGAAACTTCTGCTGCGACCTGTTCCTGCTGTTCGAGAATGGCCGCGATGTCGCCCATACGGTCCGTGACGTCTGAAACCATGTCGCCAATGTCGTTCATCGAGCCGACGGCCTCGTTCATTGAGGCATCGCCAGCCTCAACAGCCTCGGCGCCAGTGCGCATTGCTTCGACAATGCCGCCGATTTCTTCGCGCAGCATGACGATATTGTCGCGAATATCGACCGTGGCTTTGGCTGTTTGGCTTGAAAGGTTTTTCACTTCACCGGCAACCACGGCAAACCCCTTGCCAGCTTCACCGGCACGCGCGGCCTCAATCGTGGCGTTAAGTGCAAGCAGGTTGGTTTGGGATGCAATATTTTCAATGGTTTCGACCATCGCGCCGATCTTTTCAGAGGTCTCGGCAAGCGATTCTACGCGTTTGGTCGCGTCATTAACCGCATGGGCCACCCGGCGCATGTTTTCCGCCGTGTTTGAGATGGTATCTGCCCCGCCTTGCGCGGTGTTGCGCGCGCTTTGCGACTTTTCGGCGATCTCGCGGGAATTCTCGCTGATGGTTGTAATGCCGGTCGCCATTTCTTCAACAGCGGCTGCGATTGACTGGGCCTGACCGTCAATGTCGGCCATTTCTTTCATCAGGGTTGAGTTAATCACAGCCACTTCGTTGATCGACATCGATAGATCGACGTTCTGATCAAGCATCTCGTCGGCAAACTTGTTGCTTGCGCTGTTTTGAATTTCGGCGAAACGCTGCTGACACAGCGCATGCGTGAGAACTTCCTGTGACTGCAGAAATGCCGTTTGCGATGCATTGATCATGGCTGCTGCCTGACCAGGCTTCCAGCGTGATCCGGCAAGAAGGATTGCCGTGACTTTCTCAAGTGCTGCGGCATAGACGTTGGCGATATCACTGCCGTCCATCTCGGACTTGAAGAAAGTCGCAGCAAGGCGATCGACCGCCGGGCTTTGAGCAAACTCGCTGTCATAGCCAAGAACGGACATCCAGTAGGGAAGCAGTTCCTGACTGTCTTCGTTGATACTAAACCGCCCGGAAAAGTCGCTGACAACTGCAGCAAGCGCCTTTTCAACGTTGGATTTGAAGGTCAGAGGCAATGACGCAGAAATAACTGCGACCGAGCCGGATGGCACATCAGTGCGCCCGCTTGATTTGGCAAGAGTAGACATTCTTGGCGTTCCCTGTGCGTCGGTTTGAATTTGTACCGACTGATATATTGTTTTAGTTGAGTGATTGCACTCCCCGAATGGGGAGGTTGTTACAGTTAAAGGATAGTATCAATCCAAACTGTAGGATAATTCAGGAATGATTGTCCAGAACCAGACCCGCAAGATAAAGCGAGCCGAGAATCAGCACGCGTTTGGGTCGCGGGCAGGCATCCAGAAGCGGGGTAATGGCCGCTTCGAACCCGTCACAGGAAAAGGCCGGGGTAATTCCGGACGCAATCGCGGCATCGCGCAGGGTTTCAGGCAGGTGGGCCTGATGCTCGCCGGGGATCGGCACACCGGCAAAGGCTTTGATGTGGGGTGCTAGTGGCTTGAGAAAAGCCTCGGCATCGCGGTTATCGAGCATGCCCATGATGACAACCGTGTCACCGGCAGGCTGGCGCGATAGCCAATCGGCAATGGCTTCGGCGGCGGCAATGTTGTGGCCGCCATCCAAAATCAGATCGCAACCATCCGGCAGGGCAGCGCAAAGCGGCCCGGAAGTCAGTTTTTGCAACCGCGCAGGCCAGCTTGCTGTTTCAAGGCCGCGGGCAAGGATCTTGGTATCCATGCCGTCACAGCCGGGAATGCGCGCCTTGCACACCGTCGCAATCGCCGTGGCGGCGTTGGTATATTGATGACGTCCGGGCAGGGCCGGATGCGGCAAATCGATCTGATCGGTGCCAATACGAATGGCAAAGCCGTCCTCGCGTTCCTCGGTAACCTCGAAATCATTGAAGATCGGGGCCGAAATACGGTTGGCGTGACAGGCCAGCGTGTTAAACGCCTCAAGACTTTGCGGGGCGGTGATGCACGGAACCCCGGTTTTCATGATCCCGGCCTTCTCAAACGCGATCTTGGCGATTGTATCGCCGAGGAAGCCCTGATGATCGAGCGAGATCGGTGTGATCACGGTTGCTGCAGGTTTATCAATGACGTTGGACGCATCGACACGCCCGCCAAGCCCGGTTTCAAGCAACAGCACATCGGCCGGTGCGCGCGAGAATGCGAGGAACGCAGCAGCCTGGGTGATTTCAAAAAAGGTAATCGATTCCCCACCATTGACCGTCTCGACTTCTTCAAGAAGGTCACAAAGCGCGTCTTCGGAAATCATCTGACCGGCAAGGGTGATGCGTTCGTGGAAACGCACCAGATGCGGCGAGGTGGAGCAATGCACCCGAAGGCCGGCTGCCTCATAGATCGCACGCAGATAGGCAAGGGTCGATCCCTTGCCATTGGTGCCGGCGATATGAATGACGGGCGGAAGCGAAAGGTGCGGATTGCCAAGCTTCTCAAGAAGCCGGGTAATCCGCCCTAGCGAAAGATCGATGACTTTCGGGTGCAGCTTGCCAAGGCGAGCAAGGATTGCGTCGCTTTTGGCCAAGTTACTTATCCGCACTCGGGGTTTTGGCCTTGGACGACTTGGCCTTGGCGTCCTTGATCGGAACTACGGCGGCACCCGGTTTGGTGCGACGGATCATATCGATCAGGCGGCCAAAGGTCGCGTTCAGTTCCGAACGTGGCACGACCATATCCACCATGCCATGTTCCAGAAGGTATTCGGCCGTCTGGAAGTCATCAGGCAGTTTTTCGCGGATGGTGCTTTCGATCACGCGGCGACCGGCAAAGCCGATCTGTGCGCCGGGTTCTGCGATCTGGATGTCGCCCAGCATGGCAAAGGATGCCGAAACACCGCCGGTGGTCGGATCGGTCAGAAGCACGAAATAGGGCAGGCCCTTTTCCTTGACCTTTTCGATGGCGGCCGTGGTGCGGGCCATCTGCATCAGGCTGAGAATGCCTTCCTGCATACGCGCGCCACCCGATGCCGGAACGACGATCAGGGCCGCATCCTGCACGCAGGCCAGTTCAGCTGCGGCAACAATGCCTTCGCCAACCGCGATGCCCATCGATCCACCCATGAAGGAGAAATCGAAAACAGCAATAACGGTAGCATGGCCACCAACTTCGCCATGGGCCACAGCCAGCGCATCCTTGAAGGTTGCCTTGGCCTGGGCCGCCTTGAGGCGGTCGGTATATTTCTTCTGATCGCGGAATTTCAGCGGATCGACCGGAACATTCGGCAGTTCGATGGTCTGGTACTTGCCACCATCAAACAGGGTTTCGAGACGGTCCTTGGCGGAAATCCGCATGTGATGACCGCAATGCTGGCAAACATGATTGTTCTTTGCCAGATCGCGATGGAAGATCATCTGTTCGCAGGATTTGCATTTGTGCCAGAGATTTTCGGGCACATCGGTGCGGCGAACAAGTTTCTGAATCTTTGGACGGACGAATTCAGTCAGCCACGACATATCGGATACTGATCCTTGGTTCTGTCTATATCGGTTCTTTCAAACGCAGCGCCAGCTATTTGCGCGCGTTTCGGACCCCGTTTGCAAGTTCACTTACAAGGCCGGTAACCATAGAGGCGGTCTTATCGGTGGCCTTGCCGTTTTCGTCAAGACTTTCGGCAATTTTTGATACGATTGCCGACCCGACCACTGCGGCATCTGCCTGCTTGGCAACGTCTGCGGCCTGCTCGGCGGTTTTGATGCCAAAGCCCACCGCAATCGGAAGGTCGGTGTGGCGGCGCAGACGCCCCATCGCTTCAATAATCTGGTCATTGCTGGCCGAACCGGCACCGGTCACACCGGCAACCGAGACATAGTAAACAAAGCCCGAGGTATTCTGAACAAGTTTCGGAAGACGTTTGTCATCCGAGGTCGGCGTCGTCAGGCGAATGAATGAAAGACCCTTTTCCACGGTCGGAATGCACAGTTCCGGATCTTCTTCCGGCGGCAGGTCCACAACGATCAGGCCATCAACGCCTGCATTGCGGGCATCTTCAAGGAATTCGGCAACGCCATAGATATAGATCGGGTTGTAATAGCCCATCAGAATGATCGGCGTTTCATGGTCTTCATCGCGGAAGCCACGCACAATCGAAAGCGTCTTGCGCATATGCATGCCGGCATCAAGGGCACGGATCGATGCTTCCTGAATGGCGGGGCCATCGGCCATCGGATCGGTGAACGGCATGCCGAGTTCGATGATATCGGCACCAGCATCAGGCAGCTGTTTGAGAATTTCGAACGAGGTTTCCGGGTCCGGGTCGCCTGCGGTGATAAAGGTCACCAGACCGGCACGGCCTTCTTCCTTGAGCTTGGCAAAGCGTTTGGCGATGCGGTCCTGGCCGCCGATGATAGCGTCGCTCACAATTCTACTCCCAGTGCTTCGGCCACGGTAAAGATGTCCTTGTCACCCCGGCCACTCAGGCACATGACGATGATCTTGTCCTTGCCCATTTTCGGGGCTTCTTTCATGATCTGCGCAATCGCGTGGCTGCATTCCAGTGCCGGAATGATGCCTTCGAGTTCCGAACACAGTTTGAAGGCCTCAAGCGCCTCCTTGTCCGTGATCGGCTCGTAGCGCGCGCGACCGATATCCTTAAGCCAACTATGCTCCGGCCCGATGCCCGGATAATCAAGACCGGCCGAAATCGAATCGGCTTCCTTGATCTGGCCGTCATCATCCATCAGCAGATAAGTACGGTTGCCATGCAGAACGCCCGGGCGACCGGCCGACAGGCTGGCAGCATGGTTGCCGGTATGAACGCCATGACCGGCGGCCTCGACACCGACAACTTCAACACCCTTGTCATCCAGGAACGGATGGAACAGGCCAATCGCGTTTGATCCGCCGCCAACAGCAGCAACAACCTGATCGGGCAGGCGGCCTTCGGCTTCCATGATCTGTTCGCGCGCTTCGTTGCCAATCACCGACTGGAAATCACGTACCAATTCCGGATAGGGGTGCGGGCCAGCTGCCGTACCAATGATGTAGAAGGTATCTTCAACGTTGGTGACCCAGTCACGCAGTGCCTCGTTCATCGCATCTTTCAGCGAGTTCGAACCCGACACCACGGGTTTGACCTCGGCCCCCAGCAGCTTCATGCGGAAGACGTTGGGCGACTGACGTTCGATATCCTTGGAGCCCATATAAACCGTGCAGGGCAGGCCGAAGCGTGCGCAGACGGTCGCGGTCGCAACGCCATGCTGACCGGCGCCGGTTTCGGCGATGATACGGGTTTTGCCCATGCGCTTGGCCAGCAGGATCTGGCCGATGCAGTTATTGATCTTGTGCGCGCCGGTATGGTTGAGATCCTCGCGCTTGAAATAGATCTTTGCACCGCCAAGGTGATCAGACAGGCGTTCGGCAAAATAAAGCGGGTTTTCACGGCCAACATAGTGACGGAGATAGTAATCCATCTCCTTTTTGAAGGCGGGGTCTGCCTTGGCGTCCTTGTAGGCCTGCTCAAGATCAAGGATCAGCGGCATCAGGGTTTCGGCGACAAAGCGTCCACCGAAATTGCCAAAATGTCCGTCCGGATCGGGCAGAGCGCGAAAGCTGTTAGGTGCAGAAGACGTCATGGAAGTTCCCCGTGGATTGGCCGTGATGGCGCTCACGACAGCATAGGCAGGTACAAATGCAGGTACAAATCAGGTGACACTATATGGTTTGCCAGAACGCCAGTGCGCAAGGACCGGCGGGGTCTGACACCATACTGTACCCGAATTGGTGCAGATTGGATTAGTGGGCTGCGTGCTCGGCCTGGGATTTGTCGAAGATATATTTTTTCGAGCAATACGGGCAGACCACCTCACCCTTGTCCTCAAGATTGAGGTAAACGGTCGGGTGCCCAAGGTGACCTTTTCCGCCGTCACAGGCAACATTTAGCGTGCCGACTTTGATTTCTTCGGTGATCTTCATATATCCAGTTCCAAGTTTGCCATTTTCAGGCTTGTATGACCATCGGGATTGGCCACGCACTGTGGACAGCATTGACCCCGGTTTCCCGGGAATGATACCGATTGGGCATATTCAATCAATACTTCCGCGTGCTCATGGCGCCCCATGGTCTTAGCGCAAACAAGCGACGCGGAAAAGAGTGGAGATCACTGACATATGACTGCAATGCCCGACTATGCCATCGAAGTCGAAGGGCTGACCAAGGTCTATAAGGGTTCGAACGGCGAAAAACGTGCGCTTGATAACGTTTCGCTCAAGATCCCGCGCGGCTCGTTTTTTGCCCTTCTGGGCCCGAACGGAGCCGGAAAGTCTACGTTTATCAACATCCTGGCCGGTCTGGTCACCAAGACCAGCGGTACGGCGAAAATCTGGGGCCACGATATCGAAGCCCAGATGCGGGCCGCCCGCTGCTCCATCGGGATCGTGCCGCAGGAACTGAACCTTGATGCATTTTTCACCCCTCGTCAGGTGATGGAATTGCAGGCGGGCCTCTATGGCGTGCCGAAATCCGAACGCCGCACGGATGAGATTCTGGCCGCCATCGGCCTGTCTGACAAGGCAGACTCGTATGCCCGGTCGCTTTCAGGCGGCATGCGTCGCCGTCTTCTGGTCGGCAAGGCGATGGTGCATCCCCCGCCGGTTCTGGTTCTTGATGAACCGACCGCGGGTGTCGATATCGAATTGCGTCAGCAGCTTTGGGCCTACGTCAAGGAGCTGAACGCCGCTGGTGTCACCATCGTTCTGACCACGCACTATCTGGAAGAAGCCGAAGAACTTTGTGACGAGATCGCGATCATCAATCAGGGCAATGTCATTGCCCATGAAGACAAGCGCAGTCTGCTGCGCCGGATTGATCACAAGACGCTGGTTCTGACCGTGAATAACGAACTGAACGCCGTTCCTGATGCGCTTTCGCCCTGGGGGGCAGAGCTTAAATCGGAAAACCAGATCGCGCTTTCGTACCGCCCAAGCAACACGCAAATGGCGGAAATCCTTGAGGCGATCCATGGCTGTGGCCTTGCGATCAAGGATCTCTCGACCGAGGAAGGTGATCTTGAGGACATCTTCCTGAAGCTGACCCGTGACAATAACAAGGAACGCGCAGGCAAGGCCGCCTGATCAATCGCGTTACTGATGACATGCAAAACCCCGCAAATCCTTGCGGGGTTTTGTTTTATCGGCTTTAGTTGCCTTTCCTCACCCCGTGCTGATCCGGTGCCCTGTGTCCTTGCTTGCCCGTCTCCAGATGCTTTTGAAGCCGCTCGTTGCCGTTGTTCTGATCGGGCTGGTTGCGGCCTGTGCGCCGACGGTTCGCCCGGCGGGGCCGCCGATTGCCCAAACCGTGCTTGGGCCGGATGTTTTTGTTGCATCTGATGGCACGGAACTGCCGCTACAAAGCTGGGGCGATCTTGAAAATCCCGATGCGGTGATCCTTGCCCTGCACGGGATGGGTGATTACGCCAATGCCTTCATGGAGTTGGGTGAACAGATCGGCCCAAAGGGCATTGCGATCTTTGCCTATGACCAGCGCGGCTTTGGCCGAAGCCCGTCGCGTCCGTTCTGGGCCGGGGCGGCCAGCATGGTCAATGATGCCAGTGATGTTCTGACTCTTTTGCGGGCGCGCTATCCTGACAAACCGGTTTATCTTCTGGGCAATTCGATGGGCGGGGCGGTGGCGATCATCACGGCGGCCACCCGTGGGCATTTGATGGATGGTTTGGTGCTGGTGGCACCAGCCGTTTGGAATCGCGATATGATGCCGTGGTATCAGACAGCGCCGCTTTCGATCATTTCGCACAGCTTGCCTTGGTTGCCGCTGACCGGGCGGGGGCTTGATATCTGGCCATCGGATAATATCGAAATGCTGCGCAGGTTATCGCGTGATCCATACATGATGTCATCAGTGCGTGTGGATCTGATTGCCGGGGTTGCCGATATCATGGATCTGGCGCGCCTTCGGGCCGGTGATATTACCGTGCCGACCCTTTTGCTGTCGGGTGAACAGGATCAGGTCATTCCGCCCGAGGCGGTTACAGCCCTTGATGAGGTGTTATCTGCGGGCAATCTGCCGACCTATGACCGCTGCCTTTATCCGGCGGGTTATCACATGCTTCTGCGCGATCTGAACGGGCCGGTGGTGATCGAGGATATCCGGCGCCGGGTGATAGGCGGCAAAACCGATCAAAATTATTCCTGCACAATCAAATGATTGCATTTTGACCCACAAACCGTGATCAGGTAGCCTTTTTTAAAGAGTTGCAATGCATTATGCGGGTTGTCGAACCGCTGTTTCGTTCCGATATGCCAAGCAGCGATTGACGGTGCAACATCACTTAACCGGAGGATCAGGACCGGCATGCTAAGGACCATTCGGGCAAAGTTCCTGGGTGTCGCGGCCTTTTTTGTCGTGTGGCTCGTTGTGGCCACCGGGTTCTCCGTGATCCAGTCCCTTGGCATCAATGGTGATCTTGAGGCGGTGTCGCGTTATGTGACGCCGGTCAAGGATTCGCTTTCCGACGTACGTGCGCGCCAGCTTGAACAGATTTCGCTGATTGATCGCTATATGCGCGTGGTCGAAAGCGACGGGCCGCAGACATCGCTCCTGAATGGTATCGAGATCGAGATTGAGGCCAAACAGACCCAGATCGAACAGGCCTTCCGCAAATCCTTTACCTTTGCCGCCCTTGGTCGGGCGCAGGCATCCGGTCACTTTGAAGAGGGTGTGCTGCTTGATCTTGATGTCCGCATGCGCGAATTCGCCGATGTATCCGCGCAGTTTTCGCTGGGTGTTGAACGGCTGCTTGATCAGGTCCGGGCGGGCAACCTTCCCGATGCCGGGGCGCAGGAAAAAACCGTGCGCGGATTGCACCGGATTATCGTGCTTAACCTGCGCAATGAAATCCGCCTTCTTGAAGATTACGCCGCCCAGACGGTGGAAAACGTCTCCAAACGTGAAGATTTCCTGATCCAGGCCGAATTCATCATGATGCTGGCCGCCGTCATTATCGGTATTTCGTTGGCCTATTACATGGCGCATGCGGTGGTGGTTGCCGTGCGCAAAACCACAAACGCGCTTAATGCCATTCAATCGGGCAAGCTCGATACCAAGCTTGAATTCAGTTCCAAGGGTGATTTTGGCCGCTTGGGCGAAGCCTTTAACCGCATGACCCGTGAACTACGTGTACGTTTTCGGATGCGCGAGCGGTTTGGCAAATATGTCGATCCGAAAGTCATCAATAATCTTATCAATCAGGAAACCGCGCTTGAGAACTCCGAAAAGCGCGTGATGACGGTCAGTGTCGTGAACCTGACCGGGTTTGACTGGCTGGCCGAACATACACCGCCGGAAAAGCTTGTCGATTTCCTCAATGATTATCTCACCGCGATGACCGAACCGATCGCCAATCAAAGTGGCATTATCGACAATTTCGTTGGTGACCGCGTCATCGGTTTCTGGGGGCCGCCGTTTTGTGGCGAAGGCGCACATGCCAAACATGCCTGTCAGGCCGCCCTTGAGCAGGTTGCACGCTTTAACGCGCTTAAAACGAAATATGCCGATCTGATCGGCGATCACGGCCTTGAAATCCGCGTGGGTATCGCGACCGGCGAGGTGGTTGTCGGCTCCATCGGCACAGACAAGTCCCGCGCCTATACCGTGGTCGGCGATTGCGTGAACTATGCCAACCGCCTTGAAAAGGCCAACCGGGTCTATGGCACGCAAATTCTGGCATCGCACGAAACTGCCAATATGGCGTCGGGCGAAGTGGAAATGCGCGATCTTGACCATGTCGTGCTGCTGGGTACTGAAAAGGTCGTCTTCCTGTATGAAGTCCTCGCCCCCGGCGGACAGCTTTCCGATGAACGGCGCGAATGGCGCAGCAAATACGAAACCGCCATGGCGCATTACCGTGACGGCAATTTCGATGTCGCCCGCCCGCTTTATGAAGAAGTTATCGAATTTGATGACAGCGACTTCGCCGCCCAGCTGATGATGAACCGCATGGAACGCCTTGAGAGGCGCGAGCAAGACCGCGAATGGAACGGTACATGGGTGGTTCGTGATCCTTATGAACGCCGCGATGTTGAAAGTTAAGGTTAGATTTCGTTTTTCTTGATACTCAAGCTGTAAACAGTCTTGTGTTTTTTTTAAGTTCTTGGGGCCGCTAATTTATGTCTGACAAGATTTTTTATGTTTCTCTGCAAAGAACAGGAACCAAGTCTTTTGGGCAGTTTTTTGCCAATAACGGTTATAAGGCTGTTAGTTGGTCTGTATCTCATGCGAAAAATTGGCCGCAACTATCGATTGACGGGAATTTTCCGGCCATTTTGGAGAGCGAAGAATTTAAAAACGGCGAGATTTTCGAGGATGGTCCCTGGTCACACGTAAACTTGGTGAAATACCTCTACTGGGCTGTGCCCAATTCGTATTTTGTTTACTTTGATCGACCTTTTGAAGACTGGTTTGACTCTATGATAAGCCATTCAAAAGGAGCAAACCCAGGGAATGCAAAACGTCACGCAACTGTCTACAATTGCCTTGAAGACTATTACGGTTTGGTAGATCGAGGGTTGCCTGCGAGACTTGATTTAGCTTCACGGAAAGAAGTTTACCGTCGCGCATTCATGAACCATCGCCTTCAGATCCGCGCATTTTTTGAAGATAAAGATCCAAAGCGCTTCTTCTGTGCCGACCTTTATGACAAAGAAAAGTATAAGAAGCTTGCTGCGTTCTGGGGGCTTTCATTCCAGCACGATGATGACATACATATACACAAGTCAAACCCGAAGGTTTGACTTGTGTAGTTACGCATTAGGCGGTCTGTGGTGCATAGTGCTTCTTAAGAAACTCCAGCGTTGTTTCCGGGGTGATTTGTCCAATGGATTCAAAATCACCTTCTTTGAGGAAGGCACGTACGCTAGATGCGCTAATGACCTGATTTCCGTTTGAAATTCTTGGAATAATATCCCCCCCAATCCCGAAGGTTGGAAGTATTTCAGCCATTTTTGCATTGTATTTTTTGGTGAGTTGGCACTTTGGCTCATCCCCCAGAAAGATCTCGGTTATGCCGAGGCGTGGGGCGATGTATTCGCAGAAAAACCAGGCTTCTACCGAGGCATCTGCAGGTACATCATTTTTATCTTCTTTAGAAAAGTACTCTGGGAAAGTGACCGTAGTGCAGATGTAACGCCCTCCGTCGATCACTTTGACATTCTTGAGATGCGCGAGCCCGTTGCGCACCATCTCTTTGCGGTGTTTGAATGGGAAGAATGACATATCCTCCTCAATGACAAACACATAAAGAAAATCAACTTGCTTTGCCGCATATTCAAGCAAGTGCAAATGGCCGAGTGTAAACGGGTTACAATTTACAGCCACGCTGCCGTATTTTTTGTGTCCGGGGACCTGCACTTCATCAAGATACGACAAATATGTATCGAGACCTTGTGATTCGAACATTTTGCTAAATGTCCGGTACAAAGTGTATTTTTGCAGACCAAGGGCATTGTGAGCACGTGCGTATTGCTCCGCCGTTATTGGGGCAGCATCGGGCTGTGTTGTGGCAGCAGGCTTAGAAAGTCTTTGAGCAATCCGTTCGCCGAAAAGTTTGTTGCCACGCGGGCCGACGTGGGAATGGTCAATGAATAGTTCGCCATGATCGTGTGGTCGACTGAGATTGATGTGTTCGTACTCAATTCCAGACTTTGAAACGAACTCTTCAGGTAATTCAAATGTCGACCAAACAATTACAACATCATCTTTTACCAGATGCTGGTGAAGGATATTGTTGAACCAGACAAGAACGGTTGATCCACGCAGTCCATGGTTCTCAACTTTGAATGTCTTATCTCCGCCTTTACCGGATTTTTGGGTAAGATAGCTTTGCAGGTGGCTGGAAATTGTGTGGCCATCTTCTGAGCCATATCCAAAAACATCTGATGCACCAAATAGCATGACCCGATTATCTGCGTTCTTGGGTTGTCCCACCGTATGGCGGCAGCCTTGGCTTACATTGATGTAAGAAGATTCCATGTCCTGAAGAACAAGCCGCGTTGATTGGATGTGACTTTGCGGGCCATCAAAAACCTGACCGAGATACTCAGTAGAGAAATGCGGGATGTCTTTATAATGTTCTTCAATATGCGGCGGGCAGCCTCTTAGCCACTTTTCACGGAACCCCATATTTTGCCAAAGCTTCATGCCAAGAAGCATGTTTTCCGTTTCGCTACGATTTTTCACACGTAGCACATCGTCATTATAAAAAACGATAAAGCGCGCGCCCTGACTCTCAACCTTTGCCTTCATATATGCAAAGAGGTCGTACATAACGCTTTCCTGAAGAGCCGGTCCGATCGACTGCAGCCAGCTATTGGGCTTGCTTAAAAGGTGTTCAATAAAGAAAAGTTTGTCGAAATACTTGTCTAACGGTTGTTTAAACGCCTCAGATCCGACAAACGTTCTTAGCAGCACAGAAAGGTTCTTGGGTTGGAAAAAGTTTGGGCTTAGTTGATCTTTTGCTTGTCTGAACACATCAAGTGCGCCGTCAAGATCACTCATATGCAAACGTAACTTACATTCAAGAAGGATGGTCGCATCCGCAATGATGCCTCTAAATCGTAGATCAGTCAGCGTTTTGATCGCAGCGGCCATGTTTTCCCGGCTCTCGTAGAAGCGAGCCAGTGCGTATGCGATATCCGGACTATCCGGTGCGAGTTCAAGCGCAGCTTGCAGAACAGGTTCTGTGCGTAATGTCGAGTACTCAGAGGTTGCTTCGAAATCTGCCGGAACAGCAAAGAACTGATCGGCCATCTGAATGAGAGATTTGGCGATATCGTAGGCGTTTGACTGCTGCATTGGAATAACCACTATAAAGCCGATATGAAGCGATATTATGCATGACTGTATTCAACTGATAGCAGAGAAAAATTTATAGATTGGAAATTTTAATCTTTGCAAAGTGCTGTCTGTGCGAGGTTGATGGGCTTCCCGAGTTTGTTTTGAGCGGTTGAACTCCGCTTGCAAAGCAGCTCTATTAAACTGCACTGAAAATTCTTGCTTGCTGTCCTCAAAACCTGTATCACGCAATCCGCTATTAGGCACCCGTAGCTCAGCTGGATAGAGCGTTGCCCTCCGAAGGCAAAGGCCACAGGTTCGAATCCTGTCGGGTGCGCCAAATTTCCCAAAAGTTGCTATACTCGTTTTCAGCTGTCGGATTAACTGCGACGGGACCGTTTTTCCCTGTTTGTTAGCCGGCTGGAATGAGTTGTCGCATTTTTGGGGGAACGATGACGAAGCTCTTTTTCCTATTCACCATTCATCCGGTTTCTTTGGCAATCTGGACCTTTGTTGTCATGGCGATGGTCGTGATGACCGGCTGGGCACATTTCGAAACCCTGTCCTATGCATTTGCAGCAGGCATACTGGGTGCTGACGTAACGCTCGAAGAAGATATCGCTGTCATTCTGGTGGGTTTCGGGGTCTTTCTTGAAGAGCGTGGGCTTCTGACAAAACGGGCCTATGGCGAAGAGGTCGCAGAGAAAGAACACGAATTTAATGAGCTCTAAGAACGCTATGGGGCTTATCTGCTCATTATCGGTTTGCTTATGGAAATCAATGATCAGTGTTTCGAACCACTTCTTGAAGACACGAGTGTTGCCGTGATCGGGGTGATTACGATGGCATTCCTTGATCTGATTGCGCTTGCGCTGGGACTTGGTTTTCTCGCCAAACTCTTTGGTCCAAAGCGTTCGAAAGCCATCTGATCAAATCCGGTTTAGGTGATGGTGGATGTTTGATTTGGGGCTGCGAAAATCTTTTCGTGCCCTTAAGGTGTCATTCTCGGTTTCAAGAATTTGGAAGATCATAGATGCGCGGCTACCTTCACAACCTGTCTGGTCACAACGTGCTGTTTTGTATGGCGGCACCGGCGGAGTATGGCGAATACCTCAAGGAGCGGTTTACGCCTTTGATGATCGGGGTTGGACCGGTGGAGGCTGCAATTAATCTGACGGCTGCGCTGACCGAATTGAAGCTGTCGGATGATTTGCCGGAACTTGTGGTGACCTTGGGGTCGGCCGGGTCGCGGACACTTGAGCAGGCCGAAGTTTATCAGGCGGTTTCGGTATCCTATCGCGATATGGATGCGTCGGTTCTGGGTTTTGAGAAGGGTTGCACGCCGTTTGTCGAGTTGCCTGCCGAAATCGCGATGCCGCATCGTATTCCAGGCATCCCGGAAGCGCGGTTGTCGACCGGGGCTAATGTGGTGTCGGGTGCGGCCTACGACGTGATTGATGCCGACATGGTTGATATGGAAAGCTTTGCCATCCTGCGCGCGTGCCACAAGTTTGAGGTGCCGCTAATCGGTTTGCGCGGCATTTCCGACGGCAAGGAAGAGCTTTCCAAGCTTTCCGACTGGACGGCCTATCTGCATGTGGTCGATGAAAAACTGGCCGTTGCCGTCGATGCGCTCAAGGCCGGACTTGAAAGCGGCGAGATCAGCATTCCCAAACGCTGATCTCACTTATTGCATTTTCGAAACAACTGACTTTTCTCAGGTACCCGCGCGGATCTGATCAAGGGTTTTGATCGGGGTGAGGGCCTGTGGGTCGACCTGGATTTCGAGGATGGCTGGTTTGTTTGATGCGACAGCGCGCTCAAAAGCCGGGCCGAAATCCCCGGTTTTGGTGACGGTTTCGCCATATCCGCCAAAGGCCTTGGCGTAGGCGGCGAAATCAGGGTTGTGCAGTTCGGTGCCCGAAACGCGACCGGGATAGTTGCGTTCCTGGTGCATGCGGATCGTGCCAAACATGCCGTTATTGACGACCAGCGTGATGATATTGGCACCATATTGCACGGCGGTGGCGAATTCCTGGCCGTGCATCAAAAAGCATCCATCACCTGCAAGACAGACCACCGGGCGATCCGGATGGGCGAGCTTTGCCGAGACCGAGGCCGGCAGGCCATAACCCATCGATCCCGACGTCGGGGCCAGTTCGGTGCGGTATTCCCGATAGCGGAAGAAGCGATGCAGGAAGGCGGCATAGTTGCCGGCCCCATTGGTGACAATCGCATTATCGGGCAGTTTATCGCGCAGTTCCGCCACCACATGGGCCATTTTGACATCGCCCGGCGTTTCGACCGGGGTGGAAAAGGCGATGTAATTGGCGTGCGCGGTTTCAATCATTTCATCACGCGCGCGGCCATCCACCGGCTCCATCATGGCAATGGCGCGCAGGAAGGAGCGTTGCGACGCATTGATGGCGACATCCGGGCGATAGACCCGGCCCA
>NZ_PAQR01000037.1 GCF_002709775.1 Thalassospira sp.
CTTTGTCGATCATGTTGTAGTCCTGGAACGAAGCGCCACCGGCTTCTGCCAGAACTTTGGTGATTGCTGCGGTCAGCGTGGTTTTACCATGGTCAACGTGGCCGACGGTGCCTACGTTAACGTGCGGTTTTGTACGCTCAAACTTTTCCTTGGCCATTGCCCTCAGATCCTATTATCCGAACCAAAAAAACACGTAGAAACCCACCGCACGAGCCGACGGGTTGCATCATCATAATATTGGAGCGGGTGAAGGGAATCGAACCCTCGTCGTAAGCTTGGAAGGCTTCTGCTCTACCATTGAGCTACACCCGCATATTTCTGCTGCGAGCTCTCGCGAGGGCGAGAGAGTGGTGGAGGGGGCAGGATTCGAACCTGCGTAGACTAAGTCGGCGGATTTACAGTCCGCTGCATTTGACCGCTCTGCCACCCCTCCATCAGGGTCGTAACGCCATCCGGGTTTGACCCCGGCCTCGTTGCGGCGAGGGAGGGAATACGGCGAAGGCCCCTACCCTGTCAACAGCAAAAAAAGCACGAAATCGTATTTCCTTTCCTATATGTTCCCCAAGTTTCGCAGATCAACCGAAGCAAACTGCATTCGGTCCCCTACGTATTCCCCAAGGCCCGGAGGTTTCCGCCATTATGTCGCGTCGCAATAAATCCCGTTCAGGAAATCGTCATCAAGGTGACGGGGCACCCGATACCCTCCCGCAAGGCGATGAAAACCGCGAAGGCAATTCGCGCCGCGGACGAAAACGCGGCCGTGATGGCGGCGGATCCGGTGGTAATTCGCGCCTGATTCTTTTCGGGCGTCACCCGGTCATGATGGCAATTGCCAACCCGCAGCGCACGATTCACAAGATCTGGGCGACTGAAAACACCCGTGACGAAGTTATGGCTGCCCTTGCCGATGCCGAACGCAGCGATATCGCGGTAGATTCGGCCGGACGCACCGACCTTGATGAAATGCTGCCACCGGGCACCGTCCATCAGGGCATGGCAATGCATTGCGCCCCCCTGCCCCAGCTGTCGGTCGAGGAACTGATTGCCGATCATCGCGATTCTGAACAATGCACGGTGCTGATCCTTGATCAGGTTACCGACCCACATAACGTTGGCGCGATCCTGCGCAGTGCGGCGGCCTTCGGTGCATCTGCCGTCATCGTGCCCGACCGTCATGCGCCGCCCGAAACCGGGGTTCTGGCGAAATCGGCCAGTGGCGCACTTGAAACCGTGCCGTATATCCATGCCGGAAACCTGAACCAGACGCTCGATAAGCTTAAGGGTGCGCATTTCTGGCTGGCGGGTATGGATGGCTATGCCGAACAGACCCTGGCCGAGGCCAAGCTGCATGGCCGTGTGGGAATCGTCATGGGATCGGAGGGTGAAGGCCTGCGCCGTCTGACACGCGAGAGCTGTGACTTTCTGGTCAAGCTTCCGATGTCGGATCGCATCGAAAGCCTTAATGTCTCCAACGCTGCTGCGGTTGCTCTTTACGAGCTGTATCGCAAGTAGGCAACAGCCCGCAAACACGGGCGTTTAGAGGGTTTTCACGGGATGTAAATTTCCCTGCTGCAAACTCTTGCATTCACGGGCGGCCCGGATTATGTTTCGCGCCGCTCACGCCGGCATAGCTATAATTGGTAGAGCAGCTGATTTGTAATCAGAAGGTTGGGAGTTCGAGTCTCTCTGCCGGCACCATTAAAGAAAACCCCGCACGCCATCGGCTGCGGGGTTTTCTTTTGTGCAAATGGCAAACAATTACGCGGGCAAGCCATCAAGTCTGTCGATGTCTTCAAGACCCTCGTCCCAGTTAGCCTTGCTGCCCATCATGATGTGGGCGGTCGGACGTATCGAGACCGGGGTTTCAAGGCTTCCCGCCGGGACGACCACAAGCTTGCCGTCCATCTGGGTGTAGGGCACGGCAGAGCCACATGCCTGGCAAAATGCCTTTTGATGGCGGGTACCGGGCACGGTGAAGGACTGGATGTTCGTGTCCCCTTCCAGCCAAGACAACGCGGCCTTGGTCGAGAACAGATTGGCCGCGTGGGCCGAACCGGTGTCCTTTTGGCAATAGCTGCAGTGGCACAGGAAGAACGCATCGAAGTCACCAGTGACTTCATAGCGTACAGCGCCGCACAAACAACTGCCGTGATGTTTGTCTGCCATTAACCTGCCCCCCTTCTATCAGTCGCGGCGAGACGACGCGTAGCGTTCCGAGACTTCGTAATACTCATCAAAACCGATGCGTTGGCGCAGGTCCGCCCAGCTCATCAGTTTGTCATCGCGCGGCTGGCCGACCTTCATGGTTTGCAGGCATTCGACCATGGCTTTCATTGCGGCGGCCATGAGCGAAAGCGGATAGGCCGCGATCTGATAGCCGATTTCCTTGAGTTCTTCGGGCGAAAGATCGGGGGTTTCGCCGCCTTCGACGATGTTGGCCATCTTGGGGCCGGGAAGTTCGGCACAGAGTTTGCGCATTTCATCGACCGATTTGGGCGCTTCGACAAACAGGATGTCTGCCCCAAGTTCCTTGAACTTTGCAGCACGGTCAATCGCCTCGGACAGGCCATGCTGATGCCGCGCATCGGTGCGGGCCAGGATCAGGATATCTGCGCCTGCCTCGCGGGCGTCGACGGCGGCCTTGATGCGGTCAAAGGCCTCGTCGCGGCCAACGACTTCCTTGCCCTTGGTATGGCCGCAGCGTTTGGGGGCCAGCTGATCTTCGATCATGACGGCCGCACAGCCCGCCTTCGCGAAGCCCGTGACAGTGCGCCTGACATTCATGGCATTGCCATAGCCGGTATCGCCATCGCCAATCACGGGGATAGACACCGCATCGGTGATGTTGCGCGCCTGATCAAGGACCTCGCCATAAGACATCAGGCCGAGATCAGGTTCACCAATGCGGGCAGCAGAGGTCGCAAAACCCGACATGAAGGTCAGGCCGAATCCCTCCTGCTCGATCAGTTTGGCGGAAAGCGCATCAAAGCAGCAGGGCATGGTAATCAGATCCCCCGTGGCAAGCAGCGCACGCAGGGCATCGGCAGGTGATTTTGCGTTGGTCATCGGTCTTTACAGCTTGAAGGGAATATAAAGGGCGAGGTCGTGCCACAGATACAAAACCGCGGCACAGACAAACATCAGGATCAGGAACGGTGCGACACCCCGGGCCACCTCGCCCAGTCGGGCCTTGGCGACCGACTGAATGACATAAAGGTTAAGCCCGACAGGGGGTGTGATCAGAGCGCATTCGACCATGATCACCATATAGACACCAAACCAGATCGGATCGAATCCAAGGGCAAGGGCGGCTGGCAACAGCACCGGCGTCATGATCAGCACCATGGATAGCGCTTCGAACACCAATCCCATGACCAGAAGCACGGCGGTTACGATCAGGATAAAGCCAAGTTCGGTATCGACCCCTTGCGTGATCATCACCGAGATATCCTGTGGAATGCGATACAGCGTGATTGCCTTGCCGAACACCTTGGCCCCGGCAATGATCAGAATGATCGCAACCGTGGTTGCCATGGAATCGAACACTGCCTTTTTGAGCGCATCCCACGTCAGGACCCGCATGATCGGGCCGGTGATGATGAGGGCTGCGGCAAAGCCGATGGCAGCCGCCTCGGTCGGGGTGAAGGCACCGGAATAGATGCCGGAAATAATCAGAACCGCCAGAACAACCGATGGCAGCGCGCGGATAGTCGCGCGTTTGCGTTCGGCCCAGTCCTTTTTCGGTTCGAGCTCCTGACCGCCCATACGGGCATAGATCATCGAGAAGATGATAAAGAACAGCAAAAGCGCGATCCCCGGGCCAATCCCGGCGAGGAACAGCGCAATCACCGATTCTTCGGTGACAAAGCCATAAATGATCATCGGGATTGAGGGCGGGATCAGAATGCCAAGCGTGCCGCCTGCAGCCAGCAAGCCATAAACGAACCGCTTGTTATAGCCACGATTGATCATTTCCGGGATGGCCACCGTGCCGATGGTTGCGGCTGTTGCGACCGAGGATCCGGAAATGGCGGCAAACACACCACAGGACAGGATGGTTGCCACCGCAAGCCCGCCCGGCCAATGGCCGACCCAGGCACTGACCGCGGCAAACAGGTCATTGCCAACACCCGCACGCAAAAGGATGTTGGACATCAAAAGGAACAGCGGCACGGCCAGCAGGATAAAGCCATCGAGCGTCGACAGAACCGCCTGCGGGGCCATCAGCGGTGAGAAGCCACCAAGAAGCAGCATGGCAAGCCCGAGCCCGCCAAGGGCAAAGGCCACCGGCACACGCATCAAAAGCAGCGCAAACATCGCCGCCAAGGTCAGGACAATGGTCATTCGTGCGCCCCTTTCGGAATATCCTTGCCACGCGCAAGCCCGACAATTTCGATCACTGCCTGAATGGCAAGCAGGGCAAAACCGATGGCAACAGGCAGTTCGGCAATCCATGCCGGAAGATCAAGCATGGTGCCGCTGGTGCGCCCGCGTTCGAAACTTTCATAGAAGATTTCCCAGCCCTTGAAGGTCACCATCACCGAAAAGGCCAGAATGCAGGCCATGGCGATGATTTCGACAAGGCGCTGGACCTTGGGGGCAAGAAGACGCGTCACCGCATCCACCGAAATATGGCGGCGTGCCGCAAGCGCCCAGGGCATGCCCAAAAGCGAACCCCAGATCAGACACAGCTGGGAAAGTTCGGCCGCCCAGATGGTCGGTCGCACGAAGAAATAGCGTGCCAGCACTTCGTAGGTCAGCATGCAGCCAGCCAGCACAAACAGGATGGCGGCGACCCACGCAAGAATAAGCGTTAATCGATCAAACATGATTTAAACAGTGCATGTTGGAAGACGGAAAGCCATCACCGCGACGGTATGAAAATCAGTGGAACCCGCGCGGTGATGACACCAAATCAGATCAAACTTAGATCACGTTCAAACAACGCCCCGGTCGGCGTCCATCCGCGATCATGACAGGCATGGCAGATGGCACCCGACCGGTGAGCGTCAATGATCTTAGAACTTCTGAGCGGCCTCGAAGACCTGCTTGCCAAGATCACCGGCATCTTCAAGGAAGGCGTCATAGACCGGCTGTGCGACCGAACGCCATTTGACCAGTTCTTCCTCAGTCGGGTTATAGACCGTCATGCCGGCTTCTTCGGATGCTGCATAGGCTGCTGCTTCGATCTCGCTCATGCGGTTGCGCACATCGGCCTCGGCATTCATCGCCGCGGTGTTGATGATGGTGCGCTGTTCGTCGGTCAGGCCGTTCCAGAAATCGGTATTGACCACGACAATGAACTCGACATCGGCATGGTTGGTCACGGTGATGTTGTCCATCACTTCCCAAAGCTGACGGGATTTAACGCCCGAAACGCCGGTCATGCCGATATCAACCGTCCCGCGCTGATAGGCAATATACTGTTCGGAACCGGAAATGAGGGTCGGCGCACCACCGGCAGCGACCGTAAAGTCACCCAGCGTCTTGCCAAAGACACGGACCTTTTTGCCTTCCATGTCTTCCGGACCATGCAGCGGGGCGTCCTTGGACAGCATGATGGCACCACCATAAGCCTGCCACCACAGAACCGATGCACCGGTTTCGGCAATAGCGGCATCAAGCGGACCACGTACCGGGGAATCCTTGGCGGTCGCCTTGCGGACCTTTTCCTCGGTATCGAACAGGAACGGCTGATAGAACACGTCAACTGCCGGGATATCACCGACATAACGGGTCAGCGACGCCACACCCATTTCAATCGCGCCGGAGCCAACAGCAGCCGGGACTTCCTTGTCCTTGTAAAGCTGGGCTGAATCATAAATCTGGACTTCGATATCGCCGTTTGATTTTTCCTCGACCTCGTTCTTGAACATCAACAGGTTCTGACCAAGGTGGCTTTTCATCGGCAATTGCAGGGAAATACGCAAAGTCAGGTCTGCGGCCTGAACGGTGCCGGAAAATCCGACGGCTGCCATCAATGCGGCAGCAAGGGCAAATTTCTTCATGATGGACGTCCTCCGAGAATTTTTATTCTGTTTCTTGCTTAGGGACGGCAAGGATGCGCCCATTTTTCGGCGCTGTTCAACATGTTTTGACTACGGCGAAACCCTGATCCCGCGCGCATTGATGCGGCGCACACAGAGGTCGAACACTACGGTAAAAAGACATCGCGAATACCAGTGCGGATATGATTACGGCACTGCGGCAATTAAATTTAATTGAGTGAGAGTCAGCCCACGACCGGTTCTGGCATGCCAGAACGCCCGTTCTGAATACAAATCCGAGAATCGTATAGGGTTTCAAACCACTATCTGATGATGCGCTTATACATCACGGTCGTGGCACTGAGCTTTTCCGAGTCCGGGTCACGGGCGAAATCGGGGATGATGCCCGTGGTTTCAAAACCAAGCGAGCTATAGAGCACTTCGGCACTGTCGCCGGTGCGGGTATCAAGGGTCAGAAGAGTTCGGCCAAGATCACGCGCGCGTGTTTCGGCCGCAGCCATCAGCAACCTGGCAATGCCCCGCCTACGGCAATCCGGGCGGACCATCAGTTTGCTGATATCGCCGCGATGGGCCTGATTGGGCATGGTGTCATAATCAAGCTGCACCGTGCCCACCACCCGATCGTCATCTAGCGCGGCAAACAGGATGCGCTTTCCGCCCTTCAGCGCCGGGATGGTTTTATCGCGCCAGAAGGCGGCCGCCTCACTGATCGGAAAAGGTTCGATAAAGCCGATGCTGGCCCCGTCATGGACGCAGGCATGGAGCATATCGGCGAATTGATCCAGGCGAGCTGTGACCTGACCGGCATCAAGGGGGGTGATTTCGGGGGCAGGTTTTGTGGACGGGTTCGAAGACATGGGGGCTCTTTCGCTTAGTCGATGATGAACAGGTGGTACTTCGCACCCTGATCCGGTGGCGTCTGAAAAACGTTGCCACCGCGCAATTGATAGCGCAGGCAATCGCCAGCGCGCAGGTGATGGGTCTGGCCATCAATTTCCATGGCAAGGGCGCCGTCGAGCATAACCAGATGATGCTCAAGACCGTCGCGAGGTGAGCCATCATATTCAATGCGCTGGCCCGGGCCGATTTCGACTTCGATCACCTCGCCTGACAGTTGCTTTGACGTCGGGGAGACCAGCCGTCTTTGATAGCCGGTATCGGGATCGGTCCAAACTTCCTGATCGGCGCGCGCGATCATTGGAGCAAAGTCATCTTCGACCATCTGCATCAGACGCGACAAAGTGACGCCAAAAGCAACACAAAGCTTGCCAAGCACACTTGCGGTCGGGCTGACCTCGCCCTTTTCGATGCGCGACAGGCTGGCGCGACTAACCGCGCTTTTCTGTGCCAGTTCATCAAGCGACCAGCCGCGCTCTGCGCGCAAGGCCGCCAAGCGATGAGCCAGCCGGGCTTCAATTTCATCCATAACAAACTCCGCTAATCTCTTATTTGGGATATTTTCCCTTTTATGAGAATTCGTCAAGATGAAAAAACCGACCCCGCTTTATAGGCAGGGCCGGCCCGACATGCGTTCAAAGCATTACAACGGATCAGGCATTGCCTGCCGGAATGCGGGCGACAACCTTGATCTCGAAATCAAAACCGGCAAGCCAGTTGACGCCGACAGCCGTCCAGTTGGGATAAGGCGCCTGATCAAAGACAGCACCCTTCACCGCCATAATGTCATCGAACTGGTTTTCCGGATCGGTATGGAAGCTGGTGACATCAATGATGTCATCAAAGCTGCAATCGGCGGCCTTCAGCACGGCCTTGAGATTATCAAAGGCACGCTCGACCTGCTTTTTGAAATCAGGTTCGGGCGATCCGTCTTCCAGGCTGCCGACCTGGCCAGAGACAAATAAAAGATCGCCGGATCGAATGGCCGGGGAATAACCATGGGCCTCATAAAGCGCATGGCGGTTGGGTGGAAAAACAGCTTGGTTTGCGAGGGCCATAAAGACCTCCTTGTTGGGGTGAATTCAGCGGTGTGGTGTTTTGAGCTCAACTCAGATACGCTGCGTATGTGAAGACAGATATATTCACATACATCGCGTATGTCAATTCACATACGCATCGTATGTTAAAATCGGAGTGCCTGATGGCTGCCAAAACGCGCGCTGAAAAAATGGAAGAAACCCGCCTTAAACTGATCGCTGCAGGTCGCAAGGCCTTTGCCGAAAAGGGATATGCGGATGCCTCGATGGATGAATTGACCGCAACGGCAGGGCTGACGCGCGGGGCGCTTTATCACAATTTCGGTGACAAGCGCGGTCTGCTGGCGGCTGTGGTCGATGAGGTAGACTCAGCCATGGCGCAAAAGGCCAAGGATGCCGGTGATGCTGCCGGGGGTGGCTGGAACGGCTTGATGGCCGAGGGCCGGACATATATCGAGCTGGCCCTTGATCCCGAAATCCAGCGGATTGTGCTGCGTGATGGTCCGGCCTTTCTGGGCGATCCATCAAACTGGCCGAGCCAGAACCGCTGTTTGCAGGCAACGATTCAAACACTGAGCGAATTGGCAGATCAGGGGGCGATCAAACCGGTTGATATCGAGGCGCTGGCACGGTTGCTAAATGGTGTTGCGATGAATGCCGCCCTTTGGGTCGCGGCAAGTGACGATCCACAAGAGACACTGCGCAAGGCGATTGCCGCGTTCGAAGTTCTTGCCGCCGGTGTGTTGGTCACACCTGATGGGAAATGATGTCTGGCTGAGCGTGTGACCAACACTTGGACAGCGAGATCACATTCCGGCCCCTGCCCCGTCAAAAGAAGTCAGGCTTCGGGGGCACCTTCAAGATCAAAACCGGCACGGGTCCAGCTTTGAATGCCGCCCTTGAGGTTGCTAACGGCGCAATCAACATGTTCCAGGACGGCGTTGGCCGCCCCAAAGGAACGCTGACCGACCGAACAGACAAAGACCAGATCGGTATCATTTTCATCGGTCAGATCGACAAGGGCCGGGATATCGAAGTTCGAGGTCGGGATATTGATCGCGGTTTCGATATGGCCGGTTGCGAATTCTTCGGCCTCGCGGACATCAATGACGGTGACGGCTTCTTCGCCGATCAGACGATCAAGTTCATGCGGTTCGATAAACTGTACGGTTTCGTCGCTCATTCTGATGTCCTTTGGTGGCTTTTTCGGCCCGATCCTGCATGCTCGTGATAGCGCCGGGTGCGTCCATTACGCAAATGCAAAATATTTTCGGCTCTCGCCTTTGATCAAAAAGCGGCACCAATACTGGACCAATGGTCACTTACATGTGAACGGGACCACACAATTTTACGCTCTTCGACGGAAGTATCGTCTTGCGAAATCAGTTCCTTATTCCCACGTCTGAATAACAGGGCAAATTGCCTTGGCAGGCTTAATGGTCACTTCGACAATCATTAGACAGAAGCCTGCCCCGACATATTCAGTGTCGGCATATTGGTCGCCGCAACGGGGCCCAAAAGAGTCTGATCAAGACTGTAAAACGGCGCAAACGCCGCAACTGCACAATCGAATTTTCACACGTTTGGCATGATCCGCCAGAGATTAATCGCGAACGCCTTTTGTTAATGCATCACCGCTGGCAGCGTTCCCTATCCGGAAACCTGCCGACGCCGCCAAACCGGGAACGGGTGATCCTGCCCGCGACAAGACAAAACGCAGAATTGCGCAAGAACAGGAATGAAACAGGAAACACAAGTTTGACAGTGCGATAACGTTTGAAAGGAGACCGCGCCATGGCTGAGAAGGATATCTTCGAGCTGTATGCGGAAGGCTATGACGGAAAGCAGGAAACTGAACTGACCATCCGCGATTATCTTAATCTGTGTCGCGAAGACCCGACTGCCTATGCCTCTGCCGCTGAACGCATGATTACTGCGATTGGTGAACCGGAACTGATCGACACCTCGACAGATTCCCGACTTGGCCGCATCTTCCTGAACCGAACCATCAAACGTTATCCCGCCTTTGCCGATTTCTTTGGCATGGAAGAAACCATCGAACGCATTGTCGGCTTCTTCAAATATGCGGCCCAAGGCCTTGAGGAACGCAAACAGGTTCTTTACCTGCTGGGGCCGGTTGGCGGCGGTAAAAGTTCGCTTGCCGAGCGCCTCAAGGAGCTGATGGAACGTGAACCGATTTACGTGCTCAAGGCCGGTGATGAAATCAGCCCGGTCTTTGAGAGCCCGCTTGGCCTGTTTAACCCGGCCAAGATGGGGGATGCGATCGAGGATAAATACGGCATTCCCAAGCGTCGCCTGACGGGGCTTATGTCCCCATGGGCAGTCAAGCGCCTTGATGAGTTTGGCGGGGATCTGACCAAGTTTTCGGTGGTGAAACTGATCCCGTCGCGCCTGCGTCAGATTGCAATTGCCAAAACCGAACCCGGTGATGAGAACAATCAGGATATCTCGTCACTGGTTGGTAAGGTCGATATCCGCAAGCTTGAATATTTCAGCCAGAATGACCCGGATGCCTATAGCTATTCCGGGGGCCTTAACCGCGCCAATCAGGGGCTTCTTGAATTTGTCGAGATGTTCAAGGCGCCGATCAAGATGCTGCATCCGCTTCTGACCGCGACACAGGAAAGCAACTATATCGGCACGGAAAACCTTGGCGCCATTCCGTTCCAGGGTTTGATCCTGGCCCACTCCAACGAGGCCGAATGGCAGACCTTCAAGGCCAACAAGAATAACGAGGCCTTCATTGACCGCATCTCCGTGATCAAGGTGCCCTACTGCCTGCGGGTAACGGAAGAAACCATGATCTACGACAAGCTGTTGCAGGGATCAGAGCTTGAACACGGGTCGTGTGCACCCGGCACGCTCAAGATGCTGGCACAGTTTTCGGTGCTGTCGCGCCTGCAGGAACATGAGAATTCCAATCTTTATTCCAAGATGCGGGTCTATGACGGCGAGACATTGAAGGATGTCGATCCCAAGGCGAAATCCATGCAGGAATACCGTGACACCGCCGGTGTTGATGAAGGCATGGATGGCATTTCAACCCGCTTTGCCTTCAAGGTTCTGTCGGAAACCTTTAACCATGACACGCATGAAGTTGCCGCCGATCCGGTGCATCTGATGTATGTGATGGAACAGGCCATCCGGCGCGAACAGTACCCGGAAGAACGCGAAAAGGCCTATATGGACTTTATCAAGTCCGAACTGGCCCCGCGCTATGCCGAGTTTATCGGGGCGGAAATCCAGAAGGCGTATCTCGAAAGCTATTCCGATTACGGGCAGAACCTGTTTGATCGATACGTCGCATATGCCGATGCCTGGATCGAGGATCAGGACTTCAAGGATCCCGATACCGGTCAGCTTCTGGATCGCAAGATCATTGATCAGGAACTTTCGAAAATCGAGAAGCCGGCGGGCATCGCCAATCCCAAGGATTTCCGTAACGAGGTCGTCAAGTTTGCCCTGCGTGCACGTGCCAATAACAAGGGCAAGAACCCGGCATGGACATCCTATGAGAAACTGCGCGATGTGATCGAAAAACGCATGTTCAGTCAGGTCGAGGACCTGCTGCCGGTGATTTCGTTCGGCTCGAAGAAAGACAGCGAGACCGAGAAGAAACACAACGAATTCGTCAAACGCATGATCGATCGCAAATATACCGAACGTCAGACCCGCCGTCTGGTCGAATGGTACATGCGTGTCAACAAGGCCGGTTAAGCTCCCCCCTGTCTTTCCCGGCCCGACCGGGCGGCTTCGTCCCTTGTCCGCCCGGTTACTTCTTCGCCGCAGGATGTGGCTTTGGTCCATCACCCAATGTCACATCCTGCGGGCATTCAAGGCGCAAGCGACCTGCACAACGCGCTTTTGAACCGTGCAAGGATGTGACTGCCCATGCTTTATATTGTGGATCGCCGCAAGAACCCGACCGGCAAAAGTCTTGGTAACCGGCAACGTTTCATGCGCCGCGCGAAGGCCCAGATCAAAAAGGCGGTTGAAAACACCATCCGGTCGCGCGGCATTACCGATATTTCCAGCGGCGATCAGATCACCATTCCCGGCAAAACGTTAAAGGAGCCGGGTTTCCATCACCAGGGCCGTGGCGGCAACCGCAACTATGTCCTGCCCGGAAACAAGAAGTTTGTTCAGGGCGACCGTATCGCCCGTCCGCAAGGTGGCGAAGGTGGTTCGGGCGGATCACAAGCAAGCCCCGACGGCGAAGGTGAAGATGAATTCCAGTTCACCCTTACCCGTGACGAGTTTCTCGATATCTTCTTTGAAGACTTGGAATTGCCCGATCTTTTGAAAAAAAGCCTAAAGCAGACCACCGCCTTTCGCACGGCACGCGCAGGCTTTTCGGTTGAGGGCACGCCATCGAACCTGAGCCTTGTGCGCACCATGCGCAATTCCCTGGCGCGCCGCATCGGGTTGCGTCGCCCGAAAACCGCCGAGGTGCGCGAGCTTGAAGAAAAGATCGCCGCCCTTCAGGCCAAGGCGGAAAAGCGCCCGAATGGCAAGCTGACCAAGGCTGATGACGAAACGCTTCATACCCTGCTGGCGGACCTTGAAGAAGCCAAACGGCGGATGAAGGCGATCCCGTTCATTGATCCGATTGATACCCGCTATAACCAGTTTCAACAAATCCCCGATCCCAATACACAGGCGGTGATGTTCTGTTTGATGGATGTGTCGGGATCGATGTCCGAGCAGATGAAGGAACTGGCAAAGCGGTTCTTCATGCTTTTGCATCTTTTCCTTCATCGCAAATACGAGCATGTCGAGGTGGTCTTTATCCGCCATACATCACGCGCGGCCGAGGTCGATGAAGAAACCTTTTTCTATTCGCGTGAAACCGGCGGCACGATCGTTTCCACCGCGTTAGAGGAAATGAAAAAGGTGCTGGTGGATCGCTATCCCACCGATCAGTGGAACATCTATGCCGCCCAGGCATCTGACGGCGATAACTATTCCAATGACGGGGCAAAATGCACAGCCCTTCTGGCAGAGGACCTTCTGCCCAAGTGCCAGTATTACGCCTATATCGAAATCACTGATGAGCGCGAGGCAGAGATTTTTGCCGCCGCCGAAGGTGAAACCGCCCTTTGGAAGGCCTATGCACCGATTGCCAGGGTCAATCCGCAATTTGCCCTGAAACGGGTGACCAAGGCTGCGGATATCTTCCCGGTCTTCCGGGAACTGTTTGCCAAGAACCGTGCGGAGGCAGGCCAATGAGTAGCAAGACCAAATCCGCCGACAAACTTCTTTTCACCAGTGCCGACTGGGATTTCGAGACGCTAAAAGCGACCTATGACGCCATTGAGGATATCGCGATCAACGAGCTTAAGCTTGATGTCTACCCCAATCAGGTTGAGGTGATCACATCCGAGCAGATGCTGGATGCCTATTCATCGATTGGCATGCCGCTGATGTATCATCACTGGTCGTTTGGCAAACGCTTCGTGCGTGACGATGTCATGTATCGCAAAGGTTATCAGGGACTGGCCTATGAGATCGTGATCAACTCCAACCCCTGCATTTCCTATGTGATGGAAGAAAACACCATCGTCATGCAGGCCTTGGTGATTGCGCATGCGGCGTTCGGACATAATCACTTTTTCAAGAACAACTACCTGTTCAAGCAATGGACCGATGCCGACGGCATTCTGGATTACCTGCAATTTGCCAAGGGCTATATCGCCAAGTGCGAGGACAGGTATGGCTTTGATGCGGTTGAGCGGATTCTTGATGCCGCGCACGCCCTGATGGATCAGGGGGTCAATCGCTATTCCCGGCCGGAAAAACCCAACCTTGCGGCCGAGCTGGAGCGCGAACGCGAACGCGCCAAATATGAAGACGAGACCTATAACGACCTGTGGCGCACCCTGCCCCAGTCCGATCCCGGCGATCAGGATATGGACGAGCTTAAACGCAAAATGCGGGTTGAGGAACGCCGCGCGCAGTTTGGCCTGCCGGAAGAAAACCTGCTTTATTTCCTGGAAAAGAACGCCCCGTCGCTTCAGGCGTGGGAGCGCGAGATTTTGCGCATCGTGCGCAATATCGGGCAGTATTTCTATCCGCAGAAACAGACCAAGATGATGAATGAAGGCTGCGCGTGCTATGTGCACTACGCCATCATGAACAGCCTCTATGACAAGGGCCTGATTTCCGAAGGGGCGATGATGGAATTCATCGATTACCATTCGCGCGTGGTGTTTCAGGCCGAATATGACGACCAGCGCTATTCGGGTTTCAACCCCTATGCGCTTGGCTTTGCCATGATGCAGGACATCCACCGCATCTGCGTTGACCCGACCGAGGAAGATCATAAATGGTTCCCTGACATTGCGGGTAACAATGAACCGGTCGAGACGCTCAAAGAAGCCTGGGCGCATTACCGCGATGAAAGCTTCATCCTGCAATTCCTGTCACCCAAAGTGATGCGCGACATGCGGATGTTCATGATAATTGATCACAGCACAACCCCGCATCTTGAGGTCGCCGCCATTCATGACGATAATGGCTATCGCAAGGTGCGCCGGTCCCTGGCCCGGATGCATGACATTTCGGTCCGCGAACCCGACATGCAGGTGGTCGATGTGGATATCCGCGGCAACCGCCAGCTTTACATCCAGCATACCGAACATGACGGCATACGCCTTGAAAAGTCCGAAGCGGAAATGACGCTGGGCTATATCGGGCAATTGTGGGGCTATGGCGTGACCTTGCAGGCCGTTGATTATGAAAGCGGCGAAATCCTGCATGAAATGAATTACCAGCCCGAAGACCTCGCCGGGAACTAGATCAACCTTGTCGTCCGACCATCATCTGTCTTCCCAATAGCGATCCGGGATCGCCTTTACCTGGTCTGACAAGAACGGGTTCTCAATTCTGAACACCTTGCGGTTCGGGTCGCGAATGGCACGTAATGATCTTGCTATCGCTTGGTTGGAGTAAAAATGCCGCATGAAAGCACCGCTTTCATAGGCGTTTTGCAATCCTTCGGTCAGGATTTCCTGACGGATCGTATCGTCTTTGCGGACGTAGATGAAGAAATCCATTGGGTAAGCCAATAACAAACTATCATCCAGAGCCACATCAAGGCCGGCATCTTCGGCGAGCCCCAGTTCGGCATGGACCTCATGAACGCCCCTGTTTAGCAGATCAAATCGCTCGTGTATCAGCATCCGCCAGAGGTTCTGGTAATTTGCAGTTTCCACACAAAATCCATTGGCTTCCAAAACCTGAGTATCAAGCCAGTCCGACCCCGACCCAATACAATGATGTTTAAGTTCCTCGACAGAATTAATTGTCTTGAGAGCTGCTTGCGTTTCAGGGCGAATTGCAAAAACCCGATACCCGAGAATACCGCGCGTCAAAGGGATTGGTATTTGGGAAAATCGCGCCTCTCTTTCGGGTGTATACCCCGCAAACATCACATCGATACTGTTGCGATCCATCAAGTCCATGATGCGCGATACAGAGGCATCACCGAAATCGTCAAAGATCAGTTGATGATCACCTTCGGCATGTTCAATCGCCAACTGCAGAACTTCATACTGATAAGAAAATGGACCCGTTTTCGGATCACCAAAAAACGGAACACGGAATGTCTCGGCCTGTGCCGGACCAAACACAAGCAACTGAAGGGTTAAAAATCCGGTCAGGAAAAGAACCCAAAAACGACGAATATTCAAAGCTCTACCCTAGGAAACGAAATTTTTCAAAAACATCTCTTTTAGGTGGCAAGTGGCTTACAGATTTAAAGGTCGGTTCTCGTAGAAATTACGTTCTACCAGTCTTGACGGAAACATAACGCCCGAATCCCGGTCGATTTCCCATCCTTTTGGACAGCACCTATTCCAATCCCCTTGCCTAAAAGCACTTATTGAGTGCAATAAACAAAACAAAAACACGCTTAAATATACCTTTTAATCAAAAAATTCGCACCCATTCATTTAAGAACGAAAATCAGTTGCGTTAAATAAATAGGAATGATTATTAATTTCGCATACTTGAAAGATAATAACTCACATTTCCGACTGCCGCCGGAATGAAAGACCGTTTTATGGCTTCGCGCGTGACTGCACGCATAACCCATGCCCTGATCTTGCTGTTCATCGTTTCGGTGGTCGGCTTTGCGTTGTTGCGGCTCATGCCCGGCGACTTTGCCGAGATCCTGTTGATGGCGCAGATGGATGGCACCCTGCCCGATGCCAATCAGGTGGCGCGTTATGCTGATCAGAACGGTCTGAATGATCCCCTGCCACAACAATATCTGCGCTGGCTTTTTGCTCTTTTGCAGGGGGATTTGGGTAAGTCCTTTATCAGCAATGAGCCAATCATTAGCGACATCACACTGCGCATGGGGCAGTCGCTTTTGCTGGCCGTGCTGTCGATGTCACTTGCCCTGATCATTGCCGTGCCAATTGGGATTGTCTGTGCGCGTTATCCCGGCAGCCGGATTGATCGCATTGCCGGCATGATCAGTGTCATTGGCATGTCGATCCCGAATTTCTGGTATTCGCTGCTTCTCGCCCTTTTATTTTCGCTTGTGCTCGGCTGGCTGCCCACCGGCGGGCATGGCACATGGGCGCATGCGGTTCTGCCGACATTGGTAATTGCCACCTCGATCGCAGGCGTCCTGTCGCGCTATGTGCGAGGCAGTCTTCTTGAAGAACTTTCCAAACCCTATATCCGCACCGCCAAGGCCAAGGGGTTGAGCCGCCTGCGCACCGTTCTGCGCCATGCGGTGCCCAATACGGCACCCGGCATCCTGACCTTTTCGGGCATGCAGTTCGCGCGGATTTTTGATGGCATGATCATTGTCGAAACCCTGTTTGCCTGGCCGGGGCTGGGCCGGTTTCTGGTGGAATCGCTTTTGAACCGCGATTACCCGGCCATTCAGGCCTGCTTCCTTTTGATTGCCGGCAGTTACATTCTGGTCAATCTGATCGTTGATCTGTGCATCGCCTTTTACGATCCCCGCACCCGGGAGATCGTGTGATGCAGATGGAACGGATGTCTTTTACTGGCGGCAAGCTGTTTCATGCCGGACGCCGCGTGTTTCGCGGTTACGTTCTGGTAATGGCGCTGGTCATCCTTGCGGTTTTGATCCTGCCGTTCTTTGCACCCAATGATCCTTATAAGGCCCAGTTCCTTTTCCGACTGAAACCACCAAGCCTTGATTACCCGCTTGGCACCGATGCGCTGGGGCGATGTGTTTTATCACGCCTGATGTATGGCGCACGCTTGACCACCGCATCTGCCCTTGCGGTCGTGATGGCGGCATCGCTGATCGGCAGTCTGATCGGCACCCTTGCCGGGATGGTCGGCGGGATTGTGGATCGCGCCATCATGCGGTTTTGCGAAGGCATGTCGGTATTCCCGGCCCTTGCCATTTGCATGATCATTGCAGGCACCCTGGGGCTTGGTCTTCAGGCGGTGATCATTGCGCTGATTACCGTGCACTGGACCGACTATGCCCGGGTTGTGCGCAATGCCGTGATTGTCGAACGCACCAAACCCTATGTCATGGCGGCCGAGGCGTTGGGTGCGCGCCACCACCGCATCGCACATCGTCATATTTTTCCAAACATCATCGGCCCGCTTCTCACCCTTGCGGCCTATTCCATGTCCTGGGCGATCCTTGCCTTTGCGGGATTGAGCTTTTTGGGGCTGGGTGTCGAACCCGGCACGCCGGAATGGGGCCTGATGATTGCTGAATCGCGCAATTACCTGCGCGATCACCCTCGCCTGGTGCTTGCACCGGGCCTGACCATTGCGGCGTTTGTCGTCGCGGTCAATCTGCTCGGAGACATGTTGGGAGACCGTTTCCGGCTTCGTCAGATCAACTACCTTCACTAGATGGACAGAGACAGTAAGATGATCAAAAAGACACTTTTGGGGGCTGCCTTTGCAGCCCTTGCCATGGGCAGCTTTACGCTTGCCCCGCAGCCTGCACAGGCAACCGAGGACAACACGCTTGTCATCGGCACCATGTGGGAATCCATGCCACTTGCCATGAAGCCGCGTCGTTCGCGCTTCTTCAATGAAAGTGAAATCCTCGATACCCTGGTCAAGCTGGATTATGACCTGAAAACAATCCCGGGTCTTGCCACCGAATGGGACCGTGTTTCCCCGACGGTCTGGCAGTTCAAGCTGCGTGAAAATGTCGTTTTCCATGACGGCACCAAGCTTGATGCCGAGGCCGTTAAATTCTCGCTCGAACGGGTAATTGATCTGCTGCCTTATGCCGCAGACCTTCTCAACATCAAATCGATCAAGGCGGTTTCGCCGCTGGTGGTCGAGATTGAAAACACTGAACCGTTTGCCGCCCTGCCCAACCAGCTTTCCGATGCGATCACGGTTGTCTATGCCAAGTCATCCTTTGATGAGGCAGGCGAATTCGTCAAACCGGTCGGCACCGGCCCGTGGAAGTTCGAGGAATATAAAAAGCAGGATCGCACCATTGTGACCCGCTTTGACGAGTATTGGGGCGAGAAACCGGCCCTTGAGAAAGTCGTTTATCGCTATATCCCCGATCACAATTCGCGCACGCTGGCACTTGAGGCAGGCGAGATTGATTTCGTGACCAACATGCTGCCCTCGGACGTCAAGCGTCTGTCTGAAGATGAAGACTTCAAGGTCTATGCCGAGCCGACCTCGGGCCTGTATTACGGTGCCTTCAACGCCGGTGAGAAAAGCGTTCTGTCAGACGTTCGCATCCGCCGCGCGGTCAATGCGCTGGTCGATCGTGACCTGATTGTCAAAGGCGCGCTTGATGATGTTGGCGAACCGGCGTGGGAATTCTTCGCCCCGACCTTTGACTGGGCCCCGCAGGCGGATGAGAAATACACACTTGATCCGGAACTGGCCGCATCGCTTCTGAGTGATGCCGGGTATGAGAAAACCGATGGCAAATGGATGAAGGACGGCGAACAGCTGACCCTGCGTATCCTGAGCTATTCTTCGCGTACCGAAATGCCGATGATCACCGAGGCCATGGCTGCACTTCTCAATGAGCAGGGCATCGCCACCGAAGTTGGCATGTATACTTGGGGCGGGATGCTTGATCTGGTCAAACAGGGTGAATATGACGTTTCGGTCGTGTTCTGGACCCCGGAGATGACCGGCCACCCGGACCTGCATCTGAAGTCGCAGTTCCATTCCAAGGCAGGCCTGAACTATCAGTTCTGGGCAAACGCGGAATTTGATGCCGCTGTCGACAAGGGACGTACCCTTGATCCGGGTACCGAGCAGGTCGCGACCTACACCAAGGCGATGAACATCCTGCATGACGAAGCGCCTATCATTCCGCTGGTGCATAAGGTGTTTGTTGTTGCCTCGACCAAGGATCTCAAGAACTACCGCATCCATCCGTCGGGCTTCTTCTTTGACTTCAAGAGCGTGTCGAAATAAGCGCTGCGCGTTTTGAGCTCACAAAATACGAAAGAGCCGCCTTTAACGGGCGGCTCCTTTATTTCTGGCAGAAACCCGGGGACTTCCGACAGAAACTGCAGACGTTGATTTTTCGTTACGCGAACGGAATGCATCTATTACGGTCAAACAACAGACCTTAATTTGATCAATTGCCGAACCAGTAACGGTAAAGATCGGAGCTCGTCTGACTTGTCATTTCGGGATTATCGAGGTCGATAATATGCAAGCCCGGATGGTCACGCAGAAAACCGATGGCGGCTGATATCATCGGATGTTCGATAAAATAACGGTCTATCGCGCCGTCTTTTACAGCGGCCTGAAAGCCCTGTTCGATCTCGTCGTGCAAAGACTGACTGTCTTTTCCGAGATAGAAATAAAAATCGTAGGGATAGCGCAGCAGCAGGTTTTCATAGACCGCCAAATCGTGCTGCTTGATGAGCTTCGCAACGTTGCCTGTTTTCACCTCATGAATGGCGAGATGCATTGCATCAAAGCGCTTGTTTTCGAGCATATCATAAAGGCTGAGACCCGGACCGCCAGTTACGCACAGCCCGGCATGCTTCAGGATAACGGTATCCACCCATGAATTACCCGACCCGATACAAATGCTTCTGAGGTCAGCCTGGTTTTCGATACGGTCCAGCATCTTGAGGTTATCCGCGCGCGTAATCAGCAATCGATATCCCTGCAGGCCCTTGGTCAGGGGAAAGTCAATTTGCAACAAGTCGTGTTCGGCAGCACGGCTGTAGCCGGCCAAGACGACATTTACCTCTCCCTCGGACAACAAGCTGAACGCACGCTTTTGCGAGAGGCCGTCAACAGCGACGATTTCAAGACGATGCTTCCCGGGCGCATAGGTAAGGGCGAGTTCTAGCAAGCCGGTCTGCAGGGCATAGTGCTCCTCTCGTCCGGCAGGCAGCGGCACCTTGAGCGTCTCGGCGTAAAGCGGTTTGCTAACCAGAATGGCAAGCAAGACCAAACCGCAAACATGTCTGAACAACCAAACCATCCCGTTCCTGTTCGTCCCCTTTGTTTAACGTGGGGATTGCCGGGACCGGAAACAGCCCTGCTATCTATCCATTCGGCAAAAATCGACCTGGGCCATTTTATTCTTGACCATTTGTTATGTTATATCATAACAAATAGGATCAGATAACAAACCCACTCCAGACCGGATCATCCATATGCCTTCCTTGCGCCAATCCCTTCGCCGTTTTCTTCTTGCTGCACCGCTGTTTATTGCCGCCCCACTGACTGCAGCAGCCCATGGTGACGATGCCCCGAAAGTTGTGACGTCGATCAAGCCGATCCACGGGATCACCAGTGCCATCATGAAGGATATCGGCGAGCCGGTTCTGTTGATTGATGGCGCGTCCTCGCCGCATACCTATTCGCTCCGCCCCAGCGAAGCGCGAGCGCTGAATGAAGCCGATCTGGTGATTTATGTTTCTCATGCGCTGGAAGGCTTCCTTGAAAAGCCGCTTGAAAGCCTGTCGGGTCATAGCCACCAGCTTGAGCTGGTTACGCTGTCTCAGCTGTCACTGCGTAACATGCGCGAAGGCGGCACGTGGGAAGCCCACATGCATGATCATGAGGGCGAAGCGCATGAGGATCACGACGACCATGATGATGATCATGAGGATCACGACGAACACGCCCATGACGATGACCATGATCACGATCATGACGCCGAACATGATCACGAAGAACATGACGATCATGATCATGACCACGCGGCAGAACATGATGCCCATGACGACCACCATGACGAGGCCCATCACCACGAAGATCATGACGGTGTAGACCCGCATATCTGGATGGATCCGGCCAATGGCGCCTCGATTGCGATTGCCATCGCCGATGAACTGGCCGAGATTGACCCGGAACATGCCGAAGACTATCGCGTAAACCTGCAGACACTGCTTGCAAGCCTTACCAACCTTGGTAATGATCTTCGGGCAAAAGTTGCACCGATCCAGGACCAACCCTATGTCGTGTTCCATGATGCCTATCAGTATCTCGAAACCGGCCTTGGCCTGAATGCGGTCGGATCAATCACTGTGTCGCCTGATCAGAAGCCCGGAGCCAAGCGCCTTCATGAAATCGAAGACAAAATCCATGATACCGGCGCTGTCTGCATTTTTGCCGAACCGCAATTCCGCCCGGCAATCGTTCAGGCTGTCGTCTCCGACACGGGTATTCGCACCGGCACGCTTGACCCGCTGGGTTCTGACATTGCTGCCGGCCCCGATGCCTATCAGGAAATTCTGGCACAGAATGTCGACGCCCTTGTCGCGTGCCTTGGCAACGGTTCGTAAGCCCGTCACAACAATTCTGGTTGCCGGCATCTCGATGCTGGCAACCGTGCCTTCGGCATTTGCGCATCCACATGTCTGGATCGACGCGAATGCCGAATTTGTTTTTGAGAACGACAAGATTACGGCGGTTCATGTCCGCTGGTTGTTTGACGACCTGTTTAGCATGACCATGATCGACGAGTTTGATCAGAACCACGACACAAGGTTCTTTGGCGATGAAAACACCGCCGTGCATGACAATGCCTTTGTTGCCCTTGCGGAGTTTTCCTGGCTAACGCATCTGCGCCGCAACGAAGAGCTGGTTTCCTTTGCCGGTGCGACCGATTTCGTTGCCGATATCACCGATGACCGCCGGGTAAGCTATGACTTCAAGCTGATGCTCGAAACACCGCTCGATCCCGTCAAGGATGCCATCAGTCTGTCGGTCTATGATGCTGAATACTACATCGATGTTGCCTACACGCAGGTCGATCCCGTCCTGTTTGCCGGGGCAAAGAACCTGTCCTGCCATTTCGAGATGAGCGAAGATGAAAAGAACCGCATCTATTTTGACCTTGTCGCTCCGGTCCGTGCCGATGTTATTTGCGCGGCCAAGGTGGCAGATGGCAGCAGTTCTCGCGGCCTTGCTCCTGGCGATTTCGTTCTCGTCGAGTAATCCGGCAGCAGCGCAATCCTCAAACCTTCTCGGTCGCGGAGCATCAGAAAGCCCGCAAAGCAAACCCGCGCCGACGTCAGCAACAGAAGCCAATGGCGATGAAGAAAGTCTGATTGCCCTGCCCGACTGGCTTTCCGATCTTGTCGGTCAGACAGTCATTATTCAGACCAAGCTTAATCGTGAAATCACAGCCACACTTCGCGAAGCCAAGCAAGGCGACAGCTTCTGGCCGGGCCTTGTGATTATTGCCCTGTCTTTTGGTTATGGCGTTTTTCATGCGGCCGGTCCCGGTCATGGCAAGATGATCACCACCACCTATTTCCTGTCACGCGATGCCGGATGGAAACAGGGCGTGGCGATGGGAAGCCTGATTGCCACTGTTCAAGCCGTATCCGCCATCATCATGGTCGGCGGCCTGACCCTGATCCTTAATCTTGGCCCGGCGGCAGTGACCAAGAACGGCCTGATCATGGAGGCGGTATCCTATGCCCTGATAGCGGTGCTGGGTGCCGTGATGGCGCTTCGCATTCTTCAGGGCCGCGATGACTGCTGTGATCACCATGGGCCGGGTGCGCATGACCATCATCACCACGAACACGATCATGCGCATGGCCATGACCACGATCATCATGAGGGGCATCATCACGATCACCATGATCATGCCCCTGCCGTTCAATCGAACTGGCAGATGATCTCGACCGGTATTGTTGCTGGCTTACGGCCCTGCACTGGATCGATCCTGGTGCTGCTGTTTACGTTGGCCAATGGCATGTTCCTGATCGGGATCGGGGCGGCCTTTGCCATGGCGCTGGGTGTGGCGATCACGATCAGCCTGATCGGGCTTGCCGCAATTGGAATTCGGACAGGCACACAGCATCTGTTTAGCCTGTCTGAAACATCATCGGGCATCATTCGCCGCACGGTCGGCTTTACCGGGGCGGCGATCATTACCCTGTTTGGTGTGATGTTGTTGCTGGCCTCTGCCCGACAACTGGGCTGGTTATAATCAGGATTTATAGGCAGCCGGGATACTGTCTGTTGCCTTGATCAGGGCATCCATCACCATCCGCACCCCGGGCGAGCGCCGCATATCGGGATGGACCACAAGCCAGACAGGCTTACTGAGCTCCGCCAGACTATCATCGGCAACCACTTCCAGACGGTCATCCTCATCGGCCATATAGCGCGGCAGCAAGCCCAGCCCGTGCCCGGTGGCAACAAAGGCCTGAACGGTCTGGGTGTCGTCGGCCTTTACACGCACGGGCAGTTCCTGATCCAGCGTATCCCAGACCCAGCCTTGCTGATAATCGCCAAAGGTATTTCGGCCATCAGCACAAAACTCCCAATTTTCCTTGGGCACGCGCTGGGTATAGCCCTTTGCGGCGTAAACCGCATAGCGCAAGTCCACCAATTTGCGAACAATCAGGCCACTTTGATCCGGACGCACCATGCGCACAGCTACATCGGCCTCGCGCCGGGCCAGATTGGCGACCACACTTGATCCGAGGATTTCATATTCAAGGTTCTTCTGATCACGCAGCAACTCTGCCAAGCGCGGGGCGAACAGCAATCGTCCGGCACTTGGCGGAACGGCGATTTTGACAACGCCATGGGCACTTTCATCGCCGCGCGCCTGACGTTCAAAGACAAGAACATCATCCTCAATCCGCAAGGCGACCGGCATCAGATTTTCGCCAGCCTCGGTCAGTTTCCAGCCGGTGGCGAGACGATCAAACAGATGTGCGCCAAGATCGGCTTCAAGTGCCTCGATCCGGCGTGAAACTGTTGTGTGATCCTTGCCAAGGCATCTTGCCGCGCCAGACAAGGTTCCCTCCTTTGCCACGGCAACAAAGAAACGCAGATCATTCCAGTTCATCAATCCGATCCCGGCAGGGTTTGCACACATTCGACCACCTGCGTAACGCCGAAAACAATGTTCGGCCATTGCGCAAATCTGCACAACTGTAGCGCAGTTTATCGGAATTCATTTGTATTTTTGCGCATGCCAACCTTGTCGACATCACAGAGCCCAACAGATCAAGGAGCATCAAAATGGCTGTATCGAACCATCTCGAATGTCATCCCGTCGTTGGTTGCCTTTCGAACAGCTCATCGTCGGAGATGTTGGCACAACGCCCAAGCTCCCCTGCCGCGCGCCACCACGCCACCCAGGGCATTCGCGCCATCATCCCGGCGACCCTTGATGCATTGATTGCCGCCTATAAGCGGTATCAGGGCCGCAATGCTCTGCATAAGCTAAGCGACGATCAACTGCGTGATATCGGTCTGGAACGTACCCGTGACGGATATTCAATGCGCGACGGGTATTGATTGTCCATCAATGCCATCGCCCCGAACATCAAAGCGGCCCCGGTCCGAAACAGAGCGGTTGGCAATCGACACGCTTTGATGCCACCAACCTGGCAATACGACAATTGCCAAGTTGGCAAATGCCTCCCTTAAGGCATGCAAAGGCCCCTGCGCTGCAGGGGCCTTTTGTTCGTCTGTCATTTGTCTTTTGGCGCGTCAGGAACGCTGCGCCGTTGGCACCTGATTACTCCGCACTGTCCAAAAGGACCAAACCGCAGCCAATCCGGCCAATACAAGCAAGACAGCGCTTGTCGAGAAGGTTACCTGATAGCCATCGTGATCCATCTGATACCCACCAATCGCCGCACCAAGGGTAATGGCGAACTGAATGACTGCAACCATCAAGCCACCGCCGGTTTCGGCATCATCGGGCAAGGTCCGCGAAAGCCAAGTCCACCAACCAACCGGGGCGGCGGTTGCAATGACGCCCCACCCGGCAAACAACACAACCGTCATCATGGTGGAGTGACCAAAGACAATTAGTCCTAGTGCAATGACGGCCAGGATCACGGGAAACAGGAAGAGAACCGCGTAGAGTGTCTTTTGCAGAATATGACCAACGATCAGGGTCCCGATCACACCGCCGACACCAATCACCAGCAAAACAACAGACACCATGTTTGCTTCAAACCCGGTCACGGTTTCAAGGAACGGGCGCAAATAGGTAAACAGCGAAAACTGCCCCATGAACAAAAGCGTGACGGCCAACATCCCGACCCAGACCTTGGTTCGCGACAACAGTCGGAGCACATCCAAGCTTGCGCTGTGCTTTTGATTGCGCATCGCCGGCAGGCTGCGCCACTGCCAAATGAGCGCAATCGCCGCAATCGGAACGATGCAGAAAAACGCCCCGCGCCAGCTGATCAATCCACCAAGATAACTGCCCAAGGGTGCGGCCACAGTTGCCGCCAGCGCGTTGCCACCATTCAGGACAGCAAGCGCGCGCGGAACTGAGCGCGCACTGACCAACCGCATGACAATTGCCGCAGACATCGACCAGAAACCGCCGATAACCACGCCAAGCAGTGCGCGCCCCACCATCAGGAATTCAAAGGTTGGTGCCACGGCAACGATGGCACCCGACACAATCATCGCAATGGTCAGTGCAAGGATCACCACTTTACGATCCACATTCCGGGTAAGTGCCGAGATCGACAGACTGGTCAACACGGCAAACAACCCCGAAATCGAGACAGCCTGTCCTGCCTGACCTTCGGAAATGGCGAGATCGCTCGCCATCGGGGTCAGCAAACTAACCGGCATGAATTCCGACGCGATCAGGGCGAACACGCAAAGTGACATGGCATAGACCGCCCCCCAGTTATCGATGGGCGAAGCATCCTGGCGCGCGGCTGAGCCAGTATTTTGTGTTGGCATTTTCATGTCTCTGATCGGGATTGGGCACTGTGTTTAAATTGGCACCCTGATGTAGGAGACAGCATGGATTGGGTCTATGCCCATAATTCGGCATACGGTCATGAACAGATTTCATCTATCGCCCTGAAAGCCAGACCCACTGGGCATTTCCAGAACCACCAGTGCAAACCATGACCGTTTTCCACTGTGGAGATTGATGAATTATTTTTATGACAACAATGCGATATCTCTGGATAATTCATGTGCCTGCCATCATTTATGATGGCAGGCAATTGCAGCGAAGGAACCATTATGCCGCGTGAGAATTTCAATGATCTGGTGGCGTTCCTCGCCGTGGCCCGCGAACAGAGCTTTACCAAGGCGGCCGCAAAATTCGGGCTTTCTCAATCTGCACTCAGCCATACCATTCGCAGTCTTGAAAGCCGCCTGGGCATCAGGCTTCTGACCCGAACGACCCGTGCTGTCTCCCCGACAGAGGCTGGTGAGCGGCTGATCAAAAGCATCGGACCGCTGTTTGACCAGATCGAGGAAGAAGTCGACGCATTGAATGACTTGCGCGACAAGCCCGCCGGTACAATCCGCATTACGGCCGCTGATTATGCCATTGATTATGTCTTGTGGCCCAAGCTTCGAACGTTTTTGAAGGACTATCCAGATATCAATGTGGAACTGGTCCTTGATAACGGTTTGACCGATATTGTGACCGAGCGCCTTGATGCCGGTGTTCGCCCGGGCGAGCATCTGGCACAAGACATGATTTCGGCCCGGATCAGTCCTGATTTCCGCTACTGCATTGTCGGCGCGCCTGACTATTTCGAAAACAATACGCGCCCTGAACACCCCCGCGATCTTGTCCAACATAAATGTATTGGCATGCGCCTTCCGACCTATGGCGGGATCTATCCGTGGGAGTTTGAGGAAGATGGTCGCGAAATCAGCGTGCGGATCAACGGCCAGGTCGTCTTCAACAATATTTACTATATTCTTGAAGCTGCCCTGGATGGCTTTGGGCTTGCTTATATCCCCGAGGAAATCGTTGCCCCGCACCTTGAAAGCGGGCGACTGCAAAGCGTCTTGCAGGATTTCCTGCCCTACTGGGATGGGTATTACCTTTATTATCCCAACCGCCGACAATCATCGCCTGCTTTCAACGCCGTGGTGAATGCCCTGCGTCACAAGACTTGATTGCGGCATTTGGTTCACGCATGAAAACAGCCCGCAAGGGGGCACTTGCGGGCTGAATGCGATCTCGTTTGGTTGGATAAGGTAGTTTCTGCCTTACTTGGCGGATACAACCTTCATCACAAGTTTTCCGTCCGGTTTGATCGGGCCATCTTCCTTGGCACCCAGGGTGTATTCGAATACGCCGGTTTTCATGCCACCAGCCTCGGAATGCACCATCAGCATCAACATTTCACCGGACTTGACCGGTTCCTGCAGGATGGCCGACACATCCATGTTTTCGCCCTTTTTAAGCGGCGCATAACCGACAACCGGGCCGGGCTTCATATCGCTGCCGGTACGGTGAACGACCAGCCAGCCATTTTCGTCCGCCATGATTTTCGATGCAGTTACAACGCCACTTGAAACATCCTGATCCATGGCGTCGACCATCGGGCCCATGGCGTTGGCCGCACCAGCACCACCGAACACGAAACCAGCACTCAGCATCATTGCCGTTACCACGCCGGTTGCCTTTGCAGTTGCTTTGGCTTTGAAGGTCATGTGAAGTCTCCTTTGCTTTTCATCTGGAACGCGCTGTTTTCTGCGCTTCGCTCGTATCGTGCGTTTCATCGCACACACAGAAGCTACGCAGGCAAATCAATCGGGTTTCAGCAAAGGTGATTTTTTTTAATGGGCGACCGAAATCAGGCGCCCATGGATCGCAGGCCCCGTCGGTTGACCGGTTGGCGACCCGCCTTCCGGCTCAAGACTGATCCCAAAGGTCGCATCGCGCAGCATGGCAGGATCAAATCCCCCCAGCTGCTTGGTCGTGGGATTGGAAATGTTCTCAAGCAAACCAAGCGATTTCGGCTTCGGTCCGGTTTCCTCTGTGACAATCCAGAGCTGGTAGGTCTTGCCTTCGGGAACGGTTGCCTCGACCGGGCGAATGGTGACTTCGCGGGTTTCGATATCGACACTCATGACAAAGGCAGGCTGTGTATCATCGCGATGGAAAACAGCAACGAACTGCCCATCCTGCATCGGGGAATTAACATCGCCGGCAAGCACAACAACAATGAGACTTGCCGCAATCGCCGCAGCGCCAAGCGCCCCTGCACGCCAAGCCGCCATCCTGCGTTTGAGTTTGGCAAATTCCGCGATGCTTGGCACATGCTGCGAGGCGGTCTGTGCGGCATTTTCAATACGGGTACGAATTCCCGCAAACAGGTCGCGCGACGGGGCGATTGCATTGTAATGGGCATTCAAGGGCGACAGGCGCGCTTCCCACTCAGAGATGGCGCGATCAAGCTCGGCATCCGACCCGCGACGCAGTGCAACAGCTTCGCGTTGGGCCGGATCAAGCGTCCCCAACACGTATTCTGCTGCCAGAATGTCGATGTCATCCCGGTCCGTCATGTTCCCAGGCATTCCTTTAACTGTCTCAGGCTGCGATGCAGCCAGGTCTTGATCGTTCCGACCGGTTGGGCAAAGCGGTCTGCCAGTTCAGCACGCGACCAGCCTTCGAGATAAGCCAGCTTCACAATCTGCTGGCGGTCGTCTTCAAGGCCATTCAAGCAATGTTCAAGCTGTCGCATATCGTCTGCAGCAGCCATCTGATCAAACGCAGTGTCCGAGAATATCAAAGTTTCAATGTCGGCATCTTCGATATCTGCTTCCGGGCGTTGCCGCCGAACAATATCAATCGCCCGGTTGCGCGCGATCGTTGCCATCCACGTGATGATCGAGGCACGACCGGGTTCGAAATCCCCGGCCTTTTGCCAGATACGCACATAAATGTCCTGAAGGGCATCCTCGCTCTGCGCGCGGTTTTTCAAGATACGCAGGACGATGCCAAAAAGTTTCGCGGATGTTGCATTATAAAGCCGTTCGAAGGCATCCATGTTGCCTTCGACGGACTGCTTAAGCAGGTTTTCCAAATCCCGGGTCGATGTCATAGCCACCGCCAGATGCATGCAGACCGGCAAAAGTGCCGCCGCATGAAAGAAACAAATACGGGATTTTCATCCCGAGCCATTTTCCTTTACGCAAGCCAACAGCAACCTGATCAGTTTTACAGAAAACCAATCCCGTCCTAAATCAGACCTGATATTCCTCGGCAATATTGTCAGCAGCCTTGACCAGTGCATCCATCACAAGGCGGACACCGGGCGAGCGGCGCATATCGGGATGGACAACCATCCAGACACTTTCGCGGCTGCGGCCATCGATATCGGCGTGGATCAATTCAAGTTCCTCGTCCTGATCGCCGAAATAACGCGGCAAAACGCCAACCCCGTGTCCGGCAGCAATGAACTGACGCACGGTTTCGGTATCATCGGCGCGGAAACGGCAGGGTAATTCGCGATCCAGCACTGTTCGAACCCATTCGCGTTTGGACGCGCCATAGGTGGTGTCTTCATAGCCGCAGAATTCCCAATACATTTCCGGCACGCGTTCCTGATAGCCGACCGCGCCATAAAGCCCCACACCGAGTTCGACCAGTTTGCGGGTAATCAGGCCAGGTTCACGCGGGGTAATCATGCGCACGGCAATATCGGCTTCGCGTCGGGCCAGGTTGACCACATTGGCCGCCCCGACGATTTCAAATTCCAGCCCCTGATGGGCCTTCAGCAGACGGGCAAGACGCGGGGCGAACAAGACGCGCCCGGCGACTGGTGGCACAGAAATACGCACGACCCCATGGGCGGCTTCATCGCCCTTTGCCTGTCGCTCGAATGTCAGGGCTTCTTCTTCGACTCGTTCGGCCACAGGAACAAGATTTCGACCCGCTGATGTCAGCTGCCAGCCGCGTGGTAACCGGTCAAAAAGTTTCGTTCCAAGATCACCTTCGAGCGCCTCAATCCTTCTTGCAACGGTGGTATGCTCTTTACGCAGACGTCGCGCGGCTCCAGACAGGCTATTTTCTTCCGCAAGAACAAGGAAGTAGCGCAAATCGTTCCAATTCATATGCGTTATCTCACCCCTTGGAATCACTCAAAATATTCGTGCATTTTTGCACAGATGATATGCAAAACAAAGTAGTTCCCGTTTTATTTCGCATATGACATTTTCCGCAAATCGAAAGACACACCAACCGTAGATCAAAGGAGGCCACTATGGCACACACGGTTTCCGCTGCACCGCAGTTCAACATCGCGACCGACCCGTTCACCAAACGCATGCCGTTCGGTTCGCTTCTTGGCCAGATCGCAAGCAAGATCGGCCCGTCACGTGCCCATAAGGCCGCGAGCTACGGTTGGGATTCGCTTAGCCACGCAGAACTTGCCGACCTCGGTCTGCAGCGCAAGTTCAACGGTTCGACCTGGTATGTCGACCGTATCAAGGACTAAGCACTGAACCGGCCGCGACGCCGATACAGTCGCATGGACTACCCTGATGAAAAAGGGACCCTTTCGGGTCCCTTTTTTTGTGTCTGGGCTTTGGGCGTATGATCGGGAGGCGGTCAGGAACGCAGTGCCTTGACCTTGTCGGTGGCTTCCTGTGCAAGCTTGGTGATCGTGCCCCAATCACCGGCCTTGACCGCATCCTTGGGTGCTACCCAGGAGCCGCCCACGGTGATGATGTTTGGCAGGGCCAGATAATCAGCCAGGTTGGACAGCGACACACCACCGGTCGGGCAGAAGGATACCTGCGGCAGCGGGCCAGAAATGGCTTTGAGCATTGAAACCCCGCCCTGCTGTTCAGCCGGGAAGAATTTCAGGATGTCGTAGCCATGATCAATCAGGTTCATGATTTCTGACGGCGTACCAGCCCCCGGAAGCAGCGGACATCCGGTGTCTTTGGCCGCTTTGAGCAGACCTTCGGTATGGCCCGGCGACACGGCAAAGGCACAGCCTATTTCAGCCATGCGTTCCATTTGTTTTGCGTTCACGACCGTTCCGGCACCGGTAATCGCATCGGGTACTTCGGCGATGATGCGCTTGATGCTTTCTTCAGCCGCGGCAGAGCGCAGGGTGATTTCAAGCACCGGCAAGCCACCGGCAACCAGTGCCTTGGCAAGCGGGACGGCATCGTTGACATCTTCGATCACCAGAACCGGAACAACCGGTGCCTTGGACAGAATTTCACGCGATGAAAGGCTCATTAACTTTCCTCCAGGTTTCGATTACGCCGTTAGAATCTTGGCGCAACCGATCAGGGCCGGGTATTTCGCCGTCATCAGGCGTACCGGCACATCATTCATCAAATCACGGAACCGCCCCTTGGCGATCATGCGCTCCTTGAGCGCGCTTTTCTTCATATAGTCGGTAATGCGCGGACCAATCCCGCCACCGATAAACACCCCGTCAAAGGCGCCGAGCGTCAGCACCAGATCACCGGCGACACCGCCAAGGAACATGCAGAACCGATCCAGCACCTTGCAGCACAGCGGATCATTTGCACCAAGCGCACCCTCAACCACCTCGGCCGCGGTTTTGAGCGGAACATCAAGCCCATCAATCGCGGCAAGTGCGCGATAAAGGTTTTCAATCCCCATGCCCGATAGCACGCGTTCGGCCGACACCCGATCCAGTTCACCCGAAAGGAACTTGACGATCTCGTAATCCAGATCATCGACAGCAGGCAAGGACACATGCCCACCTTCGCCCTGGATCGGAAGCCACTTTCCTTCGTGTGGCAAAAGTCCCGAAACGCCAAGACCAGTGCCCGCACCAACCACCGCCAATGGCAATCCCGGGCGGCCCGGACCATCAAATAGCGTGATCAGGTCTTCTTCACCGAGATAAGGCACAGACATGGCAAGACCGGTGAAATCATTAACCACCACCAGCCGATCAAGGTTGAATTCGGCCTTGAGCGCATCTTTTGAGAACACCCACGGATTATTGGTGAACTTGACCGTATCGGCCATGGCAGGACATGCCACGGCGACCGCAAATTCACGCAAATCCGTGCAGTCGGTTTTCGCCATGAAATCGCGCATGGCATCGCCGATGGTGGCGTAGTCACGCACCGGCAATGTCATGGGTGTGTAGGGATCGCCAGCTTCATCCAGCCAGGCAAAACGGGCATTGGTCCCGCCAATATCACCAACCAGCTGCATTACGCGACTTCAGCCTCCCCCGGGAAAGCTGCAGAGGCACCAAGTTCAGCCAGACCAACATGTTCGCGGAATACACCGAACATTTCACGGCCAAAGCCATCCTGATGTTCTGCCTTGTTATCAAAGCTCGCAAACTCACGCTTGGCAAGTTCGGCCTCGGTGACATTGAGCAACAGCTCGCCGGTTTCGGCATCAAGGCGAATGACATCACCGTCCTGTACCTTGGCGATCGGGCCGTTCATCATGCCCTCCGGTGTCACGTGGATGGCGGCCGGGACCTTGCCGGACGCACCCGACATGCGGCCATCAGTGACAAGGGCAACCTTGTAGCCAAGATCCTGCAACACCCCCAGCGGCGGGGTCAGTTTGTGCAGTTCCGGCATGCCGTTGGCTTTCGGGCCCTGGAAGCGGACGACACAGACAACGTCACGATGCAGCTTGCCTTCCTTGAAGGCCTGCATCATTTCTTCCTGGGAAGTAAATACTGCAGCCGGGGCTTCGATAACGCGGTTTTCCGGCTTAACAGCCGAAACCTTGATCACGGAACGGCCAAGGTTACCCGAAAGCATGCGCAGGCCGCCATCGGCACTAAACGCCTTTTCGGTCGGACGCAGGATTTCTTCGTCATGGCTGTTTTCCGGCGCGTCACGCCAGGCAAGCTTGCCTTCATTGAGATACGGCTCGGTGCCATAGGCTGCCATGCCACCGGTATGAATCGTTTCAAGATCCGGGTGCAAAATACCGTTCTTGAGCAGATCGGAAATCACAAAGCCCATGCCGCCTGCGGCATGGAAGTGGTTCACATCGGCCTGCCCATTCGGATAAACGCGGCAAAGCAGCGGCACCAGACGCGACAGTTCATCGAAGTCATCCCAGCGAAGCTCGATCCCCGCCGCACGTGCCATCGCTGGCAGATGCAGGGTGTGGTTGGTTGAGCCACCGGTTGCCAGAAGACCAACGATGCCGTTCACAAACGCCTTTTCATCAAGGATCTTGCCGATCGGACGATAGTCATTACCAAGCTTGGTGATCTGCATGGCGCGACGTGCGGCTTCTTCGGTCAGGGCATCACGCAGATCGGTGTTCGGGTTAACGAACGCCGCCCCCGGAAGATGCAAGCCCATGACTTCCATCAGCATCTGGTTCGAGTTCGCAGTACCATAGAAGGTACAGGTGCCCGGGCTGTGGTAAGAGGCGGTTTCGGCTTCGAGCAGTTCCTTGCGGCCAACCTTGCCCTGTGCATACAGCTGACGGATGCGGGCCTTTTCATTGTTCGGAAGTCCCGATGGCATCGGACCGGCCGGAACAAACACCGCCGGGATATGGCCATAGGAAAGCGCACCCATGACAAGGCCCGGAACGATTTTATCGCAAACGCCCAGATAAAGGGCGGCATCAAACACATCATGTGACAGCGACACGGCTGTCGACATGGCAATCACATCGCGCGAGAACAGCGACAGCTCCATGCCCGGACGGCCTTGCGTCACACCATCACACATGGCCGGAACACCACCGGCAACCTGTGCGGTGCCGCCGGCTTCAAACACGGCCTTTTTGATGCGGTCGGGATAAACGCCCAGCGGCTGGTGGGCCGACAGCATATCGTTATAAGACGTCACAATACCGAGGTTCGCACCATCTTCGCCGTTAATGCGGGCCTTTTCCGCCGCACCACAGCCCGCCGATGCATGGGCAAGGTTGCCACATGACAGGGCAGAGCGATGCGGGCGATCAGAAGCCGCTGCCTCGATCTTGGCAAGATATGCTTCGCGGGTTGGTTTGGAACGCTCGATAATGCGTTTTGTAATCTGTTCTATTTCACGTTTCATGGGGTTCAGCCTTTCGGGTTCTCGGCGCTCCACCACAGATCGACGGGGACATCGTTCTGCTGCAAGATGGCGCGAACCGGCATCTCTTCGATTTCCGTGCCGTTTTTCGCGGTCTCATAGGTCGACCATTTGGACTGTCCGGTAATATGAATTGCAATGTACCGGGCATTAAGGATAGCGGGCAAAGTCATGCTGATGCGCGGGACCGGGGATACGGTCGGGCGGGCAGCGGCGACCAGTTCGCTATGCTTGGGATAAAGCCCCTTATCAAGGGCTTCAGGGGTTGAGGACGGGAAAAGCGATGCGGTATGGCCGTCATCCCCCATCCCCAGAAATACGATATCAAGCGGCCAGTGCATTTCCGTGCGCAAACGTGCGCTTACGGTTTCGACCGCGTCTTCCGGACTGGTGTCCGATGTTTTCAGCGAGACAAAGCGGGCATTCTGCGCTTCGTTGATAAACAGGTTATCGCGCACAAGCTTTTCATTGGACTGATCATCATCAAGCCCGACCCAGCGATCATCACCCAAGGTAACAATCACCTTTGACCAATCAAGACGGGCCTGGGAAAGGGTTTGAAACAGCGGCTTGGGAAAACGTCCACCGGCAACAGCCATGCTGGCATGTCCGCGGGTTGCGATGGCAAATTCCAGACGATCAACGGTTTCCTTGACCATTGCCGCAAGCATTTCATCGCCGCTTTTAAATGTGCGTTCGTTTGTCATGTCTTCTTCCCGAAATTGGGGTCATCGCGTCGTTGTGCAAGTCCAATGCCCGCCCCATCAGGGCGGACACCGGGAAAGCGCAATTCTAGAACCCGGCTTCTTCGTTCCAGGTCCGGCCATCGCGTTCGATCAATGCAATGGCAGCAGACGGGCCCCACGTTCCGGCGGTGTATCCCTTGGGCGTGACATGATTGTTCTGCCACGCTTCCTGAATGGCATCGACCCACTGCCAGGCAATGTCCTGTTCATCGCGACGGACAAACAGCGTGTTGTTGCCATCAATCGCATCAAGCAACAGACGCTCATAGGCATCGGGGCTTCGGCCACCAAAGGCCTCGGCAAAGGACAGGTTGAGTGCCGTCGGGCGCAAACGCACAAGACCCGGTCCCGGGTTCTTGTTATTGAGCACAAGATGGATACCGTCGTCAGGCTGCAGGCGCAGGACCAGCTTGTTGGCCTGATAGTTGGTCATGGACTTTGCCAGCGGGAAAATCTGGTGCGGGACGTCGCGGAACTGAATGACGATTTCCGAATGACGCTTGGGCAGACGTTTGCCCGTGCGCAGATAGAACGGAACACCTGACCAGCGCCAGTTATCAAGTTCTGCCCGGATCGCGACAAAGGTTTCCGTGGTGCTGTCGGTATTGGCACCTTCTTCCTCAAGGTAACCCGGCACTTCCTTGCCACCCACAGCGCCCTTGCGGTACTGGCCACGAACGGTGGAGCTATCGATATTGGAATCGTTGATCGGTTGAAGGGCCTTGAGCACCTTGACTTTTTCATCACGAACGGCGTCCTGATCAAGGACATAGGGCGGTTCCATCGCAACAAGGCAGAGAAGCTGCAACATATGGTTCTGGACCATATCGCGCATGGCACCTGCATCGTCATAATAGGACCAGCGGCCCTCAACCCCGACTTCCTCGCCGACCGAAATCTGTACGTGATCGATATGCGCACTGTTCCAGAGCGGTTCAAACATTGCATTGGCAAAGCGCAGGATCATCAGGTTCTGCACCGTTTCCTTGCCAAGATAGTGGTCGATACGGAAAATCTGGCGTTCTTCGAACACTTCACCGATCTGGCCGTTGATTTCGCGGCAGCTTTCAAGATCGTGGCCCAGCGGCTTTTCAAGCACGACGCGGGAGTTCGGCGTTACCAGACCGGCCTTTTTGAGATTAAAGGCCATGTCGGCAAACAGTGACGGACTGGTCGAGAAATAATAGACGCGGTCACGATCCGGCTGATCAGACAGCTTTTCATGCAAAACCTTGAAGCCGCTCTCATCGCCGGCAGATACCTGCACATAGGCGATGCGGCTGGCGAACTTCGCCCAGATTTCTTTGTCAAACTCGCCTTCAGGAATGAATTTCTTCCCGGCTTCGAGCAGTTTGGCCCGGAAGTCTTCGTCGCTATGCTCGCTGCGCGATGCGCCAAAGATACGGGTTTCATCATCGAAACGCCCGGTGCGTTCCATTTCATACAGAGCGGGAAAAAGTTTGCGTAACGCCAGATCTCCGGTCCCACCGAAAATCACGATATCCGCGATACGATGCTTAAGCCTTTGCCTTTGTTTCATTATGCCCTTAGCCTTCCAACGTTTTCTTCCCGTCGCCAAGGTGGGACCCCGGATCTTGCGATCCTGGCAGACAATCGGGGCACGGCCGATGCCGTGATGCAGAACCGGATTTTCCGATCCTGCCTGCTTTTTGTCACCTCACAGGAATATGACACCCTGACTGTGACCGAATTCTGTCATCAGATGACTGACGACCGGAACCCTGATGTCCGGCCCTGCTGTGTCCTGAGCAGCAAGGCTAATTTATCAGGTTCCTAACGCGCACTGTTACACGATCCATGGGGGCAAGACCACTGCGATCACGCGCGATAGAAGACGTTTTACCGAAATCCGGTTTAACCGTAACAGTTTGTTGCAAAACCACTGCAATTACAGCCGGATTTCCTGCATTTTAGGACAGTTGAAACATCGTGCAACAATTTGATTCCAGCGACGCGACGGCGCCCTTAACCAAAACAGTTTGCACCTTTGCCAAGGCACGCCGGGTTTGTTGCAAAAATTGAACTGATTTGGGCGCCACGCATGATGTTCGCCTATGGTCCTCGTATGAGAACATTGAGAACATCACAACAAGACTCGCAGGGAATCGCAGTTTTCCGGGAGTTTTGGAGCCCATCGCCCCACCTAAACCCCGTTCTCGTTGCAGTCCTTACCCAAAAATGAGAACATTTGTGAACGTTATTTAATCAAATTAAATCAATAACTTAAATAACAATACCCTCATTTGTTCCAACTTTGTTCTTGATGGAACAAAATCAGAACAGTATGGTTTCTTCAGACAGATTGAGGAGGACAGACCATGTTGAAACTGATTGATAACCCGACCCGCTTGAACGAGCTTTGCAGCACGGTCGCTGTTGTCGGCAGCACAGGATTTTTCCTGTTCGTCATCGGACTTGGCATGGCCCAAACCCTTCGCGGTCTGATCTGAGAATTCCCAACACACGTTATCTGTGTTTCCGAGGCCCGGACCATTAGCCACCAAGCTTTTGTCCATCACGGGCGTCTGACCGGCAGGCAACCCCGCACCCAAACCCTGTCCCGCCTGTCGGTCAGACCTTCCCTACGCCCGGTCTTCCCCAAATGGCCTTGGCAACCGCAATAATGATTTCCGCATACTCCGCATACTGGCGCCGCTATTTCCCCGATAGCGGTGCTTTTTTTTTGTTTTGGGCGCCCCAGGCACCAAAACCAGCCATCTGACAAATGCGAGTCTTGTTCACATTTGGCTCATACATTCCTGCGCAGGATATTGTCCGAACCTGAGAAAAACATTTGTTGCATCGCAACAACTTGCGCTGCATTGCAAAATTTCACTCGACAAATCGGGGAAATTTCGTTTGAATCAGGGTGAAAAACGACAATTTGGACTTTCATCATACTTAATGGCTATTGCATGTAGGCCGAACTCACGTAGGCTTCGAGGCAATTACTGGATTTCTGCATGCTGGTAACCAGCCCTTTTGCTGTGCATCAGATCGGCCCACGCCATTTGGCGGTTCTGACCAGAATCCTTAAAAAATGCCAAGTCGCGCCTGCAGACGAACTGCGCGCGAACACAAACAGGATGAAAGCCGTAAACCAGGTTGGTGACCACTGAAGCGTTTGTCGGTCACCCGGGAGTGAGAGTAAATGCTGTATCACCTTTATGAATTGCAGCACGCCACAATAAGCCCGCTTCGCATGGCCGCTGACGCCAGCAAGAAGTGGCTGCGCAATCCGGCCAACCCGATGTCCTATACCCATCAGGGTCGGGCAGCAGCAGCAGCATGTGACGTGTTCACCCATATTACCCACCGTTACGGCAAACCGGAATTCGGTCTGGACACCACGGTGATTGACGGCGAAACCGTTCCGATCACCGAAGAAGTCGTTCACAGCGAAGCTTTTTGCAATCTGTTGCATTTCAAGCGCGAAACCGACCATCTGAAAACGCAGCCCGATGACCCGCGCCTGTTGATCGTCGCCCCGCTTTCCGGGCACTTTTCAACCCTTCTGCGTGGCACGGTCGAAGCCCTTCTGCCCGATCATGACGTTTATATCACCGATTGGATTGATGCCCGTCTGGTGCCGGTCCATCTCGGCCATTTCGATCTGGATACCTATATCGATTACATCATGCGCTTCCTGCGCAAGCTTGGCCCGAACACCCACATGATGGCAGTTTGCCAGCCCTCTGTGCCGGTGGTTGCGGCTGCATCGCTGATGGCCGCGGGCAATGAAACCTGCCAGCCGGCATCGATGACGCTGATGGGCGGGCCGATTGATACGCGTGAAAACCCGACCGAGGTCAACAAGTTCGCCAAGCAGCACAGCCTGGACTGGTTTGAACGCCACGTGATTTCGCATGTACCCCTGCCCCATGCGGGTGTAATGCGCCGTGTGTATCCGGGCTTCATGCAGCTTGCCGGCTTCATGAGCATGAACTGGGATCGTCACGTTTCAGCCCATCACGACATGTTCAACCACCTTGTCGAAGGTGATGGCGAAAGTGCAGAAGCGAAACGCTCCTTCTATCAGGAATATCTAGCCGTGATGGATATGACGGCCGAGTTTTACCTGCAGACTCTGAAGGTCGTGTTCCATGAACACAGCCTGCCGGAGGGCACCATGCGCTGGCAGGGTGTTCCGGTCGATCCGTCTGCCATCACCAAGACCGCCCTTCTGACGGTTGAAGGCGAACGTGATGACATTACCGGCATGGGTCAAACCCGTGCGGCGCACAAGCTGACCACCAACCTGCCTGACAGCATGCGCATGCATCACGTTCAGCAGGGTGTCGGCCATTACGGCGTCTTTAACGGCCGTCGCTGGCGCGAACAGATCAGCCCGCGGATCAAGGATTTCATCCGCCGCCATGATCACGAGGGAAAAGGTGCCCGCAGCGCCCCCAACGTTACCCATATCAACGCTGCCGAATAGCGCCGACAGCGCAATCAATTTAAAAGCCGCCCTGTGCAAGGGGCGGCTTTTTTTATACATCCTGCCTGGGGCAATCAGATTACAATCAGGCTGCCCCGCACCACATCACGCTGCATCATGTAAAATTATTGATTGATCGATCTCGCGATCCCGCCCCGGAGCCTGCCCGTTGGAAATTCTGTCTTCTGCCTTAATCTATCTTGTTGCCGCTGTGATCGCCGTACCGCTCGCACAGCGGCTTGGGCTTGGCTCTGTCCTTGGATATCTGATCGCGGGCCTGTTGATTGGGCCGGTCTTCGGCTTTATCGGCTCAGAGGCCGCCAATCTTCAGCATTTTGCCGAATTCGGTGTTGTCATGATGCTGTTTCTGGTCGGGCTTGAATTGCGCCCGTCCATGTTATGGGACATGCGCGGGCAATTGATCGGACTTGGCGGCCTGCAGGTCCTCAGCTCAACCGCGATCATTGCCATCATCGCCCACACCGCCTTTGACCTGCCATGGCAGCAATCGGTTGCAGTTGGCATGGTGTTAGCGCTGTCATCGACCGCCATTGTCCTGCAAACACTGGGCGAAAAGGGCTGGTTTAAAACTGCGGGTGGCAAAAGTTCGTTTTCGGTTCTGCTGACCCAGGACATTGCCGTCATCCCGATGCTGGCGATCATGCCGCTTTTGGCCGTATCAGATACAGGTCAAACCAACACCAGCAGCGCCGCAGGTACCGCCGATCCGACACAAAATGCGATCCTGCTGGATATGGTGCCGGACTGGGCGCAGATATTTGTGATTATCGCGGCGATTGCCACGATCGTCATTGGCGGACGCTATTTGATGCGACCCGTGTTTCGCTATATTGCCAAGACCCACCTGCGCGAAGTGTTTACCGCCGCCGCCCTGCTGCTGGTGATTTCCACCGCCCTTTTAATGGTCGCCATTGGCCTTAGCCCTGCCCTTGGCACGTTCCTGGCCGGTGTGGTTCTTTCCGACAGTGAATACCGCCCGGAGCTTGAAAACGATATCGAACCCTTCAAGGGATTGCTGCTTGGACTGTTCTTCTTGACCGTCGGGGCTGGCATCAACCTCAATCTGCTGATCGATGAACCGGCAACCCTGTTTGGTATTGCCTTTGGCATCATGGCGATCAAGGCGGCTGTTCTGTTTGTCATTTCATCGACAGCGCGCATGTGCGGTGCAGACAGAACGCTGTTTTCGCTTGGCCTGTCCCAAGCCGGGGAATTTGCCTTTGTCCTGTTTGGAATGGCGGTTGGTGTTGGGGCGCTTCCCGGTGATCTGGTGCAGAAACTAACCCTTGCGGTTGCGCTGACCATGATGCTGACCCCGCTTGCGTTTCTGCTATATGAACGCGTGCTTGCACCGCGCATTGTCAAACACAGCGCACGCGATGCTGACGTTATTGATGATACCGGCAGCGTGGTTTTGGCCGGGATTGGCCGATTTGGGCAGATTGTCACCCGCTTGCTTGCGACCAATGGCCATCGGGTGGTGGTTCTTGATCACGATCCGGAAGTGATTGAAAACCTTGGACGCATCGGGTTTCGCGCCTATTACGGCGATGCAATGCGCCCCGATCTTTTGCACAATACCGGCATTGAAAACGCCAAGCTTTTTGTTGCCGCCATTGATGATCGCGAAAAGCTGACATCGCTTGTCGCCCACGTTGCCAAGCATTATCCCAATGTCCGCATCCTCGCGCGTGCGATCGACCGCCTACATGTGTTTGAACTTGAGAATGCCGGCGCACATTTCATCGAACGTGAGACATTTGAAAGTGCGCTTAATCTTGGCCGTGACGCCCTGATAGAACTTGGCGAAACGCCCGCGCGTGCGGAACGCAAAAAAACAGCATTCCGCAAGCATGACTTTGAAACACTCGATAAATTGCGTGTGCGTTGGAACGACAGTGGCGTGGATAAGCAGTTCATTGACACCCTGCGCAGCCAGAATGCCACGCTGATTGAAATCATGCGCAACGAACAGGAAGACAGTAACGCTGGCAACAACACAAAGGGCAATGGCAAGCCCGATTAAACCAGTTCACCACCGCCACCGTACGACAGAGCAGACATCACAAGAGGTCCGTTCATGTCAGAAACCCCGACCGTGCATTTCACAAGCCTGCCGCGCGATCAGATTGCCATCGTGATTGGTGCGACCGGTGGCATCGGGGCGGCCTTTGTGCGGCACTTGCAGCAGTCCGGACATTTTTCAAAGGTTCTGGAATATTCACGTTCGACCAACCCTCGCCTGGATCTGACGGATCAGGCAACGATCACGCAGTGCGCGCAGGATGCAAAGACCTATGCCAACACGCATGATAACGACATTTGCCTAATTATTGATGCCACCGGCTATCTGCATGACGAGACGTTTCAGCCGGAAAAATCCATGCGCCAGATCGATCCGGACTATATGGCCAAGCAATTCCAGATCAACGCCATCGGCCCCGCGCTCTTGATGAAGCATTTCTGCCCGTTATTGCCGAGGTCCGGCAAATCGGTATTTGCCACCCTGTCGGCCAAGGTTGGCAGCATTGGTGATAATCGTATGGGCGGTTGGTATGGCTATCGCGCAGCCAAGGCAGCCCTTAATCAGCTGGTGAAATGCAGCGCGATTGAAATCGGGCGCAACAAGCGCGAAGCCATCTGTGTCGCCCTGCATCCAGGCACGGTTGATACCGGCCTTTCAGGGCCGTTTGCCAAATCAGGTCTTCGCGTTCAAAGCCCGTTTGAGGCGACAGCGAACATGCTTGCCGTTCTTGACCAACTGACTGCAGAGAGTTCCGGTGGGTTCTTTGCCTATGACGGCGAAAAGCTGCCCTGGTAGCGAGACCTATTTGCCAAGCAGACCGGTCAGAAGCGCGTGCTGCAACAAGATGACGGTCTTGGCATCACGGATGCGGCCATCGGTAATCATCGGCAGGATGTCATCGAACGGGACTTCAAGAACGTCGATATCTTCGCCCTCTTCAAGCAGCCCACCGCCCTCGCCTTCGCGATGTTCGCGGGTGACTTCGGCAACGAACAGATGCAGGCGTTCGGTGACCGACCCCGGGCTCATGAAAAGATCAAAGACCTGAACGAGCTTGCCGATCTTATAGCCCGTTTCTTCCTCGACCTCGGCAATGACGGCCAACATCGGGTCACGGTCATCAAGGACACCCGCGGGCACTTCGATCAACATGCCGTCTTCGTTGCCATTCACGAAGCTTGGCATCCGGAATTGCTTCGTCAGAATGACGGTGCGATCGGCAAGGTTATATAGCAACACACCCGCACCATTGCCACGGTCATAGGCCTCGCGGGTTTGGTGCTGCCATGAACCATCTGTGCGTTTCAGATCAAACCCGACGCGATAAAGGCGGTACCAGTTGTCCGACAGGCAATCGATGTCACGCACCCGGACGTGATCCTGTTTGGGGATCGACCAGCCATTTGGAAGATCAGAAGGAAGATCGGGATCAGACACGGTGACGTTCCTTTTTTTCTGTCACCTAACGGCTCAGGAAGGCAGAAAGGGTCAGCAAGACAGCCTCGGGCTTTTCGGCATGTACCCAGTGGCCCGCCCCCTTGATGCTGGTAAAGGCGGCCTTGGGAAACAGCGCCTTGATATGATCGCGGTCCTTGGGATCGATATAGTGCGAATTGGCCCCGGCGATAAACAGCACATCACGGCCATACTGATCAGAAAGCCCGTCTTCCGGCCAACCGGTAATATCATCAAGGTGATTGGCCATGGCATCGATATTGACCTGCCAGGACATCTTGCCGCTGTCCTTGTCTGTCACGACGTTCTGGGCCAGGAACTGCCGCACACCTTTTTCCGAAACACCTGATGACAGGGCCTCTTCGACCTCGGCCCGGCGCGATACCGCATCGAAATCCACCCCGCGCATGGCAGAGATATAGCCGCTATAATCATGGTCATAGACCACAGGCGCAACATCAACGACCACCAGATCGGCGACCAGTTCAGCATCCGCAGAAAGGGCCAGCATCATCGATGCCTTTCCGCCCATGGAATGCCCGACAAGATGCACCGGTTGATCTGAAACGTCCCGGATCAGTTCGGCCAGATCGCCTGCCATGGCGGGATAGGTCATTTCCATATCCCAGCCGGATCGTCCGTGATTGCGCAGATCCGCGGTGACCACGTGATATTTCTCGGCCAGACGTCGGGCGATGGCCGTCCAGTTGCGGGCCTGACCAAACAGGCCATGGATGATCACGATGGTGCCGTTGTCACGGTTTTCTTCGCCAAAGGCGTAATGGGCAAGTTTCATAAAGACCAACTTCCGGGCGTTTCAAACGGGGTCGATCCCCCTTAATAACGTTGCCAACAACGAAGGTGAAGAGCACAAACAAAAACACCCTCGCAACATCATGATGCGAGGGCGTTTTTAAGCGTACCGTGTAAACGGTCGCAGGGCTTGGTTGAGCTGCGCAATTACGCGCCAGCAGCAACACCGCCATGGGGTTTGTTGTGCGTACCAAACAGGCCACCAACTTTGCGTACCAGTGCGACAAGCATGTTGCGCATAGCCTGTGCACGGAGATGTTCAGCTTCACGCTGCAGGGCAACCAGATCATAATCACGATACATTTTCATGTCCGTTTCCTCATAAAAGCATCCGGCATTGTTCCCGCCGGGGTTTCGCTATGTGTTTCGTTAAATCCGATGTACGCCTGTTTGTGCATTCCTACGAGAAGAGTTTTCTCACCCCAAATATGCGCTTGACGCATACCTATTTATGCCGGTGACTTATTTTCATCATGCATATTTAACATGTTTGTTTCATGACAAATAAAGCGTTCATTTCCCTCACATTTGCAGCACGCACCGCCCGCAACGCCCGCCTTATCTATGATTAAGGTAATATGACACCCGTGTTTCCGTTGCCGTTTTCAAGATGACAGCAGAAGAAAAAAGATCGGAAAATGTTTGGCACAGAGGGATTTTTCGCCAAATGCGGTCAAAATGACGATTCTTTTCGCCAGATTCACACTAAACAATTTTGCATAGCTCTGGCGAAAGTAAAAAACGGCAATACCCGATCAGGATATTGCCGTTCTGCGATCTTTGATTTCAGGTCCGAAAAATGGCCGTTATCGCCACCCGAGCCGAAAGAAAATGCGCCGAAGCTAAAGCGCGTAATTGAGGTATTTGGGTTCGAGATATTCCTCAAGCCCCCAATGTCCGCCTTCGCGGCCCTGACCACTTTCCTTGACGCCGCCGAAAGGCGCCCCTTCGTGACTGGTGGTGCCGTCATTGATCCCGACCACACCGGTTTCAAGCCGGTCGGCCAGACGTTGGATGCGGCCGACATCACGACTATAGATATAAGACGACAGCCCGGTGCGAACCCGATTGGCAAGTTCGATCACTTCGTCTTCAGTGCCAAAGCGATAGATCGGTGCAACCGGGGCAAACAGTTCCTCGTCAAAGCAATCGGCGTCATGGGGCACATCGGTCATGATCAGCGGACGGGTGAAGAAGCCTTCTTCAGGCAAGTCCGCACCATGGATCAGGGTTGCACCACGTTTCTTGGCATCCGCAACAAGGCGTTCGACCTTTGCCACCGCCTGACGATTGATCAGCGGCCCCAGCTCCGTGCCGGGCACAAATCCATTGCCCATGGTCTGGGCATTGCTGGCCGCCACGAACTTTTCAACAAAGGCGTCATAAAGCCCGTCCTGCACAAAAATACGGTTGGCACAGACACAGGTCTGCCCGCTATTGCGGAACTTTGAAATCATCGCGCCGGCAACAGCGGCATCAAGATCGGCATCATCCATAACGATAAAGGGCGCATTGCCGCCAAGCTCCAGCGAGAGCTTTTTCATCGTCGGCGCGCATTGCTCCATCAACCGTTTGCCAACGGCAGTCGAGCCGGTGAAGGAAAGCATGCGTACGCGGTGATCGCCCGTCAGCGCCTCGCCAATCGGATGGGGCAGCCCGGTGACAACGTTAAACACACCTGCCGGGAAACCGGCCTGCTCGGCCAGCTTGGCGGCGGCCAAGGCAGAAAGCGGGGTATCTTCGGCCGGTTTGACAATGACGGCACAGCCCGCCGCAAGTGCCGGGGCGCATTTGCGCACCACCATGGTCAACGGGAAGTTCCATGGCGTGATGGCAGCGACCACACCGACCGGGTGCTTTTGCACGACAACGCGACGATCGCGCTGGGTGGCTGGCATGGTCTGACCATAGGCGCGCTTGGCTTCTTCGCCATACCATTCGGCATAGGCAATTGCACCGACGACTTCACGCAGGGCCTGATCAAGGGGTTTGCCCTGCTCAAGCGTGATCAGTGCTGCCAGATCTTGCTGATGAGCTTCAAGCAAATCGCGCCAGCGGCGCAGGATCTTGGCGCGTTCGCCTGCCAGCAAGCCCGACCAGGCCGGAAAGGCCGCATGGGCCGCATCAATTGCCTGACGGGCTTCAGAGGTGCGCATGAACGGCACCGCGCCAATCACATCACCCTTTGCCGGATCAATGACATCAAGGGTTTCACGGCTATCGGCCGCGCGCCAGACACCATTGATAAAGGCGTGCTTAAGGTTCCAGTCACGGATCACACCACGTGCGCGGCCACGGCCTTCACGGATAAGGTCATCCCTGGCTTTGGCATCAAGGGAGTTCGGGGTGTTTTGAACGTTTGGGGAACTATTGCTGGTGGCGGCAGACATGGGCGAAAGGTTCCTAGAAGCGCGGCAACAAAAAAATCATCGTGATCACGCGCTTGTGATTACAGTTTCGGGGGCGTTGCTGGGACACTAAGCCTTGCAGCAGGCTGATGGCAACAACATGCTTACATCTCAATATAATAATTTTAAACTGAGCGCTGCATCCCGAGAGATACGTTAACGCGTTTTGAGAAGAGAGAACACACGATGAAGAAGCTCCTTACTGCAGGACTCCTCGGCTCGATCATGGTCGTGGGTGCCGCTTTCCCGATGATGGCACAGGCTGACGAAGCATCCGACAATGCGCTGGTCGAAAACCGCAAAATGCTGATGGATGGAATCGGCGGCGCGATGGGTACGCTTGGCTGCTATATGAAGGGCCAGTGCGAATTGCCTGATCCGGTTCTGGCGAACCTGGCAAAGGGTATTGCCTTTGCTGCCGGTTCAGGCCCGGCCGCGTTTGAACCGCAGACCCCGGATGCATCTGTCAAAACCACCGCTGCGGGTGATGTCTGGACCAATTGGGATAAATTCGCTGCGGGCTTCCCGGAAATGCAGCAGGCCGCCCTCGCCCTTGCAGATGCCGTTGGTGACAAGGGTGCGATGGGTGCTGCCATGGGCAATCTTGGCAAGACCTGCAAAGGTTGCCACGACGAGTTCCGCACCAAGTAACGCGGTCTGGCTAAAGATCTTCTTCTGGTCGCCCTGCTCACCCCGGGCGACCGCCCCTGATCAGCTTTCCCCACCCCCATGCACTGTACCCCACAGAGCGCGCGAGAAACTGATCAGGGGATTTTTATTCCAAAGAAAAGGCCAACGTCATGATGTCACGACGTTGGCCTTATTCATTTCAAGCCCGGCACAGAAAACCGGGAAGCGGCCCTATCCGCGTGCGAGGGTGATCCCGCCCCAGACAGCCAGCGCGCAAATGATCAGGATTGCGATGCCCAGTACCGGTGATGCAAACCGGATCGTTGCAAACCGTTCTGCCAGTTCGGCCGGCACTTGGCGGGTGCCGATCACCATGGCGCGGATCAGGTTTTCACGTTTGACGACCAGATAGAATATCGCGGCAAACACATGCAGCCCAACCGCGGCATAGATCAGATTGATGTTGGTATGATGGATCCAGTTCATGGTGCCGGCGAAATCGGAACTGACATAGGCAACCAGCGGACCATCAAAGAACAGGAAGGTATCCTCGCTGGCAAACAGGCCAGAAAACGCCTGAAGCCCGACCAGAAGGATCAGAACCGCAACCATCCAGCCCCCCGCCGGGTTATGCCCGGCATAGGTCAGATCGGCCATCGTGCCGTTCGGGATTTTCAGCATGTAGTTGATGACGCGCTTGGGCCCGGTCAGGAAATCGGCAAAGCGGGCGTTCGAACTGCCGACAAAGCCCCAGATGATGCGAAAGATCACAAGTGCCAGCACGCTGTATCCGGCGATGGCATGGATATCGATCATCACCTGCCGGTTGGTCCACCAGGCGGTGACGATGGCAATGACAAGGGCCCAGTGGAAAAGCCGCACCGGAAAATCCCAGAGTTTGACCTTCTTTTCGTCAGACGCCGGGTGGCTCATATCGGGATTGCTCATCGGGCCTCTCTCTTTGCGCGATCAGTGAATTCATGGTTGCGGAAAACGTCATAGGGGATTTTCCGCCAAGAAGCTTAAAGACAGATCAATTTTCCCCTTAGCGGATTTCATCCGCATTTCACCCAAAGCCGACCAATAAGCTTTAGCGGCAACCAACGGTTATCACATTGCGAAAACGTAAAATTTTGCAAATTGGTGATTCTTTATTTGAAAATCATTCTCACAAGCAGTATCAATTGGCGGAAGCATAGTGATCAGGGTCACAATCCATTCAGGCGTGCATTCGTTTGTATGGGATGGATTTTTGCCTGATCCGCAGGGCATTTGCCCTTGGCTCACCATTCAGGGATAGATGGGAACTCCTATGAAGATCGCAAAGATTCTGGGTACGGCCGCACTGGTCTCTACCCTTGGCGCGCAGGCATATGCCGCACCGGCCGCCAAAGACGTACTGACCACCTATGCGGATATCGCGCATGCGGGCTATGAAGATTCGCTGATTACCGCCAAGGCACTGCAGGCAGCAATTGACGAACTGGTCGCAAACCCGTCAGCCGCCACCTTTGACGCAGCGAAGTCGGCCTGGCTGGCATCGCGCGCACCCTATCAGCAGACCGAAGTTTATCGTTTCGGCAACGCGATTGTTGATGACTGGGAAGGCAAGGTAAACGCATGGCCGCTCGATGAAGGTCTGATCGACTATGTCGAAACCGGCCTTTATGGCGAAGAAAGCGAAGAAAACCCGGCTTACACCGCCAACGTCATTGCCAACCCGACCCTGACCATTTCGGGCGAAACCATCGATGCGTCGACCATTGATGCAGCTTTGCTTGAAAGCCTGCATGAAATTGATGACGTCGAAGCAAACGTTGCAACCGGCTATCACGCCATTGAATTCCTGCTTTGGGGTCAGGACCTGCATGGGACCGATGCCGGTGCCGGTGAACGTAAATGGACCGACTATGCAGCTGGCGATGACTGCACCAACGGCAATTGCGATCGTCGTGGTGAATATCTTCAGGCCGCAGCGGACCTGATGGTTTCCGATCTGGAATGGATCACCGAACAGTGGGCCGAAGGTGGCGAAGCACGTGAAACCGTTCTTGAAGGTGATGGCGTTCCGGGCCTGACCGCGATTGTGACCGGCATGGGTTCGCTTTCTTATGGCGAACTGGGTGGCGAACGTACCAAGCTTGGTCTGCTGCTGCATGATCCGGAAGAAGAGCATGATTGCTTCTCCGACAACACCCATAACAGCCACTACTATGACGCACTGGGCATCCAGAACGTTTATCTTGGCCGTTACACCCGTGTTGACGGTTCGGTTGTTGAAGGTCCGTCGCTTTCCGATCTGGTTGCAGCAAATGATGCAGGCCTTGATACCGAACTGCGTGGCAAGCTGGCGGCATCGGTTGTTGCCGGTAAAGTCATGGTCACCCGCGCAAAAGGCGGCGAAGCCTTTGACCAGCTGATCGCCATGGGCAACGAAGATGGCAATGCCGTCGTTCAGGCCTTTGTTGATGCACTTGTTGATCAGACCAAATCGATCGAACAGATCATTGCCGCTGTCGGCATTGACGGTATCGAGTTCGAAGGTTCTGACAGCCTCGACAACCCGTCTGCAGTAAACTAATCATCATTATCAGGCACCTGCCTGAATGACAGTGAACGGCGGGGGATGAATTCTCCCGCCGTTTTGCTTTGAACAAAAACTAGAAGACTTCCATGAACCGTCCCGCACGCACGCCCCTGTTTTCATGCCCGCTCTGGCTGGTTGCCGTCGGCCTTGCCGTTGCGCCAATTACCCTTCATGCCGAAACAACTGGCACCCCGACCCTGCCCGGCGGGGACACAAGTTGGCGTGCTGATCACGGACGCGATGCCTTCATGCATCAATCCGCCAACATGAGCTTTGAAAAGCGGCTTGATTTCAAGCTGGGTGAAGCCCTTTTTCAAAGGCTGTGGGTAACTGCGCCGACCCGCACCAAGGCGGCAGACGGATTGGGTCCGCTGTTTAATTCACGTGCGTGTAGCGGATGTCATATCCGTAATGGCCGTGGTCATCCGGTTGATGAAAACGATGGCGAAGCCGGGGCAACATCGATGTTGCTGCGCCTGTCGATCCCGCCGCAAACACCCGAACAGCTTCGCGATCATCTGGATGGCAAGCGCGCCACCATTCCTGATCCGGTCTATGGCGGCCAGTTTCAGGATTTCTCGGTCGCAGGCATTGCCGCAGAAGGTCGGGTCAAGGTGCGCTATGAAGCGACCGCAGTGACCCTTGCGGGCGACGAAACCGTTACCTTGCGCAAACCGACTTATGAGATGACCAATCTGGCTTATGGGCCGCTGCATCCTGATGTGATGGTCTCCCCGCGCTTGGCACCGCCAATGATCGGACTTGGGCTGTTGGAAGCTATCCCCGACAGCACCCTTATTGCGGCAAGTGATCCGCAGGATGAAGATGGTGATGGTATTTCCGGGCGGCTTAACCGGGTTTGGGACATTGGCAAGGCCGATATGGCGATTGGCCGTTTTGGCTGGAAGGCAGGCATGCCGACCCTTGATCAGCAAAACCAGAATGCATTCCAGTTCGATATCGGCCTTTCGACCCCGCTTTATCCGCATGGCGGTGGCGATTGCACAGCGGCACAAACCGATTGCATCAATGCGCCTAACGGCAATGATGATGAGTTCGAAGGCCTCGAAGTGCATTCCGTGATGACCGATCTGGTGCTTTATTACACGCGCAACATCGCGCCGCCCGCACGCCGCGATGCCAATGACCCGGACGTTCTGGCGGGGGCCGAAATCTTTGACGCCATCGGCTGCGCATCCTGTCATACGCCGCGCTATCAACTGCCAAAACAAGACGACATGCCTGAACAATCCGGACAGGTGATCTGGCCATACCCCGACTTGTTGCTCCATGACATGGGCGACGGTCTTGCCGACGATAGGCCTGAGGCGCAAGCATCAGGCAGCGAATGGCGCACGCCACCGCTTTGGGGCATTGGCCGCGCGCAAGAAATCGATCCCCGCGCGCGCTTCCTGCATGACGGACGGGCAACAAGCATTCTTGAAGCGATCCTGTGGCATGGCGGTGAAGCCGGAACCGCCCGCGATGCGGTCACAAAGCTGCCACCATCGGAGCGCAGTCAGTTGCTGGCGTTTCTAAAGTCCTTGTGACGCGTTATATGTTGCAAGAACACACGCGAAATCAGATGCCCAAACACGAGAATATCGGGAAAAGTCACATGATCTTCAAACCCAGCTGGCGCAGCTTGTTGCTTTCAACCACGACCGTTCTTGCTGTTGGGTTGAGTGCCCCCGGTGCCAAAGCCGATATCCCCGATGAAAGCTATCAGCCGGTTCTGGCACATCTGCTGGGTACTGTGATGCCGCCAAAGCTTGATGAATTTCACACAGCGACCGAAGAACTGAGCGAAGAATTCAGGGATTTTTGTTCCGATCCCGATAACGGCGGGCTTGAAGACACGCAAGCAGCCTATCATGCGGCAATGGATATCTGGCAGGAAATCCAGCCCTGGCGCATGGGCCCGCTGGTCGCCAACGGCCGGGATCAGCATATCGAATATTGGCCGGACAAACATGGCACGGCCGCCCGGCAGTTCCGCAAGCTGATGTTTGACAAACCCGCCGCCTATACCGATCCCGAACAGCTTGCCGGTGCCAGTGCAGCACTTCAGGGCTTTCCGGCACTTGAAGAGGTTTTGTTTGCCGATGATCACGGTGATCAGATGATTGCCGCCGATGAAGACGGCGTGTTCCTGTGCCAATATGGCACCGCCATTGCCACAAACCTTGGTACCCTGTCAGGTGAATTGCAGGCTGAATGGCCGGAATTCGCAACCGCAATGGAGAATGCCGGGCCCGACAGCATGGACTATCCAAGTGCGAAATTCGCCGCGACCGATCTTTACCGCGCCCTGCATGAAGGTCTTCTGATCATCTCGACCCAGAAACTTGCCCGACCGCTTGGAGAAAATGCCGAAGACGCGCGGGCGAGCCGCGGGGAAAGCCCGCTTGCCGGACGGTCGCTTCGCAATATCGAACACAACCTGATTGGTCTCTTCGCGATCTATGATGGAACGTGGGGCGATGTTGGCGAGGAAGGCAAGGGGTTGGCCGCCCTGATCGATAACAGTCTTCTGGATCGGTCCTTCAAGCTTAACTGGCAGACGGTTTCTGACACGGTTGCGGACCTGCCGCCGTCGGTCGCAGAGGTCCTTGATCAGTCTGACGGCTATGCCACGCTTTCGGACCTCAAGGGGCAGATCGAATTCCTGACCATGCTTGTTGAGAACGATGTTGGCGGCAACACCCAGCTTGGTGGTGGCTTTAACGCCCTTGATGGTGACTAAGGCGCACGAAAAAGGAGATCAGAGATGGAATATCAACGTCGCAATTTCCTGAAGCTTATGGGCGTTGGCGGGGCCTTTACCCTGTTGCCCTTGGGACTTGCCCGTGCGGCCACCACGCCAAACCCGGAAGATCGCGCGGTCTATATTTCCGCCAGTGCTGGGGAACATGATGACTATTATGTCAGCGCGTTTAATGCATCGGGCAAGATTCTTTTTGAGCAAGCCCTGCCCGGCCGCGGACATGACATCGGCCTTCGCCCCAACCATGTGGATGTGGCCGCCGTTGAACGCCGCCCCGGACTTTATGGCCTGATCCTTGATCGCCATACCGGCGAAGTGCGCGCCAAACTCCACTGCCCGCAAGATCGCCGGTTTTATGGCCATGCCATCTATTCCAACGATGGTCGTTATCTTTACATCACCGAAAACGATTTCGATCATGCCCGCGGGGTGGTTTCCGTCTGGGATGCCGAGGATGGCTATCGCCGTGTGGCAGAGTTCGACAGCTTTGGCACCGGCCCGCATGAATTGCATCTGATGCCGGATGGTGAACATCTGGTGATTGCCAATGGCGGGCTGCATACCCATCCCGATCAGGATGGGCGTACACCGCTTAACATCAGCTCGATGGAACCCAACCTTTCGATCATTGAACGTCGTACGGGCAAGCTTGTCCATCAGGCAGCCCTCAAGCATGACTGGCACAAACTTTCGATCCGCCATCTTGACGTGGCGGCCAATGGCATGATTGCCGCAGGCTTCCAGTATCAGGGCGACCTGACCGATCAGGTGCCACTGGTTGGCATTTGGCAGCCCGGTTCGGAAATCCGCCCGATCGAGGCACCTGACAACGTTCAATACCGCATGCGGCAATATTGCGGATCGGTACGGTTTGACGCATCGGGACAGGTGTTTGGCATTTCCTGTCCGCGTGGCGGGCTTGTGACATTCTGGGATGCGCAAACCAACGACTTCCTGACCCATATCGCCGCCCCGGATGGCTGCGGCCTTGCCGCAACGAACCAGTCGGGCGAATTTGTCGGCACAAGCGGACTTGGCAATGGCTGGCGGATGGATGCGATTCGCCGAAAACGGGTTGAACTGCCCGACGATTCGCACAAATCGCTGCATTGGGATAACCATTTACGCCGTATTCAGGCCTGATCCCACCAATCATAAAAGCATGACAAACCCGCACAAGCCGTGCGGGTTTTAACGTTTTACACCCCTGAAATGCGCAGAAAACTGCGCCCTTAACCGAGTGGTTTGGTCGGGCTATTTACATCACGAAATACTCAACCAAAAATTTTACGCAAATGAGAACGATTTTCACTTGCGCTGTATTTGGAGCTCACCTATAACGGTTCTCGACACAGCCCGCGAATGCAACCCATTCGCATTTGTCCCCAAAACGGCTTGTCTCTCAGACCTATGGGTCCTCTCTCCCCATAGGCCTCTCAAGGTGGAAAAGCGGTGGTTATCGATGCGGGAAACGATAACCGCCGCTTTCTCTTTTCGGGGCCCCGCTTCCAATACACAGACACGCAGAAACAAAAACACCCGGATGTTCAATCCGGGTGAGCGCAGACGATATAACGTCTTGGGTCAGACCGTTTTGGAAAGCTTGTCCCCGGCCGCCTGAAGAACGTTTTTGTAAAGCCCGTAGTTTTCGCGCGCATCATCCTTGGGTGCCACGATACACAGCGTTGCCGAACAAATGCCGCTTTGATCATAGACCGGTGCGGCAAAGCAATGCGTGAAGGTATCAACGATGCTGTCGAACGAGAAAAAGCGTTCTTCATGTGCACGACGGATCTCGGCAATATAGGCATCGATATCCATTTGACGCCCATCGGGCAGGATAAAGTCTTCTGCCGGGATCAGATCGCGGATTTCCTGATCATCAAGATGCCCTAGCAACAACCGACCAGAAGCGGTCCATGGAATGGCCGTGCGTTCGCCAACATCGGCAGAGATGCGAAACGGGCGACTGCCCTCTCGCTGCAGGGCAACGGTGTATTTGTTGCCATCCAGCATACAGAACTGTGACGTTTCCTTGGTGCTGGCGGTGATTTCATCGAGCACGCCAGCGGCCTGACGGGTCAGATCGAAATAGTCGCGATAGGCCAAGCCGAGAAAATAGACCCGTCGACCGAGAAAGACCGAACCATGGGCATCGGTCGTCTCCAGCATGCCGTGATCAATCAGTGTTCCGATCAGATCGTAAACGGTAGAGGTCGGCGCGCCCAAGGCCTGGGCGATCTCGGCGGGACGCTGAGAGGTTTTGACATCACGCAGATGGTCAAGAATATCGAACGCACGATCAATCCCACGCGCACGCTTTCGTACCTGCTGTTCTGTCATAAACCCCTCTCTTAACGTCTTAGCGCAATAGTTGCAGACAGTTATGCCTTACGGAAGGCAATGCAGTCGACCTCTACTTTGCAATCAACAACCATCGAGGACTGGACACAAGCACGTGCCGGCGGGTTTTCGCCAAAATATTCCTCGAACACGCCGTTGAAGGACCAGAAATCACGCGCGTCATCAAGCCAGACACCGATACGCATGATGTCAGCGGCACTGTAACCGGCATCTTCGACGATCTTGAGCATGTTCTCGATCGCGATACGGGACTGTTCAACGATGCCATTGCCAACAACTTCACCGTCACGCATCGGGGTTTGGCCCGATACATAAAGCCAGCCGTCAGCTTCGGTTGCCTTGGCAAAAGGCAGTGCCTTCTGACCGTTGCCTTTACCTTCGCCAACACCGTGTCTTTTAATGCTCATTAAAATATCTCCTGATTCTCAAAATTCTGAATTTGCAAGGAAACCCTGCAAACGTTCGGTTTTCGGCGCGCCGAAAATTTCTTCGGGGGTGCCTTCTTCGTGAATGCGCCCCTGATGCATGAAGACGACCTTGCTTGAAACATCGCGCGCAAAGCGCATCTCGTGCGTCACAAGCAACATGGTCATGCCCTCATTGGCCAGATCACGAACAACTGCCAGCACCTCTGCCACCAATTCGGGATCAAGGGCCGATGTCACTTCGTCAAACAGCATGATTTGCGGGTTCATGGCGATGGCACGCGCAATTGCCACGCGCTACTGCTGACCACCGGAAAGCTGACCGGGATAATGATCGCGACGCTGGCCCATGCCAACACGCTCAAGCCACTTTTCAGCAACTGCGCGGGCTTCGTCCTTGGGCATTTTCTTGGTCTTGATCAGACCCAGCATGACATTGCGAAGGGCCGTCATATGCGGGAACAGGTTGAACTGCTGAAACGCCATGCCGGTCATGGCTCGCTGACGGGCAATTTCGCGTTCTGACAGGCGGCGGCGCTGACCACCGTCCTGCTTGTAACCGATAGACTGGCCTGCCAGTTCAATCGAGCCCTGCTCAAAGTCTTCAAGAAGGTTCACACAGCGCAAAAGTGTTGTTTTGCCAGAACCTGAAGATCCGATCAGTGAGACGACATCACCCTGCTGCATGGTCAGATCGATGCCCTTGAGGACTTCGACCTTGCCGAAACTTTTGTGAAGGCCGGAAATAGTCAAAATTGGGGACATGATTGCCTCTTTATGGGATCGAAATGCGGCGTTCGACGGCACGACCGGCCTGCTCGATCACGAAGTTCAAAAGGAAATAGACAAAGCCCGCAAAGAGATAGAACTCAAGGCTGAGATAGGTGCGCGAGATAACCTGTTGGGTGGCGAGAAGAAGCTCGACCACGCCAATGATCGACAGAAGTGTCGATGCCTTGACGATCTCGGTCGCCGTATTGACCCAGGTTGGCAGGATTTGACGCAAGGCTTGCGGCAGCAGCACATAAACAAAGGTTTGTCCGAATGTCAGGCCAATGGATTTGGCTGCCTCGGTCTGACCTTGTGGAATCGCGGATAAAGCGCCCCGGACGATCTCGCCAACATGCGAAGAACAAAACAGCGTAAGTGCCAGAACACCGGCCTGAAACGCCGTCAGGTCAAGACCGACCACCGACAGAATATAGAAACAAGCCAGGATCAGCACGAACACCGGCGTTCCACGCAGGAAGTCGATATACAAGCGCACGATAAAGCGCAGCCATTTCGCGCCGTAAGTCATCGCCAAACCGACAAACACGCCAAGGATCGAACCAAGCACGACCGATGCCACGGATATCAGGATGGTATCGCCCAAACCCGAAAGCAGGCTGAGCCGCGCATTCCAAAGTTCAGTCAGGAAAAGAGAAAAGTTCATCTGATACCCCTTTAGCGCGGAACTGCAAGGCGCAGCTCAAGGCGGCGCAGGAGTGCTGCGATCACATAACAGGCAACCACATAGATCATTGACGCGACCATCCATGTTTCAATCACACGGAAGCTTTCGACATTGATTTTACGCGCATAAAAGGTCAGTTCCGGCACCGCGATCGCAGCAGCCAGGGACGTGTCCTTGAACAGCGAAATGAAGTTGTTTGAAAGTGACGGCAGCACATTGCGGAACATCACCGGAATGATGATGTTGGTTTTGATCTTGAACTCGGTCAAACCAATCGCAAGCCCCGCTTCACGCAGACCTTTTGGCAACGCCACAAGACCGGAACGGAACACCTCGGCCAGATACGCGCCAGCATAGATCGACAGCGTAAAAACAAAGGACGAGATTTTGTCCAGTGCGATGCCAAGCTGCGGCAGCGCGAAATAGCAAAAAAGGATGAGAACAAGGATCGGGGTATTGCGGATCGCGGAGACATAAGCCACCGCGATCCAGCGCAAGGTTTTATGACGCGAAAGCATCCCGAACGCCGCCAGAAGACCGATCCCGCATCCGATCGCAATCGAGACAACGGCCAGAAACAGGCCAAGCCCCAGACCCTCTGCGAGGAGATCCCAGTTACGCCAGATGACGTCAAAGTTGAAATCGTAATTCAAAGCGGAATTCCCGAATGCTGGCGTTGATTACTTGTACTCGACAGGGAAGCCGATTTTCGGCGTTTCGAGTTCTTCACCAAACCAGGTCTTGAAGCTTTCCGCATAGAACGGGAACTCAACACCGGTCATGCCTTCGTGCAGGACGGTATTGACGAAGTTCAACCAACGCTGATCGCCCGGCTTCACGCCACAGGAGTAGCTCTGCGGGTTCCAAGCATAACCGGCATCCTGATAACGATCCGGGTTCTGAACCATGAACCAGCGAAGGGCAGACTGATCGGTTGCAGCTGCTTCGGCACGTCCGGAATTCAGCGCCTGATACATCAGATCGACGCTGTCATACTGATCGACTTCTGCATCAGGCAGTGCGGAATGCACCATTTCTTCGGCATAGACGTTCTGAAGAACAGCGACAGTAACGTCATCACCAGCTGCTTTCAGTGCGTCGTAGTCGGCATAGTCACCATTTGCCATCAGTAGCAGGCCAACACCTTCGCGGTAGTAGGGAATGGTGAATTCGATCTGCTGTGCGCGTTCGGCCGTTACCGTCATGAACTGGCAGGCCATGTCGACCTTGTCGGTGACAAGGTTCGGAATACGCGCATCACCGGACTGCTGAACATATTCAATCTTGTTCGGATCACCGAACAGCGCCTTGGCAACCAGACGGCCCATATCGACGTCAAAACCCTTGAGCTGATTGTCACCATCGACAAAGTGCCACGGCGGGTTGGTTGAGCCCGTACCAAGGATCAGGTAACCGCGATCAAGAACTTCCTGAAGCTTGCTTGCTTCCTGAGCCGATGCGGAACCAACTGCCGAAACAGCGGTTGCGGTCATGACAGTCGCTACTGCCAGGGTTTTAAGAAATGTCATTCCTGTCTCCAGTTTCAAATAAGCCACACATTCTTGAACCGTTTCTTATTTTCCGTTATAACGGAATACATGCCGTTATTTCGGATTTACCCTAGCAGCGGCGTTCAAGATATGTCAATTTCGTTTTGCAAAAAGCTGAGAGCGCCAACCTCAAACTCACCAGGAACCAGCATGTTTGATACTCCCTGCCTTGTGATCGACCTCCCCGTCGTTGATGAAAACATTGCGCGTTTCCAGAAGCATGCCGATGCGGCAGGCCTGCAGACGCGCCCGCATATCAAGACGCACAAACTGCCGTTTTTCGCCAAACGGCAAATCGCTGCTGGCGCCATCGGCATCACCTGCCAGAAGACCGGCGAGGCCGAAGTGATGGCTGAGGGCGGACTCCAGGACATATTGCTGACCTACAATGTGATCGGTGATGCCAAGCTGGATCGCCTGGTGGCGCTCGCGAAGAAATGCAAACTGTCGGTGACCTGCGATAATTCGACGGTGGCCGAAGGCCTGTCTGCGCACTTTGCCAATGCCGGGATTGATCTGACGGTTCTGGTCGAATGCGACACAGGTGCAGGCCGGTGTGGAGTCCAAAGCCCGATTGCAGCTTGCGAACTCGCATCACAGATCAACGGGATGCCGGGTTTAAGGTTCGGCGGATTGATGACCTATCCGCCGATGGATCATTCTGAAAATGTCGACAAATGGCTGGCCGATGCCAAGAAGCTGATCCAGGCTGCGGGTATCGCCTGCCCGGTCGTGTCAACCGGCGGCACGCCGAACATGGACACCCTTGGGGCCTTTAAACACGCGACCGAGCATCGCGCGGGAACCTATATCTATAACGACCGCTCCCTGATTGCGCGCGGTGCCTGTGGTGTTGAAGACTGTGCTGCGGTCGTCAAGGCAACGGTGGTTTCCCGCCCGACCAAAACGCGTGCCATCATTGATGCCGGCTCAAAGGCACTCAGCTCTGACCTGTTGGGACTTGAAGGGTTTGGCATGGTTCGTGAGGCACCTGATGCGTCGATTGTCGGTCTTTCCGAAGAACACGGCATCATCGAGCTTGGTGACAGCAATTGGGATCCGGCCGTCGGTGACATCATATCGATCATCCCGAACCACATCTGCGTTGTTTCCAATCTGTTTCCGACCATCTGGGTCAAAGATGAAAACGGCGAAATGACAGAAATGCCTGTCGCTGCACGCGGCATGCTGCGCTAGTTCACCCAAGGGAGTTTTATGATGTCTGTTGATGTCATTTGCATTGGCGAAGCCATGGGTGAAATTTCATTCAGCCCGACAGGTGATTCGAGCGTGAAGGTCGGTGGGGACACGTTCAATACTGCGGTCTATCTTGGCCGGCTTGGGATCAAAAGCGGATTCGCCTCTGCCGTCGGGACAGACCCGTTTGGCGATATGATCCGCGCTGTGCTCCGCGATAATCAGGTGAGTGATGCGTTTCTGATCAGCACAGATCTTGCCAATACCGGGCTGTATTCCATCACCAATCGCGCGGACGGCGAACGCTTTTTCCATTACTGGCGCAACCAGTCGGCTGCACGCCAAACATTGTCACTCGCACCCCCCGTCTATCTGCAGGCACTTGAAGGTGCCCCCTGGCTTTACCTTTCAGGCATCAGCTTACATGTCCTGGAAGAAGATATGGCGTTGCTGATGCAAACGCTGGAAGCCTGCAAGGCAAAAGGCGGCAAGATCGCCTTTGATGGCAATTTCCGGCCAAAACTTTGGGAAGAAAAGCACGATCAGGCGCGTGAGATTTATGCTCGCATCACGGCTCTGTCTGACCTCGTTCTTCCCACCTTTGAAGACGAAGCGCTTTTGTGGGGGGATGCGACAGCACAGGCAACAATTGACCGAATCGCCAAGCTTGGTCCGTCAATGATTGTCGTAAAACAGGGTGCCGATGGCTGCTTGCTTTATGATCACGGTGACGTCGCGCATATCGCGATCCCCAATCCCGTAACGGCCGTCGACACCACTGCCGCTGGTGACAGCTTTAATGCCGGCTTTTTGGCCGCCTTGATCAAGGGCGAGGACGGGACTGCGGCAACCTTGTCCGGTCACGAACTGGCAGCGAAGGTCATCACACATCGTGGCGCGATTATCCCGGCAGATGCCATGGATGTGTCTTAACCGGCACTTCATAGCCAATTCAAAAGCCAAGTCTAGCGTTTCACCGGACTTGGCTTTTTCATTACAGCTTGCGCAAGGCGATCAGAAGCCTGAGCGAGTTGATCGTCACCAGCACCGTCGCACCGGTATCGGCCAGAACAGCCAACCACAATCCGGTCAGGCCCGTGATGGATGTCACCAGGAAGACTGCCTTCAGACCAAGCGCAATGGCGATGTTTTCGCGGATCACCCGCCTTGCACTGCGTGACAGTTTCACCAGATTGACGACATCACCCAGCCGGGCCTTGACCGCGACCGCGTCAGCGGCCTCAAGCGCGATGTCGGTGCCGCCACCAATCGCGATGCCGACATCAGCCGCCTTCAATGCCGGGGCATCATTGATGCCATCGCCAACCATAGCCACCGGTCCGGATCGCTTCGGATCATCGCGAAGGGCCGCCAATGCATTCAGCTTGTCTTCGGGCATCAGTTCAGCACGGTATTCCATGCCAAGCTCTGCCGCCATGCGTTTGGCGACCCGATCAGCATCACCGGTCAGCATTACCGGCGTGATGTTGAGTTTGTTAAGCGCCGCCAAAGCCTGTTTTGCGTCACTGCGTGCTACGTCACGCAACGCCAGTGCACCGATCACCTGCCCTTCTTTCAGAATGACAACAGCTGTACTGCCGCCTTCTTCCTGCGCGCTCAGCCAATCACCGATTTCACCATCGGGCATGCCGCTTAGCCGCTTGGCTGCCCCGACCTGATACAAAGCACCGTCAATGCGGCCTTCGACACCGGCCCCGGCGATGGTTTTGGCCTGCTCGACCACGGGCAGATCAAGATTACGGTCTTCTGCTGCCGCGACCACCGCACGGGCCAAAGGGTGGGATGTGACGGCTTCAAGGGCTGCGGCGATGGTCAAAACACCGTTCTCGCCATAACCCTCTGCCGTCTTGATCGCACTTAGCTTCGGCTTGCCTTCGGTCAGTGTCCCGGTCTTGTCAAACGCCATGGTGCGCACAGCCCCAATTAGCTCCAGACCAGCGCCACCCTTGACCAGAAGGCCGATTTTTGTCGCGCGCGCCAAGGCAGAGGTCACTGCAGCAGGCGTTGAAATCACCAGCGCACAGGGGCACCCGATCAAAAGTAGTGCTAGACCACGATAGATCCAGTCTTCCCAACCCTGCCCGAACAGCAGAGGCGGGATCACGACCGTTGCCAGTGCGAGCCCCATGATGATCGGAGTATAGATGCGGGCAAACTTGGCAACAAAGCGCTCGACAGGGGCCTTGTGCTTTTCGCTTTGCTCAACCAGCTCAATCACGCGATCCAGCATGGTGTGCCCGGCAGCACGCGTTACGGAAATCCTCACCGGACTGTCTGTGACGATTGCCCCGGCAAAGACTTCGACGCCAGCGTCGCTATAGACCGGAACGGACTCACCCGTGAGATGGCTGTTATCGATCTCGGCCGCACCTGTTTCGATCACACCATCGGATGGCACACGCTCGCCAGGCCGGACTTCAATGACATTGCCGATGGCAAGCTGATTGGGCGAGACGGTTTCAAACCCGCTGCCAGCAACCAAACGGGCGGTTTCCGGGGCAAGCTTCATTAACGCCTTGACCCCGCTTCGCGCCCGACCAGCGGCAACACCCTCTAGCCGCTCGCCAATGGCAAACAGCAGCACGACCATCCCGGCCTCAAGGCTTTCACCAATCGCCACAGCACCGATGACAGCGACCGACATCAGAAGCTCGATCGAGAAAATGGCCCCGCTTTGCGCCAGACGAAGCGCCTTTTTCATTACAGGCAGAGCTGCCAAAAGGGAGGCCACCGACATGGCATAGGGCGCGGTTGCAGGGAAGATCGCGCCAATCACCCCACCCAACGCAAGGCAGATGGCGGCAAAGGCGATTTCATCATTATCGGCAGACCACGGCGCCAAACGACGCAGCAGGCTCTGGGGCGGTGATGCTTCATCCGTTTCGCTACCGGCCGCAGCCCCACCACAGCAGGACGTGCCACAGGATGATTTTGCGGAAGCTTTGACGATGGCCGCACCTGTTTGCTCAGCAGGATAACCGAGCTTACCAAGGGTTGGCGCAACCGATTGGCTTTCCGCTGCCTGGTCGGCGGTAAAGCCAAGTGTCACGCTTTCACGCATCATCGAGACATCGACACAGGAAACACCATCCATCCGACTCAACGCGGTTTCGATCTTGGCCACACAAGATCCGCAATCCATGCCCGAAACATGCCACTGGTAATGAACGATACCGTTTTCATGATCCTTGAGAATCTTCTGGAATGTGGCGTTGTCGTCATCACCCAGTTGGGTCGGGGTCGAGATCCCCTGCCCGTCATCGGAAAAGCTTTGATGTGGCATCGCCTGCCTCAGCGCAGTAATGACGGTTTCCCGGCAATGCGCACAGGAACCGACAGTCGGCAGGTCCGTCCATTTCGCGATGAAAGACATCCATCACCTCAAACAATCAAATTTTCATTTATGTGTTAAGGCAAACGTATTTTGCAGACGAGCGACTGTCAAGGACATTCAAATCAAAATTTGAATGTCGCCATTCTAGTCGTGCGTTACATGCGCAAAGGTATCACGCACCACGCGTGAGATATGATCATCGTCGATCTGATAAAGGATATGCCGTCCGCGACGTTCAGACGCCAGAATGCGCTGATCGCGTAAGTGACGAAGATGATGGCTGCATAGCGATTGCGACATATTGGTTGCTTGGGCCAGTTCCGATACCGTTTGCGGTTTTTCCATGCAGCGCAGAACAAGCTGCAAGCGCCCAGCATCCCCCAACAGCGCAAAAATCTTTGCCGCCGCCTCGATATCGGGCAGCGAGAGCGCCTGTCCGGTTGCGCGGGATGCATCGCGGGTAACGGCTTCACCCTGTTTGGTGCTCAGACCAAGACGGGCTGCAGTATCGCATTGCTGGCAACCATCTGCATCGCTTGCGCTAACGGGAGTATGGGATTTTGTTTTGCTCTCTGACATGTGGGTTATTTTCCATGCCTTCCGCCACAAGGCAAGAGACACGTGAAAATTAGCAAGGAACAAGCCTCTTGGCATCGCATCGAAAACAAACGACCTTGACTCATTTCGATAATTTTTTAATGTTTTACATTAATTATTACATACGATTCGAAATGAAGTCACTCTGGAGCCCCACACATGTCATCCGTAGAAACCACTGATACACTCAAGAATGTGCGCGCTATCAGCACCGTTCTTTATTGGGTCTGTGCCATCGCGATCATTTTTCAGTTCCTCGTCGTGCCACTCGTTTGGTATGCGCCGGGCTGGGTTGAAGCCAGCACCAGTCAGATGACCGTCAGCCTTGGCGATCTTCATGCCCTTTCCGGTTGGCAGAAATACGTCACCATGACAGTGATGATGATCCCGTCGCTGGTTTTGGCCTATGGCCTCTATCGCTTGCGCAAAATGTTTGGTGCCTTTGCACAGAACGCCATTTTCCAGACGGAACCGATCCGTCACCTCAAGGCGTTTGGTATTGCTCTGATGGCACAAACCCTGATCAAGCCGCTGACGGGGGCTGCAACTTCGGTTCTTGCGACCTTCCACCGCCCCGCGGGTGAACGGGTTCTGTCAATCGGGCTAAGCAATGCAGAAGCCAGCACGCTGTTTCTCGGCGGGCTGATCATTGTCATTGCCTGGGTGCTGGGCGAAGCGGCACGGATTGATGACGAAAACCGGAGCTTCGTCTGATGGGTATTATTGTTCGACTGGATGTCATGCTGGCCACTCGCAAGATGAAGTCCAAGGAACTCGCAGCCCGGATCGGCATCAGCGAACAAAACCTGTCACTGCTGAAATCCGGCAAGGTCCGTGGTGTGCGGTTTGAAACGCTGTCGGCCATATGCGAGGAACTCGAATGCCAACCGGGCGATCTTTTGGAGTTTCAACCGGATTAGTGCCCGGCCACTGCATGCTGGCCGAGCACGACACACTTCGAGCATCCCCGTTCTACGACTTCATCCGATCCCCGGACGGGTCGTAGAACGGGCGCAGCGATGCTTGGGCCCGCACCACTGTGCCCGCAACATCAATGCTATAGCTTGACGCCAAAATGTCGTTGGCAGTTTCGCCTTCACAGCCGATATAGCCCATCCCGACGGCAGCACCCAAATGATGACCATAGGCGCCCGATGTCAGATGACCGACGATTTTGCCGTCGCGCAGGATCGGTTCGTTATGAAACAGAAGCGGTTCTGGATCGCCCAACCGGAACTGCACCATCCGCCGTTTCAGGCCGCTTTCGCGTTTGGCCAAAACAGCGTCCCGGCCGATGAAATCAGGCTTGTCGGTTTTAACCGCGAAGCCAAGCCCGGCTTCAAGAACATGATCCTCACAGGTGATGTCATGGCCAAAATGACGGAAACCCTTCTCGATCCGGCAACCATCCATCATGTGCAGACCACAGAGCTTCAGACCATTGCTTTCACCCGCGGCAAGAAGCGTTTCAAACACATGGGCTGCCATATCTGTACTGACATAAATCTCCCAGCCCAATTCCCCGACATAGGAAACGCGATGGGCACGGGCGATTCCCATGCCGATTTCGATTTCTTGTGCCGCGCCAAACGGGTTGGCGGCATTCGAGAAATCGTTGGGTGATACCGCAGATAGCAGATCACGCGATTTCGGCCCCATGACGGCAAGCACTGCCTCGCCTGCCGTGACATCGGTGATGACGACCATATGATCGCCAATATGGCGGCGCATCCACGTTTCATCGGCGAGCCGCGTTGCCGCCGGTGTGACGACAAGATAAGTCAGCTCCGACAGGCGGGTGATGGTTACATCCGCCTCAATCCCGCCGCGCGTATTGAGGAACTGTGCATAGACGATCTTGCCGACCGGCACGTCCATTTCCCCACCGCAGATGTGATTGAGGAAAGCAGTTGCATCCGGGCCTTCGACACGGATTTTGCCAAAGGAGGACATGTCATAAAGGCCAACCCCGGTTTCATCCTCAAGCGTGCCGTAAAGCTCCTGGGAATATTTGGCAAGGCGGGTCATGTTCGCGGTCGCGCGTAACTGGGCGATCAGGCCGGCTGCATGCCATGTGGTGCCAGATGTCAGTTCCTTGCGCTCAAGCAAGACAACATCTTTCCAGCCAAGCTTGGTCAGATGATAGGCCACCGAACAGCCAATCACACCACCACCGATAATGACCACACGTGCCTTGTCCTGAATATTTGCCAACGCCATAGCCCCTTAATCGAAATGCACTGAAACTTCCGGGGACGGTTTCCTGATCGGATGGCACACCTGCGCCCGAGGACGGGGTACTCATATTGTTGCCCAAACGCTAGACAACAAGTATGAGCGCGACAAGAGCGGATGGAGCCAAAAGACGGTTTGGATCTATAAAATAAGGCCATCTGGCACCACAAAATCCTTCACGGCTCACAACTTAAAAGTCACCACAACTGATCTATCAACTGTCCAGGTAACGTAGGTCATACAACCATCTCAAAGATCAGGTTTGCCAATGACTTACGAATTAACCATTCTGGTTCTTAACGCCTTTCTCTGCCTCGCCTTCCCATGGGCATATAACTATGCCTATGCCAAGCAGCCCGGTGTGGGCGGCAAGCGCCTCATGGGCAACCGTGACTCCCTGCCGGAACGGACCGGCATGGCGGCACGCGGCGTGCGGGCCCATCAGAACCATCTGGAAAACCTTGTTCCCTTTGCGATTATCGTGCTTACGGCACATGCCATCGGTCTGTCCAATGGCATTACCATTGCCTGCGCCACCACCTTCCTTGTCGCACGCATTGTGCATGGCGGCTTTTATCTTGCTGGCATCACGCGACTTCCGGGCATCAATGGCGCGCGTTCAATTGCCTATTTCGTCAAACTGTTTTCGATGCTGGTTTTCGCGTCCCAACTGTTTTTGGCCTAGATTTCTCGGATGATGTGCATCTGCGATGGATCATATGCTTGCCGGGCGTCCTTGGTTTTGCCTAAATGACGACAAACAATGCCGCGCACAATGCAGCGGCAACAGGGAACGCTTCAGGAAAGGACGTTTTACATGACGCAGAAAGTCGCATTGGTCACCGGGGCCGCACGCGGAATTGGCCTTGCCACCACCAAACTGTTTATCGATCAGGGCTGGAAAGTCGCCATGATCGATCGCGACGGACCGGAACTGGACGCTGCGTCAAAAACCGTTTCGGATGCGGCCTCGGCCTTTGAATATGACGTCTCGATACCCAAACACGTTGATCAGATGGTCGATGCAGTTCTTTCGGCCTTTGGGCGACTTGATGCAGTGGTGAACAACGCCGGCGTTGCCGATTTCCTGCCGGTCGAGGATACCAGCTTTGCCACCTGGCGCCGCATCATGGAAACCAACCTTGATGGCGTGTTCCTTGTCTCGCAAGCGACCATCCCAGCACTCAAGGAAACCAAAGGTGCCATTGTCAATATCGGCTCGATCTCGGGCCTTCGGGCCTCGACACTGCGCGTTGCTTACGGCACATCAAAGGCAGCGGTCATTCACATGACCAAACAACAGGCTGCCGAACTGGGTGAATATGGCATCCGTGCTAATTGCGTCTGCCCCGGCCCGGTCAAAACCAAATTGGCGATGGCGGTGCATTCACCGGAAATCATCTCGGCATACCTCGATGCCATGCCGCTTGGCCGTTATGGCACCGAAAACGAAATCGCAGAAGTCATCCATTTCCTGTGCTCGGACAAGGCAAGCTTTGTCACCGGGCAGATCGTCGCTGCCGACGGCGGATTCGAGACCACAGGTGTTGGCCTACCGGCCCTTCGAGCAAACAAGTAAAGGCACAAGCCATGCGCCCCCTTCGCGTGATCATGACGTTGGCCGCAGTCCTGTCCCTGTCATCCTGCCTGACCTTCAACTGGCAGCGCAGTGTGCAACAGGCATTGTCAAACGCTTGCAACGCGACGGGGGATTGTGGGTCCGAGGGGCCGCTTAACTGACGATCATAATCGCAGTGTGATAACTCATATTTGGAAATATATTCAATATACTCTAACTAAAAGAGATCAATGCGATAAAGCCTTCGCGTTCCGAAGGAAGCAGCTACAGACTCTAACTTTTCCGTACAGCACCCAATCGCGCCTCTACCGCTAAGCTTGTATTAGCCTGTCAGCCTGCGAAGATCAGCAGGAACCCCAAATTGGTTCAGGCTCAACGATCACAACCTGCACAATATTGCATCCAGCATACATAGGATCTTTCACTCAAACTCCGGCTCAAATTTAAGTGAAAGCCCACCCAACCTTGCAACTTCAGACCGCATAGATAAAATCCATGCATGTAAACTCAAATCAAATATACGGACCTTACGAATCACCTCCTCAGCTTTTTGGATTACATTTCGTCTGTCTTCGATGATTTTCATACTAACACCGTTGTGAGCAAGATCGCCGCGGTGCTTTACTATGATTTCTACGTCATCCCAAAAATCCTGCGGGAAGTGAGCATCCCGCGAGAGACCTATGAACGTAAAAAAGTGACTTATCCTACTCCAGTTTGCGTTGTTATTCTTCGTTAATGCTTCCTTCTTCTTATTGAATTTCTCTCCAAAATCACTAAATGCACCACACTTTTTCAAAATGCTCTCGTGCGCCATATTCTCATACAGTTCAATGCTATCCCGGAGTATTCCTTCGAGATAAGCTTCCAACTCGGACACTGTGAAAAGGATAAACGCGTCACACATCGCGTCATCGCGAGCCGAAGCCTCCCAAACGGTTCCTCTCGCGGGATAAACAAGTTCCCTAGAGTTACCTCGGAATAAAAAACACCTCCGACGCGCTACAATCCCGCGGACAAAGCAGTGATAGTGCGAAGTATGCTTAGACATCAGACCTCCATAGAGATCTTGTTCGCCGTCTCATCATACTGGAGGCGTATAGCTTCAACTCCAATTCCACTTAAAGCATCAGCAAAAAGACTCACCCTCGTATAAAGTGCTGATGTCGTCTTCGTAGTCCTTTCGACTGCTTCCCGAAATCGACTATCATCCGAAATACTTTTGAATGCAGAAACAACATCATCACCTCTTTGTTCGAAGGCAAGTAACGCATCATCAGACAGGAGGTTTAACATGATCACATCGAATACGGCGCGATTGGTACGGTTCTCCCAATCGGCTCCATTCCATTTACGAAAAACGGCTTCACGGGTGAAAGCCAGAAGGCTTACTTGATAACTTTTTTCAAATCGATCTAAAGCTGCATAAACGCTGTGCTCCAGCTCATTCCAACGCGAATTCAAACATTCGACACTCTCATCAAGATGTCGCTTCAAATCGCCTCGGTAATTTTCAAGGAACATAGTAATCGAGAGATATCTAGTCACCAATTCGACATCACGCATCCTGAAATCTGGCTCTGGACTAGGAAAAATGTCTCGCAATGCATTCGATCTCTCACTGTAATCGGAAATGAACGCAGTAAATGGTCCAGGATGAAGACTTTGGCGAAGTTCTTGCGGTGAGAGTTTCACACTAGCTGAATTGAGGCGATGAAAAATGCTAAAAAGAACCTCGTCGTTTTTCCAACCGCGAATTACATTTGTTCTGATTGCGAAATTCTCCAGTTGCGCAGATAAATCAGCATGCGCCTCACGAAGCTCCGAAAAGCCTAGACCGTTAAGTTGTGAAAGCTGTAGTAATCCAGTTATTTTAAAATTGTTGTATTTAGATTCAGGCATTTTCCCGAAAAATTGAGCAAGTGTGCTCAATCTTTGCTTGCCATCCACAACAATGAAAGTCTTGTCTTTGCTTCTTTCAGCGAGGGTGATTGCTGGAACAGGAAAATTGAGGAGTATGCTCTCAATAAGTAGACTTTTGGCCTTACGCGTCCATGCGTCTCTTCTCTGGAAGCTGGGATTGATGTCAATTCTACCCTTTTCGAGCTGAACCAAAAGGGTCTCTACTGTCCAGTCCGTATGATAGAGAACAGCGTTTGAAAGATCACCTGCCGCAGCAACGGCGTCATCGACACCTTCGATGTTTGGGTCGTCATCCGAAAACAAGTCAAGTTCTGGATCTGGTCTCATCTGTATCCTCACATCCATTGCGAACAACCACAAGTACGACAATTTTCAAAGCACCTGAGAACGAGCAAGAATCTAATTTAATAAATGATAGGTTCGAAAGTCGTTGTCATATTATGCTCCTGTTCTTCTGCTCTGCAGATCTGAACAGTTCTATATTTTTTAGGATACTCGAAGTTCTTCAATCATGACCAGAGCAACGATCATGTTTTTTTTCCCTGTACCCGACTCTATAAGACTTTTTGCTTTTGCTCGCTCGCCTGATTCTCTGAACATAGCTCTCTAAAACCGAACATTAAAGAATGCAGTGGAAGAATAGACAGGCTTCGCAAGAGAGTTGAAGGTACTGATATATCTCGGCGTTACGTAACTAAGCGATGAACAAAATCCAACCGCTAGCCCACGTCATAACATTAGCAATTACTCTCTTGAAACGCGGATGAAACTAACCATCAAAACAAAACGGCGCGCCCAATGGACGCGCCGTTTGATACTTCCGGTATCGGAAAACTTATTCCCACTCAATCGTCCCCGGTGGTTTCGAGGTGAAGTCGTAGGTCACGCGGTTGATGCCGTTGACTTCGTTGATGATGCGGTTGGCGATGCGGCCGAGCAATTCTGGCGGGAACGGGTAGAAGTCCGCAGTCATGCCGTCGGTTGACGTCACAGCGCGCAGCGCACAAGCGTAATCGTATGTACGACCATCCCCCATGACACCAACGGTGCGTACCGGCAACAGCACAGCAAAAGCCTGCCAGATGGCATCATACAAACCGGCATTGCGGATTTCTTCGAGATAGATCGCATCTGCCTTGCGCAGCACATCAAGCTTCTCGCGCGTGATCGGCTGGCCCGGGATACGGATGGCAAGGCCGGGTCCAGGGAACGGGTGACGACCAACAAAGCTATCAGGCAGGCCAAGTTCACGGCCGAGATCACGGACTTCATCCTTGAACAATTCACGAAGCGGTTCGACCAGCTTCATGTTCATGCGTTCCGGAAGGCCGCCAACGTTATGGTGCGACTTGATGGTGACCGACGGGCCACCGGTGAAGGACACACTTTCAATCACGTCCGGATAGAGCGTGCCTTGTGCCAGGAAGTCGGCACCACCGATTTTCTTGGCTTCTTCTTCGAACACTTCGATGAACAGACGGCCGATGGTTTTGCGTTTAACTTCCGGATCGGTTTCACCTTCGATGGCACCAATGAACGTTTCCGACGCATCCACATGCACCAACGGAATGTTGTAGTGGTCACGGAACAGGGTGACGACCTGATCGGCCTCGCCCGAGCGCATGAAACCATGATCAACAAACACGCAGGTCAACTGATCGCCAATCGCTTCGTGGATCAGAACCGCGGTGACGGAACTGTCAACACCGCCCGACAGACCACAGATGACCTTGCCATCACCGACCTGTTTGCGGATTTTGTCGATTGCATCGTCCTTATAGGCATGCATCGTCCAGTCGCCTGAACAACCGGCAACACCGTGCGTAAAGTTCCTGAGAAGCTGCGCACCATGCGGGGTATGCACCACTTCCGGGTGGAACTGCACGGCATAGAATTTCTTCTCGTCATTGGCGATGGCGGCAAACGGTGCGCCTTCGGATTTACCAACAACGCGGAAACCATCCGGCAGCGCATCAACGCGGTCGCCGTGGCTCATCCAGACCTGTTCGCGAGCGCCTTCGGCCCAAACACCTTTGAAAAGATCGCAATCCTCGATCACATCGACAAAGGCACGACCGAATTCACGGTGATCAGAGGTCGCAACCTTACCGCCGAGCTGATTGACCATGGTCTGCTGACCATAGCAGATACCCAAAACCGGAATACCCAGCTCAAACACCTTTGCCGGGGCAGAGGGCGCCTTGTCCCAGTGGACCGATGCCGGACCACCCGAAAGGATGACCGCCTTGGGGGCATATTCATCCAGGAACGCGTCCGAGATGTTGTTAAAAGGATGGATCTCGCTATAGACACCGCTTTCGCGCACGCGACGTGCAATCAGCTGGGTGACCTGGGATCCGAAATCAATAATCAGCACGCGATCAGTCATCGGGCCGTATCTCCGTCGAAGATTGGGTTGCGCCGTACATACGCCAAACCATCGTGATGGGCAACCCGGCGCAGGCGGTCCCCCAACGATGCATTCAAAAAACTTTTACCGGCCTTATCGGACAGGGTGTGCAATTGCGGCAGTTTTGCGCGCAGCCCTCCCCGAAATTCCCACAATTGGTCCCTTTTTTCTGCGCAATGGCCGTGCAGTATCCACCCTAACGGAACGCGGGAAACACCACGTCCAAGCACGAGCACCACACGATTGATCAACGCAAGGGACACATTATCATGAGCAGTTCTACCGGAAGCAAAATCGCCATGGCCGTTGCCGGTCTTATCTTGATTGCGGGCACGGCAACCGCCATCGCCATGACCCAGAAAGACGGCGGCACGACCCTGCCCGTCATTGGCAGCGAAGAAACCGCGCCGAACGAAAACGCTAAAAGCCTGATCCCAGATAGTGTCGAGGAAATCGTTCCGGGCATGAAAAACCTTGAGAACGGCGACGCGTCCAAAGGCGATGGCAACGCGACGGGTACCGGCACCATCTTTGACGAACCGGTACAGACCACCGAGTAACGCGTTCACGCGTTCACGGTTAAACAAAATCGGCCCTGCGAGCATCACTCGCAGGGCCTTTTTATGTGCAGGCAGAACAAGGGCGGCGTTAGGCTTGGCTTGGGTCCCATATGCCATGCACGCCACTGCCATTACTTTACCTTGCCTTTTGCCGTGCGTTCGAACACCGCGACAAAGAAGCCATCCGTGCCATGAACATTGGGTGACAGACGCAGCCACGGCTTGTCCTTGCCACCCGGCACAGGTACCGATTTCGGTGCATCCGGCCAGATTTCATTGATCGGCACAGGCTTGAAATCCTTGCGGTCGCGCATGAAGGTTTCGATCAGGCGTTCATTTTCTTCGGGCATGATCGAACAGGTCGCATAAATCAGACGACCACCCTTGGTCACCTTGGCCGCACCGGCCTTAAGGATCTTGCTTTGCTCCGCCATCAGGCCACGCAGGTCACGCTGACCAATACGCCAGCGCAGGGCCGGGTTACGACGCAGCGTCCCAAGGCCGGAGCACGGCACATCAAGCAGTACCCGATCAAAGAAGCCCGACTTGTTACGCAGCCAGCTGTCGCGTTCGTCAGCAATGATGCGCTGCTGAATGCAATCGCCTGCACCGGCACGACGTGCACGTTTCCGCGCATTGTCCAGACGACCGCCATGGGTATCGCAGGCGAGGATACGGCCCTTGCCGCGCATGTCGGCGGCCATGCCAAGCGTCTTGCCGCCACCGCCCGCGCACATATCCAAAACCGTCATACCGGGCTTCGCGCCCACGAGGTTGACGCAAATCTGCGATGCCTCGTCCTGAATTTCGATCAGGCCGTCTTTGTAGGCCGCCGTTACCAGCATATTGAGGCCAAGCGGCAGGCGCAGACCATTGGGCGCAAAAGGTGTGCGTTCGATATCCTTGATGCCATCGGCCTTCAGCGACTTGATGGCGTCTTCGACCGTGCCGCGCAGGCGGTTGACCCGCAGATCCAGTTTGGCCGGCTGATTATAAGCCGCCATTTCGGCCGGCAGATTTTCATGATGGAGCTTAAGCAGCTCCGCATAAAGCCATTTTGGCAGCTCGGTTTTGACAGCACCGGGCTGGGCATCATGATCAAGGCTGTTGCCCGCAAGCTTGTTGGCAAGATGCTTTTCATTCGGGCGCAGCTCATCGGGGCAGAACTGATCGCCGTTGAACAGGCCTTCGATGGTGTCGCGGTCCATGCCATCATGCAGGACCAGATCGGCAATCATGCGCGCACGACCGTCCTGGAACTGATAGTCGCATTCCGCCAGCCACCAGCCCAGCCGGGCCTGATGACGGATCAGGTTATAGAAACGTTCGCTGATTTCACGACGATCCCCGCCGCCGATATACCGGCGTGATCCGAAATAGCCTGACACAACGCGGTCAGCGTCATCTCGGTTATGGGTCCAGCCATCGTAAAGTTCGATAACGGCTGCTATGCGAGCACCGGGTTTCAAAGCGAAAAATCCAACCTGTTTGCGGGTGATGAACTGCTTCGCATATGGGAAGCACGCCAACACCTTACGATAAAAAAGCTGATGACGGCAGGAAGACCTGCCGTCATCGAAATTTGAATGCGCTTCATATCATGGCAGGGACCATTCGCCAACAGCGTCAAACGCAAGGCAGGTCCGCCAATCAGCAGGCGCAAAACCCATTCAGCCGCCCGGACGGTAGTTCGGTGCTTCGCGGGTGATGGTCACGTCATGGGCGTGGCTTTCGCGCAGGCCCGCATTGGTGATGCGGACAAACTCTGCACGTTCGCGGAAGTCCGCAAGGGTTGCCGAACCGGTATAGCCCATCGATGCCTTAAGACCGCCAACCAACTGGTGAATGATCTGACCAGCCGGGCCTTTGTAAGGAACGCGGCCTTCGATGCCTTCGGGGACCAGTTTCAGGTTGTCCTGAACGTCCTGCTGGAAATAACGGTCTGCCGAGCCGCGTGCCATTGCACCGACCGAGCCCATACCACGATAGGACTTATAGGAACGGCCCTGATACAGAATGACTTCGCCAGGAGCTTCGTCCGTACCGGCCAGAAGCGATCCGACCATGCAAGTGCTTGCGCCCGCAGCCATCGCCTTGGCGATGTCACCAGAAAACTTGATACCGCCATCTGCAATGACCGGCACACCAAGTTTGTGGGCCATTTCACCACATTCAAGAACTGCGGTCAGCTGCGGCACACCAACACCGGCAACAATACGGGTCGTACAGATCGAGCCCGGACCGATACCGACCTTGACCGCGTCTGCACCGGCTTCGGCCAATGCCTTGACGGCTTCGGCGGTTGCGACGTTACCAGCAATAATCTGGGTATCGCCAACCTGTGCCTTGATTTGCTCAACCGCCTTGATCACACCAGCCGAATGACCGTGTGCGGTATCAATGACAAGAACATCCACACCAGCTTCGACAAGGGCGGCTGCACGCTCAAACCCGGCTTCGCCAACACCGGTTGCCGCAGCAACGCGCAGACGACCGCTTTCGTCCTTACAGGCGTTCGGGTGCAGCTTGGCTTTTTCGATGTCCTTGACCGTGATCAGGCCGGTGCAACGATAGGCCTCGTCAACCACAAGCAGCTTTTCAATGCGGTGCTGATGGAGAAGCTTTTTGGCTTCGTCGGTATTCACATTCTCGGTCACCGTGACCAGACCTTCGTGGGTCATCAGTTCGGAAACCGGCTGCGCACGGTTGGAAGCAAAGCGGACATCACGGTTGGTCAGGATACCGACCAGCTTGTTCGAACCGCGCTCAACAACCGGAATACCGGAAATGTGGTTGGCATCCATCAGGTCGAGCGCATCGGCCAGCGTCTGATCGGGATGAATGGTGATCGGGTTAACGACCATGCCCGATTCGAACTTTTTCACGCGGCGAACTTCTTCGGCCTGCTGCGCGATATCGAGGTTCTTGTGAATGACCCCCATGCCGCCATGCTGTGCCATGACAATCGCCATTGCGCTTTCGGTAACGGTATCCATCGCCGAGGAAAGCAGCGGGATTCTGAGTTCAATATTCTTGGTAATGCGGGTGTTGGTCTGCACCTGAGCAGGCAGCACTTCTGATGCTGCGGGTTTGATCAATACGTCGTCAAACGTCAGGGCTTCGGCAATGCGGGTCATCTGGCCACCTCGTTAATCTGAGTTGGCGCGGAATTTATACACGTTATGCCCCAAATGCCAAGTTTTGTGCGCCCATAACAGCCCTGTGATTTTATTGATGCTTTATTTTGCGCATTCCGTTAGAAACTGGTTGATGGGGCTGCCGTCAGGCGAGCCCCTTTTTTATTGCCGGAAATGCAGGCCTCGGGACGCGCGCCAAACCAGCGCCTAAAGGCTGAAGACAAACTGGTCGTAATCCATGCCGGCATCATTAAGCAGGTCGGTGACCATCTTGATCCCGCGCGCCATGCCTTCCTTGCGATTGGCTTCTTTCGCCTCTTCCTCGCAAAGCGCCTTATAAAGCGGGATGACCTTTTCAACCGCATCACGGCGTGGCACACGGCGGTTGGAGTGATATCCGATGATCTTGCCATCCGGACCGAAGGTCGGCGTGACATTGGCCAGAACCCAGTAATGGTCGCCATTGGCACTGCGGTTGATCACATAGGCAAAAATCTCGCGCCCGGCCTCGATGGTTTGCCACAGCAGGGCGAAAACACATCTGGGCATGTCAGGATGGCGGATGATGCTGTGTGGCTGGCCAAGGATATCGCGTTCGCGAAATCCGGCGACACGCAGGAACGTGTCATTGGCATATGTAATCCTGCCCTTGAGATCCGTCTTGGAGACAATGATCTCGTGCTCGTCAAAATGACGCTCCACACCTGTCAGGCTTAGGTTGTCCTGTTTCATCAGATAAATCCCACAAGCAATGGCCACCCCAAATGGCCCGTTCCACCCATTCTGCAAGGCCCCAACCTTGCCCCCTGATCTTTAAAGCCTGAAGCCCGATCCGGGTTTGATGTAACGCAACAATGCCTGAAGATTTATAACTATTCCAGCCTAGCCCTTTGTATGGACTGGGATAAAATTTCTAATGCCTATTCGACAGGCGACCAGCTGTCGTCTTCGCTAACCTCGGCATTCTTGATGTCGTCTTCGGCATTGTTCTGCCCACGGAAGCCAGTGGCAATCAGATAGGCCTCGGGGCTTTCCGGGCGCGATGCGGGCGGTTTGGCGTGTTTGGTCACGCGGAAATTCTTCTTCACGCGATCAAGCAGCTCGTTCTCGGTCCCGCCCTTGAACACCTTGGCAATGAAAATGCCGCCCGGCGCCAGAACTTCCTCGGCAAACAGAAGCGCATGTTCGACCAGATCGATGATGCGGATATGGTCGGTCTGACGATGGCCAGTGGTTTCCGGCGACATATCAGAGATCACGGCATCGACCGGCCCCTGCAATTCATGCTTGATCATGTCAGGCGCCTTGGGATCAAGGAAGTCGGCCTGCAAACATGTCGCGCCCGAAATGCCTTCCCATTCAAGGATATCAAGGCCGACAACCTGGCCCTTGCCATGTTTGGAGCCAACCATATCAACCGCCACCTGCGTCCAGCCGCCCGGTGCCGCACCAAGGTCAACAATGCGCATGCCGGGTTTAAGCAGATCAAACTGGTTGTTGATTTCAATCAGCTTGAAGGCCGCGCGGGAGCGATAGCCCAAGCGTTTGGCTTCCTGCACATAGGGATCATTGAGCTGCCGATCGAGCCAGCGCGTAGAGGAAAGCTTGCGCCCCTTGGCACTTTTCACCCGCGTGCGCAGGCCACGGCGTGCGCCGGTATCAATGGCTGCAATGGCCGAACCCTTGCGGCGGCGCTGCCCGCCTTTTCCGCTGCGATTGTCGCTCATGATCTATCCTGAACTGAATTCTGTTTTGGTCAAACCTGCCGGGACACAAACGTCAACCGATCAGGAGGAAGCCGGAATATGGGACACTGTATGACGGCGCGCGTCGCACGGGTCAATAGCGTGGCCGTCTGCACGCATCAAATCGACAAGAATGCCTTCACGCAAACCACGGTCGGCGACCTTGAGCGTCGCCAGCGGCCAGATATCGCGAATCGCGGCAAAGATCGCAGCACCCGCGTCCATCAGCTCGGCACGCTGGTTGCCGATGCAGGGATGGCCCTTGCGCTTGTCCGACCCCATACGCAGCAACAATTCGGTGACACGTTCCGCATCATCAAAGCGCAGATCAGATCCATCGACCTTGTGACGTTCATAGCGCTCAAGACCAAGGGCGATGCCGCAGAATGTAGTGACGGTTCCCGATGTACCAACCATCTGGACCTTGTCATCATCAAGCATGTCCGAGCAGCAATTGCGCTTGGCAAATTCTTCGAGGCGTTCACGGATTTCGGTGCGCATCGCCTCAAACCGCTCGCGGCGTTCCTCAACCGTGGCGTACCGTTCGGTCAGGCACAGAACACCACATGGCATCGAAAGCGTTTCAATGCACTGGGTCTTGCCGGTTTTATCGACCTTGATCCAGCAAATCTCGGTACTGCCGCCGCCAATATCAAACACCACCGCATAGGGGCGTTCATCGAGAAGTGCCGAACAGGCCTGAAGGGCCAGGCGGCTTTCTTCATCCGGATTGATGATATCAAGTGAAATGCCGGTTTCATCAAACACGCGCCGCACGAATTCTTCGCGGTTATCGGCACTGCGGCAGGCCTCTGTCGCGACCGCACGAAGCTTCGCACCGGGATGACGACGCAGTTTCTTGGCACAGACACGCAGCGCATCAATCGCGCGATCCATCGCCGCTTCACAGAGATAGCCCTTTTCGCGCACACCTTCGCCAAGGCGCACGACGCGTGAAAAGGCATCAATCACCTTGAAACCATCATTGCAAGGACGCGCGACCAGAAGCCGGCAGTTCGAACTGCCAAGATCGATCGCGGCATAAATCGGCGCAGTGATGCAATCGACAATTCGCGAAGACTGTCCGCCACTGTCAGGGGCGTGAACGGCAGTTCCCGGTTTGGGCATGCCCGGCTTGTCGGGGCCATCAAGCACGACATGCCCGCCCATTGCAGCGCCGCCTGCCGGGCTGCTGGCCCTGTGCGAGTTGCTATGGCGGGAAACGTGCTTCACCTTTCGAAAACCTGCCTTCTGTTACGCGCTCATATTCCGTATCGCTGATCATCAAGACATTTATGTGACGATCTTGCGAATCAACTATATGAGTGTAACGACAATCCCCCGCAAGGCAAATCCCGTATGCGGTAATCGCATGGTTGAACAGATGGAAACAAAAAAGGGGTTGCCAAAACCGGGCGGGTTTTATACATAGCGGCCCACACCGCGACGCAAATCGCGCCCGGTGGACCAAGTTTTGTTGGGGAATAGGTTAACGGTAGACCTACGGACTCTGACTCCGTCAGTCCTGGTTCGAATCCAGGTTCCCCAGCCAACCTTTCCGGACATTGCAGAGCATTCTTGCCCATGCAATTTGTACGTTCCGGGTAATAAATGACGTACGCAAAGTCCTGCTGGGGAATAGGTTAACGGTAGACCTACGGACTCTGACTCCGTCAGTCCTGGTTCGAATCCAGGTTCCCCAGCCACTTTGCCCTTCCCCTCACAAATCGCCGCATCACATACCAGACAGCAGCATAATTGCCGCCTGTTCGACTTAGTTTTAGAGTGCCTGATTATCAACGGTAATTGGGGCTTGAGATGAAAACCGCGACCGGTGGCTGCTTGTGCGGCAAGATCCGCTTCAAAACAAAGGACGAACCCTATCGGGTTGGGCTGTGTCATTGCCTTGATTGCCGCAAGCATCACGGTGCGCTGTTTCATGCCTCTGCGGTTTTTCAAAACAGCGCTGTCACGGTTGCGGGGGAAACACGCGATTATCAGGGACGGCATTTTTGCCCTGACTGCGGATCATCGGTGTTTTCCTGCAGCGATGATGAGATCGAAGTACATCTAGGCGCCTTTGATGCCCCCGATCAGTTCATCCCGACCTATGAGCTTTGGGCAATCCGGCGCGAAGCATGGCTTCCGGAGCTTCCGCTTAAACATCACTATGAACGGGATCGCACATCCAATCGCCGGAATGAGGACTAGGCGACCTTTGTCATCCCCTGATCGGTGATCAGGACATCCACCGGCACATCATATTGGTGCGGCAGGATATCTTTAAGTCGGGTGGCCTCAAACCCGATACCGATCACAAGCGGCTTGGGTTCACACGCAGCCAGTGTCCGGTCAAAGAACCCACCGCCGTAGCCCAGTCGATAACCCTGCCCGTCAAACCCGACCAGCGGGGCCAGCAGAATATCAACCGCGACCAACTCCGTCCCCTTTGGTTCCGGGATACGAGCAAAGCCTGGCACCATTTCGGTATCGGGTGTCCATGCATGAAAGACCATCGGTTGATCCTTGCCCGGCACGACTGGCAACGCTGCCCTGCCCCCGGATGCAATGTGTGCTTCAATCACAGGGCGGACATCGATCTCGTTCTGGATTGGCCAGTAAAAACCGACCGTCGCCTTGGGATGATCAGCCAGAAAGCGCGTGAAGTGATCGAGGATCTTGCCCGATAGATGATGGTGGGTTGCGGCATCAAGGCCGGCGCGCCAACCAAGAAGCGCGCGTCTGACGGCATTGCGCCATTCCGACTGGCTGGTTGCATCGCCACTAACGGGTGCGGCAGGAAGATCAAGGATCATGAATACCCGGGGATTTTGTTGGTTTTAAGTAAAGTCACGCAATGAGGCTACACCAACAAGACGGCCCCTGAAACGCATAACGCGCCGGAAACCCGGCGCGTTAACGGTTGTCAGCAAAGAAAGCTGCAAGCCAGATAGAAATTTAGAGAATGGCGAGTTCTTCTGCCGACATGCGGCCATTGCGACCTTCAATCAGCTCAAACTGAATTTTCTGCCCTTCATCAAGTCCCTGCAGACCAGCACGCTGAACAGCGGTGATGTGCACGAATGCATCTTTACCGCCCTCGTCCGGGGTGATGAAGCCATAACCCTTGGTCGCATTGAACCACTTAACCGTTCCGGTAGCCATATCCGTAGTCGTCCTTAGTTTAGTATGCGCATTTCCAAACTCAGAAATGCTTGAAAACAGTCCCTGCCTTACACCGCGCAAGGGCACAATTACCATCAACCAGAGAGCAACCACGCACTTGAAAGATGCACTGCATCGTTTCAATAATTACCGAAATTTCGGCTTAGTGCAATGGATTCATGCATTAAGTTCTTTTTTCACTACCACGCGTAATCGACCATTTGACGCAGGTCACCGTGCGGCACCTGCCCGGAATCGTACACACCCATAGATGAATCAAATGCAGAAAGGAATTCCCGCAAAGGTTCTGTATCGCGGCAGATAAGCGAGATGTCGACAGTGATCACCGGCGGCAGATCGACCTGGATGATATCGGTTCGACCAAACATGCGAATATTGGTGCTGTCACCGATGATCCCGGACAGTCGCCCGGCCGCAAGCAAATCGACAGCCTGC
>NZ_PAQR01000038.1 GCF_002709775.1 Thalassospira sp.
CTCCGTCGAATTCATTGCACTGTCGAAAATCACCAGACGGGATTTCCCCAAAAAGCGGATCACCGCCCCCTTGTCTTCAAGCTCAAACCCGGAATCGGAGTTGATGGTGCCAAACGGCCCCTGCCCGTCAACCGGCACATCGCCGCTGGCACTGCCGGAATTCATGGCAATTTCAGCTTCCTCGGTATGAATTTCAAAGCCGTTATCGTGGTACATGTTCACCGTTCCGACCAGATCAAGCATCCCGTCGGTTTCGGTATAGAACCCTTCATTGGCGGTCATCGCAATCCAGGATCCGTCATTCAGCGTAATGTCGGCCTGCGGCCCCGCCAGATACACATGATCGGGCCGGGTTTCGGTTGCGCCGGTTTCGACGGCTTCGCTGGCGGTGACAGTAAAGGGCTGGCGATTGCCATCGACGCCAAAGAAGCGCGGATTGCTCATCGCGACATTTTCCATCAGATCCTCGGGCGAGGTCGAAAAGCCCAGCCGAAAGCCGCTATCCTGCACCTGTTCGATCTGTGGCCACAAAACCACCAGCGCCATGATCGTCATTGCGATCAGCGGCAGCACGAATTTCAGCATATTGACGATGACACGGCGGAACGGATTGATCCGCACATTGCGACGCGCCGAGGGCATGCGATCACGCGAAAAACCCCGGGCGTGACGTTCTTCACGTCCTGCTGCCTTCTGGCTTTCTGCGTGGTCTTCGACCTGTGGCGTGCCCTCTGTGCTCATGCGTCAGGCTACTCCGACACGCAAAAGATCGTGGATATGCACAAGCCCCACCGGCACGCCTGCGTCATCAAGGACAAACAGGGATGTGATCGAACGATCATTCATGATCGCAAGGGCTTCAACCGCCAGCGCATCGGCACTGGTGACTTTCGGCCTGGCCGTCATGACATCACCGACCTTGAGCGCGACCAGATTATCGGCCATGTGACGGCGCAAATCGCCATCGGTCACGATCCCGGCCAGAACGCCAGCATCATCAACCACACCAACGCAGCCAAAGGAATGGCTGGTCATGGTCACAAGTGCCTCGGCCATCAGCGCATCGGGCGCAATCAATGGCAGGGTATCGGCGCCATGCATGACATCATGAACATGCAGCAACCGCTGACCCAGCTTGCCACCGGGGTGGAAGGTGCGGAAATCTTCTGATGAAAAGCCGCGCCGCTCCATCAGGGTCACGGCCAGTGCATCGGCAAAGGCCAGCATCGCTGTGGTTGATGTCGTCGGCGCCTGCTTGTTCGGGCAGGCTTCCGGGCTTGCCGGCAGAACTAGCGGGCAATCGGACTGCTTCGCAAGCGAGCTTTCCGGTTTGCGGGTCATGCCGATCAGCGGCACGTTAAAGCGCCGGGTAAAGGCAATAATGTCGGACAGTTCCGGGGTTTCACCGGAATTGGACAGGGCCAGAACCGCATCATCCTTGCCAATCATGCCCAAGTCCCCGTGGCTTGCCTCGGCCGGATGCACGAAGAAGGACGGGGTGCCGGTAGACGCAAAGGTCGCGGCGATTTTCTTGGCGATATGGCCGCTTTTACCCATGCCGGTGACAACCAGACGACCTTTCAGGCCCTCGATCAGGTTGATGGCATCACAAAACTCGCCATTGAGCGACTCTGCAAGTTCACGCAGCGCATTGGCTTCGATATCAAGAACACGGCGCGCAATGGCAAGATCGGCTTCCGTTGCCGGTGCCGGCAGGTTGGGGGACTTCTCGGACACTTCTGGGGTCACTGTCATCTGTTTCTTGTTAGCGTTTTCCGCCCGGAGATAGGCTGTTTGACCCATCTTGCAAGATCATTGGGCCAAAACTATGAACCCGGTTGGCGCGGGGGTCAATTCTATTGCTTCCCCCATACACCTCTATTCTTCACAGGTGGTTAACCGGATTTACGCCGACCTCAGGAATGGGCGAAAATATCGGTTTCTTCCCAGCCCGCCAGATCCAGCGTCGCGCGCATCGGCAGGAAGTCAAAACAGGCCTGCGCGATCTCGGTGCGTCCTTCGCGTGCAAGACGGCGATCAAGCTCTTCGCGGGCCTTGTGCAGATACAGTACATCGGATGCGGCGTAATCGATCTGTTCCTTGGAAAGCTCGGCCGCGCCCCAGTCGGAGCTCTGCTGCTGCTTGGAAATCTCGACCCCGACGGTTTCGCGCAGCACATCCTTCAGACCATGACGGTCGGTATAGGTGCGCACCAGTTTGGAGGCAATCTTGGTGCAATAGACCGGCGCACAGCGCACGCCGAGATATTTGTCCATCACCGCGATGTCAAAACGCCCGAAATGAAACAGCTTCAGAACCGACGAATCAGCCAGAAGCTTTTTGAGGTTCGGCGCGCTGTAATCTTCCCCATCAAACTTGACCAGATGGGCATTGCCATCCCCGCTTGAAAGCTGCACGACACACAAACGGTCGCGGTGCGGGTTCAGGCCCATGGTCTCACTGTCAATGGCCACAACCTTTCCCAGGTCAAGGTCATCAGGCAGATCTCCGAGATGGAGGAAATTGGTCATCGCGGTTCTCCAAATGTCAGAATTTGCCTGTTCTTAACACAGCAAACCGCGCATCGCACCGCAAAAGTCGTACCAATTGTGCTTGAAAAGGGGTCTATGAGGTCAAGTGGATTTATGGTTCGCAAACCTTAACGCAGCAACAGCAACCGAGATCGATAACCACGCCAACATCGCCGGCCAATTGGAAAACAGGCTTTGGGTGACAGAGAACGGAAAGAGAGACATCACGAGGACGCCCAAATAAAGCCCGCCAAGCAAGCGGCTCTCTCGCGGACCGAAAAGAGCTTTCACGCCCATCCAATACAAAATCACCATGAAAATGGTAAATGGAATGGTCCCAATCAGACCAGTATCGGACAGCCATTCGACATAGAAGTTGTGAGGATGAGGGTGACAAAGGGCGCTATCAACGCCTTGCTGCACATAGTCCTTACATACCAAGGAAAAGTTCCCCATTCCGGTTCCTGTTAGCGGGCGCTCTCCAAAGAAACGCAGCCCCAACATTGCGAGCTGACCATAAATTGTTTCAGTGTACCCCGAAATATCGGCAACCAAAGCCTCAGCCCTTTCCCAAATATAATCACTTGATGAAAGTAGAAATGCCAACGCCCCTGAAATACACACCGCCAAACCAATAGATACTCTTCGCGCAAATGCCCCTGACAGGCAAAGACTGACAAGAATAATCACGAGAGCAAGCAATGTAAGTACACTTGCCGCTCGTTCGCCGCTTAAGAATATCACTGTCAGTAAGATAGGTGACAAACCGCAGCCAATAATAAATGATATGTTGGTAAACTTCTTAGCTTTCAGTACAAAGGCCATAGCCATGGCAGCAATACCAAGCTTGGATAGGTACATTCCAATATTTGGTCGATCAAGTGGACCCGTCAAACGGTCATGCATCTCATGCCCGGACAATACAGAATAGCCCATACAGAATTGATAAATCGCGTCAATTGCTGCCACTGCTACCGTGAACAGCAAAACAGCCAAGAATCGGCGAATAATCAGTTCATCAACCAAAACCCATCGGGTGACTGCCGCGTAAAAGATAACAAACCGAAGCCAACTGAACGAACGTCCATAACTTTTACCAACATACTCCGCAAAAGGAGAGACAAGCACGTTCATCAAGACAAAAATGATCAAAAGAACCAAAATGTCTTTTTCGCGAGCCCAAGACCAATCCCTAGAATTCCAAGACCGCACCAGAAAAAGCAGCCCGACTAGGACAACCGAAATATCAGCTATCGCACGGGAAAATAACAAAAATGCCGGAATGCAAAGCAGTGAAAAACTGGCGGCAAGGTGCAGTTTACGGTCGAGCGAGGTCATTGTTAGCTATTCACTTTTTCAATACGGCGGATGTTCGACAACTGTTGGAAAATACTCCGATATGATTCCAGCATTACCGGATCGGGATCAATAAGTCCTAGCTTTCCCATCACATAACGCAAGAACAAAGGGATTGGCGGAAACGGTGCTCCGTCCCGTCGCGCCTTTTTCAGCGCTGAGACACATTTTTGGTACAGTTTCATGCGCATCTCACGTGGCAATTCGGGATGTGCTTTGAGAAAGTGCAAATAGACTAAAAACCGGTCATGATTTTGCTGTAGTTTATTTGAAGAAAGATGGCTACCCATATCGGGTACCATTGTAAGGATCATGTCCGTATCAAGAAGACGCTTTGCATGTATTGAAAGTCGCAGTGGCAGCGACTCATCCTGAACAAACACCTTCTCATCGCATCCGCCTGCGGCGATGAACACATCCCGTCGGATAAGCCACGTCATGCGCACCATTCCGCGACCAAGTATCCGCTCCAAGGGATTCTCGTGGCTGCTGACCTTCAAATCTTGATCGATCGGGTGGGCGACAACATTTTCGATCGGTTCTGATGTCTTCAGGCAATGGCCATGCACCATGTCAGCATCATGCTGTTTTGCTAGTGAAAGCAGCATCTCAAGTGCATTTGGTGCAAGAATTTCATCGCAATCAAAAAGTGCCAGATACTTTCCGGTTGCGGCTTCAGCACCCTGATTAAGCCGAATGGATGGGCCAGCATTAACCGTATTGCTGATCACGCGAACAAAGTCGTGTTTCGCAGACAATTCATCGAGTATTTCCAAAGAATTGTCTGTCGATACGTCATCAACAAACACAACCTCGAACGGAATGTCGCCTGTCTGTGCCAGCAATGACGCAAAGAAATAAGGAAGTGCGTTTCCTTTGTTATAGACCGGCAGAACAAAACTGACTTCGGGTTGCATAATTCTTGCGGCTCTTTTTTTATGGCGATTTTTGCTTGTAACCAGTCAGACCGGTCTCGAAAAGATGAAAAGCAAAATTCAGCCCAAAACGACAATACCCCAGCACATCAGAAATGTGCTGGGGTATGGTGCCCAGGAGAAGACTCGAACTTCCACGACCTTAAGGCCACTGGCACCTGAAGCCAGCGCGTCTACCAATTCCGCCACCTGGGCATAGGGGCTTAGGTATTGTCCGGGGTTTCCCGCCGGAACGGGGCGGAATATACGCGGTCAGGCTTAAGTGTCAACCAACTTTTTGATGGTTTGGTAAAACTTCCTGCGCCCGATTGCAGGTCCCCGCCAATAGCGCGGTTTTTCTTGGCATTTTGCGGGTTTGGGGCTTACACCGCGTGGTCGAATAAATAGGCCAGAACACCGTTCAAACGGTTCCTGCCCTGATCGGTTGCGCGAAGGCCCGCCGAATCACAGATCAGATCACCAGACTCGATCAGGGTTTCGAGCCGATCCTGCTCAAGAACATCACGCGGCTCCTTGCCGATGATGCGGTTAAAGCGCGCGGTCGGGATGGTTTCATTAAGCCGAAGGCCCATCATCACCATTTCAAGCAGGCGCTCATCCGCCTCAAGGGCTGTTTCTTCCTGCGTGCCGTGCCCGTGCTTTTCCACACGGTCCAGCCAGATATCAGGCGCACGGTGACGGCGGACTGCCATCGGCGTGGTAACGCCACCCTCACCCACCACCGCTTCGCGGCCATGTGCGCCGGGGCCAATGCCGAGATAATCGCCATAGCGCCAGTAAACCAGGTTATGGCGGCTTTCCTGCCCCGGCTTGGCGTGGTTGGAAACCTCATAGCAGCGATAACCGGCCCGCTCGGTTTCTTCCTGGGTGATCTCGTATAGCTCGGTCGCAAGGTCTTCATCGGGGACCACAAGATCACCGCGCTGATGAAGGGTATAGAACTGTGTGCCCGGCTCAATGGTCAGCTGATAAAGCGAAATATGGCCATTGGCGATGCCAAGCCCTTCGCGCAGTTCCGCCCGCCAGGCCTTGGGATCGTGATCCGGCCGGGCATAAATCAGATCAAAAGAAAAGCGATCAAAGACCGAGGTCGCAACATCCAAGGCCCGCATGGCTTCGGACGCGCTATGCACACGCCCGAGAAACTTCAGGTCACGGTCATTGAGCGCCTGAATACCGATCGACACCCGGTTGATGCCGTTGGCCGCAAAGGCTGAAAAGCGGTCAATCTCGACCGTGCCCGGGTTGGCTTCGAGCGTGATTTCAAGGTCATCCGTCACCGGCCAGAAGGATTTGATGTCGTCAATCAACGCACCCGCCGTTTCCGGATCCATCAGCGATGGCGTCCCGCCGCCAAAGAACACCGAGCCCACCGTCCGCCCCGGATGGCGGGCCGCGCCATGGGTAAGCTCGGCCCTAAGCGCCTTGCGCCAACGCGCATGATCGACACTGTTCGCCACATGACTGTTGAAATCGCAATAGGGGCATTTCGACAGACAGAACGGCCAGTGGATATAGATGCCAAACGGCACGGTTTCACTTGAGGCTGCGGACACGCGGAACTCTTTTCAAACGCGGGAATGTTGGCCGATAAATTAACACGCACCGCCGATCATGACATCAGCGATGCGTGCATGGGATAGATGCAGGGGTGGTACCCCAAATCAGTCTTCGAAGCAGGCCTTGACCAGCTGGGCAAAGGCATCGGCCCGGTGGCTCATTTCATGCTTTTTCGCTGGGTCCATTTCGCCGAAGGTTTCGGCATAACCCTTCGGCTGGAAAATCGGGTCATAGCCAAATCCGTGCGGGCCGCGCTTGGGCCAGACGATCTCGCCCTCAACCCTGCCTTCAAAATTCTCGACATGCCCGTCCGGCCAAGCCAGCGACAGGGCACAGATAAAGGATGCGCGACGATCCGGATGACTACCGATACCGTTCTGAACCTTTTCCATCGCCATGTCGAAATCCTTGTCCGGCCCGGCCCAACGCGCGGAATAAATCCCCGGTGCGCCATCAAGGGCAGAAACCGCAAGGCCACTGTCATCGGCAAGGGCGGGCAGATTGGCGCCATTGGCGGCCGCCGTTGATTTCAGCTGCGCATTGCCAATAAAGGTCTTTTCGGTTTCTTCGGGTTCGGGAAGGTCCAGTTCACCGGCCGAGAACACCTCGATCCCGAACGGGGCGAGCAGTTCGGCGATTTCCTTGATCTTGCCTTTGTTGTGGCTGGCGATGACGAGTTTCTTTTCCGTGAAGCGACGGGCCATGGTCTTGCCTGAAATGCGATGTCCAACAGATGCGAAAAGCAGCAGGTAAGATGCCTGCCGCCAAAGACCGGGTCTTAAAGACCCAGAGCCTGTTTTTGTTTTTCAAACAGCTCTTTGCAGCCTTTTTCGGCCAGCGCGAACATCTGATCATAAGACGCGCGATCAAACGGAACGTCTTCGGCGGTTGCCTGAACTTCAACAATGCCGCCATTACCCGCCAGCACGAAGTTCGCATCGGCCCCGGCATTGCTGTCTTCGGCGTAATCAAGATCAAGCACCGCTTCGCCGTTATAGATCCCGCAGGAAATGGCCGCGACCGGCTGGGTCAGCGGGATTTCCTTGATCAGGCCAAGACGACGCACGCCCTGAAACGCCAGATGGGCCGCAACATAGGCACCCGTGATTGATGCGGTACGCGTGCCGCCATCGGCCTGAATGACATCACAATCAAGGCGCATCTGCATTTCGCCCATCGCCTTCATGTCGGCAACCGCACGGATCGAACGGCCGATCAGGCGCTGGATTTCCTGGGTACGGCCCGACTGACCGCCGCGGGCGGCTTCACGGTTCATACGCGAGTCCGTTGCGCGCGGCAGCATGCCATATTCGGCGGTGATCCAGCCTTTGCCGGAATTGCGCATCCAGCCCGGGACCTTGTCTTCGACCGTCGCGGTACAGATCACATGCGTGTCGCCGAATTTGATCAGGCAGGAGCCTTCGGCATATTTGGAAATGCCGGTTTCAATCGTCACATCACGAAGCTGATCGGGGGTACGGCCGGAAGGGCGCATGAGAAGGAACCTCTTGGTTGTCTTGGCGTGTTCACAGATCGGAACAGCGCAAAATTGTCCGGTAAAATTTGGCCCAAAGTAAGATGTGACCCACCAAACGTCCAGCAGTTTCCCCGCATGTTTTCATCGGGTTTCGCTTAATCGGGATGCAATGCAGTCAAACCAACAACTTGAAGCAATTTCACAAGCGCCGCGTTGCAATCGGCCCTGCAATTGACGCAATGCGTTTGCCTGACTAAATTCTCAACAGTTTCACGACAACAGGGCCAGACCCGATACCCGATGGCGCATTTTGACGATACATTGCTGGGCGACATGAATGCGCGGTCACGTGAAGTGTTCCGCCAGATTGTCGATGCATATGTCGAAACCGGGGAGCCGATCGGCTCGCGCTCGATCGCGCGGCGCATGTCCGAAAACCTCTCGGCTGCGACCATCCGCAATGTGATGTCCGATCTGGAAGAAATGGGTCTTCTGGTCGCACCGCACATTTCGGCCGGGCGCCTGCCCAGTGAAAAGGGCCTGCGGCTTTTTGTGAATGCCCTGATGGAGGTCGGCGACCTTCCCAATGCCGAACGCGACCAGCTGACCAAGAACTGCGAACAGGCGGGCTATTCGCTTGATCAGATGCTGGGCGAAGCCACCACGATGTTATCGGGCCTGTCGCGTTGTGCCGGGCTTGTGGTCGCACCAAAGACCGATGGCATTCGCCTCAAACAGATCGAATTCGTCGCCCTGTCGCCGGGCAAGGTTCTGGCGGTACTGGTTTCCCAAAACGGCAATGTGGAAAACCGAATCCTTGATGTTCCGGCGGATTTGCCCGCCTCGGCATTGACAGAGGCGGCAAATTATCTAAATACCCGGTTGGCTGGAAAGACGCTTGATGATGCGCGCCTTCTGATGACCCAGGAGCGTGATCGCCTCAAGCAGGAGCTTGATGAGCTTTCCGCCAACCTGATCGATGCGGGCCTGGCAACATGGGCCGGCGGGGTCAAGGGATCGTCCCTGATTGTGAAGGGGCAATCCCAGCTGCTCGAAAATATCGATACGATTGAACAGCTTGAGACCGTCCGCCGTTTGTTCAACGTGCTTGAAGCCCGCGATCAGATGATTGAATTGCTCGATGTGACGACGGATGCCCAGGGCGTTCAGATTTTCATCGGGTCGGAGAACAAACTGTTCGGCGGATCGGGTCTTTCGATGGTGATTTCGCCCTATCAGAATGCTGAAGGCAGCATTGTGGGTGCAATCGGGGTTGTCGGACCGACCCGGATCAATTATGCCCGGATCATTCCGCTGGTCGATTACACCGCCAAGCTGGTCGGTCGACTGATTGGATAAATCGCGGCGCTGCGTGTCAGGCCGCATAACGTGAAAGTAGCAAGGTTAGCCATGTCGGAAACCGCAAAGAACACTCCGGAAGATCTGCAGGACGTCAATGCAGAGGACACCGCATCGGAAGAGGTCGCAGCAGAGGCGACTGAAGAAGCCGTTGAAGATGCCGCACCCCAGGACCCGGTCGAGGCCCTTGAAGCCGAAGTCGCGGAACTGAAAGACCGTCTGCTGCGTCAGGCCGCCGAGGTGGAAAACACCCGCCGCCGCGCCAAGAAAGACGTCGAGGATGCCGGCAACTATGCCATCACCAAATTTGCCCGCGACCTTCTGGATGTCAGCGACAACCTGCGTCGCGCCCTTGATGCCGCCGGTGACACGTCCGGTGCCGACCCGGCGATGAAAACCCTGTTTGACGGTGTCGAGATGACCGAACAGGCCCTCCAGAAGGCGCTTGAAAAGAACGGCATCGAAAAGCTTGAGCCACTTGGCGAAAAGCTTGACCCGAACAAACATCAGGCCGTGTTTGAACTGCCGCATCCGGAATATCCGGATGGTCACGTCGCACAGGTCATGCAGGCCGGTTACGTGCTTAAGGGCCGCCTGCTGCGCCCGGCCATGGTCGGTGTCACCAAAAACCCGGCCGGTGAAAAACCAAGCCAGGACGACACCCCGGGCGGCAATGTTGATACCTCTGCCTGAGGCCATCACAGAAGATAAACCGGTTTTAGCGGATCGGGTTTAAAAACAGCCTCGCCAGACATACTTGGCGAGGCTGTTTTATTTGCATTAGGCTGCCGACACAGACCACAAGCACAGGATCGCCTCCCATGCCGCTTAGCCCCAACCTGATCGACATCCTGCGTGATGAAAAATCCCCGATTGTCATCCTTACGGGTGCGGGGATCTCAAAGGAAAGCGGTCTGCATACTTTCCGCGATCCGGACGGCATTTGGGCGAAATACGATATTTCCGAGGTCGCAACGCCCGAGGCTTTTGTTGCCAATCCCGATCTGGTGCATCATTTCTATAACGACCGCCGGGCGGGCCTGCATGACCCGGATGTGCAACCCAATGCCGCCCATCTGGCCTTGGCACGGCTTGAGGCCGAATGGCCCGGTGACGTGCTTCTGGTCACCCAGAACATCGATGATCTGCATGGTCGGGCGGGATCAAAAAACCTGATCCACATGCATGGCGAGCTTTTGAAAATCCGCTGCAATCACTGTGATCTGCTGACCGAATGGCCGGGCGACCTTGCCAAGGAAACCCCGTGCCCGAGTTGCGGCAAGGCCGGCGGCCTGCGCCCACATGTGGTGTGGTTTGGCGAAATGCCCCTTGAGATGGAACGCATTTACGCAGCGCTTGGCGAATGCGGGCTTTTCATTTCCATCGGCACATCAGGCAATGTCTATCCGGCTGCCGGGTTTGTTCAGGTCGCCCATGAAGAAGCCGGGGCCGAAACGGTCGAGCTCAATCTCGAACCCAGCTCCGGTGCCACCCAGTTTGATCACAGCCGCTATGGTCCTGCCACCGAACTGGTGCCGGCCTTTGTCAGCGCATTGCTTGGCGATTGATAACGGGCTTACGGATTGATCAGATCGCGGAATGATTTCTCGCCAGCATCGCTAAAGCGCACAATCCGCGACTCTGGCAGCCGCCGCGCCCAGCCAAGATCATAAAACCGGTCCAGCAAGGCCGCCCCGAAGGACCCCGCCAGATGTGATTGCCGGGCACTCCAATCCAGACATTCGCGACAAAGCGGTCGGCGCTTGGCCCGCAAGCCATCCAGATCAATGCCAAACATGTTGGCAAAATCGATCCCGGCCGGGGTCAGGGCAACGCCATTAAGGTCGCTTTCAATCAGCTTGCGTTTGGCAAGGCCATCAAACAGCGCCACCCCCATGTCACCGGCCAGATGGTCATAACAAACGCGTGCCTTGCGCAGTTCAGGGTCCTTGGGGCCGGTGCGCACCCGGTTATGCCCGACCCGGTTGGCAATCCCCATCAGGACTTCCAGGGCCTCGACGATATCAGGTCCGCTTAACGTGAAATAACGATGCCGTCCCTCTTTGCGCGGTTTGACGATCTGACCAGCTTCAAGCTTTGCCAGGTGTGAGCTTGCGGTTTGCGGCGTCACACCGGCTTCCTGTGCGAGTTCAGTCGCGGTAAGCGCCCGACCACTCATCAGCGCGGTCAGCATATTTGCGCGCGCCGGATCGCCAAGCAATGCGGCCACACGTGCAATATCGGGTCCTTCTTTCATAGTTCGATGCTAATCGAAGCATTGATGCGCAGCAATCAGGATAATGCAGCTGTCACCCAACAAGACACCTCTCCTGAAAGGACGCTGTCATGATCACCTGCTTCATCCGCTATGAAATCGACCCCTACAAAAAAGACGCCTTTATTGAATATGCCCGCAACTGGGGGCAGGCCATTCCGCGCTGTGGTGCCGACCTTGTTGGCTATTTCGCCCCGCATGAGGGATCGGTCTCGACCGCCTATGGCATCTATCATTTGCCCGATCTGGCATCATATGAAGCCTATCGCGCCCGGCTGAAGGACGATCCGCTGGGGCGGGAAAACTATGAATTTTCCCAGCGCGAGAAGTTTATACTGCGCGAAGAACGCCAGTTTCTGAAACTCGCTTCAACGCCACATGCGGAGCTCATCAAATCATGATTGCCGTCATTTTCGAGGTCACACCACGCGAAGGACGTTATGACGATTACCTGGAGATTGCCGGCGATCTCAAACCCGTTCTGGAAACCATGGATGGCTTTATTTCCATCGAACGGTTTCAGAGCCTGACCACGCCGGGCAAGGTTTTATCGCTGTCTTTCTGGCGCGACGAAGACGCCATTGCCGCCTGGCGCAATCTGGGGGAGCACCGTGCGGCTCAGACCAAGGGACGCCACAAGATATTTGAGGATTACCGTTTGCGGGTCGCTGGCGTGATCCGCGATTACGGCCTGCATGACCGTGATCAGGCCCCGGATGATTCGCGGGAGCAACATGATCGCTGATCGCTAAGTTCAGTAATGGGACTCAGGCCTTGGCCGGTTTCGGGGGTGCTTCGTCATCCCCGATCTCGCTGCTCTCGGCAAATTCGGCGAACTCTTCTTCCACAGCATCCTCAACCGCTTTGGCCCCGCCCTTGTAATCAAGCAGCATCACGGCAAGCACCACGATGCCGGCACCAATAAAGATGACCGGGACGGGCAGCATGTCAAAGAAGATCAGATCCATCGCCACCGAAAACGGTAACGCGGTATAGGCCGCGGGCGACACCACACTGGCATCCGCCACCCGGACCGCGCGCAGCACCATGTAATTGGTCAACATGGCAAAGAAACCGGCCCCGGATGAATAAAGCCAATCGGCAAGGGACGCCGGATGCCAGGTAATCAGGGCAATCGGCACCCAGATCACAATCGCAATGATCTGTGGCCAGAACAGCATGGAAAAATTGGTCTCAGTCCGGGTCAGCACCTTGGCAAACAGGGTCTGGGCGGAAAAGCAAAACGCCCCGATCAGGGCGGCGGCCACACCAAGCGGCACGCCAAAGCCATCCATGCGCGGGAAACACATCACCCACACACCTACAAGACCCAGAAGGGTTGCGATGATTTTGCGCGGGGTCAGCTTCTCGCCCAAAATCACCACCGCCAACATCACGGTCAGCAAGGCTTCGATAAACAGATAGGCATTGACCTCGGCGATGCTCATCTGGCGCAGGGCAAAGAACACAAAGAACAGCGACCCGTACCATAAGACGCCGCGCGCAATATGAGCCATGGGCCGGCGCGTGCGGATCTGGCGCGTGCCGATAAACATGACGATGATCAGGAACACCGCGACCGTGGTCAGCGCGCGCATCGCCAAAATCTGCGATGTCGGAACATCGTGGGAAACAAGCTTGGCACAGACATCAACAAAAACGCCCGAAGCCATGGCAGCCGTCATCCACAGGACGCCGCGGAAATTTCCGCTCAGTCGCGTTGCGGTCATGGTCATTCCTGATTCTTAAGGGGTGCAGGGGTTTCCGGCCGTCAGGGAGTGACGGGCTTACGAGGTGGCGCAAGGGGACATCAAAGAAACATGGCCGGAAACCCTGTATGGCGATGATATTGCCTGCTTGTTTGGAAAAATACGAATGAAGCTTTTTCAGCCATTGTTGAGATTTTTTTGGCCCAATTTCGGGTAAGGCCTGATAGACAGAATAAAAGCCACTAGGGTCAGAATTCATTCAGATAACTGACCCGGCAACTGATATGAGAGAAAAAGCTAGGAAAAGCCCGCCGAGCGGGGTGATCCCCGGTCAAGGGATTTGACGCAGAGGCTTTCTCTCATATCAGTTGTCCTTCGGATCACCCGGATTTGCACGGGCTACTTTGTCGCAAAACCTTGAAAGATATAAATCTTCCTGTGGTTTCGCTCCGCATATCCGCACAAATCCGGGAGACCGGGACGATTATGTGAATGAGTTCTGACCCTAGTACCGTCCGGATGGAAACCCCGATGCGCAGAAAGCTCCCCCCGTTGCGCGCCCTCGTCGCTTTTGAAGCCACCGCACGCCATCAAAGCGTGAAGGGTGCCGCCGAAGAATTGCATGTCACGCAAAGCGCGATCAGCCATCAGCTCCGCCAGCTTGAGGAAAACCTTGGCGTGGTGCTGTTTACCCGCAAGGGCCGGGGATTGACGCTGACCAAATCGGCAGAGCTTTTGTTGCCCCGTCTGACCGAGGCGCTTGATGGTATTGCCGATATCACCGGCGAAGTCGGCCCGGACAAGGGCAAGGCGATCCGCATCGGCGCATTGGCCACTCCGGCGCTGACGGTTTTGCTCTATGAGCTTGATAACCTGCGCGACCGCCTGCCCGCTGATATTCCCGTTCAGTTTCGCAAGATCGAATTTGATGACGGGCTCGATCCGCTCGAGATCGACCTCGCCCTTCAGATCGCACCAAAGGACCTGCCCGGTCCCGAAGACTGGATTACCGAGCTTCTGACGCCCGAGGTCTATACCGCGTTCGCCGCCCCGGAATGGCTCGCCAAGCGCGGCTATGATGCCAGCAATGTCGATGTCGGCAACCTTGGCCCGCGCGATATCCTGTTGATCGATAGCGACAGCGAACAGTTCTCCCAGATCGAGCAATGGTTCAGCGATGCCAGCTTCTCACTGGCTGATTGCTGGACCTTCAGCCACCATATCTGGGCGCTCGAGGCGGCCCGCGCCGGTCAGGGCATTGTGGCGAGCACGGATGTGGTTGCGCGCAACTATGTCGAACGCGGCGAGCTGGTCGCACTCAACTTCCCGGATTTCATTTCGCACTGGTGGTATCGCCTACTGATCCGCCCGGCGCGTGAAAAAGACCCGATCGTCATCGAAGCCGCCAACTGGATCCGCGAACTGATCAACCCGAAAACCGCATCGCTTGCGCGTAAAAAGGTGATGTGAGCATATCTTTTGCGTCAGCTCGAATAAGAAAAGTAATTCCATTTCATGCAGAACATTCTGATCACTGGCGGTGCGGGATATATCGGTTCGCACATTTGCATCAAACTTCAGGAAAACGGTTATCAGCCGATCGTGTTTGACAACCTGTCAAACGGCCACCGGGATGCCATTTCAAATGATATTCCGTTTGTCGAAGGTGATATCCGTGACGCCGCGGCTTTAAACAAGGTATTTGAGGACTTCAGGCCTGCTGCAGTCATCCATATGGCCGCCTTGATCGAAGCCGGTGCCTCGATGGTCGAACCTGCACGGTTTTACGAGGTCAATACCGCTGGCGCCTTGAACCTGCTCGAAGCAATGCGCCGCAATGCCTGCAAACACATCGTGTTCTCATCAACGGCGGCCGTTTACGGGAACCGGGATGCCGGTTTGCTATCAGAGTCGCTGGAAGTAAGCGCTGAAAACCCCTATGGGCGCTCAAAAGCCATGGTTGAAACCATGCTGGGTGATTACGCATCGATTTACGGCTTTCACGCGATTGCGCTTCGCTATTTCAATGCAGCTGGTGCTGATTCGATGGGGCGAACGGGTGAAAGACATGACCCGGAAACCCATCTCATTCCGCTGGTTCTGCAAACTGCTGCCGGGCAACGCGATCACATCAAAATATTTGGCACGGATTACGACACCCCGGATGGTACCTGCATCCGTGACTATATCCATGTCGATGATCTTGCAGATGCCCATGTGAAGGCACTGGGTCACATTATATCTTCTGACCATGCGGCATCTGACATTGCCAATATCGGAACCGGCGAAGGGTGCTCGGTAAAAGAAATCATCGAGCTTTGCAAAGAAGTTACCGGTCAGGATTTCACGGTTGTCGAAGATTCTCGCCGCCCGGGCGATCCGGCTAAACTGGTCGCCAACCCGGCAAAGGCCAAGGAGATGCTTGGTTGGCAGCCAAAATATCCTTCACCCCGCCAGATCATTGAACACGCCTGGAACTACTATCAAACAAACCTGCTGAAATCCTGATGGGTTAAGGGATTCTGCACAGGCCCGTGCAAGGCTTCCTGCCAATTCGATATTGATCAGAAAGCCAGTCGGAAATACTGTTCGCAGCATCCATTCGCATCCGGGGCATGGAACCGGGTGCAAGATGCAATAAGGGGAAATTTGCGTGCATAAGGTCTCAGTCATCGTTTCGACCTATAATTGGCCCGAAGCACTCGAAATGGTTTTGCAGTCACTCATTGATCAGAAGGACGACAACTTCGAAGTGATCGTTGCAGATGATGGTTCCGGGCCGGAAACCGCCGAGACCATTGCCAGGATGCAGCAAAAGTCCCCCGTGCCGATCAAGCATTTCTGGCAGGAAGACCAAGGATACCGGCTATCACGTGTCCGCAATGGCGCGATCGCAATGTCTGAAGGCGACATTATCGTCTTTACCGATGGCGACTGCTGCCTGATGTCGGATTTCGTTTCAAGCCATCGCAAGGCGGCCGAGAAAAACTGCTTTGTCTCCGGCAAGCGCGTGTTCCTCAAGGAACGTTTTACCAAACTGGCGATGAAAAACCGCCTTCGGTTCCACAAATGGCCACGTGCGATCCTTTTCATGCTGGGCCTTACCGGCAACTGCAATCGGCCTTTCCAGTTCATCCCGATCCCGCAAAGCCAGAAAAGCCTGTGGGAACACGCTGATTGCTGGAAGAAAGCGCAAGGCTGCAACATTGCCGGTTTCCGCAAGGACATCATGAAAGTCGGCGGATTTGATGAAGCCTATGAAGGGCACGGGCTGGAAGACTCGGACTTTGTCTTGCGCATGATCCGGTCCGGCCTGAAGCGCAAGAATGTCGAGTACAACTCACCGGTCCTGCACCTGTTCCACGGGCGTTCAATGCCAAGCCGCCATGCAAACGCGTCCAAGAACCCGGGCTATTTCAACAGTCTTGAGGCCGACACAGATCGCTTCCTTCCAATCAAAAGCGCTTTGATGCCCTTGGCAGAGACCGCCTAGGCTTTCTGATCAAAAGTATCATTTCCGACCCCCTTGGAAGCGAGGGCGTTTCGCGATAAAAGGTCGGCGTCATTTTCCTTCGGGTGCATCTACAGCATCTTCGAAGCTCATATCAGCCGCCCTGGTGATCGGGGCATGCGTTCAAAAAGCGAAAGGGATTTTCCCAGATGGATCTCAGCAAGATTGCCGTTGGCAAGGATGTTCCGTGGGACGTAAACGTCGTCATCGAAATTCCGCAGGGCGGACCGGTCAAATACGAAGTAGACAAGGACTCGGGTGCTGTCTTTGTTGACCGTTTCCTGCACACCTCGATGTACTATCCGGTTAATTATGGCTTCATCCCCAACACGCTGGGCGAAGATGGTGACCCGGTTGATGCCATGGTCATGTTCCGCGAGCCGGTCGTTGCCGGTTCCGTCATCCGCGCGCGTCCGATCGGTGTTCTGATCATGGAAGACGAAGCCGGTCAGGACGAAAAACTGATCTGCGTGCCGCACGACAAGATTGATCCGTACTACGCCGACATCAAATCCCAC